>JACJWC010000002.1 GCA_020637335.1 Acidobacteriota bacterium | reverse complement strand
TGGAACGGCGCCGATTTGTCGAGACAGGCTTCCAAAGGTTAGAAGCTCATAATCTCTTTTTCTTTGTCCTTGACCAAGTTATCGGCCGTAGTTTCGTGTTGAGTCAGGATTTTTTGGATTTCGTCCAAACCATCGTGCATTTGGTCCTGGCTGATTTCCTTGTCCTTCTCCATTTTCTTGACCCGATCATTGGCATCACGCCGCAGATTGCGCAGGACGGTTTTGGCATTTTCGAGGTATTTATGGCAGTTTTTAACATATTCTTTGCGCCGTTCCTCGTTGAGGGGCGGGATGACAATCCGAATCATTTGGCCATCCGAGTTGGGCGTAAAACCCATATTGGCAGCGAGAATCGCCTTCTCGATAGGCCCGATCATTTTGCTTTCCCACGGTTGAATTGTAATGAGATTCGGTTCGGGATTGGCCATACCCGCTACTTGGTTCAACGGGGTTTGGCTGCCGTAATAATCGACATGGATCCCATCGAACATATTGAGTGAAGCGCGACCGGTCCGCACCGTGGCAAGGTCCTGCTGCAGTTTCTTCAGCGCCGAATCCATTTTTGATTTGGTGTCCTTATAGACTGAATCCATCATTTAAG
Source organism: Acidobacteriota bacterium (assembly GCA_020637335.1). Lineage (GTDB taxonomy): Bacteria > Acidobacteriota > Holophagae > Acanthopleuribacterales > Acanthopleuribacteraceae > JACJWC01. Next base: position 298,167 of record JACJWC010000002.1, on the reverse strand, counting down.
TCTCCTTTACAACCGTTCCAATATTTTCACCCATAACCGCTTTTTGGATGTTGCCGTGCTCGTTCATGTTAAAGACCAGGATCGGCATTTTGTTTTCCATGCACAAGCTGATCGCCGTAGCATCCATGACTTTGAGTTTCTTGGCCAACACTTCCATGTAGGTCAAACGATCCAATTTTTGGGCACTCGGATCCTTGACGGGATCGGAGGTGTAGATGCCATCTACTTTGGTTGCTTTCATAATAATATCAGCTTGAACCTCGATCGCGCGCAAGGCGGCGGCCGTATCGGTCGTAAAAAACGGATTTCCGGTCCCAGCTGCGAAAATAACGATGCGCCCGCGTTCCAGGTGACGCAAGGCCCGGCGCCGAATAAACGGTTCAGCAATTTGGCGCATTTCAATGGCCGAAAGGACCCGGGTCGGCACGTCCATCTGCTCTAACGCATCTTGGACAGCCATACAATTGATGACCGTAGCCAACATGCCCATATAATCTGCATTGGCCCGGTTCATGCCTTCGGCTGCTGTAGAAATGCCGCGAAAAATATTCCCGCCTCCGACGACAAGTGCAACTTCAACACCTAACTGGTGAACCTCTTTGATTTCGCGGGCCAAGGACTGGATGACAGCCCGATCAATGCCATATTGTTGTTGGCCCATCAAGGCTTCGCCGGACAGTTTAAGCAAAACACGCGTGTAACGAGTATGATGTGGCAAAACCCACCCCTTTTCTCAAAGTCCCCCCATTTTAGTCAGAAGCCGGCAAACAGACAATCCAAGATCCGTTTAGCTGGGGTCGAGGGTGGGATGGTGAGCGATGTGCCTTTTACAACATGCCTAACTCAACATTCGAGATTCCAATGTCAAGTCCTGGTTTAAATTTCACAGTTTCGGAATCGGTTTTACGAATGATCGGGTGGTTTTGTTGGGAGCAGAGATCGCGTGTAGGGACCTCCAGCCGGAGGCGGTTAGGGAAGGATAAATAGCGCCGGGGAATGAAGGGTCCATTTCACCTAGAACGCCTTCAATTCCTTCGGCCTGAAAGGCCGGAACGTGGATAGCCCTGGCCAAGGTTCGCGAGGCTTGCGAGCCAACCGCAGGCCAGGGTTAAGTCCAAAAAAAATCCGGGGCGCCCTGAAAGCGGCGCAACTCGCCCAGTTGGGGACGGGAAGTTGCGCCCTTTCAGGACGCTCCCGAGTTTAATTTGATTGGAACCCAGGCCTGCGAACCTGCGCAAGCTCCGGTTCTTGACCTGGGCTGCCTACGTTTCGGCCCTTCAGGCCGACATTGGTAATTTTAATAAAATCAATTATTTAGCTTCTCATGTTGAAGTTCACTGGTGCGCATCACTTTACTTCAGGGACGCGCCAGTTGAAAAAGGCGATCAACCAAGCGGCACAGCGGTTCAGAACGGTTGGATTCAAGCGCGAAATGCCGGAAATTATCCCATTCCTCAGTCGGAGACTCACTGATTAAAACGGTGGTTCCCTGGTTGGAGGCCAGCTTAAGCAAATCAGTTGATCGCCAGGCTGGCTTGATCCAGGGAAAAGGGCTGGCGGCTAGAAAAAAGGTCAATGGGGAATGCGGGGGTTCGGCCAATAAAAAGCGGGCCGTATTGGCTTGCGCAGCTGGACGTAAACGCCAAATCACTTTTTCCGGTTCAAGCTTAAACTCGAGCATGCCGGCCATATTGTGGGCTGCCAGTTTCAGGGCTGCGGCAAACAGATCTTCAAAATGCAGGTCCACATCTTCGCGTCGAGCCCATTCGGCCACGAGTCCGTGTACCTGACCAAGGCGCGCCACCTGTAAACTGCAAATACCTTCACCCGAATGTTGGAACCAGCGCCACGACAAAGCCATAAACAAACGGAATGCACTGACCTCAAAGGCGAGCCGAGGCCGACCGTCAATTTTGAGGCGATGGTGGGCCATTTCCTCTGGACCTGAACACAAGCCGTCAAAAATCAAGGCCAGTTCCTCGTGGTAACCGGGCCCCAATAACGAACTGCGTTCACGCAGGTTCAAATTGGCCAAATCAGCACCATCGATGGGATTGCGTTTGCGTTCCGCCGCCTCGATGCGGAACAAGTCCAACATCACCCCTTCCCACAACCAGGCGACCACCAATTGCAACCAATCCGATGGCAGCGCGAAGGATCCGCCTGTCTGGGACTCATACTGCCATCCAGACTCCTGCGCCTGCCATAGCGGATCCCCATCTGATCGTCCCATTTTTGGCCGCAACATGTTTGTCACCCCTTGGCTATCCTTTCGGTTATAAGGCCGGGTTCCTTAACTGCGAATCATGCAAAAGCTGCGCTTTTTCAATGGCTCACAAAGATTGCGAGCCCGTGCCTTTTTGGGTAAGATCCGAATGGCAAAAGCCGCAATACCGGTGGGGAGGACGTGGAATGAGCAAAAAATATCAGGAGAATCTGGACCAGTGGATTGAACGGGAAAATTTGGCACTGGAAGCGGTGGTTTTAATTAACCGGCTGTGGGCCGAACGCTCGGTGGAACTGCTGATCTTTAGACGCAGTTTGGCCAATGAGGGCCCGGTCCAAATCCTGAAACACCATCGCTATGCACGCCAGATTTCGAAGACCGATCTGGAAATTCGCGACACCCTGCCGCTCATCCGCACCATGAGCCAAATGGAACTCAAACCCTCACGGATCGATTTGGGTCGCTTGATGTTGGAATGGCGCGAAGGCGGTTTTAAACCCGGCGACGAAGCCAAGTTCCTGGACGAGAAACTGACCCAATTTAAAGGATCCGCAACCCCTGTTTGGGAACCGCGCGACGTTGTTTTATATGGATTTGGACGAATTGGACGGCTTTTAGCCCGCATTTTGATTGATCAGGTCGGTAATGGTGATGGATTGCGCCTGCGCGCCGTCGTGTGCCGCGGCAAAGTGGATCTGGCCAAACGGGTCACCTTGCTGAAACGCGATTCGGTGCATGGCTCCTTCCGCGGGAACCTGACCCTCATCGAGGAAGAAGACGCCTTTATGGCCAATGGCTGTTACGTTAAGTTCATTTGCGCCGATCACCCTTCGCAAATTGATTACACCCAGTACGGCATCCAAAATGCGCTGGTCATTGACAATACCGGCGTATGGCGTGACCGCGACGGCCTGAGCCAACACCTGCAATCCAAAGGTGTCGACCGGGTCCTGCTTACCGCGCCTGGCAAGGGCAATATTCCGAACATTGTGTATGGGGTCAACACGCGAACCTATGCCGAAGATGAGCGCATTTTCAGCGCCGCCTCCTGCACGACCAACGCCATTGTTCCACCACTCAAAGTGCTCAACGATGCGTTTGGTATCAAGTTCTGCCATATCGAAACTGTCCATTCGTTTACTAATGACCAGAACCTGTTGGACAACTACCACAAAAAAGAGCGCCGCGGACGCAGTGCACCGCTCAATATGGTCATAACGGAGACCGGTGCCGCCAGTGCTGTCTCCAAAGCACTTCCCGAATTAACCGGGTGCATCAGCGGAAATGCAGTTCGCGTGCCTACAGCAAACGTTTCATTGGCCATCCTCAACCTGGATCTGAAAAAGGAAACCAACCGCGAGGAAATCAACGAGACCTTACGCAAAGCCTCTCTGCTCGGTCCGCTGGTCGCCCAAATTGATTTCACCCGCGACGAGGAAGTCGTCAGCACGGATATGGTCGGCAATACTCACCCGGCCATCGTCGATTCGCTGGCAACGATTTGTCAAGGCAACCGGGCCGTCGTTTATGTTTGGTACGACAACGAATATGGCTACAGCGTGCAGGTCGTGCGCTTGGGCCGCATCATTTCCGGGGTCGAAAAACTGCGCTACTACTAAAGCAACCCACCGAAAGCGCCCAACCCAGAGTTGGGCGTTATTCCTTGAGCGTTGGGTGTTGAGCGTTGAGTGTTGAGCGTTGAGTGTTGAGCGTTGAGCGTTGAGTGTTGAATGTTGAGTGTTGAGTGTTGAGGGTTGGGTGTTAAGCGTTTAGTGCTCTCGTCATTCGGCATTCATGCGTCCGTTGAGCAGGAGACCAAAACGCTGGCGAAATGGTTTTTTCGCTCGAGGTTTGCAAAGGTCGAGCCGATGCGTAATATGGAAGAAGTGCAAGACTCCCGTAAAAATGAGGACGGATTCGAAAACCATCCGCTGTTTTCGTGGCCAATCTGCATCGCCCTTGTTACAATCGGTCCTTCCAAATGGAAGTTCCCCCCCATAGGTTGCCATGCTCGAAAGTGTTTTGAATTGGATTGAACCCAACGCGCCCCTCAACTTAATACTGCTGTTGTGCCTGTGCAGCCTGGGTTTTCCCTTTTCCAAGGGTTTGGCATTGTTGTTGGGCGGCGTGGTTGCTTATCGCGGCCGTTACAGCTTGCCGGAAATGGTTTTGTCAGGCCTGCTCGGCCTACACTTGGGCGATTGCCTGTACTATTACTTGGGCCGCAAGTGGGGTCATCATCTGTTGGAATGGCGTCTGTTCAAAAAATGGGTGAAACCCCAATATGTGGCCAAAGCCTTGGAAATGGTGGATAAACACGGACCCCTCACCCTGATCTTGGCCCGCTTAACACCTTATGTCCGCACGGCGTGCTATATCTGCCTGGGCAGCCTAAAGCTCAAACAGCGCACCTTCCACGCCATTAATTTGGTTGCCTGTTTGGTTTATGCCGGTGTTTTTGTCTTAATGGGTTACGCGCTCGGGGGCCAAGTCCAAACCCTGACCAAAATGGGCTTAAAAGGCAATTTACTGGTCAGCGCCTTTCTCATTCTGTTTTTTGGGCTCTCGTTAATTCCCATTCTGCGCAAACGCAACAGCGCGGCCAGTCTGCCCACACCTGAATAATCCCTTTTCGGATTAATGGCTGAAGGGCCAGGTTATTTGCGTCCCAAGCATTAGTTTTGGGGCTCCATAACTTGGTGCATGTTCAGACCAACCGCACTAACGAATTGCTGAAAGCGTGCATGTTCATGATAGGGCCGAAAGGCGGGCATGACATTGACAAACAAACACTGCGCATCGCGACGGCGCAACGCTTCGTCTAAAAGATCAAAGGCTTGATCGGGACGACCTGCGTAGGCTTGCATGATGGCAAATTGGACAGGCGAAACATATTGGCTCTTCTGCCATTCCTGCATTTTTTCACTCAGGTACGTGCCAAAAGCGGATCTGCGTTCTGCGGGTGTATGGAGATTTCGATAAGCTTGGATTTGAGTGTCGCTGGCGCCATATACCTGCAGGAGACGCTCCTCAATGCGATCTAATTCCAGCTCTTGGTCAAGGGCAAAATAAAAGGCGTACTCGCGCAGGAGGATAGTTTCCTCGTTCATCTGGGTACGTACCGATTTAAGCAATTCCAATCCGCGTTCCGGATTGCCCTCAAACATGGTCAGGTTGAAGGCAACCATCTCCCAATCCTTTAAGAAGGGTTCCGCCTCTTTGGCCTTGGCCAATAAATCCCATGCGGCGTTAAATTTGGTTTGAATGGCCTGGAGGTAAATGTGGTTGAGATAGGCATCTGGTCCGGAAGCGCCATGCTCGCGCGCTTCTTGAAAAAGCCGGTCCGCCGTCACAAAATCCCAATCGAAGTACATGGCCAAAGAGGCCTTCAGGATCAGACCATCGGGTGAAAGCGGATTCAAGCGCAGGCCCTCTTCCGTATGCTTGCGGCAGTGATAAAACGCTTCGTCCCGATCGTAAAATCCGTACTCACAGGCCCATAATTAGGCATTGGCCAAACCAAAATGACCGGCCGCAAATTCGGGATATTGTTGAATGATTTCCTTGAAAGCGTCAATTTTCTCCAGGTAGGTTTCGGGACTGGTTCCGTGCTGGTTATACAGGGCCAGAAACTTCTTCAGCAAGGGATCGGAAAGCGTTGGTGATGGCATTTGTTGACGATCTGAACCGCCCAAAAGTTCCTGGACCATGGCGGACAATTGGTCAAATGAGGCCGGTCCATCCAAGGTTAAACGAATGACCTTAGTGCCACTGCGGCTCAAGGCTTTGAGTTCGACGATAACGCCCGCATCATCCGCCAGAAACTGACCCCAAATCAGGAGATCGGTTCCCAGTCGTGTGCGGAGCGTTTGCGGGTCAAGGCCCGCTAAGGCTGGGTCCTGCAGGCTCTCCCAACCGATTAAGCGGTATTGGCTGCGCAAATTTTCGCGCAGTGCGTAGTTAAGACCATCGGCCAGCCAAGCCGTCTGGTCATTTCCTTTGAGCGGCACAAAGGCGGCCTTCAAGGGTTGGTGTGCTTCTGCCGTTTTGGACAAACGCGTCCAGCCAGCAAAGCCAAAAGCCAAAACGATGGCGCATAACAACCCGTAGGCAAGCGGGCGGCGCTTGGGGTGAGGCCGTTGGATTGGTGCATCGAGCTCGTGTTGTGCGGACTCATCTTGGGCCGGTTCTGGATAGCGGACCGGAGCGATTAAGCGGTATCCCCTGCGCGGCACGGTCTGAATATATTGAGGCTCTTTGGCAGAATCGCCCAAGGCTTTGCGCAAGTTGTAAAGCGCCACGGTAATCGCCTGGTCAGTGACGTGCTCCATGGCCCACAAATCTTGGACCAGGCTTTCCTTGCTAACCACTTCTCCGGGCACTTCCGCCAAGCGCAGGAGCAGGCTCAAAACCAGAGGTTCCAACTTTTGGGTTTCCTCACCGCGTTGGATTTTCAACGCCGTTTCATCGACCCACCACTCGCCGACCCACAATTGTTTTAACATTCAGCACCCCAATACCCCTTCATTTTTCTACGCTTGCCCAACCCAGCTCCCCTCGGAGAAAAAAAGTTTTTACAATCCCCGTATCTACTGAGTACGCCAATGGGTCAATGAAGTTTGTTTAAACTACGAAATGGGCACCAGCGATCCTCGAGCCCTGAAAGACTGCCCGATCATTCGAAAAACCGAAAACCGACGCCAGAACTGTGAAATAAAAACTTGGCCTGACTATCCTGCTTAAACTTTTTTGACACAACTGCAAAATTGATTAAAAAAATTGCAATTTTTTTGAATAGTAATAAGCTTTTTTTACATCCAAAAGATTAAAGTAGTGTTCCACTCTGCCCACAGGTTCAAAAAAAGTTCAGGCCCTAATTCTGAAAAAGAAAAAGCCCGGATTCCATGGAATGTCCGGGCTGTTTTCTTAGTGATCGTCAGAGCGATCTTTAGTGTACTAACACTAGTGTTCAGTCAAATTTCGACGCCTGTCGTGTTGACTGGCTTTTTTTCCGATATGCCAAATTGTCCGGTGGGACTTCTATGGTTCCCTCCTTTTGACAAATTGTATATTCAATATGTGTTTGGAAACGGTTTGGGTCAAGTGATTTGATGAGAAAAATGAAAGGAATTTTTATCCCATTTAGGCCCAGCGCTTAGGCTCGAAAGATTCCAGTTCGGCACACATTTCAAGCTTGTTCGGCGCCTGCGAGGCAGACCACCCGTTTAACAGGACCTGCCAACGATCCGACTCCTCCATGCCCCAGTCCACCAATAGATCGTATTCACCGCGCAGATCCGTCTGGAAATAAAACGGATCGTCCGTACTCAGAGCCACACACAACCCAGCATCAAAATAGCGCCGCAAAGGATGGTCTTTTAGGCTAGGAACCACACCCGTCCGGATATTTGAGGTGGGACACATATCGATTGCAATGCCTTTTTTCTTTAAGGTGGGCCATAAGTCAGGATCGCGTTGCAAGGCAATCGCATGGATGACTCGCACCAAATCGGTCTCGGTGACCAGGGTTCGAATGTTTTCAGGACCATCCACCTCACCCACATGGGCAACGCAAAACAATCCTGCAGCCTGAGCGCGATAAAACAGCGGCAGAAACGGATCCATGACCAAATCGGGGTCGCCGCCACCCACACAAAATCCCCCCAATTGGGGCGGTGGATTGTGCAGGACCTGGGTCAAGGTATGACCCATGAATTCAGGGCCCAGGTTCAAAACGGTATCCAGAATCCACTGCACGTGGATGTGCGGGAACTGTCGCAGGCCAGCAGTCATTCCCCGATGAATCTCGGCCAGCGGAATGCCGCGTTTCTGAAACGCCACACCGGGCGAATACAAGACCTCTGCGTAAACGACACCCTGCCGTTCCAGACGAGTCAGCAGTGCCTCAGTCAATTGCTGGTAATCTTCAGCCTTATTCAACAATCGATAACCTTCAATAAAATTCTGCAAAAAAGCCGAAAAATCGGCGGTGGCAAAGCGCTTCTCCAAGTCGGATTGGGCCAGGTCATGCCAGGGATGTTCGGGCAATTGACGGGCCAGTCGCAGCGCTAGGGGAAAATCAAAGGCGCCTTCTAAATGAACATGTAATTCGGTTTTGGGAATGGCCTGAAACGACGTCATGGCTGCCACACACCGTCTGAAAGGGCGACCCAGCCACTGGAGAGCGGGCACACACGCGGCCTGCCGCGAAACTGAATCTTTTGAATGGCCAGACTGGGCGCATCTGGAAAGTCCATCCAAACCCAATTGAGTGCGTGGGCATCACGACACAACAGGCCATTGGAGGGGCAGTAATAATCGGCCCAATAGCGCACTGTTTCGATAGTTTCAAGAGGTCGCGCCTCAGGTCGCAACAGTTCCCGACCCGTTTGCCCTTCATCTGAGTCCGAATCGCCCTCAGGCACGACGCGTGTTTCGATTTCCGCGAAGTCGGCGCGTTCGATCTGGTTGATGCGCCCTTCCAATAAACGGGCCCAGAGCTCGGCAGGCAAATGGACTTTATCCGGGGCGATGTGGATAAAATCTGCAGATCGTTTCAAGCGCTGAATCAGGGCCAGAACCGGACCAATAGGGGGTCGCGGCCCGTGGCTAAAGTATTGCAAGCTAACGGGTCGAGCGCGCTCCCGTAAGATCGTACCCGAACAGCGCCAAAAAACCTGAGGACCGGAGTGGCCGGCGCTGCAGTCGAGAATTTGCACCCATTGCACCTGCACGCCGCCTAGCTGGCCCAGCCGTTTGCGCAGAATCCGACGGTCCTGTGGCGAGAAGGCCGCTTTTCCCAAACGAAATCGACCGGGCGGGAGCGTTTCCTGAATAAACGAATCGCCGCGCCAACGCTCGTACGATAAACTCATCGCCTCGCGTTCCTCTTCCCAGGACCAAAGCTGAAGGATCCTAAGCGATTTCACAAACCCTCCAGCAATAGCGATGGCGAGGCCATACTGATCGGCACCGCCTGATTGCGTTTCATGCACCAATGGACCAGAGGATCAATCTCAAAATCAGAACCAACAGCGGTTAAGCGTTTGAGCATTAAGGTCATATCGAAGGTCAAACGCGACAGCGGTGCAGCTGCGACAACTTGCCCTTTGCGCAGCTCATAAATGGGACCTGTCACAACACTAATAGACGAGGTACCCATCTGCCAGGCACCGGTGCGGATCCAGGACACGTAATAACTGTTGGGCAGGTTGCTGATCCAATGGCTGGGATCGGCGCTGCCCGCTTTGATCACGAAGTTGGTGGCGCGCACCATGGGCAGATCGCGATAGGTTCCACGCCTGAGGACGCCGCGTCCCCAGCCCAAATCGCCGACCAAGAACCCGCGATGCAACATGGTCGTAGCGCTTGCCGGCTGACCGCAATCATCGGTTGCCATGCTCCCGGGCAAGTCGGCCAGATCCGGTCGATCCATCACCGTGAGCTCTTCACAACTCCAGCGCTTGCCGAATCCCGCCTCAAATGGGCTGGTTTTTAAATAGTCTGCCTCCATGGCATGGCCCAGCGCCTCGTGTAAAAGTGTCCCGCAATAGGGTGAAAAGATCAGCGGGAGGTTGGTGTTCACGTTGAGTTCCGCCCGGTCGGGTACGGGCCAGCTTTCCCAGGGACCCCGGCGAAATTTCAATACCTGTTGGTTGCCGCCAAAATAGCTTTTGGGTTGGCCCGGTACTTGGACCCAACCCCAAAATCCGCCAAATGGATTGCATTGATCGCCTACCCGGCGGTGGCGGACCAGCGCTTGAACGCGCACCTGGGCATGTGCAGGTGCAAAACGTGCCAACTTCTGCTTGGCCGCGTCGCGCAAGACTTCACATTGAACGCGAATGGCAGGGTCGATTGATCGGCTTTTTGCCCGTTGTTGAAGGACGCCACGCCGAAGAGAATAATGGGCCCGACCAGCGCGCAGCCGCCACTCTTCTCGAGGTGAGGCCAGACTGCCGCGCAAAATCCAAAGCGCTTGATCCTCTTCCATGACGTGTCGGGTGATGTTTGCTTTCAATTTCTAATGCATTTCCACTCATGCTAAGATGGCCGGCCATGGTAGGGACGGGGCAGTTTATCACATTTGAGGGCATTGAAGGGTGCGGCAAAAGCACCCAGGCGACCCGTCTCGCGGGGTGGCTTTCGGCCCAAAATATAGCCACCAGTTTGGAGAAAGAACCCGGTTACGGCAGCATCGGCGCACAGATTCGCAGCATTCTGCTGAGTACCGATCATCACCACATGGACCCCTGGTGTGAAGCGCTGCTGTATTTGGCCGATCGGGTTCAGCATTTACAAGAATTCGTTGCGCCGCGCCTTGCTGAAGGCACCTGGGTCTTATGCGATCGCTTCCACGATTCGTCATTAGCCTACCAGGGCATGGCCCGCGGTTTAGGTGAAGACAAGTTGAGCGCAATCTTGGACTGGGCCCATCCGCAAACCCGGCCCCATTTATCTTTTTTATTTGATCTCGACCCAGAACAGGCATTGGCCCGAGCGCGTGATCGCAATGACAATTGCCCCGTTGCCGCCAAAGAAGGCCGGTTCGAACAATTGGAAATGGCGTTCCACCATAAAGTACGTGCGGCCTTCCAGACCCTGGCCGCCCGCGAACCGAATCGCTTCGCCATCATTTCCGCCGAAGGATCTGCAGACGCGGTTTTCGCGCGGGTCCTCAGCGTTTTTCAGGATAGGTACCCGCATGTACGATAAGGTCTTTGGCCACAGCCGCATCAAAAATATTTTGGGCCGTATGGTCCGCAACCAACGCTTGCCGAACACCTTGTGTTTTTCCGGTCCGTTTGGAATCGGCAAACGCTTGATGGCGGCGCAAACCGCGCGCATCCTTTTATGTGCAACCCAAACAGGATGCGGAACGTGCTCCCATTGCCACAAATTTGATCAACAGATCCATCCCGACTACTTGGAAGTTGCGCCTGAAGGTCGCGAAATCAAGGTCGATCAAATTCGCTCCATTGTAGAAGGCATCCACTTTCGACCCTACGAAGCCAAACATCGCGTATTGGTCATTGACAGTGCAGACCGAATGGGTGACAGCGCAGCCAACGCTTTTCTGAAAACCCTTGAGGAACCGCCAAGTTATGTGACCTTTATCCTGGTCACGGCTCATTGGGATCAGCTCTTGCCGACCATCCGCTCCCGCAGCCAGCGCATTCAATTTCAACCGCTCAGTCACCTGGATAAAGTCAATATTCTGCGCAGCGCCTTCCAATTGGATGACGAATGGGCCGAACGCCTGGCCGGTATCTCCTTCACCAACCTGGAAACCAGCGAAGAAGCCTGGAAAGCGTTTGAAGAACACATGCAAATCGGCCTGAGCTTTTTTGGCACAATGATGAAAGATCGCCAAGCGATTGAAATGATGAGCCCGCTTCTGCGCGACCGCAATAAAGCCCAGAGTTTTCTACTACACCTAACCGAGTTGGTGCGGGCGATTTTGATGCGATCCCACGGCATGCCGTTGGCCAAAATGTACGAACCCTTTCGCGATCCAATCGAAAAGTTGGCCCAACACGTGCCTGCCCCGTTTTGGCGTGAAGCGCTGGCTCAGCTGTTGGACCTGGAATTCAAGAAGGTCTTTAACCCGAATTTGGGTCTGTTTTTTGATCAGTTTTCGGTCAATCAACTGGGCTTATTGGAAGAAGCACAATTGGCTCTGGAGCAGCGCATCAAGTAGCGGAAACGCCCAATAGACCTTCAAACACCATTTTGCGATGCAGCAATAATGGCGAAGTACAGCCTTCAACCTTAGCCCGGGTCAGAGCACCCTGGTAGCTGTTAATCATAAAATCAGCCAATTCAGTTGCATCGAAGCCGGATTGAATCTCGCCCTTGGATTTGGCTTCTTCCAGGCACAAACGCAACGGTTCGCGCATGGCCTGCATTTTCTGGTTCAGAATGGCCTGAAACACGGGATGAGAATCGCCCAGTTCCTGGCTGAGGTTACCGATCAGGCAGCCGCCCTTACAGTCGTGCTCCGCCATTTTTTGTGTACCCATTTCAAAGAACATGCGCAACCGTTTGAGCGGCGCAATGGCCGTGTTGCCAAATAATTGGCGCATTTGCTCAATTGATTGCTTGGCATACAACTCCAAGACCTGGACGCCAAACTCTTCTTTGCTTTTAAAGTGGTGGTAAAACGAACCTTTAGGCACGCCAACGGCTTCAATGACTTCCTGGATCCCGGTGTGGTTGTAACCCTTGCTCATAAAGATTTCCAGGCCCTTTTCCAACAAGTCCTGTTTGGTAGTCGTAAACCGCATGAACTGCCTCCTGTCTCCATTATACGGAGCGCGAATGCCAAACCTTAATGATTTAGCGGTAATTTGAAAGAAAACGTGGCCAGATGGAAGTTGATGCCCGGGTTAGGTGAGCCAATTCCGCCATTGGAAAGGTGTTGAAACACGTAAGCGATGCGGTAGCGGCGTTGCGGTCCAAACACAAAGCCAAAGCCGATATGGTCGCCGAACTGAAAATTGGTGCTGAATGTTTTTTCGCTCACACCTTTGCGGGTCAGGTAATGGGCACCGATGCCCATCTCCATAAAAGGCTGAAGTGCACTCGAGGTGTAACGGGTTGGAAAAAGGGAGATTACGGGCGTGATGCCATAATCAGTAAGCGAGGAGTAGGTAACCGAATTCGATCGAGTCGACTCGAACTTAGAGTAGTTGGGTGTCAAGGTTGCGGAAACCAAAAAGGGAATACGTTGGAGTTTCCGTTCAAACAGGTCCCATTCGAGGGCGATGCGGTAATTCTGTGTATCTTCACCGTAACCACCGACCAATTCAACTCGTTGCGGTAAGGGTCCACCGAGCCAGACCCAAAAAAGCAAGGACAACATAAAAACCTCCGCTAGACCGATCGGTCCAATTCATTCACCCCAGGAAACGCATAGACCGGTCGGTTTGTTTCATGTTTACGTAATCTTTACTCTTGGGCGCGCTAGAAGACCACGCCCGTTGAGGTGATTGGCTAACTGAAGGGCCGCCAAAGGAGCGCAATCTCCCCAAAACGCCTGCCGCGTTCCGCAACATTTGGCCTTGACCCCGCGTAAGCCATTGCCAAATCATTTTTTATGGGGAGGGGTTATGTTGTTGTTCTTGCTTTTTTGCGGGTTGGGTTCTGAAGATGAAGCCGTTTGGCAGGTGGTGGATCACAGCTATGTTCAAGCGGTCCACCGCCAAGCCAATGAGGCGGCCATGCGCCAGGGCTTTCATCCGGATTTTGTCATGACCATTCAAACGGAGGACGGGATCCGTAAAATGAGCTTGGATGAGTGGGCAACAGGGGTAGCCAAGGCCGAAGCCAAAGCGGAACCGCCGCGTAACATCCGCGCCGAACAACGTCAGATCACGGTTGAAGGCAATGCCGCCACCGTTGTGCTCGACCTCTACCGCGATGAGCAAAAAATCTTCACCGATTTCCTTGCCTTGTACCGCTACCCCGACGGCTGGAAAATCGTCAGCAAAACCTTCTTCCGCCACCCCAAATAAGGAACGCATCACACCCAAGTTGCGCGTTGCGCGTGGGGTTTTAGTGGACAGTGGACCTTGTGGACATGGACTAGTGACCTGAGCCCCTATTTCGACATTCGCTTTTCCGTGCTCGTTATTTGTGATTCATGTCCCGTTCTGGGATAGGTGTCACCGACACGGCCCTCGAAGAAAATTCGGGCCGCCCGTACAATCAGCAGAATGCTGGAAAATCTAAAATGCACGCATTTAATTTTCGCGCTAGAATATCCCGCAAAAGAAATTCTTGAATTTAGGAGCGAACCGATGCGTCCTGATTGGGTCACGACCCGACCGGAACCCTTCCTGGTCGGTATGAACTCATGGCTCTTGCTTTTCCTTGGGATTATCTTTTTTTTCTGCGGATTCACCGGCTTAATGATGTTGCTTTCCCAAGATGAGGGCGGTGTTTATTGGCTCGCTGCATGGGCGATCCTGACCGGTGGGATCCTGGCTTTCCGCATCTGGTGGATTCGCCACCTAACCGGAAAAATTCGCCTCAGCAACGGCCACCTATGGCTGCAAAAGGGCCAAAAACCTCCGCGCCAATTCGCCATCGCCGACCTGGATATTCAAGTCAAAGTGCGTGACCTGGTCAAGAACGGAACCGTTGTCGGCAAAACCTGTCGCCTGGATCTGCACGGACCACAAGGTCATGCCTCCATTGCGGATTCTGGGAGCCATTTGTATTTTGGGCTCTTGGACCAGCTTTTTAAAGCCAAGGTCGATTATTTGGAACAAAATCCCCTAGCCCAATTGCAAGGCAAGGGCTGGGTGGCCAATCGAAATGGCCTTCAAATCGGGCAAAGGAACCAAAAATCCTGGTCCGAGATATATCCCCCAATGGCCTTGGATGGCCGTTATCTTTTCCACGCTTTCGGCGATAAAACACCGATTCTGACCATTCCTCAATCGCAAACAAATGCCGCTTTGCTTTACCATCTGGGCAGCAAGATCGCGACGGAATCGCGTCAAATGGAAGGGCTGGGTTTCAAAATTCTGGAAAAAAACCCAACCAGTAAATTGGCCTTATTTGCCTGTCTGTGCGGATGTTTTGTTTTTGGCATGGTGACGTTTGCGCTTTTTCAAAAAGAGGGCTTCACACCCAGTATTTTCACGGCTGCTGGGGTCCTGATCTGCGGATTTTTGTTTTGCCTAGGCATCTCCCAAAAATTACAGGTTTTCGAATTCGGAATAGTCAAAAAGTCGCTGCTAGGACGCATGGAATTAAGGTTCTCTGATGCCATCCGTTTCACCATTTCCCGAATCAATCATTACGTCAATGGTGTTTATTCAGGAACATCCACATCGGTTAAGATCGAATCGGAAAAGGGCAAACCATTTAAGTTCAACACGAAAAAGGCGACGATGGAATCGGAATTGGATCCTGTATGGGACACCGTGACCGAAGTCATTGCCTCAAAAATGCTAGTAGAACTGGAACAATCGGAACGGGTTCCCTGGACTAATGGCTTATCCATCACACCCTATGGTCTCGAAGGATTTCGTGCCAAGCACCTGCCAGGATTTGTTCCCTTCAACGAAATGAAGGTCCGCCAGGGCGAAGGCGAGATAAAAATCCATTTCCGATCGCCGGCCAAACCCCTGCGCATTTTGAGCAGTTCCCCGCAATTCCTGCCGGGCCTAGTGGTGGTTCAACATCTCATGCAGCTGCAACCCTCGCAGGAAGAACAAGCACCCTAACATCAATATTGGACATTCGCTATTCCGTGCTCGTTATTCGACATTCCAAACGGTCGCGCCGAAAAATATCCTATATCCAACCCTCAATCATCAACTTGAGTGTTGAGCGTTGGGTGTTGAGCGTTGGGTGTTGAGCGTTGGGTCTTCCTCCCTCGATATTCGAGATTCCTGTCCCGTCCGCGCTAGTGCATCAACAGGGGAAAGACGCACCATTTTGAAGCCGGCCCACGTGGCCCTGAAAATATCGCCAACCCCTAGAAATCTGTATTAATTAACTTTTGGATTGGGTTAAAATTCACCGCCGCCCAGACATCTACAAAAGAACAGGAAATCAGCATGAAACTCGCCATCCAAAACTCGGACTCGGCATAGTTGTCATGCAGCAGACTCGGGTGTTTCCGTTTTGGCGAGGTTTACCTAGTTGGTTGTGGATACTGACCATTATCATCGCGGTACCTTTTCTCGGCTTAGGCCTTGCCTTTTTCACATCGAATATCGTCATGGGATTTTTTTGTTTGGCTGTTTGCCTGGCTTGGTGTGTGCCCATCGGCGTTGTGCGTTGGTGGTGGTTCCGGAGCCTTAGTGGGTCCTATAGCTTTCAAGACGGCATTTTGACCTTCCGGAAAAAGCATCAGTCCGGGCAAATCCCCATTGCGGAAATTGATTTAACCCTCCAAAGCATGGACTTTTTTCGCCAGGGCGTGTTCCGGGCGCGCAGGCAAATCATGGTCATTCGACAGGGCCAAGCAGAGATTCGCCTATGCGATTATGGGCCAAACCCCTTTCCGGGCCTGGTCCGAGCAATGGCAACGGTCCGGGTGCGAGCGCTCAAATCGGGCGGATCACTTTCGGGTCAAGGCTGGCAGGCCGATGCGCAAGGGCTGAAGCTACCTGACGGAAAATGGCCATGGACCAGCATTTACCCACCGATTTCGCTGACCGACAAAATCCTAATTTATACCTATGGCCAGGCCAAACCCCTGCTTGAAGTCAAAAAATCCAGCCTGAATGCAGTATTTCTCGAGGGCTTGGCCCAGGAACTAGCCAGTGAATCGCGGGGCTTGGGCAAATACTGGTTCCGCCAGCGGACCCAACGCCTCAATGAGCGGCTTGCCCATCTAATCGCGGGCGGATTCCTCAGCGGCTTAATTGCCTTAATCGGCCGAGGATACTGGATCACCCCCATCCTGGCCTGGACCGTCTTTTTCCTCTTCGTTTTGGTTTTTATCCATACGGCAACGCAACGACTAATTGTTTACGACACAGGTTTTGTGATCAGAAGCTGGCTACGCAGACGCGAAATTCACCTGAATGAAGTCAATGGCCTGAATTTGAGAAGGGTCCATTTCACCGTCCTTGGAAATGTGGTGGGGACGATCAATCGACTGGCGGTTAGCAGTTCACAACAACGCCCAGTGCATATGAGCTTGAGATTGCCCACGGTTCAAACAAATTTCGATCAGTTCCTGCAAAAAATAATAAATCAGGTCGAAAAGACCCTGAGCGAAACCCTAGAAACATCTGGACAAGTTTATTGGACGGAAGGAATCGCCATTCATGTAACGGGCCTCTCTGGCCTACATGGCAAAACCATCACTCCTTTTGATGAATTGACTTTTTCTGTTCAAGCGGGTCGTCTAACCCTTTTGCATAAGCCGAGTGACACTAAAAAGAAGGTGTTGAGCACCGCCCCTAATTTTTTTCCAGCCTACCAACTGATCCAACATTTAGCAGACTCTAATGCGGACCGCTTGGCTAATAAAGATTCAGTGTTAAATATCGAACTTTCATTTGAACCGGCCTGGCATTAATGCGCCGGGTCACCTTTGGGCAGGAGCACGCGCAGTCCGTGGGCCAAGGCCATGATTTGGAGCAGGGCAAGACCGGAGATTGACCCAAATTGGAGGCCTTGCCACCATCCGCCCAAGCTCAGCGGGTCACCCAGCACGGTGCGTCCTAAGACGATCAGAACAACATACTGCGGCCAGATTCGCAGCGCGCGCCAAAACCAAGGACCTGTTGGAGCAACGACCGCTGAACCCAAACGATAACCGATCAGGAGCGCACAACCCCAGATCCACAGCACATGGGACAGAACCCAAATCCAAGGCAAATTTGAGGCACCATACAAAAGCCTCAAACTGGGAAAGAGGTTTAAACCGAGTAAACCAAGGGCACCCCACACCTCTCGGGCCGGGCAAAAGCGATTGAATTGTTGGGGCGAAGCATAGTGGAAAATGCTCGGACCAGAAGCCATGAATCCTTCCTGACGCTCTCAGGCTGCGTATTTTATGAATGCGATCTGATTGTTTCATCAACTATGGGTCCAAAACCCGGCGCAAAGGGATTAAAGGGCAAGGCTCGTGACCAGTCTGAAATGGGCGCCCAGCCTTATCCGAATCCGCAAAACATTTATGCGGCTCTGTTTCTTCTTCCGCCATCCGTTTGGCAACCCGTGATCGAACAGGACCTTTCTACCGATTTTGCTGAAAAATCGTATTACATTTCGTCCTTGGCATCGGCCCTTTCCGGGTGGAACGGCTCCGATTCCGCCCAGAAAGCGCTTATCCAAAGGCTTTGGCAGGATTTCGGGTACCTGCAAAAAGAAAACGCCCAACAGCTTTGGGCCGTGGACCCAACGACCTGCCTCAACATCATTCGGATGAGATGTACGGGTAATCTGGTTACACCTGAAACCCAAAATTGGCCTGTAGTTTTGGCGAAGGAACTTATCACCGACGACGCTCTGTTCCGACAGGAAATGCCCTATTTATTGCAACTTGCGCCCACCGGCCAACTGTGGGAACTGACCTACCTGATGAAGAAACATCTGGGATCGGCGGCCCTCCCATTGGTGCTGGATCAGGTAATCCAAGCCCAGGATTGTTCGCGGTTAACCATCTTTTTGCAAACCTGGAAAGCGCTTACACCACAAACCTTCAGCATCGAGGCGGGCGAGTTATTGATGACCTATTCCGCACAATGGGATCGCGAGGAACAAGGCACCAAGGAGTGTTTTGCGGAATACCTGAAGCAAAGCGCTAACTAAGTGCATTCTAGAATCCCTATTTCGACATTCGATATTCTGTGTGCGACATTTGACATTCAATACCCTTCTGAATCTCGAATTTCCAGCGCCGAGTTTCCAATTTCGAAGTTTTAGGCATAATCATCGGGCCACATTGATTCGGACGACCGTCATTTAACGCTCAATATCCAACCCTCAACGCTCAATCATCAAGTTGGAAATTGAGCGTTGAGCGTTGGGCGTTGAGTGTTTCCCCTTCGATATTCGGCACTCCTTGTTCGCTATTCGAGATTCAAAATCGTGACAAGCATATCGAATTTCCTACGCCGAATTTCCAATCTCGAAGATTTGCACCTAATCATTGGGCCACATTGATTCGGACGACCGTCATTTAACGCTCAATATTCAACCCTCAACGCTCAATCATCAAGTTGGAAATTGAGCGTTGGGCGTTGGGCGTTGAGCGTTGAGTGTTTCCCCTTCGATATTCGACATTCCTTGTTCGCTATTCGAGATTCAAAATCGTGACAAGCATATCGAATTTCCTACGCCGAATTTCCAATCTCGAAGGTTCTCAGATTGGCGAAGGGTAGCCGACCATCGCCAGATTTTGCTGTAAAAAGTGGCCTCTTCGCTGCAAATTTCGTTGATTCATAAAACTTTTTGGACGGAATTCACGGATGTAATTGGGTACCCGAACATTTAAGGAGCGAAACATGAACTGGTCGAGACGATCTTTTATTAAAGCCAGTGCTGCCGGCATTGCCGCCACCGGTTTGAGCAGCCCACTCTGGGCTAAACCTACTGCGCCCGGGGGGACAGACGCATCGGTAGGCTATTTTGAACGCTTTGGCGTAAACAAGGATATTATCCGAAAGGTCATGGCCACCGCCTTGGAAACGGGCGGTGATTTTGCCGATCTGTATTTTCAGCATAAAGTGACGAACTATTTCATCCTGCGCGATGGTGCAGTGAACCAAGCCTATGGACAAGTCGGCCTGGGGGTTGGCATTCGTGTGGTTAAAGGTGATCAGGTCGGATTTGGGTTCAGTGAAGACCTCTCCCTATCCGCCATGCAGCAAACCGCGCGAACGGCTTCGGTCATCGCCTCCGGCGCAGCGGGGAAAGTACCCGATACCTTCCAATTCAGCAAGAACCTGCCCAGCCGTTACCAGACACAAATCCCGTGGGACCAGGTCCGAGCCGAAGAAAAATTACCCCTGCTGAACGGCATCAATGAAAAAACCTTCAAAATGGATAAACGCGTGGTCAAAGCCAACATCACCTTCATGGACGAGTCAGAGGCCATCCTGGTCGCGACCTCGGACGGCAAATTGTTAGAGGATATTCGACCCATGACCCTGCTCTATTTGACCTGCGTCGCGGAACAAGACGGCAAACGGGAATCCAACACCTACGGTGTGGCCGGCCGCGAGGACCGCAGCTTTTACAGCTCGGACCGCATCGAGCGCATTGTCAAAAGCGCCGTTGACCGCACGACCATCCTGTTTGATGCTGTACCCGCACCGGCAGGCGAAATGCCGATTGTCATGGCCGCTGGCGCATCGGGTATCCTGCTCCACGAAGCGATTGGTCACGGCATGGAAGCCGATTTCAACCGCAAAGGCGTCAGTATTTACAGCGATAAATTAAACAAATCCATCGCTCAACCCTTTGTCAACATCGTCGATGAGGCGACCCAGAATGGCGCACGTGGCGCGATCAACTTTGACGATGAAGGCAATCCCGCCGACAAAACCATGCTGGTTGAAAACGGCATCTTGACCACTTACCTGCACGACCAAATCTCAGCCAAACACTATAAGCTCAAACCCACCGGCAACGGCCGCCGCGAAAGCTATAAATATGCGCCCATGCCGCGCATGCGCAGCACTTACATGCTGCCCGGCCCGCACAAGGAAGCAGAGATCGTACAATCGGTCAAAAAGGGCATTTACTGTGAGAACTTCACCAACGGCCAGGTCAATATTGGCGCTGGGGACTTTACGTTTTATGTCAAAAACGGCTACTTGATTGAGGACGGCAAATTGACCAAACCCATCAAGGACATCAATATCATTGGCAACGGTCCCAAAGTCCTGGAAAAAATCGACATGGTCGCCGATAACCTGGTTGTCGATGAAGGCGGTTGGACCTGCGGTAAAAACGGCCAATCGGTTCCCGTTAGTCAAGGCATCCCCACGGTTCGGGTCAGCTCGATCACCGTCGGCGGAAGAAACGCGTAAGGAGGTCCAACATGATGCAACCCAAAGAAATCGCAGCCATGGGCCTGCAAATCGCTCAAAAGAAAGGTGCGCAAAGCGCCGCCGTCAGTTATAACCGCAGCCGCAACGTTTCGATCGATTGGCGTGATGGCGCGCTGGAAAAAGTTGAGGACGGTACCACCCAGTCCCTGAGCTTTGAACTGTATGTGGATGGTCGCTATTCGGTTGTTTCCACCTCCGACCTGCGCAAAGAGTCGTTGGCAACCTTCGTGGAGTCGGCCGTCGCTACCACCCGCGTTCTGGCCGAAGACAAGGACCGCGCCCTGCCCGATCCCAAGTATTACCAAGGCCTGATCGAAAAGGACCTCCACCTCATGGACCCACAACAGGCCAGCATCAGCCCGCAACTCAAACGCGACCTGGCCCGTGAGACCGAAGCGGCCGCACGCAGTGTCAAAGACAATCAACATATCCTGTCCGTTTCCAGCCAGTTCAGCGATTCATTGGACGAAACGTTCCGTTTGCACAGCAATGGTTTTGAAGGCTATCAGGCCGGAACCACCTTCTTCCTCAGCGCGTCGGTGAGCGTGCATGATAAAGATGGCAAACCCGAAGAGTTCGCTTATGCCGGGGGCCGCTATTTCAAAACCCTGCCCAATCCCAAAACGATTGGCATCGAAGCGGCCGAACGCACTCTGGCTCGGCGCGGCTCCAGCAAAGGTGCCAGCGGCAAGTACACGATGATCGTGGAACCGCGGGTTGCCGGACGACTCCTGGCCATGATGCGCGGCCCGCTAAGCGGCAGGTCCCTGCAACAAAAACAATCCTACTTAGAAGGTAAGATGGGCCAATCAATCGCCAGTTCCCTGCTGACTATTACCGATAATCCCCATCGACCATCCGGGTTTGGGTCACGCCTGTTTGACAATGAAGGCATGACCGCCAAAGCGCTGCCGATCATCGAGAAAGGGGTCTTGCGCAACTACTACCTGGACACTTACTACGCTCGAAAAATGGAATTGCAACCGACCACCGGGAGTACCAGCAATGTCGAATTGGCCTTGGGCGACAAAGACAAAAACCAATGGATCAACACGGTTAAGGACGGGATTCTGGTCACTTCGTTCCTGGGCGGTAATTCCAATGGTTTAACCGGCGATTTCAGCCTGGGTATTCAAGGCTACATGATCCGCAACGGTCAAATCGCTGAGCCGATCGGTGAAATGAACCTGAGCGGGAACCTGCTGCCGTTCTTCCAGAACCTGATTGGGGTCGGCAATGATCCGTTCCTGTACAGTTCGCTGCTAGCCCCTACCCTCGTCTTCGATCAGGTGGAAATCGCAGGGACCTAACCCAAAAGGCCGACCCGCAAGTCGGCCTGAGTTATTGAATTCCCACCAAAGGTTTGAGCTGGGCCAGCACCTTATCTAACTGCTGGCCCAGTTCGAGCCACGCCGATTTGGGTTCGGTGAGCTGGGTTAGCAGTTGAGCCGGGATACACGCACATTGCGCTTCCAGCGCCTGACCCGCTTCACTGAGCTGGATCCAAACGACCCGCTCATCCTTTGCATCGCGTTCGCGATGGATTAAGCCTTGCTGTTCCAAGCGTTTAAGCAGCGGAGTCAAGGTATTGGACTGCAGCATTAACCGTTCACCTAAGGTTTTGACGTTGCAGGGCGACTGTTCCCACAAAACCAACAACACCAAATACTGCGGGTAGGTCAAACCCAAAGGCTCCAATTGTGGTTGGTAGAGCCGGGTCACCAAACGCGAAGCAGCGTAAAGCCGAAAGCACAGCTGGTTATCCAGCTTCAAGTCTGGGTTCATGCTTTTTTGAGGGCAGCCTGGATATCGTCAACCAGGGCTTCCGGTTTGGTGCGGGGCGCATAGCGTTTCAAGGGTTTGCCATCGCGCCCAATCAAGAACTTAGTAAAATTCCACTTGATTCTGCCCCCTAACAGACCGGGCAATTGGTCCTTTAAATACTTAAAAACGGGATGGGTGTTGGGTCCATTTACTTCGATTTTGGCGAACATGGGAAAACTCACACCGTAATTGACCAAACACGTTTCCTCAATTTCCTTAACCCCACCCGGCTCCTGGCCCAGGAACTGATTACAAGGAAAGCCAAGGATCGTAAAGCCTTGATCTTTAAAGGTTTGATAGAGTTCCTGCAATCCGGCGTATTGGGGCGTAAAGCCACATTTCGAAGCCGTATTGACAACGAGCACCACCTGGCCCCGAAAAGTTTCCATGGCGGTGGTTTGCCCCTGCAACCGATCCGCGTTCAAGCTGTAAAAATCCATGCCAAGCCTCCTGTATATTCATCGAACAAGATTATATCGCACACGATTTAATTTCACAAGATGGATGTGGAAAGACCCAAGTCACCCGCCTCCAGCCATCACCCTAGTGCTGAGCGTTGAGTGTCTCGTCCTGGCATAGGTTGACAGTTGTCAAATCGAAAGAGGAGGGCGAGAATGAAAAGGGAAGTGATTCGGTACAGTGAACTTCAACATGAGAAGCAAAATAATTGATTTTATTAAAATTACCAATATCGGCCTGAAAGGTCGAAACGTAGGCAGCCCAGGTCAAGAACCGGAGCTTGCGCAGGTTCGCAGGCCTGGGTTCCAATCAAATTAAACTCGGGAGCGTCCTGAAAGGGCGCAACTTCCCGTCCCCAACTGGGCGAGTTGCGCCGCTTTCAGGGCGCCCCGGAATTTTTTTTGGACTTAACTGGCCTGCGGTTGGCTCGCAAGACTCGCGAACCTTGGCCAGGGCTATCCACGTTCCGGCCTTTCAGGCCGAATGAAATAAAGGCGTTCTAGGTGAAATGGACCCTTCATTCTTCAGCGCTAATTATCCTTCTCCAACCGCCTCCGGCTGGAGGTCCCTACACGCGATCTCCGCTCCCAGAAAAACAACCCGACCATTCGTAAAACCGATTCCGAAACTGTGAAATTTAAACCAGGACTTGACAGTGTTCTGTTTTTTTGTCCAGTGGACTGAGTGGACAAAGTGGACTGCGCGTCAGAGTCTCCCCACTTCGACATTCCTTGTTCGCTATTCGACATTCAACCCCCTTGAAGAATGTCGAAGGTCCAACGCCGAATCTCGAAGCTTTGCGTTTAACCATAGGCCAACCTGGATTCGCGCGACCATCAAATAACGCTCAATATCCAACGCTCAACACTCAATCATCAATTTGGAAATTGAGTGTTTCATGTTCACTATTCGCGCTTTACGGCTTGGCCCAGAATTTCCACCAAGGGACCTTCTTTTCGTCGCCATATTCAAAACTGTAACTGGGTGGTGGCTTAGGCGGATCCATCACAGCGGCCAGCTCTGGTGTAGCGCCAATACTCTCAGCCTGGCGCGGGGTTAAGCGATGCAAACGGCATAGGCGAACCAAACTGTTGGTCGGATAAGTCATGTGTTGATGGATCAATCCACAATCAAACGCATCCAAATTTGCCGCAAAGTGATGGACATCCAATGTTCCAATTTCATACAAGTCGCATCCGCATTCGCATTGTTTGCGGAAAGCGGCCATAGAACCACACCAGGCGCAGGCCCAAAGCGGTAGATCCTTAAGTTCTCGCTCCTCGGGTAAATGCACGCTGATTTCCTCTACCGCACTGCCAAAAGGAATGGATTCATCAGGCAATGGGAAGGGACCGATATGGTAAATCCTCTGACCACAGCCGGCACAATAGAACCAGCCTGGCTTGCGGTCCGAACAATCATTTAAGGCCTTGCATTTCACACAACGGATGCGAACCGGATTCACGACCACCTACCTTAAAAAACGAAAATTCACCAAATTCACTAGACTCAAAAATTTGAATTCCATTAGAATATCCCAAACCAACACTACCAGGTAAGAGGATAACGCCATGGGCATGTTTTTTAATCGGCCGAAACGAAATTTTAGGGGAGAAACCCCTGAAGAGGAAGCTGCGCGGGAAAAGGTTGAGAAGGCTCGTTTAGCGCAAAAACAGGCTGCATGGCGGCCTCTGCGTGGCGAAGAGCTCCGTGGCGCTGTCAAAACGCATCTTGAGGAAGAATTAGAAGATAGATTAGGTGAAAAAGTCGATTACGACATGAACGCGCCCCTAATTCAGTACGATATGGATGAACTCGATATCGTTGAGCTCATCTTAGCCTTTGAAGAAATATTTGACGTTGATATTCCCGAACATCCAGATTACGTAAACTGGAGTGGCAACGACTTTTTCCAACGAATTCAAACCGCGCTGGAAGCCACGGAGTAATGGTTGGCCTGTGGCTGGTTCTCAGCTGCAGTTGGCTTTATTCCGACCGGGTGGTCCATGTGCTGGTTCCGCTTTGTGACAATGCCAACCAGGGCATCGTGCCCGTTTCTGCCAGCCTAGGCAATGGTCGTGATTTGCGTAACAATCTGTATTGGGGCGCTTTATACGGCATGAAAACCCATCTGTTGCGCCGACCCAGAGTGACTAAAATCAGCGATCAGCGTTTTGAAGATGGACCGTTGGCCGAGCGTTTGGTCCTGAAATGGGGCGAGAACTGGGTTGTTTTGGATGCCTATTGGGGCGACCATATGGAAGCCTGCTTACAAAGCTTGTTTGATTATGCGGGCGGCAAAGTCGAGACGATCTCTCTTCCCTCCGGGTCGGCACTGCAGGCAGGCGGGAATTCCGATTTCTTGGTGTTTTCCGGACACAATGGTTTGCTGGATATCGGCTCCGACCAGTTCAGTTTCCGCACCCGCACAGCACCCAAGCCGATCCAGGTTGCTGTTTTCGCCTGTTTAAGCAAGTCTCGCTTCCTCAGTCTCTTTGAAGAAATCGGGGTTCAGCCGGCCGTCCTGACCAATGGCCTGATGGCACCGGAAGGCTACGTCACGGCGGGATTCCTGGAAGCCGTGCTGGACAAAAAAGGAACGCCGCGAGAACAGGTCGCTCAGGCTTATGCGCATTACCAAAAATGTAAGCTTCAAGCGGCCCGCAACCTATTCTGGTCTCCCTAGCCCCAAACGTTGAGCGTTGAGCGTTGGACGTTGAGCGTTGAATGTGGGGTTTTGGGTGTTTTCCCTTCGACATTCGAGATTCCGTGTTCGGCGTTCGACCTTCAGATCCGCCCAAAACATACAATATCCATCCCTCAATCATCAAGTTGAGCCACCGGTCCAGCAAGTGCGAACGGGTCGGTTGCAGGCAGGCCAACGGCCTGAGCCACATTAGCGAAGGGGAACCACTGAAGGCGTCACAGAAAAAGCGAAACCCCAGATCATTCTGCCACCGGCCTCCCAGCGCTCAGTCGCCCGCTGGGCTCTATCCTTTTCCCGCGCCGCCTATCCCACCCCTCCTTCGTCGGGGTGGGCTCACGGGTCAATCGGCCTCCGGCCTCTTTTGTCCACAATTGATCCCAATGCTGAAACAAATACCACTCTTCTCCCCCCCCTGAATTGAGCGTTGAATGTTGGGCGGTGAGCGTTGAGTGTATTCCCTTCGATATTCGAGATTCGGGGTTCATGTCTCGTCCTGGGATAGGTTGACAGTTGTCAAATCGAAAGAGGAGGGCGAGGATGAAAAGAGAAGTGATGCGCACCCGCGAACTTCAATATGAGAAGCTAAATAATTGATTTTATTAAAATTAACCATGTCGGCCTGAAAGGCCGAAACGTAGGTAGCCCAGGTCAAGAACCGAAGCTTGCGCAGGTTCGCAGGCCTGGGTTCCAATCAAATCGGACTCGGGTGCGTCCTGTAAGGGCGCAACTTCACCGTGTTGACGCCTGGGTGAGTTGCGCCGCTTTCAGGGCGCCCGGATTTTTTTTGGCCTTAACCCTGGCCTGCGGTTGGCTCGCAAGACTCGCGAACCTTGGCCAGGGCTATCCACGTTCCGGCCTTACAGGCCGAATGAAATAATGCCGTTCTAGGTGTAATGGACGCTTCATTCTTCGGCGCTAATAATCCTTCACAACCGAATCCTGCAAAAGGATCCACCAAATGATCCTTCCACCAAGAATAACCACCCAACTATTCGTAATTCCCAACCGAAAACCGACAACTTAAAACCAGGACTTGACAATCTTCAACTCAAACCAAACACTCAATATCCAATATCCAACGCTCCATGCTCAATCATCAAGGATTCGCGGGAATAGGCCGGACGAAGCGCCCGGCCCATTGGCTTATTTCAGGGTATCGGACAACCAGCCAAAAAAGACACGTTGCCACAAAATTCCGTTTTGCGGTTTGAGCACCCAATGCCCTTCATCGGGGAAGTACAAGAATCGCGACTTGAGCCCTTTCAACTGCGCAGTGGTGAAGGCCTGCATGCCTTGCGCGACCGGAACCCGATAATCGCGTTCCCCATGAACGACCAGTAGTGGCGTATCCCAATTGTTGGCAAATTCATGCGGTGAGTGGGCGGCATACGCCTGCTTCAAGGCCTCGGATTGCCAGGGTTGACCACCCAAGTCGTGGTGAACAAAAAAGAGTTCCTCGGTCGAGGCGGCCATGCTTTCCAGATTGTACAGACCGGCATGCGCGATCATGGTTGCAAAGCGTTTGGGTTCGCTATTATGGCCCATCATCCAGTAGACGGCATATCCGCCAAACGATGCGCCCACCACGCCGGTCCGGGCCTTATCGATGAATGGCATGGCCTGCATGGCATCGGTACTGGCCAACAGGTCGCGCATGGCCTGACCGCCCCAGTCCTGGGCGATGTCGTCATTCCACTTCTGGCCAAAGCCCGGCAGGCCGCGTCGGTTCACGGCGCACACCACATAGCCCTGAGCGGCCATGATGTGGAAGTTCCAGCGAAAGCTAAAGCTCTGAGAGATCATGGATTGTGGGCCACCTTGACAGTAGATCAGCAACGGATACTTTTGATTGGGATCAAAGTGGGGCGGATAAAAGATCCAGTTGTGGATTTTCTGACCATCGCTGGCCTCAAACCACTTGGCCTCATAGCTGGGCAAATCCAGGTCTTTGTAGAGCTCATCGTTAAAATGACTGATCATCTGCCAGGCTTTTTGGCTGGCGGACCAGCGGTAGAGTTCGTTGGGTCGCAGGTGGGTCGAGAGCAGCGCGTAGGTCTCCTTGCCCTTGCGCATCACGGCGTTGATGTTGCCGTTGAAGGGGCAGATCAATTCCGCCTTTTGGGCGCCGCGCACCATTTGGAACAGGACCACGTTGCCCTGATAGGGAGCCGTGAACAATACGGATTTGCCGTCTGCACTCCATTGAAAATCGTTAATCGTGATATCCCAACCGGTTTGCCATTCGCTGAGTTTGCCAGAAGCGACATCCATCAGCATCAAGCGGTTGCGATCGGCCTCGTAACCGGGCGTTTTCATGGAGAGAAAGGCGAGGGTTTTACCATCGGGCGAGAACTGCGGATTGATGTCATAGCCGTCCATGCCTTCGGTTAGGTTGCGTGTGCCATTGGCGTTGACCCAATACAGATCAGAATCCGTGCTGTCGGCGGGAAAATCCGATATTTTGGCGGTGTAGACCAGCCCGCCATCCGGGGCGGTGGTGATCTGTTCGCTGCCCCCAAACGGTTTAAGCGGACTATCGACTTTTTGGTCTTTCATCCAATCTACCGGATTCTGGCCCTTCAGATCGCAGGTCAGCACGTGGCTGTAGGTGCCGTCCGACCAGGAATCCCAATGGCGATACATCAATTGGTCAAAGATACGACCCGAAGCCTGGGGTAAATCCGGAAAAAGGTCTGCCGTGGAGCTATCCAAAGCTACGTCTTTGGTAAAGACAAAACGTTTGCCATCCGCAGCCAAAAACGCGTTGCCCACAGAGAAATCAAAGGCCGTCACCGCAGCTGCCGGCTCACCCTTTGCGGGATCCAGGGCATAGATTTGCGTGCTGCCAGACCGGCTGGAACAAAAGTACAGCGTTTTTCCATCTGGCGCCCACATAGGCGTGTGATCGCGCTTAGTACCCTCCGTCAACTTGCGGGCAGCCGATCCATCCACCGGCACCAGCCACAGGGCTGATCGGCCTTTATTTTCGGCGACATCGTATTCGGTAACGACCAACGCGATGGATTTCCCATCGGGAGAAAGGGCCGGTCCAGAGACCCGCTTCATCGACCACAACAGTTCGGGACTAAGCGGCCCACTGGCCCCCAGCCAACCGGTCAAGAAAAAAAGCAGAACAAAACGCATAAAAAGACCTCCTCCTCCCCGTTATTACCACACAGGTCCTCAAAAGTTAACCCAAGACCAAAAACACAAGCGACAGCTCTCGTTCATACACAAAAATACAATTTCCTAAACAAACAAAATAATTTCAAATTAAAAAACATCAGAAAACCTTAAGTCAAACAACCAGAAGCCATCGGTCAAGAATCTCGAGATGGATCGGGGCCTGGAGCTACCAGCCCTGCACAGAGACTGCCCCACAAGCCAAATAAATGTAAAACTTCAACTTAATATTACAAATGCAAAAACAATTTAAACTTACACATAAAAACCTTGTATTCCAGCATGCGCTATTAGCAACAAGCCATTTATTTCAAGCAGCTTACCAAAATGAAAATAAAATGTAAAAAAAGATATTGACTTTAACTTACGGTCTCCTTAGAATCGCCCTATTCAGATTCGCCAACACACAGGATTCCCGTCTTCTTTTTGTTACGACATGAGATGTCGCTTAAAAAGCAACGCTTCACATGTTCTTCCCCAGCAAAAAAAACGCCTGCTTTGTTGGTTTGATTTTGAAAACAACTCATTCATGAAAAACACATTTAATGTGAAAGGAGAGCGTGCGTCATTATGGAAAAAAAAGAACAAACTGAGCTCCAAATCCTTGGTGTAGAAGAACTTGAGTCCCGAATGGAAATGGCGTTTGTTGGCGTTGTCGATGTCGATGTGAACAACAAGTGCACGGTGAACACGGTCGCAGGTTGCGGCGTTAAGTAACACCCCTTTAAAGGCGTGAACAGCCGTTCATGCCTTTATTTGTTTGCGGAGTAGACATGGAAAAAGTACCTGTTTTGTGGCTAAACGAATTCAGAATCCTGATGAATTACCGGGCATTTTTCCCGCACGACCAGTTGGAACCGTTGGCGTTCCTGGCCAATCACCTGGAAACGGCTTCGCGTCAGGATGATTTCCTGCGTTTTATGGTTGCCGATGGCGCATGGCAGGTCGATGAATCCGAAGTGCTCAAGCAGCAGGTTGTTTTTTACCCACACTGGGCAGGTCATCGCGGATTGCAAATGATGGCCCTTCAAGAAGGCGTCAAGATGACGCTTTTGATTGATGAAGAGTCTGCGGTTCAAGGCCAAAAATTTCGCTGGGATGCCTTTTTTGCGCAATTGGGGGACGTTGAATTTATTGTGGCCGAGCGACGTATGGCCATTCGCGAAATTTATCAGGCGGTTGCGCGCGGCAGGACCATCGCCATCAGCATGGATGGGAACCGTGGCTCCTCGGAGCGCTACATTGAAGCGCCTTTTTCTGAGCGAGCCCACTTCCAGATGAGGAGTGGCGGTGTTCGTCTGGCCTGCAAGCTGGGATTACCGGTTACGTATGCGTCAGCAACACTGGATGGCAAAAACCCCAAGCTCACGGTCCGCGCTTTAAATGCGGAAAGTCCTGAACAACTGGTCGCTTCCGCCGTCGAAGCCTTTAGGCTCGACCTCGAATCTGCGCCCTATGCCTGGAAATTATGGCAGCGTGCAAACCGCGACCATCGGTTGAGTTTTCCACAACCGGGCGGGCAATTCGGGGTGCGCTATGGCGATGAACGCTTTGTTGGTGATGTGGGCACCGGTCGTCTGATTCCCTTAACAAGCCCAGATTCAATTGAAGAGCTTAACGGACGCGAATATTTACCGCTCAGCCAGTGTCAGAAGTTGGCAGAAATGGCCAGAAAGTCGGCATGAACATGGAATTTGTCGGAAAAATGGTCGGAACAAATGCGGAATTCACCATCTTTGAGTCAAGGTCCGGCAAAATCCTGCGCCTGACCGGACCCGCACGGACATTATGTGAAAAGGCCCACGAGAGTGGACTCGACCTGGACAAATCGGCCGAAGCTTTGGAATTGGAAGCCGCAGACCTCACCTCCCTCAAGGAGGGCTTAGTCAAATTGGGTCTGTTTGCAGAACCTTCGCGATTGGGCTTCTTGCGTCGCTACTTGCGCTGGCGTCTGGATGTGCCCCTTTTCCCTCAATCTTTGGTCAATGCCATGTGCAAGCTGATGCACCAAGCCCGATTTTTTGGCGTGGCCTTTCTTATCTTAGCGAGTGCTGCATCTTTGGGCTATTTTGCCGATACCGGACTGCAATTGGGGTTTGGGCACGGCGCCCAACATTTCCGTGCAATTTTTGTGGCCATGTTGGTCAACACCTTTTTGCATGAGATGGGCCATGCCTATGCGTTGTTTCATTATGGCCAAAAGCCAGGCGTCATTGGGCTGCGCATATTTGGGCCAATGTTTGCCGCTTATACCGATGTCAACAGCTCGTGGATGTTAGCGCCTCGCCAACGCGCCATCATCAGTATTGCGGGCCTATGGCTTCAGGCGTTTACCACCTTGCCAATCGCCGTGGTTTTGGGTGTGTATTACGGAAATGCTGAGGCGGGTCTGTTTATCACCATCACGCTATTAACCATGCTTTACATGGGATTACCGATGCGCGAAAACGATGGAGACTGGTTCCTCAAAGACCTGATCGCTCATGTCGACAAGGGTCGGGTCCAAATCAGTCTTCAGGCTGTTCGACGGTTCTTTTCAATTCTTGGGATTGCTTTTTTCATCTACCTGTTGGGCCGGGCGTGGATTTCGGTTGGCGGGAAATACGCGGAAATCCTTAGCTTGCAGGATTGGCAGGCGCTAACCATTGGCCTGGTTTTCAACCTGGTTTTTTTGCTGCTGGGCAGCTTTTCCTTTCTGCAAATGATGCGCAAGGAAGTTCGAGAAATTCATTCGTTTTTTAAAAAATTGGGACCGCCGAATGCCGAACCGGCCGAGCCCGTAAAAACAGGAGAATCAAAGTGTCAACCTTGATCTGGAACAACAACGCCCGAATCGTCCCGGACTTTGAGCACAAAACCATCGTTTTTAACAATGAAAGTGGGTGGCAAGCCAAGTTACAAGGTCAGGGCCTGGAACTGGTTCGCAAACTCGCTTCCATGGGTCGCATTGAACCTGAAACCCAGGAACAATTCCCTTCTGCCCTGATGAACTTGCTGGTCGAAAAACGGGTTCTAATCGAGGAATCCACCCAGAGTGATTACTACGCCAATGTCAACCACCACATTCAGCGCAACCTGAATGAAAACTGGCGGTTGACGATTTTACCGACCGAAAAATGTAACTTTGATTGTTATTACTGCTACGAGGAACGGGTCAAAGGCCGCATGAAATCAGAAGTCGCGGAGGCAACCGACCAACTAGTGCGCCGGTTCGCCGAAAACGCGCCGCGATTAACCCTATCCTTTTTTGGCGGTGAACCGATGCTGGCCAAGGACCTCGTCGCGCGCTTCATGAAAACAGCATACGAGCATGCACCAAACCCGCAAACGGTATATGGCGACATCACCACCAACGGTTCTTTAATTACGGCAGATTTCATCCGCGAAACCAGTAAACACAACCTCTTTCACTACCAGATCACCCTGGACGGACCTCGGCGATTGCACAATCTCCAACGCCCGACCAAAGGTGGAAAAGAAACCTTTGATACGGTTTTACAGGCCTTTGAACTGCTCCACCAATCGGATAACGAGAACCTCAAGGTTGAGTTTCGCGTCAATGTTCACGCCCACAGCGCAGAACAGTACCTACCGCTCATGGACGATCCTACGGTTCAGAAAGTATTGTCTGATAAACGATTCTACCTGCACCTGCACGAAATTTGGGGATCGGACCGTTATGTCGTACCCGATGTGGACGACCCAGAGCGTGCGGCCGAAAACCTCCTGCGGGTCAAAGTCCAAATGCAAGCGACCATCAACAAATGGCAGCAAACGCAACCCGTTCGCCAATTCCTGAACGGAACCTGTGGCGATGCCTGTTATGCCGGGAAACCCAACCAATATGTCATATACCCAACGGGCGACATCGGCAAGTGCACGGTTATTTTAGAAGAGGACCGCAATATCATTGGCAAGTTGGGCCCCAATGGTGAATTGGTGGTCAATACCGCCAAACACGACTATTGGATCGCCCAAAACGCCTTAGTCGACAAAGATTGTCAAAAATGTGCCTATCGCATCAGTTGTGCGGGCATCGGATGTCCTTTGAATCGAGTCAAACCCGGTGACGGCACCTGCACCCTGCGCAACATGTACGACAAGATGTGGGGTCAAGCGATTCACGCCTAATGAAACGCCACCCTTGCCCAAAAAAAGAATCCCAAAGCGGAATTACATCCTAATCACCTGGAGGTTAGCAATGAAAGAAAACGAAATGAAAAAAATGGAAACCTTGGGCATCGAAGAACTGGAATCACGCATGGAAATGGCGCTCCTGATCACCTCTGAGCTCGATCAGACCACGAACAACAAATGCCAAATCAACAACGTTGCGGGTTGTGGTGCCAAGTGATTGGCAGAACCTGAAAGACACCTCTTATTAATAAGGAACACGCTGTGTTTTTTGAACCCGACCAATTCGAATGGACTCCTCATTTGGAAGCTGCTTTTCCATTGATCCGCGCCGAATTTGATCAACTCAAGGCCGAGGACGCACTGCCTTGGCCGGAAACCTTTTTGTACAACCAAAACTGGGAGGTTTTCGGCTTGTATGCTTTTGGCCGGAAAATGAAAGGCAACTGCCAGAAATGCCCCCAAACTGTTGCGGCACTTGAGGCCATTCCCGGCTTAAAAACGGCTGGGTTTTCCATTCTCCATCCGGGCACGCGCATTCAACCGCATGTGGGTTATAGCGACCAGGTATTGCGCTGCCACCTCGGAATTCATGTACCCAAAGATTGCTGCTTGCAAGTGGCAGGTATCACCAAAACCTGGCAGGAAGGGAAATTGCTCATCTTTGATGACACGTTCGAACATTCCGCTTGGAATGGGGGCGACCGCAATCGGATTGTGCTCCTACTGGACTTTTTGAAACCCGAATGCATCAAAAATGAGGTCACCACCGCATGAAAGCCTGTTTTTTCCTTTCCTGGCTTAGTGTCTGGCTTTGGGCTAACACGGCCCAATTCAAGACCCCGCTCACCTATGAGGTTCCTGAAAACGTAGAGATTTACTCCAT
Source organism: Acidobacteriota bacterium (assembly GCA_020637335.1). GTDB lineage: Bacteria > Acidobacteriota > Holophagae > Acanthopleuribacterales > Acanthopleuribacteraceae > JACJWC01. The sequence continues at coordinate 264,214 of JACJWC010000002.1, read as the reverse complement.
TCGGGATATTGACTTTGGACCCAATGGCAATCTCTATGCCCTCAATGCTGCGGAATGCCAAATTTATGTCTGGGGCGCCGATGGAAAATTCCTGTTCCAATTTGGCCAAAAAGGGTTTGGACCCGGAGAATTGAACCGCTGCGGCCGAATTTTTATCGGTCGGGATTCTATCAACGTTTTCACCTACCAACGCCGCATTTACCGTTTTGATTTGCAAGGCCATTACATCAAAACTTTTGATGTCACCTCAGCACCTTTTGATATTCAATCCTTTGGCTTCACCCAAGCAGACCACCTGATCATGGGCGGACGAAGTTACTTGCCGGAGACACGCTCATCCGTGATCCGTTTTGCCCTGTTTGACGAAAAAGGCACCTTTTTAAAGACCCTGCATGAATATTCAGATGCCGGTGTCCTTCAAATCAAAGGCGAAATTGGCTTTGATGCAGACATCATCGCTTATGCGCCCCAAACGGATATTCAGGTGACAAAACAGGGTCAACTCCTTCTCGGCTATGGCAGCCAACCCTATTTACTTTCTGTCCAGGACACGGGTGAATTGGGAGAGAAATGGGTATTCCCACTGGTGACCGGCCCACCATCCGACCGCGAACGCGAGCTGTTTTCCAACCTGGAAATTGCTCTACCCAACGGCCAATATGTGGGGTTAAACGATTTCCCTGACATCCAGGTCCATTGGGATAAAGACAAGGCCTATTTTTACAATTTCACACCCCTCGACAACCAAGAAGTGGTTTTTAACCTGACTCCCATGGGTCAAATTCCCTTTGCCAACGCTTTTGGCTTTAGTTGGGGCTGGCTCGGGAAAGTTGGTCCTAAATCCAATCGCTCTCGCCTGGACCATTTCTACGAATTTAAAGAGGATAGCGTGCTCTTTTTGAAGCGGGGTCGCATGATCCTTTCCCGCCCCGATCTCGATGGGGTCGCCCCCCTTGTTGAAGTTCAATTAGAAAGGTAAACCTACCAATGCTCCTTAGCCTTTTACTCTTATTACCAATCAACCAAACAGAAGCAGCCCAGCAGCGCCAGATCAAATTACCCCAAACAGAAAAAATAATTTTTCCTTATGACGTTGCAATTGATGAAGCCCAGCGCCTGTATCTGGTGGATTTTTTTCAACCCCACGTCTTTATCTGGGACGAAAATAACCAATTCCTGACCAAGTGGACGGGCCAATTCGGACCCGGCTCAGGCCAGTTGGACCAACCAGTCCTGATCACGGCTCAGGATCAGGAAATTCTTATTGTTGACAAGTCCTCCAGAGTCTCCGTCTTCGATCGGGAAGGCAATTTTCAGCGCGCCTTCTTATTGAGTGGTTATGAAGGGTTTAAAGGCTTGGAGAAAGTTGGCCAAAACATTCTTATTGCCGGCGTAACATTTGACGTTAAAGCCTTTCATGCCAATGTCGTTCTGGATTTATATGATGCCCAAGGCAATCTGCAGAAGCGGATTTTTGAGCATCAGGACCTCGGCACCCTTAAACTCGACAAAAAACCGTTTAAAGCCCATATGCAACCGTTTGCTGCAGATATCACCTTGACCCGTGACGCAAACGGCCAGGTCTGGTTTGGTTACTCCGCTTTTCCCTATATCCAAAAAATCACACCCGAGGGGACACTAGGCGAAAAAGTCAACTTTGATTGGAAGCCGGAACTGCTCACCCCCCAAGACCAAAAGGTTATGGCCCAAACAGCCTGGATGATGAGCCCTACCAAATCCATGCAGCTGGAAAAACAAAGCCAAATGGCCTTTGAAAAGGACCAAGCCAAAGGGTTTTTTGCCACCTTTGCCTGGTTGGGTGATCGCATATTAACCCTGCATCACGCACACAGCGACATGCTGTATACGGGCATGGGAACTGCCAATGGTGCCTTGCGATTGAGCAGCCCCGAACAGACCGGGCCCTACCACTACTTCAATTTGGAGGACAAAGCACAAGTCTTTTTGAAAGCAGGAGTATTGGTCATTTTTAATACCGACCAAAATCTTTTAGATCAGCTCGTCCACACCAACTAAACACCGGATTCCATAACCATTTCACTGCAAAGCCAAAAGGAGGATACCAAAAGTGTGTCCGCCGCCAAACCCCTGCATTTCCATCGCAAACACATGAAAAAAAAGGATTAATACTTCCTCGGATATTTTATCCACCAACAATTGCCTGACCCCAACGGTCCAGGTAACGCGCCCCCCGGCGTGAATAAGGCCGGCAACGGCCATCAAATCAAGGCGTAACCGCCAAAAAAAGGAGTCTCCAATGTCCAATGAAATCAAAAAAACTGAAAACCTGGAAATTCTCGGCATCGAGGAATTAGAGTCGCGCATGGAAATGGCTATGATCGTAGCCGTCAATGGCGTAGAACCGACCGTAAACAACAAATGCAATATCAATAACGTTGCAGGTTGCGGCGTAAAGTAAGCGATTCAATCGATCAACGTTTTCTGTACAGGAAACGAAAAGGGGTGCCCAACGCACCCCTTTTTTTGTAATCCCCAAATTTTCAATCGATTTCACCGAAGAAGAAGTCGCCGAGAAACCCATCAGCCCACCCTAGCCATATCCGCCACATTAACAAATAGTATTTTTTTTAACACAGTAGCAAAAAACCATATCTTTCAAATTTACTCCGTGCTGAACTGTGGGTGGCTGTGCTATTTTGGGCGGATTGGGAGGAATCAAGGTGCAGGCCAGTCAGCGGCAAAAACCAATGGATACCGTTTTCAACGTGGAGACACCCGAATACTCGGAGTTCCGCTTCTACCAAGCCGGCATCTTTCAACGCATGTTCGCCTACGGGCTCGATCATGTTTTTATCCTCACAATCATGCTGCTGATCAACTTCGGCTTCTCCCTGTTAGGCGTGTTCATGGGCGGTGGCTTGGCCATGTTCTCCACCCTGTTTGGTATTTTGGTTGCCATCACCGTGTGGTGGTTGTATTTCATTGTGTTGGAAGCTTTGTGGAAAGGCCAAACCTTAGGCAAAAAGATCCTGGGCATTCGCGTAATCAGCGATCGCGGAACACCCATTTCCTGGGGCCAATCGTTTCTGCGCAACTTATTGCGTATGGCGGATTCTTTCCCCTATTACGGCAACACGGGATCGCTCGTATTGTTACCTTTTTACGGGGTTGGCTTTTTTTCCTGTTTTTTCACTCAGAAACGCCAACGCTTGGGCGATCTGGCAGCCGGCACCATCGTCGTCCGGGTTGAACGCGAGGTTCTCCTGACCCAATCCCAATTAGACGTCAACCAGCTGGAACCCGCCATGGCCGGCTTCCCCAAAATCCAACTCAACCGTGGCGATTCCCAAGCCCTGATCCGCTATATTCACCGGAGACCAGCGTTTAGTCAGGCCCGTCGCGAGGAGTTAGCGGAACCCTTTGTGGAACGTCTGCGTCAACGCTTTGCTATTCCAGAGCAACTCTCCAATGACGTCATTCTTCAAGTCTGCTACATCAAATTGTTTGGGGTGGACCGATGAGTTCAATCCAATTCGTAGCCGAACGCCGAAAACGCTGGGAGAAGCTGGAAACCCGCCTGGAAGGCCACCTGGAAAACGCCGACCAATGGTTGGAGCTCAGCCAGTTGTATCGCGGACTGTGTACCGACATCTCCTTGGCCTACAGCTACCGATTACCCGAACCCTCCATCCAATATTTAAACCAATTGGCTGCACGCACCCACGCCGTCTTGTATAAAGATAGCTTCCTTTACCGCTGGGACTTTAAGGCCTGGTTCTTCCGGCTTCCCTACATGATGATGGGCAACCGCTACGTGCGCATGGGATTCGGGCTTTTCTGGATTCCCTTCCTGATTTCATGCGCCCTGGCCTACGCCAACAACCAATTTGCAGAGCACATTGTCGGGGCCGAAATGCTGGCCCAATTTAATGAGATGTATTCCGAAAAGGCCGTGCGTGCGAGCGCCGCCGAAGGGGCCGGTGCCGCCAGCTTTTACATCTTCCACAACGTCTCGATCGGGCTGCAATGTTTTGGCTGGGGCGTATTGTTTGGCATTGGATCGATCTACGCACTCATCTTTAATGGCATCTTATTGGGCACTGTCTTTGGCTATATGTTGAGTGGCGAATATGCCCCAAACTTCGGAGAGTTTGTCCTGGCCCACGGACCGTTTGAGCTGACCGGCATTTGTCTGGCTGGCGCCTGCGGCTTGAAGGTCGGTTATGCCTTGGTCGATACGCGCGGGATGACCCGCTTGAAGAGCTTGCGCAAAGAGGCTTTGGACACCTTGCCCATGATCGCCTTTGCCAGCCTGCTGATTTTCCTGGCCGCCTTTATTGAAGGTTTTGTTTCGCCCTCCAATCTGCCCTTAGCGGTTAAAGTGGCGATCATGGCTCTGACCGCTTTTGCCCTGCTGGTCTATTTCAATTTACCTCGCTTGCGGCCCGGGGGCGTCCCGTGGAACTGACCAGCATCCAGATTGTCCTGCGTCCGCGTACCCTTTTTGAAATCCTCGATTTGGGATTAATTTTTATTCGCAAATTCGCACCGGGTTTGGCCTTGATTGGCTTAATTTTCATCCTGCCGCTGACCTTGATCAATCCCTTAATTATTCGCGCCTTGGGTTGGGATTGGTCCTCGTCCTACCTTTTGTGGATGGCAGAGATGCCCATCATCCACCTGCCCATCGTACTCTACAGTTCAGAGGCCTTATTCAACCAGAAAGCACAAGCGCAGGTGGCCATTCGTCAGACCTTGCGGGCCCTACCGCGGCTCCTGTTGGACGTTGGGTTTCGGGCCGTCTTGATTCTGACCTTTATCGGCATCATCATTCTCAGTTTTGTGCATCGCCATTATTTGGAAATTCGTTATTTGGAAGGGTTACGCGGATCCGATTACAGTAAACGACTCAGCTTTTTCCGCGGCGCCGACCACAATGGCAGCGCCATGCTGGTTCTCATGACCGTGCTGAGTGTTGCCGGCGGATTTTGTATCTGGATTGGTTTGGATTTCCTGCTGACCATCGCATTTGGCGCGACCCATTCCAAATATACAACCGAGGTTGTCAGTCCCTATGTTTGGTCGACCCTAACGGTTTTACCCATGCTGATCTACTGGCCCGTGGTGGATTTTCTGACTTACATCGATGCGCGCACACGAACTGAAGGCTGGGACCTGGGCCTGCAACTGCGCTACGGAGATTTGGTTTGATTTTACTTTTCCTGCTCGTGCTGCAAAGTGCGCCTGACAGCGATCCGCAGGTCGTGCGCGCAGAGGCGTCCAAGTCCTGGTACACGCCCGGCAATGAACAACTCAAACGGGTCGAAATGCCGTATGTGCCCAAGCAGAAAAAACGGCCCGAGCCCGTTGAACGAGAATCGCTTAATTTGCCTGAAGGTGGATTTGCCGGCTTCTCCTCCATTTTTATTGTTTTGCTGGTCGCTGTATTTGTGGCTGGCGTGCTTTATCTCATTCTTCAATTCAAGGGTGCAAACATTGCCAGCATGCCCGAACAATCCCGGCCTAGCAAAACCTTTCGCACCCACCTCTTACCCGAATCCTTACAAGCCGAAGGCGATTTATTGCATTTGGCTAAGGAGGCACGGCGCAGGGGTGACATCGCCAAAGCCTTTGCCCTGCTTTACGGTTATGTTCTGGTGGAATTGGATGCAGCCCACCTGATTCGCTTGCATCCGGCCAAAACCAACCGAATGTTTTTGCGCGAATTGAAAGAACCCCGTTTATCCGGCTTTCTCGGCAGCTTAATTGAAAGTTTCGAGATCCACTTTTTTGGACCCAATCCCAATGATGCGCAACTCTGGGATCAGATGCTTCGAAACGCCGAACGTATGAACCTGCCCAGCGAGGCGCCCGCATGAAAAAGTCCTTTTTACTGCTGGTTTTCGCTTTGGCAGGCTGTCAGAAACCATCCTGGTTCTTTCCCTACGCAACAACAAAAGGCGATAGCCCCAATGGCATTTTGTTATTCACCCATTTACTGAAATCAAAGGGTTTTGAGGTGAGCGAATCCTTTCGCGCCAACCCTGAAGATATGAAAGATGTCTATATCTGGTTCGATCCTATGCAGATTGGCTTCCAAGAAGAGGATTTTGACGCCTGGATCGAAACTTTGGCTCCGTATGAAAACCATTTGCTGATCGTGGTTGGCAATACCTACCGCAACGAAAAAAGCTTTTGGTTTGATCAGGTCCAAACCTTTCCTGAAGGGCGCTCTCTTGAGGATCTGCCCGAAGGCCTACCCGATATCTTGGCGGGTCCCGACCTGTACCCGTTCATCTATGAAGGCGACACGCAACGCGCAGTATTGGACCAGGACCAGGCCGATGGCGATACGGGAATTGAATTGGCCGTTCCGGGCGCTTTGCACTATGAAGAACCCTATTGGGAACTGGCCTGGACCGAGGCCGGTAGTTACGCCTGCTACATCGGCACCGCTTACGATGACGAGGACCGAGACACCGAAAGCGGGATTCTTTATTTTTCCAGTTCGGAGCTCTTCCTGAACTACAGCATGATCCACCCGGACCGTTACGCCCTGCTGGAGGATCTGCTCACCCCTTACCTACACGGGAAAACGGCCCAAATCATTCAGTGGCCCAACCTCTCGCCGGCCCAACCGCCAGAAGAGGATATTTTGGGCCTGATCCGGGTCTTCCCGCTCAATTGGATGGCCCTGCAGTTCTTTTTGCTCATGCTGTTCTTTTTTTGGGGCAAATCGCTCATTATCGGCTATGGTCCGCTCCAGAAACGGGCCGAATCACTCAGCTTTTCAGACCACGTTCGCGCCTTGGGCCGACGTTTGGCGCAGACCGGTCATTACCAGCGCGCCTATTTCCTTGTTCACCACTTCTTACATCAGGCACCCAAACATCAGGTAGCCAGTGAACAGGAAGCCATTGAAAAAATCCAGAAACTGTTGGAGCGTTAAATGGAAATTGAACTCGATCTTCCCAGACAAGAAAAAAACCCGGTTCAGGCCGTGGTCGATCGCATTGAATCCGAGGTGGGCCGTGTCTTTTACGGCCAAAAGGAACTGTTCCAGGGCGTGTTGGTTGCGCTACTGACTGGCGGCCACGTGTTATTAGAAGGGGTGCCAGGCCTGGGTAAAACCCTGCTGGCCCGCGCGCTGGGCAAGGTTATGGGCTGCCGGTTTAATCGGATTCAGTTTACCCCTGACCTCATGCCCGCCGACGTAACCGGGACCCACGTGTTTGACGAAAAATTGGGCGACTTCAAGTTCCATCCCGGCCCCATTTTCACCAACATCCTTCTGGCCGATGAAATCAACCGTTCACCGGCCAAAACCCACGCCGCCCTGCTAGAAGTCATGCAGGAACGTCAGGTAACCGTGGATGGCAAACGCTTCAAAATGCCCGAACCATTTCTGGTGATCGCCACCCAAAACCCCATTGAAACGGAAGGCACCTACAATCTGCCGGAAGCCCAGCTCGACCGCTTTATGTTCAAGCTGATGATTCATTACCCCGATATGGACAACGAATTGGCCATTCTCAACCAATTCATTGCGCCGCAGAACCCGATGCAAATCCTGGAGTCCAGCCTGCGGGCGGTGGTTGATCGCGACATCTTGGCCAAAATGGACCAGTTCATCCAATCCGTTCAGGTTCAGGAAAAAATTGTCCGTTTCATTGCCAACCTGGTACGCGCAACCCGCTCCTGGCAAGGGATTTACACGGGTGCATCGCCGCGGGCTGGCGTCACTTTGGTCCAGGCCGCACGTACCTTGGCCGCCATGCGGGGCCGTGCCTATGTGGTGCCTGATGACGTTATGGAATTGGCCTTGCCCACCATGCGCCACCGCATCACCCTGGCTCCAGAAACGGAAGTGGAAGGGATCAGCGCAGACAGCATCCTGCAGGAATGCTTTAAGTCGGTTGAAGTCCCTCGATGATCATCCCCAGTCCTCGCCTGGTTGCGCTGCTGGCCATTCCAGCCATTGCGACATTTACCTTGACCTTTTATCCGCCCGCAACCCAGTTCATCTTGGTTTTGGACGGAATTGTTTTGGGTATCGCGCTGATGGACCTGCTGTTCCTGCCCAAGAAGACCTGGTTTGAGGCGACGCGAACCGGTAGCCGCATCCACTCGCTGGAACATACACACGAGCACCAACTTTGGCTGGATGTGCGCTCACCTTACCCGATCGCGCTTGAGATTTGGGCCGAATTTCCCGAAAGTATGGCCGTTGAAGGCCTCCCTCATCGATTGACCAGCCCTTCTGCGCGTTTGGAAATCCCCTACACCTTGTGTCCATATCAGCGCGGACGCTACACCAGTCAATGGGTCAAAGTCCTGGCTCAGAGCCGGTTCGGCTTTTGGAATCGCAGTTTCAAACTGGAGGCTCTCAAGGAAATTCATGTCTATCCCAATATTAAACGCATGGAAGACCTGGCCCTTTTGGCGCGTACCAACCACGAACACCTGCTGGGCGTGCGCAAGGTCCGGAAACTGGGCGGTGACCAAGAGTTCGAGAGCTTGCGCGAATATGTAAAGGGCGATGAGTTTCGCATTATCGACTGGAAATCGTCCGCCAAACGCCGGTTACTAATGGCCCGCAATTACCGGCCCGAAGAGAACCAAACCCTTATTTTCATGTTGGATTGTGGGCGGATGATGACTGGCCAATTCGATGGTTTGACCTTACTCGACCGCGCGCTGAATGCCATGTTGCTGCTGTCTTATGTTGCCCTTAAGGCCGGTGACCGGGTTGGTCTAATTGCCTTTTCCTCCGATGTCCAAGCTTCGGTCGTCGCCAAGTCCGGGGCGTTCCATCTGCAGCAGATGATTCACGCCTCTTTTGATTTGTTCCCCCAGTACCAGGAAAGCAATTTCGATAAAGCCTTTGAGCACCTCTCCACCCATTTCCGTAAGCGCAGCTTGGTCATCCTGTTTACCCAAATCCTGGACGAGGTCAATGCCAAACAAGTCCAACGCCATCTCAGCGTTTTGGCTGGACGACACCTACCGTTATGTGTCCAGATCCAGGATCCGGCCCTGAACCAAATCATCAAAGAACCGCCCATCGACCGCAAAGACCTTTACGAAATGGCTGCGGCTGCGCATATCCTGGACTGGCAACGCAATGTACTCGCCAACCTCAAAAAGCAAGGTGCATTGGTTTTGGAAAGCCTGCCAGACCAAATCAGTTCGGGGCTGATCAACCGCTACCTGGAAATCAAAGCCAGACATTTGCTCTAAATTCGACATTTCCGTTCACCAGCTGTTAAAAAAATCGCCGTTTTGAGGGAATCCTTCGTCGAATTGCGTAAAAACAAAAAAGCCCATCACGTGCTTTCCCGATTTGGAGCTATACTACCCGTTTCGAGGTGACAATTCATGGTCCGTGCATTTTTCCTTTTTTCGCTTTTTTTACCGCTTTGGGGTCAGGTTTTTGATGCCATCGAAAACCCCATGTTCGAACCGGACCGCGAATATGACCTTTTGGAAGTATCCTACCAACTCGAACTGTTCCCCGCAGAAAAACGTTTTAACGGAACAGTCACCCAACGCTTAAAACCTTTGTACCAATCCGTGTCCCATTTGCGTTTCGATCAGGTTGGACTCGAAATTCAAACCGTAAAGGTCAATGGCGAATCGTGCGGTTTTTCGCCCTTTCAACAAGCCCCGCGGGCGGGAATTGAAGTGGATACCCAGCGCAGCTTTGGACCGGATGATCTGATAACCGTCGAAATCACCTATTCGGGGCAAGATCCAAAAATGGGCCTTTATTTTGTCAAAAGCAGCGTGAATCCTGAGTCTGATCAAATTTGGACCCAAGGCGAGGAAATGGAAAACCGCTATTGGCTACCCATATACGATTATCCCAATGACCGAACCCTTGTCGAATCTCGTATCAGCGTTCCAGAACCGCTTACGGTAATTGCCAATGGCAGCCTGGTTTCCGTTTCTCCAACGCCGAACCTGCCCGGTTACCAAACCTTTCACCACCGGCTCGATCAGTCGCATGTCACTTACCTGATCGCATTTGCTGCAGGCGAATGGGAAAAGGTCAGCGAGAATTACAGCCTGCCAGGCCGCAATCAACCTTTGGTATTGGCGACTTATATTCCCAAAGGAATGCCGGTGGAACGGGCTCAATTGGCCCAATCCGAACTCAGCGAAATGCTGACTTTCTTCAACCAAAAAATCGGCGTGTTGTATCCCTGGCCGGTCTATAACCAGGTCTTTGTTTCGCATTTCCCCTATGGCGGCATGGAGAACACCACCGTAACCATCAACAACGACCAGGAACTCATTGATCCAGTCGATCGCATGGATGGGTACGAGGACCTGCGTGATCTCGTCGCTCATGAATTGGTCCACCATTGGTGGGGCGATTTGTTGACCTGCCGCAGTTGGGCGCATCTCTGGTTAAACGAAGGGTTTGCCTCTTATTTTGAACTTTTGTACGAACGCCAGCAGTTTGGCGAATCCCACTTCCAACTCGAAGTTTGGAAACACCAGCAGGCAACCCTGCAAGATGATGGACCCCTGGTCGAAACCGACCGTGCGCCCGAAAACAACGGCGAATACCATTCAGAATACAGACGGGGCGCCGCAACGCTGATCATGCTTCACCATATCCTGGGCGAGGATCGCTTCTGGCGAGTTCTGCACAGCTACGCGAACCGCCATGCCTACGATCTGGTCGACACCAACGATTTTGCCAATGCCATCAAAGATTTTGCCGGCATGAATCTGGACTGGTTCTTTGATGATTGGGTCTACCAAGCAGGCGCCCCAGAGGTTGCAGTTTCCTATTCATTCCAAGATGGGCAACTCAGTTTGACCGTGCATCAAGCCGGGCCCGAAAACCATCCCGTTTTCCGCTTCCCTCTTGAGGTCCAGTGCCAAACCCAAGCCGGCCTTCAGCATCAAACCTTTTGGGTCAATCGCAACCAGGCTACCTTTACCTGGCCGTTGGATTCAGAACCCCGCTGGCTTGATCTGGATCCGCGCGGGTTCCTGCTCGCCAATCTCGATCTGCAGCAATCCCATGCGGCCTGGTTGGCCCTCGCTCGTGAAAGCAGCAATCCGGCCAAACGCATTCATGCCATGGACAAAGCTTGTGAACTGGATCTAGCCGCCACGGCGACGAGCTTGACTTGGCTCATAGAGAATGACCGCGAACCTCTGGTTCAAGCCCATGCTATCCAAAATTCCAAATCCTTACCGGGCGCAGATAAAGTCAAAAATTTGTGGGTTCAATCGCTTGAACATGCCCAGGTTGAAGTGCGGGCCTCAGCCTTAAACGCCTTATTCGGAGAGAAACTCAACAAAAAAGCCAAAAAATTATTGAGCCAACTGAAATCCACCGATGCTAGCAGCAACAACCGGTTCCTGGCCTTGGCCGTGCTGGCCTGTGATGATCCCAAAATCTATCACGACGAGATTATGGCTCGTTTTGAACCTGACGAAATGGATTGGGACCACGCCAGTGCCCTCATTCGAACCGTTCTCCAGGTTTATCCCGATGAAGGTTTTGAACGCTGCTGGGCCAAAACTGACACTCGAAGCTGGAACTTCCTGCTGGTCAACCATATCCGCATCCTCCTGAGTTCCAATCCAGAACTGGGTATCAATCTGTTGCAGCGCTATTTGGAGGCTTGGACACAAACCAACGATTTGCGCGGCGTGTTCTTAGGCCAAATGTTGCGCTATGCGCCCTCCGAGGAAGCAAATGCATTGCTCCGTCAATGGGTTCAAAACCATCCCGACCACCGCGGTGCACAAACGCTGCAACCTATGTTGGAGAATGTTCCCGGCACAACAGATTCCGGCGGTGCAGGTCATTCGGCGCCTACCCAATAATCGACGCGCTGGCGTCAGGGGTGTGTCAGGGGGTTTGGCAGCGATCCGGTTCCGGCTCTAAAATGGGGACCCGCGAAAGGATTCGTCTATGAGCTCGACCCACATTCACATCAAAGGCGCCAAAGAACACAATCTCAAGAATATCGAGGTGCTGATCCCACGCGACCAGTTGGTCGTCATTACCGGCCTGTCCGGGTCCGGGAAATCCTCCTTGGCCTTCGACACCATTTATGCTGAAGGTCAACGCCGTTACGTGGAATCGTTGTCCTCTTATGCCCGCCAATTCCTCGATCAGATGGAGAAACCGGAAGTCGAATCGATTGATGGCCTCTCACCCGCCATTTCAATTGAACAAAAGACCACTTCGCGCAATCCCCGTTCAACCGTCGCGACCGTCACGGAAATTTACGATTATCTGCGCCTGCTCTTCGCTCGGATCGGCATCCCGCATTGCCCGCAATGCGATCGGGTCATCGAGAAACAATCGGCCAGCCAAATTGTGGAATGGGTCCTGGCCCTGCCGGAAGGCACCCCGCTCACGATCCTTTCGCCCGTCGTCTGGGACCGCAAAGGCGAGTACCGTAAGCTCTTCCGAGAGCTACACAGTAAGGGTTATAGCCGCGCCCTGATCGATGGCGAAATGCATCGTCTGGAAGAACCGCCCGAACTGGACAAAAAACTCAAACACACCGTTGAAGTGGTGGTTGACCGTATCAAAGTCGCGCCAGACAAACGCGAACGGGTGGCTGATGCCGTCGAAAATGCGCTCAAATTAGCCGAAGGTATGCTCAAGCTCGAGTTTACCGGCACGGACCGCGAACCCAAGCTGATGAGCGAGAATCTGGTCTGCTTACACTGCCAGATCTCCTTCCCAGAATTGGCTCCGCGCAACTTCTCTTTCAACAGTCCGCATGGCGCTTGTCCCGATTGCGATGGCTTGGGCGAAACGCGCGAGTTTGACGAGAGCCTGATCATCCCCAACGGTCGTCTCAGCTTGGACGGCGGCGCCATTCTGCCGTTTAAAGACAAAGACGGTAAATGGTACCAAGCCCAAATCGAAAAATTGGCCGATCATTACGGCTTTTCCATGAAAATGCCCTACGACCAGCTCAGCGATACCGTCAAAAATAAAATTCTTTATGGCTCGGACGAAGAACTCACCTTCATCTACAAGAAACAGAACAGTCAATTCCAGTTCAAAAGCAAATTTGAAGGGGTGATGAACAACCTGCGCCGGCGTTACCGCGAAACGAGCAGCGCTCAGGTCCGCGACCAATTGCAGACTTTTATGGCCCTGAATCCCTGCACGGCCTGTAACGGGAAACGCCTGCAACCATTACCTTTAGCGGTGCGCATTCAAGACCTCAACATCGCCGAATACACCTCGCTCTCCGTTAAAGATGCGCTGGCCAAATTCGCGGATATCGAATTAACCGGCAATGCAGCGATCATTGCTGAAAAAGTACTGAAAGAGGTGGTGGAGCGGCTGCGATTCCTCAACGATGTCGGTCTTTCCTACCTCAACTTGAACCGCAATGCAGGAACCCTTTCCGGCGGTGAAAGTCAACGCATCCGCTTGGCCACTCAACTGGGCTCCAAGCTGATGGGCGTTTTGTATGTCCTGGATGAACCCTCAATCGGTCTGCACCAAAAAGACAACCGCCGCCTGCTGGAAACCCTAAAAAGCATGCGCGACTTAGGCAACACCGTCCTCGTCGTGGAGCACGATGAGGAAACCATCCGCGAAGCCGATTACCTGCTCGATTTAGGACCGGGCGCCGGCGAACACGGGGGCGAATTGGTCTTTGCCGGCCCACCCCAGGCCATCGAAGCCTGCGCCAATTCCATTACCGGCCATTTCCTTTCAGGCAAAGAAACCATTCCTACTCCGACCAAGCGCCGCAAATTTAAAAAGGCCGATATGATCAGCATCGAAGGTGCAGCCGAAAACAACCTAAAAGGCGTTTCAGTCCAAATCCCGACCAAGGTTTTGACTTGTGTCACCGGCGTTTCAGGATCGGGTAAATCGACGTTGGTCCACGAAATCCTCTACAAGGCTGCCCACAACCTGATCTATGGCACGCGTCAACGCACGGGTCAGCACAAGTCCATCAAAGGCCTGGAACATTTCGACAAGATCATCGAAATCGATCAAAGCCCCATCGGCCGCACACCCCGATCCAATCCGGCAACTTATGTCGGCTTGTTTGGACCGTTGCGCGAATTGTATTCCATGACGCCTGAAGCACGGGCCCGCGGCTATAAACCCGGTCGCTTCAGTTTCAACGTCAAAGGCGGTCGCTGCGAAACCTGTGAAGGCGGCGGAATGATCAAAATTGAAATGCACTTCCTGCCCGATGTCTACGTCACCTGTGAACAGTGCAAAGGCAAACGCTACAACCGCGAAACCCTGGAAATCCAGTTCCGCGGCAAGAACATCTACCAAGTGCTCGACATGACCGTCGAAGAGGCTCTCACCTTCTTCGAGAACATCCCCAGCGTGCGCAACAAACTACAAACGCTGATGGATGTCGGTTTGAGCTACATTCGACTGGGTCAAGCCGCAACCACTCTATCCGGTGGTGAAGCGCAACGGGTCAAACTCAGCAAGGAACTCAGTAAGCGCGGGACCGGTAAAACCCTGTACATCCTGGACGAACCGACCACTGGTCTGCACTTCGCCGATGTCAAGAAACTACTCGAAGTGCTCCAGCGCCTGGTCACCCAGAAGAACACGATGGTCATCATCGAACACAACTTAGACGTGATCCGTTCGGCCGATTACCTGATCGACATGGGTCCCGATGGTGGCGATCTGGGCGGCGAAGTCATTGCTTGCGGTACCCCCGAAGAAGTCGCTTTGGTCGAGGCTTCCTACACCGGTCAATACCTGGCCCGTATCCTGGCCAAAGAACAAGCGAGTTAGCGGTGGGGCAACCCACCTCTTGGCTTAAAGCCAGTGCAAAATGGCTGGCTCAGCTTTGGACAGACTTTAGATTCACCCTGCTTTTTCTTTTCGCAACGCCACTTTTAATGTTGCTTATATGTATGGGGATTGGGCGATTTGGGCACCTTCGCGCATGGCTTCTGCTGGGCATGTGCCTTTCATCCTGTTTGTTTTTAATGCAGCAATACGTTTATGGCTGGGCAACGATACAAACCTTGATCCAACATCATCGATGGCCGACTTGGCAAGAACCCCTCCGCCTTATGAAGCGGGTGGTGACATTCCTGCTGGTGAAGCTGTTGATTTGCACAGTTTATTATGGTCTTTTCTGTGGCTTGATTTTCAGGATCCCCTTCTGGTTTTGGGGATTTGAAATGGGATTCAGTCTAATCCTTCTCATGGACCTTTCCCTGCCCGTCCGCGTTCACCATCAAAAAAGAAAAGGAAACAAACATTCGCTCAAGGATCCATAAGGATTTGCCACAAAAATCGAGAAATTCAACGCTCAATCATCAACGGATCGGCCCGGCCTGAAGGGCCGCAACGTGAATAGCCTAGGTCAAGGTGGCGAGCGCGGCGAGCCAACGCAGGCCTAGGTACATGCCGTTCCATGATACGGGGCGCCCTGCAGGGGCGCAACTAGCGCTAAGCCGGGCGGATCTAGGTAGGTCTGTTTTGCAGCAAGCTAAATCGATTCGACACGTTACCAAACTTGAGTGTTGGATATTGGATATTGAGCGTTAAAGTTTCCAACTGAGACAGGTTAACCATAGGCGAAATATTGGATCTGGCTTGGGGCCAGGAAACGAATGAGATGCCGACGGCTCTGAATCGCCCATCCGGGCTCTCCCCACCTCTTTGTTCGCTTTTACCCACACCTCCTTTCGTCGGTGTGGGCTCACGGGTCAATCGGCCTCTGGCCTCTAAATCTCCACAGATTGGCGATTTCGTATCGCCAATCTGCCTTGATCCAACTTCATTCAGAATTCGGTGTGCAACATCCGTAATTCGAATCTTGAAGGTTAGGCTTGGTCCCTTGAAAAACGCTCAATATCCAACGCTTGACGCTCAATCATCAAGTCTAAACGCTTAACCTGAAATCTTCTGTTTGCGCTCCGTTGGGACCATGGGCCCGGCCTGAAGGGCCGAAACATGAATAGCCTAGGTCAAGGTGGCGAGTGCGGCGAGCCAACGCAGGCCTAGGTACACAGCGTTCCATGATTCGGGGCGCCCTGAAGGGGCGCAACTTATATTGCTGACCATTTCAGGATTGGACCCGGATTAAATTGGCTTTGGAGGCAAGGCAGAGAACGGACGCTCAATCGCCCATCCGGGCTCTCCCCACCTCTTTGTTCGCTTTTACCCACACCTCCTAACGTCGGTGTGGGCTCACGGGTCAATCGGCCTCCGGCCTCTAAATCTCCACAGATTGGCGATTTCGTATCGCCAATCTGCCTTGATCCAACTTCATTCAGAATTCGGTGTGCAACATCCGTAATTCGAATCTTGAAGGTTAGGCTTGGTCCCATGAAAAACGCTCAATATCCAACGCTTGACGCTCAATCATCAACCCGTACGATAGCCGCCCTTCCTAATCTGTCTCAGACAGTTGGTCTGATCCAAACCAACCTAAAATTCCTGATTGGCGTTTTGGAGGAGTTTGGCGCGCTCGGCAAGAAGACCCAGGGCGTCTGCCTCATCGGCCAAAAAATAAAAAATGGTGTTGGGTAGGAGCCGGTCCCCACGGTCGTTCCACATCCGCGCAGCCCAATTCCAGCCATCGGATAAAAACATCCGGCTGGCGGCGGAACGGTTGTACGCATCATGCGCCAAAAGCCGGAAAACGGCCTGAACCCGTGCCCAGATTAGCCAATTGGTCGAAGCGTCATCCTCCTCAGACGGTTGCCCTTTGACGCTATCCAACAACTGTTCGAAATCTTCAAAAGCGCGGTCAAGTTCCAGTTCCAGCACGGACTCCAGCCACAGGCTCGGCTCCTCCGGCAGCGGCCCTTTCCGCGTGAGAAGCGAGCCCACACTGCCATACCAAACCGGAGCAACGGCCTCCGCTAAAGAGAACGCATCATCCACGCCGAGTTCGACCCGTCTCTGATCGAGCCAGGCTTGGGTTTGGGCTGATTCCAGGTGTGTTTCCAGCAGGAGTGCAGCACGGTTAATGGCCTGTTTACCGGCAAATGGGTTGGCCAAGAGCTCCGCGATGTCCCCTATATCGCCGGATTCTTCATTCATCTGTTCGCTATCCGGCGCAAAACAATAGGCCAACAGTTCGCGGTTCCCACTGAGCGTGGCACTGACCTGGACCCATAATGGGTTTACCTTTTTACCCAACTTCATTTTGGCCAAATGCTTAAAGAAAACGATGGTTGGTACCTGGACACGACCTGCTTGAATCACGTCCAGAACCTGTTCCCAATCCTCAGCTTCAGCAAAATGGGCCAGCAAATACTTCACCGCAAAGAGGCGTGACGGAAAAGGGATGTGTTCGGCATGGCGTGCACCCAGAGCCGCACGAAATAATTGGACGGCCATTTCCCGATCCCCGCGCAGGTGGCACCAATAGGCCCAGGCCATCACCTCCGCACCCTTAAAGAATCGTTTTTTGGCCAAAAGTTTAGCCAAGTTTTGGGCCTGACCTTGAGGATCCTTGTGGTTTTGGCTTGCCAAAAACGCTAAAAAGAAACCTGCACCCGCCTTATCCTTGCGGAAAAAAAACAGGCTAAAAGGACCGAGAATCTTGCAGGCCTGAACCCAACCCAAAGGCACCAAGATCCACCGTGCCGTTGCATAGGGAAAAAGCAAAATCAGCGCAAGCGGCCATAGGAGCAAGGCGAGTGGATGGCGGGCCCGGGTCAAAAAGACGGCAAATGTCACCAAGGCCAAGAGTGCGACCCAAACCAGGACCAGAATCAGCCCTGGTGACACCTCTTTTTCGAGATCGTTCCGGTTGCGATTCATCACCGCTTTCACAATGGCGTACAGCACAAAAAAACCAAAAATATGCATGCTTAAAAACCCAGCACCTTGGCAAAGTCCAAAGCGTTTTGATGCCGGGCTTTCGGAGGACGCGGCTCAAAAAAAAGGAATTCCCACAGGAGCCGCTTTTCCGGGTCCCTCAATTCCGACAACGCCCATTTAATCTCAAAATCATCGCGTTCAAAACGATGGCCCAGAACAGAATAGGTTTTGATTGCCTCGCTCCCAGCTGCCAATTTGGAACTCAACAGTTGACCTGCCCGCTCTACCTCGGCCGCCGATGCCTTAGGGCTGATGGCTAAAGTGAAAAATGGGTTTTTGAGCCAGGCTGGCGCCATTACCGAATCCCTGAATCGTATGAACGCACGGATTCGGTATGCCTAGGCAAGAGAACCGCCAAATCATTGACAATCGGCTTGAGGTTTTCGAGATCCCCCTTTTCCCACAATAGACGACCCTTTTTAACCAGATCGTGGGCTTTGCGCAAATCAGTAGCCTCATCGACCTTAGCTGCCAAGTGCTCAAAATCCCAAAACCAGGATTCGGGATGGCGATAATAGGAGACATTCGCCAATTTCCGGATGATTTTCATCTGACGCGCCAAACCTGCATGGTCCTTTTGCGCTTCCGCCTTTTCCAAGGCAACCAAAGCCTGTTGGAACATCTTCTGTTCGGGTAAAGATCCAAAATGGCTGACCCAGGAATTTGCATTGTGGATCTCCAATTCGTTCTGGTCTTGAAACGCAGTCAATTTAGAGGCTGTTTCCATTTCAAACAGCTGGCCCTCCGTTTCGATCAGGGTCCGAATGGCTCGTTGACCCGCATCTTCATCGCCGGATCTCAAACGGCTCAAATCGTTTAAAACGCCTGCAATTGCATTTTCACTCTGCATCAAATGTTCAATATTGCGTTTATCATTTTCCGCAAAAGCCTGGGTTTGCAGCTTTTGGATACGGTTAGAGAGAGAGGCCACCATCTCGCCAATCGTATCGGGGTCCGCCTTGGCAATGACCAGTTGGGCCACTTCCTCAAAAACGCGATTCTGGGAGGGCAAGAAGACGGAAGCCATCAATACACCTCCGCGATCGCAGGAAAGCGAAAACTCAAGGCTGCTGCCGGGCTGAAGATTTTCTTCTAGCTGATCCCCCCTGATTTGTAAGCTGCCAACCAAGCGACACAAATGGGCATGGTCAAATTCGCCCTGCACAATCGGAATCTTGAGTACGGATTCGGCGTTACCCGCTTCAATTAACCCAATCGATTTATGCACAAACGTGCGCTTCACCGGCAAAGGCACGCCCCGCTCCAAATAGGTCTGGACGGAACCATCGGCCAGGGCAACACCAATCGTGCGCGACAGGGGTGGATCCGACAAGGACAGACCGTAGATGATGGTAATACGGGCCGGGCTGCACAACAGCTCCTTGCCCCTGGGATCCAATAAACGCAGTTTAAAGTCGTTTATGCCGCGCTTTGTTAAATGCAATTGAACCTGAAAGAGTCCTTCCTCGTCAAATTCCGCTAGCTCGCTGGACCAATCACCGCAAGTAAACTGGACCTGATGCGGATGTTCGTCCGCTAAGGATTCGGCGACCCGGCCAATGACAAACGGATGCGGGTCAGCACTCATGGCAGGATGATTCAACCACAGGCGATTGGCATGCGGCTGCTGGGTAACCGGTTGGCTCAAGGCCGGTAGATTGGACATAGCCGCATACAGAGCTGCTCCCTGCGCGACCAAGGTCATTGCATTGTGATCGTGATCCGCAACCGCATCAAAGGTGTTGGCCAAAAAGGATTTAAGTGCCGGCATCCGGGTCGGCCCGCCAACCAGCACCACCTTTTGAATGTCCTGGGTAACCAGCCCATTGCGACCCAGGAGGCGAAGGGTTATATCCATTGTTTTTTGAATGACGGGTTGCACCAATTGACCGACCTGGTCCTGGCTCAACGGGACTTCCACCAGGTACTCTTCCCCATCCAGAGTCAGAGGACGCGGTAAACACAAAAAGGATTCTGAAACCTGGGACAACTCAATTTTGACTTCTTCCGCTGCCCGGGCCAACGCTTTGAGGGCCTGTGCATGGTCTGGATTGGAAAGTTCTAAATGCAGCCCTTCTTCTTGAGCCAACCACTGGCAAACGTAGTCCAACACAGCGCGATCCATGTCGCGTCCACCCAAAAAATTGTCGCCATCGTGGTCGATCACCCGCAGCCGCCCCTCCTGGGTCTCGAGCAGGGAAACGTCAAACGTGCCACCGCCCAGGTCATAGACCAACCATTTTTCGCGCAGATTCTCGTCGCTCCACCCCGCAGCCAGAGCTGCCGCAACCGGTTCCTGCAATAGCTCGACTTTGTTTAATCCCGCCAATCGAGCAGCCTCAATAATGCCGCGGCTCTGCGGGACTTCAAAAAGCGCTGGCACCGTTATCACCGCTTGTGCCGGGCTAAACCCAAATTCGCGTTCCACATCCAAACACAGGCATTTGAGCACCTCCGCCACCAGTTCCTGGGCACTTTTACTCAACTCGGCCGCCGGAAAATCAATGGCATGCAATGTCCCTAAAAGGCGTTTAAATTCGCGATGGGTATTTTCGGGATCGAGATCCAGGTACCGCGCTGCCCGTTGGCCCACCAAAACATTGCCTTTTCCAGAAATCCGCACCACGGACGGTGTCAATACCCCACCCTGAGCGGAAGGTACCACCTTCGTTTCCTGGCCATTAAACACCGCTGCCAATGAATTGGTGGTCCCAAAATCAAACCCAACAAAATATGACTTGTCTTCCAAAATAACACCTACTTCGCGAATAGCGCCATTTTAGACCAATGCTCTAGATTTTCAGGAACGCTATTTGAGTAAATATCAAAAAGGGGTCGGTGGGTTCAAGATTGAGGCAGTTCTCGGATTTCAACCGTACCGCCCGCCTCGTAGACCGGATTTCCGTCCAATAAAACAACCACTTCCGCCAGATTGGCTGCACGGACCCGGAAAAAACCATCGAGTTGCAGGGTTAAAGCCCCAGGGGTTCCTTCCTTGCGAAAGGATTGGCCGTCACCAATTGCACTCCCACCCTCAAATCGACCCGTCGCACGCAATGTGTCCAGATAGGAGTCCCAACCCGTCGTTTCGCGACTACAGTCGTTATGCATCAAAATAATAAAATCCGCCATGAATCCTCCTCGCGTTTGGGCAACCCATTTTAAGGGTAAATCCTTCGGGATACGGTATTCGACATCCGAAATTCGATATTTTTTCGGGGGCATGAAATATCGAATTTCCAACACGGAATTTCGAATTTGAAGGGCTGGTCCTAGCGCCAGGCTTTACAGCCAGAATTGTTAAACACTCAATATCCAACGCTCAACGCTCAATCATCAACGGATCGGCCCGGCCTGAAGGGCCGAAACCTGAATAGCCTAGGTCAAGGTGGCGAGCGCGGCGAGCCAACGCAGGCCTAGGTACACACCGCTCCACGATTGGGAGCGCCCTGAAGGGTCGCAACTTATATTGCTGATCTTTTCGGGATTGGACCCGTTTCAGATGGGTTTTGGAGGAAAGGCAGAGAACCGGCGCTCAATCGCCCATCCGGGCTCTCCCAACCTCTTTGCTTGCTTTTACCCACACCTCCTTTCGTCGGTGTGGGCTCACGGGTCAATCGGCCTCCGGCCTCTAAATCTCCACAGATTGGCGATTTCATATCGCCAATCTGCCTTGATCCAACTTTCTTCAGAATTCGGTGTACAACATGCGATATTCGACATTATCCCAAGCAGATGGAATATCAAATTTCGAACAGGAAATTTCGAATCTTGATGGGGTGGCCCAAGATCCAGGTTGTACAGCCAGAATTGTAAAACGCTCAATATCCAACGCTCAACGCACAATCATCAAGTCTAAACGCTTAACCTGAAATCTTCTGTTTGCGCTCCGTTGGGACCATGGGCCCGGCCTGAAGGGCCGCAACGTGAATAGCCTAGGTCAAGGTGGCGAGCGCGGCGAGCCAACGCAGGCCTAGGTACATGCAGTTCCATAATTCGGGGCGCCCTGCAGGGGCGCAACTAGCGCCAAGCCGGGCGGATCTAGGTAGGTCTGTTTTGCAGCAAGCTGATTCCATTCGACACGTTACCAAACTTGAGCGTTGAGCGTTGGATATTGAGCGTTATAGTTTCCAACTGAGACAGGTTAACCATAGGCGAAATATTGGATCTGGCTTGGGGCCAGGAAACGAATGAGATGCCGACGGCTCTGAATCGCCCATCCGGGCTCTCCCCACCTCTTTGTTCGCTTTTACCCACACCTCCTAACGTCGGTGTGGGCTCACGGGTCAATCGGCCTCCGGCCTCTAAATCTCCACAGATTGGCGATTTCGTATCGCCAATCTGCCTTGATCCAACTTTCTTCAGAATTCGGTGTACAACATGCGATATTCGACATTATCCCAAGCAGATGGAATATCAAATTTCGAACAGGAAATTTCGAATCTTGATGGGGTGGCCCAAGATCCAGGTTGTACAGCCAGAATTGTAAAACGCTCAATATCCAACGCTCAACGCACAATCATCAAGTCTAAACGCTTAACCTGAAATCTTCTGTTTGCGCTCCGTTGGGACCATGGGCCCGGCCTGAAGGGCCGAAACGTGAATAGCCTAGGTCAAGGTGGCGAGCGCGGCGAGCCAACGCAGGCCTAGGTACATGCCGTTCCATGATACGGGCGCCCTGCAGGGGCGCAACTAGCGCTAAGCCGGGCGGATCTAGGTAGGTCTGTTTTGCAGCAAGCTGAATCCATTTGACACGTTCCCAAACTTGAGCGTTGAGCGTTGGATATTGGATATTGAGCGTTTTTGTTTCTAACGGAGACAGATGTGACACTGGGAGAAATTCCCAAAAACTTTCTTCGGGATGCGGTGTTCGACATCGGAAATTCGATATTTTTCGGGGGCAAGAAATATCGAATTTCGGACACGGAATTTCGAACCTTGAAGGGCTGGGTTCTGGTTCTAGGACGTATTGCCAAATTTGTTAAACGCTCAATATCCAACGCTCAACACTCAATCATCAACGGAATAATTCAACTTGGTTTTGCCTCGGGTTCGGGTTGCAGATGCGCGGGAAGTGGTTCCAGGTTTTGCCACCATTGCGAAGGCAGATCCTCGGGGTTGAGGTGACAGGCCAGGATCGCTGAGACGATGGCGCAGGTCGTGTCGCGATCGCCCAGACCGGAAACGGTTTCCCACAATGCAGCGGGCCAATCGTTCCAATGGCGGGCTGCACACCACAAGGTAAAGGGCACCGTATCGGTTGCCAAAACGCGACTGCCATTACCCAAAACACTGACCGCCGTTTCAATGCGCGACGAGAAGGGTAAGGCGATGGCTTTATTGAGCTTAGCGCGCGTATCGCTCTCGGGTAAATGGGCCTGAACAAAGGGAATCAGCTCTTCTTCAGGTCTATCCTGAGGTGAAAAGCGGTGGCGGCTGGCAAACGCAGCGGCCAAAGCGATAGCAATCCCACCTGCAATCCCATCGGGATGCATGTGGGTCACCTCACTGGCCAGGCGGGCGTGTTTCACCACTTGGTCCAGGTTGTCAAAAAAATAGGCACCGAGCGGGGCGGAGCGCATGGCCGCACCATTGCCCAACGAGCCCTGGCCTTCAAATACATCCGCAGCCACGATGCGCCAATTCGCACCTTCACCAATCTTACGCAAAATCCAATGGGCACCACCACCATAACCGCGATGCGGTTCCACTCGGTAGCGATCGGCAAAGCGTTTGGCCAGGCGGTCTTGGTTGATGAAGCCATGCTCGGCAAGCTCTTCGACAATCGAAAGCGCCATGACCGAGTCATCGGTGTAGGTCCAGGGTGCGGGAGCCGGTTGGCCTTCGCGGAAATACACGTCCAGGGATTCTTCTTTGGCGAAAAACGTCTGGCCAAACGCATCGCCCAGGGCCAGACCGTGTAGAGATCGTTTGGCCAATTGGAGTCGGAATAAAGCATCCATAAGATCTCCTTTTAAAGGGTGCGGTTGAGTTGGACCAGGTCCGGTTTGCGGCGGTAGAGCTGGGCCGGTCGATGGGCACCGTCTTTGCGCTGCTGGCCCGTCGGCTCAATCAGGCCTTGTTCCAACAGGTTTCGGCGGAAGGTCGTACGATCGAGCTCTATGCCAAGCACTTGCTCATAAACATCTTGCAGTTCGGAAAGGCTGAAATCCTCGCCCAGAAAAAAAGTGGGTAAAGAAGAATAGGCCGATTTGTTGCGCAAACGGGTCAAGGCTGTTTCCACAATCTGGTTGTGGTCAAACGGCAGTTGCGGGCAAGACTCGATCGGCACCAATCGGGTGGTATCAGGATTGATGTGCAGTTGGGCACGCGGGATCAGGGCGTAATGAGCGATGCTGACCGACCACCCGCGCGGGTCGCGTGCGCGTCCGCTAAAAGTAAAAAGCTGTTCCATATAGGGGATCTCGGCGCCCGTCTTTTGCAGCAGGATGCGGCGGACCGCAGCTTGAGCATTTTCGTCCTCATCGGTGTGAATAAACCCACCGGGCAAGGCCCAGACCTTCTCAAACGGCGGTTGTGCGCGCTGCTGGAGGAGCAGGGCAAACGGTTCGAGCGTAAACAAGGCCACATCCACACTGACAATCGGTCTCTCAAAATCCATACTAATTCCGTTTTTGATCTAACACAGCCACATCTTACATCCCAACAACAAACATTTCAATCAAAATGCTTGACAAACAAACAAATAGGAACCTAGATTTTATACAAACAGTTTGTTCAAAAATGAACTTACTGAAATAAAAGGAGGTTTTTATGGGTTATACACGTTGGAATCAGGAGGATTGGAAACACTATGCGGCACACAAGATTCAAGGTAAACAACGCCAACAAATCTTTGCCCAGCGCCAGATCCATGCCGCATTTGATCCCCGAAACATTACCCTGCGCGAGTCACGCGATTCCGAGCTCAACCCCGAATCGAATGCGATCATTGTTGCCTTTGATGAAACCGGATCCATGGGTGCCATCCCCGAAGCCTTTATCCGCACCGGACTGCAACGCATGGTCACTCAGATCCTGGACCAGAAACCTGTGACGGATCCCCACCTCATGATCATGGGATTCGGCGATGCCTGGTGCGATCGTGCCCCATTGCAGGTCAGCCAATTCGAAGCCGATATCCGTATCGTCGAACAGCTCAGCGATATCTACCTGGAAGGCGGAGGCGGCGGCAACCATTACGAGAGTTACAACCTGCCCTGGTACTTTGCCGCCACCCGGACTGAAATCGATTGCTGGCAGAAACGCGGCAAAAAAGGTGTTTTGTTCACCGTTGGCGATGAGCCGCCGGCCCCAAACCTGACCGCAAAACACGCGCGCAAGCTTTTCGGCGATCGGTTACAACAGGACCTGGACAGCCACGACGTATTGGCCATGGCGCGCGAAAAGTATGACGTCTACCACATCGTGATCGAACAAGGATCCTACTTCCGGCAACAGCCCGACCGGGTTCGCAGCGAGTGGCGCGCCTTGCTCGGCCAATCCGTCCTCTACCTCAACGACTACACACGTCTGGCCGAACTCATCGTGGAAACGCTGTTCCGGCGCGAATCGCTTATGCATAGCTCAACTCCCACCTGGACGCGCCCCGATACCTCCGGCGAAAGCAAATCCGGTATCGGTTTTTTGTCTCGCTTTGGTTTCTAATTCCCACACGCTTTTGACAGCCAAACCATTCAAACGGAGGCGAGTATGGCAAACCTACACGCAGTCATTGGCGCCGGTTATGGCGATGAAGGCAAAGGACTCATCACGGATTGGTTATCCAGCCAAGCCGAAGCGTGGGTGGTACGCTTTAATGGTGGTGCCCAAGCCGGCCACACGGTTGTTACAAAGGAAGGTCAACGCCATGTGTTCAGCCACTTTGGCAGTGGAACTTTCACAGGAAACCCCACGTTTCTGAGCCGATTCTTTGTCTGCCATCCCTTGCTCTTCCGCCGCGAATGGGCCGAATTAAACACACTTGGCTTTACACCCCAGGTGTCAGTGGACCCAGATTGCCCAGTAACAACGCCCATCGAAATGTGGCTGAATCAAGCCTTGGAAATCCAACGCGGCGGGGCCAAACACGGATCGTGCGGGATCGGCTTTGGCGAAACCTGGGAACGCGAAACACAGGGTTATTCATTTCGCGTCCGCGATCTCCAAAAACCCCGCATCTGCGCAACCAAAATCCAAAAAATCCTGCGGGATTATTACCCCAGTCGATGTCATCAGCTGCGACTCCAACCCATTGACCTTGACCCG
Source organism: Acidobacteriota bacterium (assembly GCA_020637335.1). Classification (GTDB taxonomy): domain Bacteria; phylum Acidobacteriota; class Holophagae; order Acanthopleuribacterales; family Acanthopleuribacteraceae; genus JACJWC01. Next base: position 238,131 of record JACJWC010000002.1, on the reverse strand, counting down.
ATCCTGACCGCATTCCAGGACGATATTGCCTTCTTCCTAAATTCGGTCCAACTTCAACCTTGGCAACACATCCCGAAGGATTCTTTGATTTTTGAAGGCGCTCAAGGCTTGCAGTTAGACATGACATGGGGCAACTTTCCGCACGTCACCCGATCGCACACGGGTCTGCGCAACGTCTTAGAATTGTGTCGGGCGGCCGAACTCAATGATCTGACCGTGCATTACGTCCATCGCTGTTACCAGACGCGTCACGGTGCCGGCCCCTTGCCCCACGAGCTGCCCGATCCACCCTACCCCGGCATCCACGATTCAACCAATCGACCTAACCCCTGGCAGAACCAAATGCGTTTTGCCTATTTGGATTTGGACCGTTTGCTGTCGATCATGTTTAAGGACCTGAGTTTAATCGGCAGCGAAAAGGTCCAACCGCAGTTCCATCTCACCTGTGCCGATCAAGTTGGCAAGCTTGTGCGCTACCGCTGGCAGGACAACTGGCACGAGTCCTCGCCCAGCCAGCTGGCAATCCAGGTTCAGCCAGCGGACTGGCTGGCGCCGACCCTCAGTTGGGGGCCCACTCGCCAAGCCGTCGAACCGCTGATTTTTAGGGCAGAAACAGCCCGATAAACTGAGTCTATTCAATGGCAATCTTGACAAGGGTTACGGGTAACACGGTTGCCCCCGTCCATCCTCCATTTAAACTATTGGCCAAACTAATATTGGCAGGTGACATCAAATCGCAATTGGTCCCATTGCCGCAACTGACCGTGTTGCTCTCAATCCCACTGTCTCCAGGCGAAAAGGGGGAAGCACTGCGATAGAAACGCAAGGCATAGGTGAGCGGTGCATCGGCCGCCATGGTGACGGTAATAGATGGCCATGAATTGGTTAAGGTGAACATTATTTGATTGGAGATGGGCCCCACTTCAACACCCATATCATCAATCAAAATGGCGCGCACATACCAATCGCCATTGGGCCAATTCAAGCTTGCCACATTGGGACCGTTACTGGCGAACGCAATGGAGTCGATTTGCCCCCAGGCCATTGACGTAACGCAAAAAACAAGAAAAAGGGTCCCTTTCATTCTCATACCTCCACATAAAAAAATCAGCCGAAATGGTTCCAAAACAGCGCAAAAATGCAAACCTAGTCCTTGCAAAAAAGAACGAGGGTATTCCTTGCAGGAAATAGTGAAACTTTTGGGCAGTTATGGAATCCAATCATGTATAAGACGCCGAGGAGGGCAATTCGTATGCACAGATGGGTTATATTCATGGTTCTTTTTACATCTCTTATGGGCCAGAGCACGAGCCAGCAGGATTACGTGCGCATCGGGTATATCCCCTCCCGCGGTGCGTTTATGAAAGGCGAGGCGACCAAAATCCTTGAGGCCAATTCCCTTTCCTTTAACCACAATGCCAGCATCAAGGCCTTTTACGATCGGATGCAAACGCTTGCGGAAGCAGGCGTTATTGACAATGCAACCGAGTTCCACCAGCCCACAATCTACCTGGAAGCCATGGTCGACGGCCAACGTATTCGGCTTTCTTGGTCCGGCCCGACAAACCAGGAAAAATTCCGTGTCTACGAACGGGAATGGCGCAAACTGTATGCGGATGTCCATACCTATCTCATCGATTTCAGTCCGGCCAAACCGCCGCCGCTCTGATTGCTTAATCGGCCATCCACCACAAAACCAAGGTGACAAGATTTGACAGCACATACAAGCTGCCAAAGATCTGCTTGTTGTAACGCGCTAACCAGAGCGGCAGGTAAATATCAAAATTGTCCTGTCGTTGCGAGGTAAATCGTTCAGCCACATTGGTCAGGGGACAACGCCAGCGATTCAGCACCAGGATGAGCACCTCAACCATCACCACCCCAATTAAGCCAAACGCAATCTGGAATTTACCCAACCAAGCCGTTGGCACAATGGCCAGGATACAGCCGGCAAAAAAGGCCCAGGCAAGGGTGTGAATCAGCTTCACTACGACTAATTTGTGTGTTGCGTCCACCGGCTTCCTCCGCTGCTCCTACCTATTTAGGCCAAGAGCTTGGCTTTGATCAAGTCCGGAAAGAAGCGGTGGACCCGCCAGGCCAATCGGGCACCGGGTAATATAATCAGGTCGCGATGGGCGTTGGAGTAAATTAGCGGCGCGAGTTGCTCAGGCGGAACGCCTTTCTGAGCAGCCTGCTCGGTCATCTCGGTTCGAATCAGACCCGGCACCACTTCTGTTACCCCAATCTTCAGTTCCTGCAATTGGACACGCAAATTCTGCACCCAATTACTTAAAGCCGCTTTACTGGCACAATAACCGGGCGCAGCCCGTTTGGGTCCCAACTGGAGCAACGAGGAAATGACAATTACCCGGCCCTGTGCCTGTGCCAAGAGTGGTAACCAGGCAGAGGTCAGCTTGACCGGGCTGAGGAAATTAACTTGCATTTCCCGGTGGATCAGGCCCGCATAATCGCCCTTACCCGCGATATCCGCCGTGTTTTGAATAGCCGCATTGTGGATCAACACATCCAGTCGGGAGTAGCGGGTTTCCATTTCTTGGATGGCGGTGTCAAGTGCTGATGGAGAGCCCAAATCGCAGACCAAAAAATCAGCGAGTATCCCGGCCTTTTGCATGGCGGCCAGCTTTTCCCGGTCACGGGCCAATCCGACTACGTGAAAACCGGCTTGGCGATAAACCTTGGCCAGATGGAAACCCAATCCGCGTGTAACACCGCTAATCAAACAAATATGTTGCATGGCAACCTCCTTCTGCACTTCATTTTGGGTTCTGTACAAAGGCGTTGCCTTAACTTAGGTTAATTTGCGCGAACGCAATCGGCTGAGTTGAACGGCGCTTATTCCGAGATAAGAAGCAATGTGGTACAGCGGTACCCGCATTTCAAGGCCTGGATACTCCTGCAAAAAAGCGCGATAGCGCGCTGCGGAATCCAACATAATCAGTTGGGTTTCTCGCCGCTCCTTGCCGATCCAAGCATATTCCATGAGAACCCGACCCAAGCGATTCAGCTCCGGGAATCGGTCAAAAGCCCGGAGAACCTCCGCGTAGGAGGCAACCTCCAGACAGCTATCTTCCAATGCGCCCAGAAATACAGGACTGGGTTGTTTGAGGACCAACGAGGTCATAGGGGCCAGGAACGATCTTTCCAGGAAGAAATGTTTGTTGTGGACCTCGCCACTAGGGGAAATGTAATACGACCGCATCAAACCGGAGGAAAGAAAAGCAATCTGGGTGGCCATCTCGCCTTCGCGAACCCAGTCCTGACCTTTTGCCAGGTGAATGGACTGGAAAAGTTCGCCAAATGCCAGGACAACAGGATCGGGCAGGTTAACAATAGAACGAACGGTTTGGATCAAATCATCGTTCATGGTCGCTCCTCGAATCCCATTGTAACGAATCCCAACCCTTCGATGAGGGTTGGGGTTGAGGATTGGGCGCTGGGTGTTTTCCCTTCGACATTCGGAATTCCTTGTTCGATATTCGTGATTCAAAAACCCTGTCCCGTCCTGGGATAGGTTGACAGTTGTCAAATCGAAAGAGGAGGGCGAGGATGAAAAGAGAAGTGATTCGTTACAGTGAACTTCAACATGAGAATCTAAATAATTGATTTTATTAAAATTACCAATATCGGCCTGAAAGGCCGAAACGTAGGCAACCCAGGTCAAGAACCGGAGCTTGCGCAGGTTCGCAGGCCTGGCTTCCAATCAAATTAAACTCGGGAGCGTCCTGAAAGGGCGCAACTTCCCGTCCCCAACTGGGCGAGTTGCGCCGCTTTCAGGGCGCCCCGGAATTTTTTTGACTTAAACCTGGCCTGCGGTTAGCTCGCAACGCTCGCGAACCTTGGCCAGGGTTATCCACGTTCCGGCCTTTCAGGCCGAATGAAACACAGGCGTTCAAGGTGAAATGGACCCTTCATTCTTCGGCGCAATTTATCCTTCTCCAACCGCCTCCGGCTGGAGGTCCCTACACGCGATCTCCGCTCCCAGCAAAACCACCCGATCATTCGTAAAACCGATTCCGAAACTGTGAAATTTAAACCAGGACTTGACATGTCGAATTTCCAACACCCATTTCCGAATCTTGATGGATCGTTAAGCAGGCCAACGGCCAGAGCCAGATTAGCGAAGGGTGAAGCCCAATCGATGAGGCACGAATCGTTTGGGCGCAACCCTGGTACCCTCGCCAGCAGTCCAGGGAAGCGCTGAAAGCGCGCCGTACAATGCCACCAACACAATGAAAGAATATTCCGTGGTATGGCGCTAAACTAAGCCGGACACAAAATTTTTGAGGCCTAAAAAATGCTTTGGTTGTTTATGACCGGATGCTTTCTTGCCCATCCGCTGCAGGAAACGGATTTTTACGAGATTGAAGAGGTCTCCGCCAAAGTGTTTTATCGTGCGATTAATGGCCATGGCAAGACCTACTTGTATGCGATTTCCGACGCCTATCAGGTGAAAATCTTCATTTACGATTGGCAACACAACCGGCAAAACCAAAGCCAGCAGTTTTATACTGTGCCCAAAGATGGCCGCATTCAATTGGATCTGACCGGAGAAATGCGGGTATCGCCAAGCGGAATCGCCGTATTATCAGCCACTAACGGCCGTGTTTACGAACTGGACCCATCGGGGAACTTCCTGCATTCGAGTGAATGGGTCGAATATTTTCCATTGGATGGCAAAATTCGCACGGTATCCAGTTGGACCGATTCCGAAGCCTTTCTTTCTTTTGTCCAAGCGGACCAGGTCCATTTGGTTCGGGTCGAGACCGATGGGACATCTGAACCCATGTTAACGGCTGATTCCGGGCAGCGATTTCTGGTTTTTGAGGACCAAATCCTGTGCTTTGATCCGCAAAGCCTCGAGATCAAGCTGTTTAACATAGGCGGTACGCTTCAGACAACCTACGTATTGGATCGAAACCTTCTGGGCATTAACGACCTGGACAGTGTGGCGCTGATGGATCCGTTTTGGGTGGACCATGCGCCCTACTTCACTTTAAACATGCGCAAAAAAACACACCGCACCAAATGCGCGCTGACCCTGCGCAAGGGACAAATCCTTTTTTCGACCTGGCTCCCGATCATCCGCAGCCCCGATAACCAGGAACTGCTCCTGTTCAGCCTGGAAGAAGGCGAACTGAGCATTGCCAACAAAATACCCGATTTTTCCAGGGTTTCGATTCCAAACAGACCCTGACCCAATCCCTGTTCTCGCCATAGATCCTTTTGGGTTGAGCGTTGAGCGTTGAGCGTTGAGCGTTTGAGCGTTGAGCCCCTACGACATTCGGCATTCCTTGTTCGATATTCGCGATTCAAAAACCCGGCAAAATGTCGAATTTCCAACGCCGAATTTCGAATCTTGATGGATCGTTAAGCAGGCCAACGGCCTGAGCCAGATTAGCGAAGGGTGAAGCCCAATCGATGAGGCACGAATCGTTTGGGCGCAACCCTGGTACCCCTCGCCAGCAATCCTGGGAAGCGCTGTAGGCGCGTAATAGAGCCCATGGCATTCCCAATCCCTGGGCAATCCTCCAACCAGCACTGTATCGCCCGCTGGGCGATGGGCGTAGAGCGTTTCCCCTTCGATTTTCGCGATTCAAATCGCCTTGCAGAATGCCGAATTTCCATCGCCGAACCTCGGATCCATCCTCAGCTGTTCCAAAAAATCACGCTTGATCCAGACAGAACCCCGTAGAATGGCTGCGGGATGAAAAACATGTACTATGACACCCTGCTCCAAGCCTATCTTATTGGTCGATTGGGCGAAAAACCGCCCCATCTGTCCTGGCTTGAATTCGCCCAACAGCATGAGGTGCGCGTTCACCGCTTCAAGCAAAACAACCTGCAGCGAGTTCAAAAAGTGATCGGAATCCTTCAGGCTTTGTGGCCTAGCGACCTGCTCGATATCGGCAGTGGCCGCGGTACCTTTATCTGGCCACTTTTGGACGCCATGCCGCATCTGCCGGTTACCGCCACCGATTTGGACCCAGAAAAAGTTGCAATTTTCCATACCGTTCAAAAAGGTGGTATTGACCAACTCAGTGGGCAAATCATGGACATTGCGCACCCGCAATCTATTCGAGCCGACATTGTCACGGCACTTGAGGTCCTGGAGCATCTGGTTCAACCTCAAATCGCGATCCAAAATCTAGTAAAAATGGCTCAGCGCTTTGTCGTTTTTTCTGTCCCGTCCAAACCGGACAACAACCCGGAACATTTGCACCTTTTCACCGCCAAACAACTGGAAACGTGGTTTTTTGCGGTGGGTGCCAAGCAGGTCCGCGTCGAGTACGTACTCAACCACATGATCGGAGTGGTCAGCCTGTGAGCCTGATCAAATACCCGCGGACCCATCACCTGGCCGGATCGCGCTTGCAACCCGGTGATGAGGACATGGACCAGGTCCCGCAACGCCACCTGCTCAACCAGTTTGTGGTGGTTGAGGAAAAAGTTGATGGCGCTAACGCAGCCATCAGTTTCGATGAATTGGGGCAGCTTCAACTGCAGAGCCGAGGTCATTTCCTGACTGGCGGGCAGCGCGAAAAACACTTCAACCTATTTAAAACCTGGGCTATGCAACATCGAAGCACTCTTTTTGACCTGCTGGGAAAATCGCTGGTTCTGTATGGCGAATGGATGTATGCCAAACACACCATCTTCTACGACGCACTGCCCCACTACTTCTTGGAATTCGATATTCTGGATCGGTCTACGGGCGAATTCTGGTCAACTGTAAAACGCCAAACCCATCTCAAAGGCAGCCCCATCCACTCCGTACCCGTCCTCTGGCAAGGCACCTGGCAAATCCAGCATCAACCTGAAAACTGGCTAAGAAAAAGCCTTTATCAGACGGGTGATTGGTGGCAACGCTTGCACCAACAAAGCCAAAACCAGGGCCTGGATCCACAGCGCATCGCCCGGGAAACCGATCCAAATCCTTTGGCTGAAGGCCTTTATCTAAAAATTGAAGAGGGTGAAAAAGTGATCGGTCGCTTGAAATGGATCCGCGCCAGTTTCCTGACCCAGGTCGTCGAATCAGGCAGCCATTGGCTCAATCGCCCAATCATTCCGAACCAATTGCAGGATAAGGACGTATTGTTTAAATGAGTTTCCCATTGTCCTACTCCGATTTAGGAGATTGGTCCCGTTTTGAGGCTTTTGATTGGGTTCGCGCAATGGCGACTTGTCCGCAAAGTCCGCTCTTCCACGCAGAAGGCGATGTCTGGACCCACACCAAGATGGTCCTGGAGCGCCTCATTCAAAGCGAGGCCTGGATCCATTCATCCGAACAGGCCAAGGAAATCCTGTTTTGGGCCTGCCTACTGCACGATGTTGCCAAACCGGAAACCACCCGGCGTGAGGCTGATGGGTTTCTCAGTGCACGGGGTCACTCTCGCGCAGGCGCCATCCGAGTGCGCAACCTACTTTGGCAATGGGGTATTCCGTTTGACACGCGCGAAGCAATCGCCCGTCTGATCCTGGTCCATCAAGTTCCTTTTTTCCTGGTCAACGATAGCGATGGCGAACGAAAGTTAAGCAAACTCTCGCTGCACACCCGCTTGGATTGGTTAAACGAAGTGGCCATGGCAGACATGCGCGGGCGCATCTGTGAAGATTCTCTGGCCCAAGAAGAAGCGCTCACCAACATCGCGTTATTTAGCGACTGGGCAAAGGAATTGGGTCTTTGGAACCAACCCGCCTCCTTTGCCAGTCCGCATACACGGTTACAGTACTGTTTGGGTAAATGGCACCAGCGTGATGTGGTCCCACATGAATCCTTTCGCTGCACTGCCACCGTGATGGTCGGCCTGCCTGGCATGGGCAAAGACACCTGGATCCGCAACCATGCAACGGAAATGCCCGTGGTTTCCCTCGATGCCTGGCGCAAAAAACTCAAGATAAAACCCAGCGATGAACAAGGACAAGTGGTTCAGGCCGCACGAGAAGAGGTTCGCAGCTATTTAAGGGCCGGCAAGGATTTTGTCTGGAATGCCACGCATCTAAGCCGGGCCCAGCGCCAGCAGAACATCGGTTTATTGCTCGACTATCAGGCATACGTGCGGTTGGTCTATGTGGAAGTTCCATTCAACGAACACCAACACCAGAACCGCGAACGTGAAAACGCAGTCCCACAAGCCGCGTTGACCCGCATGGCCAGCAAATGGGAAGTACCGGACCTAACCGAAGCCCACGAAATCATCCTGCACGTCACCTAAACAAGCGGCGTATCGGTTGAATGTGCGTTGGGCATTGCCCTTCGATATTCGACTTCCCTTGTTTGATATTTGCGATTCAAAAACCTTGCAAAAACACCCAATATTCAACACCCAACGCTCAATCATCAACTTCGGAATAACGACCCCACCCGTCATGAAATTTCCATTTCCATACTGGCCAACGCTCAATAACGAACACCGGGATTGTCGGGCCTGGCAGCCCGACCCACTTTGGCTGGAATGAACGGTTCCAGGCAGGCCAATGGCCTGAGACAGATGAGCGAAGGGTTAAGCACAATCGATGAGGCACGAATCGTTTGAGCGCAACCCTGGGACCCCTCGCCAGCCATCCCGGAAAGCGCTGAAGGCGCGGCAAAGACGGCGGACTAACGGATTGCCGATTCGAGCGCAATGCCGCAAAACACCCAATATCCAACATTCAACGCTCAATTCCCAATTTGATAATTTGGCGTTGGATGTTGATGATTGAGTGTTTTCCCTCGCCATTTGATGCCCCTTCGGTTCGCACATGGCAACGAAACGGTCTCATCCTTTGAAAATGATTTTGGGACGCCAAATGGTGGTATAACCAAGGGATCCATAACTTTTTTAAGGAGTCCTCACCATGCTAGATCATATGGGCCTTTCAGTCAGTGATATCCAACGCAGTAAGGCATTCTACAGCGCCGCTTTAGGCGCAATCGGTTATGAACTCTTAATGGATTTCCCGGCAGAGGTGACCGGATCAACCGCTTTCGCCGGTTTTGGCGAACCGCCCAAACCCGATTTTTGGATTGGTCAGGGCGAACCCAATAAACCGGCTCTACATGTTGCCTTTCGGGTCGATTCACGGGCAGCGGTGGATGCTTTTTACGAAGCAGCACTGGCAGCAGGCGGTCGCGATAACGGCGCACCCGGCCTGCGTCCCCATTACCATCCCAATTACTACGGGGCTTTTGTATTGGATCCCGATGGCCACAACATCGAAGCGGTCTGCCACAAACCCGAATAATCTGATCCCTGAACCTGAGTTCCGGTCTAAGATGTTGCACTGAAAACGTACCAGAAAAGAGGGTTGTATGGGCAAGTTGAAGGTCGCCTGTTTCGCCGTTTCGATTGATGGGTTTGGTGCGGGTCCCAATCAGAGTCTGGAAAACCCGCTCGGCGAGGGCGGTCTGCAACTACACGAATGGGCCTTTGCCACGGAATCGTTTCAAAACACGCATGGGACCGGCGGTGGCACAACCGGAAATGACGACGATTTCGTCAAAAAAGGTTTCGAGAACATGGGTGCTTGGATCATGGGCCGCAACATGTTCGGGCCCATCCGCGGCCCCTGGCCCAATGATGACTGGAAAGGCTGGTGGGGCGACAATCCGCCCTACCACACGCCGGCCTTTATCCTGACGAACCATGCACGCGCGCCGATCAAAATGGCCGGTGGCACCACCTTCCACTTCGTGACCGAAGGCATCGAAGCGGCCCTGGCCCTTGCCCAAGAGGCGGCTGGTGAGCTGGATATTCGCCTCGGCGGCGGGGTTTCGACCATCCGCCAATACCTGCAAGCTGGCCTGATCGATGAAATTCACTTGGTCGTCTCGCCTGTCCTGCTGGGCCGCGGCGAAGCACTTTTTACCAACCTCGACCTGGCCGCATTGGGTTACCGCTGCACGCAACGCGTACCGGGCGAAAAAGCCACGCATTTTCTGATTGAAAAACCCTAACCAACTCCCAAGCCTTGCGCTTTTTTGATATTTTCCAAATTTTGACAACCATAAAAAACAATGCCAATGCTAAAATGCCGCGATTTTGGATTCGCGAGGATTTGCATGACAAAGCGCTGTTGGGTTTTGGGTTTTCTGCTGATATCCGTTGGGCTTTCGGCCTTGGCAACGGTGGATATCAACTGCAATGCCCAATTTGTAGCCTTGGATTCGGGCCCGCAATTGGCCGGCCCAATGACCCTGACGGTCGACGGCGATGATTTTTTTGAGGCAGGTCCCACAACTCCAGAATACATCCGAATAACCCTTCAAAACGGCGCAACGCTTGCCCAAACCTTGGTGGATATTCAAAGTGCGCCCAGCAATAATCAACCCATCTACCTGGCCATGCGTCTCGACAATACCCAAACGGACTGGACTCTTACCGCCGACCCGCAAGCCGTGTCGATCGTGCGCTGGCGCGAGGGCGAAAACCAAATTTATCTCAAAGTCACCCAACAATCGAATAAATGGTTATTTAATGGTACCCAAAACCAAGCGCCGGATTACAACAATCGGGTTGCATTCCAATTTGGGGTGGACGCGCGTTTCTCCTATCAGATCAATGCACCGCTGCTGGCCGTACAACGCGCCAACCGATTGGCGAATTCAAGAGATAGTTCCACCAACCCAACCGAGCTCAATTTTATGTCGACGCTTTTTTGTATCCATTTGGACAGTAGCCAAGTCCAGCCGTTTCCATCCCCAGAGTCTAAGGTTCAACATTATGTCGTTTCGTATGACTATCAAACGACCGGCGTTGAAACGGAGCCGCTATTGTCCAGCATCGTTTGGGGCGATCAAACTTCAGCCAATTTTTCTGGAACAGACACCATTGCCATTGCCCAGAGCGCCATAAACATTCAATCCGGACCCGCGGAAAACCAGCCAGGACTCTCGTTTTGCAGTTTATCCGGTCAGGAAACACCGCTCCAGGGTCAAATCCGTTTTCAACACTTGGCAAATATCCCCTGGTTTGCCGGCGCTCAAGTCGTGTTGAACCTAGACCCGGATTCAACCTATGGCTTCCCGACTGGGGCCGCTTTTGTCGATAGCGAGGGCCAAAGTGGCTTTTTTGTCGAGACGGCGTATTTTGGGGCACCGTTTTCAGACCCGGGCACGGCGCGTTGTTACGATGCCGACGGTACGTTTATGACTCCGGGTGGCACCCGCCTCACCCGAAAAGTGTATGTAACGGCAAATGAATCCTTTCCATCAGACAGTTTCGAAGGCGAACTGGTGGCGACCCTGATCCGGCCCAATTGCGCGCCCGAAACCCCACAAGTCATGGTGACCCTCCGCAGCCCTAAAGGACCCCAATACTTTATCGAATCAGGTCCTTACCAAGGCAGCCAAAACGGATGCGCCCCTTTGTTTTGGGAAACACCGACTTACGTGCAAACTTTGGGTAGTTATGCCTTGCTCGGTCTGGAAAACTGGCCAATGAACCCATCGCTTCTGAACCTGGTGCAATGGGTCAACCAAGGAGCCTTCCATCCATGAAATTCTCAATTTTTTTCCTCCTGGGACTAACCCTTTCCGCCCAAGTCGATTTCCGGACAAACGTTCAGGATATCTTTATTACTGATTCAGAAGAAGCCGGCTCCATTACGATGGCTATTGAAAGCAATGCATTCCCAAATGCAGCCCCAGATTCGCCCGTCTTTATTGCAGTTAACCTCATGAATGGGGCAAAGTTGAACCAAACCTTAGTCGATTACCAAGGAGAGGGGCATGAGAATTTCCCAATTTATTTGGCACTCAGGTATGAGGGCAATACCCCAAATACCCAAGTAGAAGCCTCAGCCGATGCTATTTCCATTGTCCGATGGATTCAAGGAGAGTCCGCAATTTGGATCCGGGTCCAGCGTTCGACTGATGCTTGGTTGAGCATAGATGGCAACTTGGGTGCACCCAACCTAGATAATGGATGTGCTTTCACTATTGGGGTGTCCGCCAGAAACTCTTGGACCCGAAATTCATCTCCTTTTGCTCTGGGGTTAGCAAATTTAGAGGCCAATCAACGCGTCGGTGCACCCTTTGAAAATGAGAACTCATGGGTTTCTACTCTTTTGGTTATAGATGCTTCAAACCTTTCAAATGTCAACGCATATTCTGAGATAAAATTTACGCCTCAACTGGTACAGACCTCCCTTAACCAGGTTATTGGAGCGAGTAATCCTCAAGTTATTTCTTTGGACTCTAGCTTTCCAGCAATAAAGTCGCGATCTGATGACGCAATTGCCCGAAAATTACCCTTGGGCTCAAATTCCCAAGCTTTGGTCATCAATTTTGGGTCCCAACCGATATGTGAAGGGCAAAGCGGGATAACGACATTACACACTTCAATTAGAACGAATATCCCTGTTTCTTACTCATTTCGCGTTTTAAAGATTCAATTACCAAATGAGGCAAACTACGGATTCCCAATTGAAGACTTAATGGAGATATCCACGGAATTCGACCCCTTCATGTGGGCAGGAAATACGCCGATCCAATTTTCAAAAATGGGTTACCCGGTATCTGGAATTTCGGGCTCACCGGCTGTTCTGGAAGCCTATGCACCGGCTGATGCCCGATTGTTTCAGATAGATGATGGAACCTGGTTGTCGCGTGATTTGACGTGCTTATTAGCCCAAAACACAGGCCCTAATCACCAGGTCCAAAATATACCCATTTCAATAGCTTCAGGCACATTACCCACCGAGGTAGAGGCAGAAATTCAAATCTATTATTTGGGCAGTTTGAGTTGGCTTGACTTTGCCCCCTTTGACTTAAGCCAGAGAAAAAAGCCTCCTATTCCTTTCCTAATTTTACCTATCCATCACCTGACGTTGGGCGAATTTACGGCCTGTCCTTGAGGAGCAGAACTATGATCTTGCTTGTATTTTTTCATTGCCTGCTTTTCAGCGATAACCTGATCAATCCGCAACAGGTTTCGATCAGCCAAACCACGGGCCAAATCGGCGCCATCGGTTTGTATCTGGATCGACATGATCTGCTGATCGCATCCTCCAGTAGACCGCTGTTGATTCGCTACCGCCTACCGGGCAATTTCAGCCTCAAAGAGACCCTGGTCGATCTGGAATCCAGCCCCAGCCAAAATCAGCCCATCAGCCTAGCCCTGCTCTCGCCCAATTCCGGCGATCACCAAGTGATTTGTCCCGCCGAAACCATCCAAATCATTCGCTGGCGAGCCGGTGAATCCGAAATTTGGCTTCAAGTCCAAGCCCATAGTGGCGAGTGGGTCAGTGACCAAGATGGACCCAGCTACCCCAATGACGAGCAACCGGTCGTTTTTGGCATTGGTATTTCCAGCGCCGTCAGTCAGAGCTATAGCGAACCTTTTGAGCAGGCCGGCAAAGCCAATTTACCGGCCAATGCTCATTGGGATGGCATGACCTGGATACCCACGTCCACCAAAATCGAGGTCAACTACGATTCCACAGGTGCGGAACCCTATACCCCAATACTCATGACTGGCCATTATTTCTACGACAGCTTAGGAGTTCGTTCAGCGCCCTCACCCAACGGGATCGTTTTGGGCACTGTGCCCGGCATCGCTTTGCCAAGCACGTTAAAAATCGCCATCTGGGTGCCGTAACCCCAATCCATGCAACACAACCGGGTGCCTTTGGCTTAAGATGAGCCATCAAAAAGCAGGTGGATTAACATGGATGAGGCGGTCCGGGAAGGTCAAGCGGTTTATTCGCGGCGGGTATTATCCATTTACGATTGGTGGGTTTTGGGCATTTCCAACCGTTGGATTTGGCGATGTCCCAGTCCGCACCTGCTTGGGCACTACAACCAACAATTGTCGGCCAACCACCTGGATATTGGGGTGGGGACCGGTTATTTCCTCGATAAATGCACCTTCTCTGCTGGCCAACCGCGCATCGTTTTGATGGATCTCAACCCCAATACCTTGGCTTATGCCAGTCAACGCATTGCCCGATATCAACCCCAAACGGTTCAACACAACGTGTTCGAACCTTTCCCTGAAATGCCGTCCTTCGATTCGGTCGGATTGAACTTTCTCCTGCACTGTCTGCCGGGCCCGATGGCCCACAAGTTGACCTTGCTCGACAACCTAAAACCAGTGCTCAACCCGGGCGCCCGGCTGTTTGGTTCTACCATTCTGCAAGGCGAGGTGCCACGCAGTTGGGCAGCACGTCGGCTCATGGCCATCTACAACCGTAAAGGCATCTTCCACAACCAATCCGACACCCTGACCGATCTGGATACCGGACTTAAGACGCGTTTCCAAAACGTAACCATAAAAATTCGCGGCTGCGTCGCCATCTTTTCGGCTCAAGCACCGTAACACAGCCAATTGACCTATTCGATTTGATAGCGGGCCTCGATATCCGCATGAAGAGCCAAGGTTTCCGCATCGCCTAACTCGGCAACCAACAAGGGCCAAATTAAAGGATGCTCGACCTGTTCGAGCTGGGCCTTAAGCGCATGATGGACCAGCATCAGGTCGACGGTCGGCGGGACCAACACAATGGCATAAATGGCAGGCAGATCCACATCTTCGTCCTCAGGATGCGGCAATACATACTGGTCCCCGCTACGTCGACTCACCACAACGCCCAACGATTCCAGGACCGTAACCAACTCGTCCCAGATCTCGTCACCGGGAAACACACCATCAATGGCAAATGCGAAATAATCCACTTTTTGTTGGATCGCAACAGACCTGAACAGGTAATAGGGTGAGCCTTCGGCATCGCAAGGGTCACCGTCTTCATCCTTTTGATCCAAGCGATTGAGCGGTTGGGGATCAAACACAACCTGCCAACCGTAAACCTGTTTTTTTTCAACGGGTCGGATAGAAATCAGTTCGGCCGTTACGGGCCCTGTTTGGGCCGCATAAATTATGGACGTTTCTTCCTGCTCTTGGATTTGAATGCGAATGACACCCCAATTCTCTTCGATGGGGCCGGAATCTGTGTCCAGGTTTATACCAACGGCCGCGCACGATTCCCGCACCAAATCCCAATGACCCAGAAGCGTTGCGGGTAGCATCCGCCGCCAATGGATTTCCTGAGGTTCTTCAGTCAGCTCCAAAAGTTGGTTGTAACGGCTTAACGCAGATTCATAGCGTCCCAATTCAACCTCAATATTTGCGGCAATGTGCAGCGAACGCTTGGCCTGGGGTGATAAGGCCAATAGTTTTTCCAGCCAGGCCAGGGCATCTTGGGGTGAAACCTCCAACTGGCGGAGGGCTAAATACCAAAAACAGGCAAGACGCGTATCCCGATCCAAATCGTTCTCGAGCATAGGCAGCAACAGACGATCCAATTCCTGAAACCGTTGATCTTGAAGCAAAAGTGCACATAGCTCGTGCAGTACTTCCGTGTGTTCGGGATTTTGTTTGAGAAGCCTCTGGTACACCGCCTGCGCCTCATCCAAAAACCCGTTTTCCTCCAGGGCCTGACCATAGAGGATGCCAAGTTCAGGCTGATCGGGTTGCGCCTCGAACGCAATCTCCAGATCAAATAGGTTTAGTTCGAGGTCCGAGGTATTTGCATCCAAGCCGATGGGAACCACTGGACGAGCTGCAACCGCCTGATCAAATCTGGCATTCAGATCGGCCAAATCTTCACTCGCTCCCAAATCCTTGTACAGTTCGGGAATCAGGGCTTGGATTGAATTGATACAGCGTTTGACGGTAAAAAGATCGGACCGTTGCAGGGCCAGCTCGGCCTGCCAATGCCGGATTTGAATACTGTGGCGGATAGCGCCATTTTGGATCAGACCGGAGCATAATTGGTTGAGCTGTTGATTGAGTTCTGGATGGTTGCGCTCAGGTAGATGGCTAGCCAAAAGATAGTTCAGTTCACACCAATTAAAAAAATGCCCTTGGGCTTTCAAAACTTCCGACAAAGGCAACATTTCTTGGATAGCCAACTCATATTTACCTTGAAACGCCAAACTCAAGGCGATATAGCTTTGCCGTTTTCGCTGAAATCCAGACCCTAGCCCAGGATTTTCCGCCGCACGGGCAATCGACTCGGCCTCCTCGTAGCGACCCAAATCTATCAGGGCTCGAACTTGGTTAAAGACTAAATCTGAGCCGGCTTCCTTCAGGTTTTGTTGAAAGTATATTGTGCGTAAGCGATCGCATTCCAACAGGGTCTCTTCATGACGACCCGCATCGGAAAGGGCCGAAACGTATTCGCTGCCGATACAGAAAAAGCAAGGCCAACTGGCATCTATACGGGCCAAGGTTTCCTGGCAGACAGCGATGCGCTCCTGAACAAACCCCTTCCCGTCCCGCAAGCTGTAGGTGCAGCACAAATCCTGAACGGTGCACACACTTTGCGGACAACTACTATTTCCAGGCTGGTGGGCAAAGTCCAATAAATCTACCGATTCTGAAAGCATACCCCTTACATTTTTTCGGCTTAAAACCTGGCTTTGCAGATACCAATGCCGCAGGTAGATCTCGATCCACTTATTGGGTTGTTTGCGAGCTAGAGCCAAGCCTTCAGGATATATGGCATCAACTTTATGGTGCTGGTCATCACAGGTGTAACTTGAAATATTCTCCATGATTTGGGCCAAACGGCCCTGGCCGGACGCCTGCAAGCGCTCCATTTCATCATAAACCCAGGCCCAAATATCCATGGTCAAGCTCCCAGAGTAATGGCCTGTAAACCGACCATGAACTTTTGAATTTCTACGCTGAAATCGATATCGTCATCGCTGGGATGACAGCATTGGGTCAACATAAACGACCGCATCAAATGCGCAATGCGGGTATCCCCCTCAGGATCCGAGCCCTTAATCAGGTGCTGAACGATGGGGTTCTCCAAATTGACAATGACTTTGCGCCGCTCGCCCGCTTTAACCGTTTGGGTATGCATTTTGGCTAACATCAAGGCTGCCGTTCCAATTCGCCGGTCCGCATCTTCCTGTTCCAGGCGCTCCTTGAGCTTTACCTCTTTGTCTTCCATGATTAGCAGAGGGATGTAAGGCGGCTCAAACGCACTGGCAATTAACCCTTCCCCGGCAACACAGAACAGGGTCCGCATCCGCTCAAGCGCCGGCTCTGAACAGTCCTGGACCGGGAACAAATCCGAGATTTTCTGGTTGAGCCCAATGTAGTGAATTGGGAGGTTCAGGCTATCGGCAACCTTTTGGCTGAAACTGGCCGCTGCAAACATAAAGCCTGAAACCACTGGGATGGCGCGTGCCTTAAACAAAACTTCCTCGTAGTTGTTACGGTCATCGGTACGCACATAAAGCGTCTGAGCGGATCGTTTGAGAATTTGATTGACCGTTAAATCGCCATAATTGGTGGGGACCCGCAGTTCGTGCTTGAGCAGTTCAAAAAGGGAATCGTCAGCAATACACGCGCCCATCAGAGCCTGGTTATGGCGCTTGATGATTCGCCGCCAATTTTCGGGTTCCGATTGGGCGATGCGCTTGAGACCCACAACCAACGTATCGGCCAATAGCGCTTTCACCTGGAAATAGGCGGAATCCTGAATCAGATCTTCCCGACTGGCGGTTGGGGTCAGGGCTTCGGATTCCAGCACACAGCCGGCAAACCCGGCCCAAAGCGGCAACAAATCGCGCCCTTCGTGGGTGATGTGCATGTTGCGCACAAATACAGATACATTGCGGTAATCCGAAGTCGCGAAACCGGCGCCGTCCTGGATCCACAACAATCCCCTAACTTTGAGGTTGTTTTCAGGGATCTCAATCGTACACAACGGTTCAAAACGCTCTTCAAAGAGATTGGCAAACGCAATCAGAGCGCGACGGCGATGAAAAGGCGTGAGTTCCTCGTTGACCCGCCAGGGAATAAGCAAATTGTTGACGGGCTCGCTTTGATCATCCAAATGAATGGGAATCGGCAGTAAACAACAATATTTTTGCAGCAGGCCGCGAATGACATTTCCCGAGCACAAATCCGCATATTCGGCAGTCAGACCCAATTTTACGGTGGTGCCCACCCCGCGCGGTTCCGCTGGTTCCAGGGTGTAACGTTTACCGCCTGAACTCACAAAGTGCCAGGCCAATTCAGGGGTTTGGTAGGAACAGGTCCAGACTTCAACCTTGGCTGCCACCACATAAGCAGACAGGAAACCCAGCCCAAAATAGCCAATCATTTCTTCGCTTTGGGTCTGATTGCGCAAAACACGGGTGTAGCCCGAACCTACTGTGGCCAGAAACTGCACGATCTCATCGTGGGTTAGACCCGATCCATTGTCCTCAATCACCAGCTCATGGCGGTCCTGGCGCGGGCGCAACGTGATCTTCATCTCAGCATTAAACCCAGCTTCCAGGCGACGACGGATGCAGGCATCATGCGCATTTTGGACCAGTTCGCGAATAGCAACAGCAGGCGAGCTATATAAATTCTTGCCCAGGACTTCCAATAATCCTTCGAGATGAACTTGGGTTTGATGTAATTCCGTAGTCATGCGATTTCCTGAACTCGGCCTGGACCGCGAGCGGTCCATATCCTTTGATTTACGAAAAGGCACTTTATCACGAACATGCCCTATTTCCCGAAATCTTGAACTTAAAATCCCAACTGCCCCGGAAAATCAATGGGCGGAATAGCCCAGATCCTCAAACCGTTTAAAGCAAAAGGCCAAGTGGTCGAGTAGGCTGCGTTGGGCACGGCTGGGGTAGCGGGTTTGCGGGTACAGAGCATACACCGCCATTTGTGGGCCCACCTCGTAATCGGAGAGAACCTGCACCAACTCGCCAGTGGCCAGGTACGGCGCAACATCCCACAAGCTGCGCAACGCGATGCCAAGACCGGACAAGCAAGCCGTCCCCAATGCCTCCCCATGGTTGCTGTCCAGCGGCCCGCTCACGGCGACTTCCAATTCTTTTCCTCCTGCTTTGAAAAGCCAGTGCGGTTCCTGGCTCAGGCACAAACAGGCGTGTTCGGTTAAGGCTTGTGGCTGGCGAGGCGTTCCCATCCGATCCAAATAGCGCGGGCTCGCCAACAGAACGCGCGTATTGGCCATCAATTTTCGCGCCTGAAGCGGCCCACTCAATTGGCTGGTAATGCGAATGGCCAAATCAAAACCTTGGCTGAGTAAAGCCTGATGTTCATCGCTGAAATGGAGGTTGAGGCGTACCGCCGGGTTTTGGTTCATCCATTCCAAGACCATGGGCAAAACAACTTTACGACCAAAGGAAACCGGCAAGGCTAATTTCAATTGGCCCTGGATCGGTCCCTGCTCGGAAAAGGACAATAACAACTGCTGATGGCTGTCCAACAAATCGCCACCCAACGCGTACAGTCGCCATCCGGCCTCGGAAACCTGAACCTTTCGCGTCGTGCGCAACAGCAACTGACAATGCAACTGACCTTCCAAGCGCTGCACGGCCCGCGTGATTTGGGCAGGTGCCCGGTCAGTGACACGTGCCGCCTGAACAAAACTGCCGCACTCCACCACTTTGCGAAACAAAACCAAGTCTTCAATCATCAATCTATTTTTAGCTTTAATATTGAAATAATCAATTAAAAAACTGTTTATTTATTTCACTATTTAACTTAATTAAACTCTGGTTTTAGGAGGTGGCTCTTGGTTTTGAATCGGCAATGGATATATGTGGAACGACCGCAAGGTTTGGTGGGACCGGAACATTACCGGGTGGTCAGTCAACCGTTGGCGGTTGGGGATCAGATCGTGGTTGAAATCCGCTATTGGAGCGTGGATCCCTATATGCGTATCCAACAAGCAGAACAGCACACTTGGGAAGAACCGCATGCTTTAAACACCGTGCAACAAGGCGATGCGATTGGCCAGGTGATCTCGGTTCCCCACAACGAGTCGCGCATCAAGATCGGGGATTGGGTTCAGGGTTATTGGGGTTGGCAAACCCATGTTGCCTTGCCACCCAGCGAGGTGGTTGTCTGGGACCCGAGCATGCCACCCACCTCCGCGCTGGGTGTTTTGGGTATGCCCGGCCGGACCGCCTGGTTTGGGTTGTTGGAAGGCGGAAAACCGAAAGCAGGAGAGACCCTACTGGTCAGCGGAGCTGCCGGTGCGGTCGGTTCGCTGGTCGCCCAATTTGGCAAAAAGCTGGGGTTAAAGGTGGTGGGCATTGCCGGTGGTTCGGAAAAGGGTCGGTTCCTGGTCGAGGATTTGGGATTGGATGCCGCCATCGACTACAAATCCGGCCTGGGTCCGGTCCTGGATGAAGCCTTAGCATTGGCCTGTCCAAACGGGATCGATGTCTATTTCGACAATGTGGGTGGACCGATCAGCGACCAAGTCATCCCGCGTTTGAATGTGGGCGGACGCATGGTGGTCTGTGGCCAAATCTCGCAATACAACGGTCAACTGGACCAGCCCGAACTCGGCCCGCGCTTGCTGCACCACATCCTGTACAAGCGCGCGACCATACAAGGCATTCTAGCCCGCGACTTCAAGGATCGCATGCCCGAACTTTTTGCCCAGGTCGGCCCGTGGGTACGCAATCGCGAGATTCAGGTCGCGGAAACGATTATCCAAGGCTTTGAGCGCTTACCCGAAGCGCTGTCCGCCCTGTTCAGTGGCAAGAACACGGGCAAGCTGATCGTCCAAGCCTACTAAGC
The DNA here is from genome assembly GCA_020637335.1 of Acidobacteriota bacterium. GTDB lineage: Bacteria > Acidobacteriota > Holophagae > Acanthopleuribacterales > Acanthopleuribacteraceae > JACJWC01. The sequence continues at coordinate 217,555 of JACJWC010000002.1, read as the reverse complement.
CAGCCGATTTCGGAGAAAGCATCCCAATCCAAAAATTGGTAGGATATTGCTAACTTTTATGGGATGGAGCCAATGCCTGAATTACCTGACGTGGAGCTGTACAACGAAGCCTTACGCAGCCGATTCCAGGGCCAGCGTCTGGAAGGCATCAAACTCCTCTCACCGTTTGTGTTGCGTTCGATTCAACCGCCGATTTCTGAGGCGGTTGGCAAAACAATCCTCGATTTTGAACGCTTGGGGAAACGCATCGTCTGGGTCTTGGAACAGGACTTGTTTCTGGTCTTTCACCTCATGATCAGCGGGCGATTCCACCTGCGTAAACCAGAGGCCAAACCGCGCGCCAAGCTGGACCTGGCCGTGTTCCGCATTGGCGACCAGCAGCTCGCCTTGACAGAAGCCTCCAGTAAGAAACGGGCTTCCCTGCATTTAATTCGCGGACGGTCCGCGTTACAGGCCCTGGATCCGGGTGGATTGGAGGTTTTGGGTTGCGATTTGGCCGAATTTGGTCAACGCCTCAAAGGCCAGAACCGCACCCTGAAACGTCGCCTCACCGATCCAAGGGTGTTCAGTGGGATCGGTAATGCCTATTCCGATGAGATCCTGCATGCGGCTCAGCTCTCCCCGTTCAAAAAGACCCAGGATCTGAGTGATGCCGAGGTTGAACGCCTGTGGCGAATCAGCCAGGAGTTGCTGAAACGCTGGATCGAAACGTTACGGGCGGAATTGAAGGGCAAGTTCCCCGAAAAAGTAACCGCCTTTCGCAACGATTTTGCTGTGCATGGCCGCTTTGGCCAGGTCTGTCCAGTCTGCGGCAAAGCCGTGCAGCGCATTGTTTTAGCGGAAAACGAATCCAATTACTGCGCGCAATGCCAAACGGGCGGGAAGATGTTATCCGACCGGGCATTAGCGCGTTTACTCCAATCGGATTGGCCTAAAACCATCGAGGAATGGGAGGCGTTACAGCCCAATCGAACCGGCCCGGAATAAGGGCCACCCTGGAAAGTGTTGGTTGGGGAAGGAGGCAGCTATGAAAGCGATTTGGAACGACACGGTCATTGCGGAAAGCGACCAAACCGTGGTGATTGAAGGCAACCATTATTTTCCTCCGGACAGCATTCATGACGCGTATTTTTCCGAGAGCGACACCCATACCGTTTGTGGCTGGAAAGGCACAGCCAGTTATTACACGCTCAACGTGGGTGGCAAGACCAACCCAGATGCGGCCTGGACCTATCCAGATCCCAAGCCCCAGGCCCTTCAGATCAAAGACTACATCGCGTTCTGGAAAGGCGTCAAAGTAACGCAATAATGCTGAACGCGCAGCCCTCTTGGAGGAGGGCGGGACAGGAACCGGGTCGCCCCTATATTTTTATAGCCCGATTCCCATCCCTAATGGATTTCAGCTTCAGCAGGTGGACTGGGCTGTCACCGGGCACGCCTGCTGGTGGTCCCAACCCAAACTGAGTCCGAAATCCAAATCGTTAATCAAATCTTGTATGTCCTCGATGCCGACCGAAATACGCAAGAGGTTGTCCTGAATGCCGGCGGTGCGACGCGCCTCGGGTTCCATGGCCGCATGGGTCATGGTAGCGGGATGGGCAATCAAGCTCTCAACGCCACCCAGCGACTCGGCTAGCGAAAAACAGCGCAGGTTGGCAACCAATGCCTGTACCGCCGGAATACCACCCTTTAATTCAAAGGAAATCATTGCGCCGAATCCATTTTGTTGCAGGCAAGCCAGATCGTGCTGGGGATGATCGGCCAAACCGGGGTAATAAACTTTTCCCACTGCCGGATGCTGGTTGAGGAATTGGGCAATGGCGGTTGCGTTCTCCACATGGGCACGCATGCGTACACCCAATGTACGCAGGCCACGCAGGGTCAGGAAACTATCAAACGGCGCGCCGGTTATGCCCAGGCAATTGGCCCACCAGGTCATGATTTCGTGCAAATCCTCCGTTTTTGAAACAACGGCACCACCTACGACATCGCTGTGGCCATTGATGTACTTGGTGGTCGAATGCACGACCAAATCGGCGCCCAAGTTAAGCGGCTGCTGCAGGGCCGGCGAGAGAAACGTGTTGTCGACAACCACAATCGCACCTCGTGCTTTGGCGGCTTTGGCGGTTTTCCGTACATCGGTCAGGCGCAACAGCGGATTGCTGGGGGTTTCGATCCAGACCAGGTTTGGATCGCGTTCCAATTCGTCTAAGGCATCGGCCTGGGTCAAATCGATGAACTGCACCTCAAAATGACCGCGCCGGGCCAAATGGGTGAAGAGCCGATGGGTCCCGCCGTAACAATCGTGCGGCGCAATCATTAAATCGCCCGGGTTGAGTAATTGCAGGCACAGATTAACGGCAGCCATGCCGGTCGAGGTAATCACGGCTCCGAATCCACCCTCCAGATCAGCCAGTGCTTCGCCCAACACATCGCGGGTCGGGTTGCCAGATCGGGTGTAATCGTATTTGCGTTTGCCGTTGTAGCCGTCGAAGGTGTAATTGGTGGACAAATAAATGGGCGGCACCACGGCGCCATATTGAGCGTCACTTTCCAAACCGCGGCGCACGGCTTTGGTGGTTAAAGAACGTGTGTCAGTCATGATTGCCTCCGATACAACAACACAGGATTTGAGAGAGGGTTTCGATTTCTTTGAGGAAGGCGTCGTGGCCATACAGCGATTCGATTAAGGTCAAGCGGGCAGGACCGGCCAGGTTCTCGCGCATCTCTTCCATTTGCCAGGGTGGGATGAGCTGGTCGGAAAGGATCCCGATCAGTTCCGTAGGCGTTTTTATTTGGCTGGGCTCGATGCGGTGGCGATCGATACTTTCCGATAGGCATAAAAACGATTGGGCGCTGAACTTGCGCGCGAATTTGCGCCCGCAGTGGTTGAGATAGGTCAGGATGCTATCCGTTTCACCATCCTGATTGAACCCATCGCGAAAACGACCATTAAACTCTTTGGGCGTGCGATAGGTAACCATGGCCAGTTGGCGGGCCAGGTTAAGGCCCTGCTCCGGTCGTCCGCTGCGCAGCCCAAAGCGAACGGTTTCGCGTTGAATGCTGCGCAGGGCCAAGGCTTGTGGAATCGAACGATCGGCCGCCGAAATAATGATTTGTTTTTGAACCCGATTGGGGAAGAGTTGGCTAAAGGCCAGGGCGACCATGCCGCCGTAGGAACTGCCAATCACGGTTTCAATCTGTTCGATCCCGAGATAATCCAATAGGTTAGACAGCAGCCGCGCTTGATCGACCGTGCTGACCCAGCCGCGGAATCCGGGAATTTCCGTCTCCAGATCTTCGGCATGAGTGGTGTTACCCGCCCCACCCAGGTAATCAAACGAGAGAACTTGAACCTGCTGGGTGTTGATGGCACGATTCGGTCCTACAAAATCCGACCACCAACCTTTTTGTTTGCCCATATCGGTCACATGGCGACCGGCCGAAATCCCACCCATGATTACCATCAGCGGACCTTGCGGATTGCCTTCCCAGCGAAACGCCAGGTTGAGGCTGGGGACCTGCGTTCCGTCGTCCAGAACAAATGGAATGCGGATACTGTCGCTGAGAAAAAAAGGTACTTTGGAAAGTGCGAGTGCGCTGTGTGCCATAAAAATAGCCCTCCGATGGGTGATGGTCTGATTGGGAGGGCGTGCACCTGCGACATGAACTGTTCATCTTTCGGAACCATGGTTCCGCAGGAATTGGCACCGTTTCCATTTCTGGATGGTTGCCCCAGCATCTTCGGGCCCGTCCCTCTGCTGGTCTGGATGATTTGAGTTGTGCGGTCTCTAACTGAAGGGGATCAAGCTCCTTGTGGGGTGTAGGCGAGCAGGGGGGCGAGCCACTTCTCGGTCTGGTTCAGGGTTTGTTGGGTGCGTTCGGCGTAATCAAGGACTTGATCGCGGCCGATTTTACCGATGCCAAAATAATGGGCATCTGGATGGGAGAAATAGGTGCCACTCACGGCCGAGGCCGGCCACATGGAGCACGATTCGGTCAGGGTCAAACCAATTTCCTGTTCGACCTGCAGTAATTGCCAAAGGATTTGCTTTTCGCGATGGTCGGGACAGGCCGGATAGCCGGGTGCTGGCCGAATCCCACGATACTGTTCTTTGATCAAGGCTGCATTATCCAGGTTTTCCTGTGGCGCATAGCCCCAAAACGCGCGACGGACCTGTTCGTGCAGCCGTTCAGCCAGCGCCTCTGCCAGTCGATCGCCCAAGGTTTTGAGTAGGATCGCGCGGTAGTCATCGTGCTGGGCCTCGAATGCTTTGGCGCGTTCCTCCAATCCGAAGCCGGCACACACGGCAAAAGCGCCGAGATAGTCCACACAGTTTGCCTCGGCGGGAGCAATGAAATCGGCCAGGCAGAAATTTGCTTTTTGGTTGGTTTTCTGCATTTGTTGGCGCAGGTGGTGAAGGATGGTCACCTGCTCTGTTTTGGTTTCGTCCGTAAATAAAACAATGTCATCGCGTTGGGAATGGGCTGGCCAAAAACCGAAGACGGCCCGCGCTTCAATCCACTGCTCGCGAATGATTTGCTCCAGCATCTTTTGAGCATCCTGCAACAATTCTTTTGCCTGGCCTCCGTGGTCGGGATGGTTGAGCAGGGCGGGATAGAGGCCGGGCAGTTCCCAGGCCTGGAAAAACGGGGTCCAATCGATGCGCTCAACCAAGTCTTCCAGCGGGAACGGCGAAAGGGTTTTTCTGCCCGAGAACTGGGGTTTTGGCGGCTGGTAGCTGGACCAATCCAACGCCGTTTTATTGGCCCGCGCGTTTTCCAGACTGGCCAATTTGTCCAAGGCATTGCCGATCCGGTAATTGTCACGGCGTTGGGCATAATCCTTTTGGGTGTCTGCGACCAGAACGGCTCTTGATTCCGGCTGCAGGAGTTTCTGAGCAACACCAACGGCGCGACTGGCATCCTTCACATGTAACACGCCATTGGCGTAGTGCGGATCGATCTTGATTGCGGTATGTGCGACCGATGTTGTTGCACCGCCAATCAGTAACGGTTGGGTGAATCCACGGCGCTTCATTTCTTGGGCGACATAGGTCATCTCTTCAAGCGAGGGCGTAATCAGGCCAGAGAGTCCGATCAGGTCGACCTGGTTCTTTTCTGCCTCTTCCAAAATGCGGTCGCAGGGCACCATCACGCCCAGGTCAATGACCTCGAAGTTGTTGCACTGCAGGACCACGCCGACAATGTTCTTGCCGATGTCATGCACATCGCCTTTAACCGTTGCCAAAAGGACCCGACCTTTGCTTTGTGCCTGGCCTTTTTGCGCTTCCAGAAAGGGGATCAGAACTGCGACGGCCTTTTTCATGACCCGTGCCGATTTCACCACTTGGGGCAGGAACATCTCGCCGGCGCCGAATAAATCGCCAACCATGTTCATGCCGGCCATGAGCGGTCCTTCAATCACGGAAAGCGGCGTGGGTAAAGCCAGACGGGCCTCTTCCGTATCGGCTTCGATGAACTGGTCAATGCCATGGACCAAAGCATGTTCAAGGCGCTTCTCAACCGGCAGAGATCGCCAGGCCTGCTGATCTTGTACTTTTGCGGTGCTTTTCCCTTGAAAAAGCGGGGCCAGTTCCAGCAGTTGCTCGGTGGCATCCGGGCGCCGATCGAACAATACATCTTCAATGGCATCACGCAGGCGTTCATCGATTTCTTCGTAAATGGGCAACTGTCCCGCATTGACGATTGCCATGTCCAATCCCGCTTTGATGGCGTGGTAGAGGAAAACAGAGTGCATTGCCTCGCGCACCGGATTGTTGCCGCGGAAACTGAAAGAAAAGTTGGAAACGCCGCCACTCGTTTTGGCATAAGGACAGTTAGCTTTAATTTGGCGCACTGCTTCTATGAAGTTGAGACCAAATCGGTTATGGCCTTCCAGTCCTGTCGCCACGGCAAAGATATTGGGATCAAAAATGATGTCCTGAGGCGGAAACCCTGCCTGTTCAGTTAGCAAATGGTAGGAGCGTTGGCAAATGCGCAGCTTGTCTTCAATGCTTTCCGCTTGACCCTTTTCGTCAAAGGCCATGACCACAACGGCTGCGCCGAGTTTGCGGATTTCGCGCGCTTGTTGCAGGAAGCGCGCTTCGCCCTCCTTGAGGCTAATCGAGTTGACGATGACCTTACCCTGCACGTTTTTGAGGCCGTTGACCAGAACGGTCCACTTGGAGGAATCGATCATCCAGGGCAGACGGGAAATGTCGGGTTCCGCTTGGAGCAGACGCAGGAAGCGCTGCATGGCCGCTTCCGAATCGAGCAGGCCCTCATCCATGTTGATATCGAGGATTTGCGCGCCGCTTTCAACCTGTTGACGGGCAACGTCCACGGCGCCCGGGTAATCATTGGCTTCGATTAAGCTGCGGAACTTGGCGCTACCCGTGACATTGGTGCGTTCGCCAACGTTGACAAACAAGCTGTGGGTGTCGATGGTCAGCGGCTCCAACCCGGAGAGACGCAGTTTGGGTTCAATGCTGGGAATGCGACGGGGTGGACATCCGCGTACCGCATCGCTGATGGCGCGGATATGGGTGGGATTGGTGCCACAACAACCGCCGACCAGATTGATCAAACCGGAATAGGCGAACTCGCGCAGGATTTCGGCCATGTGTTCGGGCGTTTCATCGTAGCCGCCAAAAGCGTTGGGCAGGCCGGCATTGGGGTGGGCACTAACATAGCAGTCGGACAAGCGGGCCAGGTCTGCGATGTACGGACGCAATTGCTGGGCGCCGAGCGCGCAGTTGAGACCGATGCAGAAGGGTCGGGCATGTTCGATGGAGATCCAAAAGGCTTCTGCCGTTTGACCGGAAAGCAGGCGGCCCGAAGCGTCGGTGATGGTGCCTGAGATGAAAATGGGCAGGTCCAAACCGCGTTCGTCCAATTCAGAGCGCACTGCGTATAAGGCGGCCTTGGCGTTGAGCGTGTCGAAGATGGTTTCAACCATCAACACATCGGCGCCACCGTCCAGAAGGCCGCGGGTTGCGGTCTGGTAATCGGCACACAAGCTATCGAAATCGACGTTGCGGTACCCCGGATCCTGCACATCTGGGCTGAGTGAAGCGGTCCGGTTGGTGGGACCTAAAATGCCAATCACCCAACGCGGTTTCCCCGTTGCCGCCTCCACCTGATCGGCTGCCTGGCGGGCCAACGTTGCTCCTGCCTTGTTCAGTTCGTAAACCAAGTCGCCCATGCCGTAATCGGCTTGAGAAATGGCCGTGCTGTTAAAGGTATTGGTTTCAACCAGATCCGCGCCTGCTTCCAAATAGGCGCGGTGGATTTCCTCAATGATATGCGGTTGGGTCAGGCTGAGCAGGTCATTATTGCCTTTGAGCGGTTGCGGCCATTCGGCAAAACGCGTGCCGCGATAGTCCGACTCAGTCAGTTGATAAGACTGAATCATGGTTCCCATCGCCCCATCCAGGACCAGGATGCGTTCGCTAAAAGCTGCCTTGAGCAGGTCGATTCTGTGCATTAACAGGCAACCACCCGCTGACTGCGCAAACCGAGTGAACGGCAAATCGCATAGGTTAATTCACAGCGGTTCAAAGTGTAGAAATGGAAGTGGTTAACCCCTTCCAAATGAAGCTCTTGAACCTGATCAATCGCCAAGCCCGCGGCAATGAAATTACGCGTTTCCGGTTCTTCGTCCAGCCCTTCAAAATATTGGTGGAACCATTCGGGGACCCGCGCGCCGCAGCGATCGGCGAAGGTTTTGGTGCGCTCGAAATTCGTGACGGGCAGGATGCCGGGAATGATTTCAGCCTGGATTCCAGCCTTGCGACAGCGGTCGCGAAAACGCAGGAAATCGTTGTTATCAAAGAAGAACTGGGTAATGGCGGCCGTGGCGCCTGCATCGATTTTGCGTTTTAGATTATCCAGGTCAAAGCGCGCGGTTGGCGCTGCCGGATGCACGTCTGGGTAGGCAGCAACATAAATTTCAAAGGCGTATTGGCTGCGAATCAATTCGATCAGATCCAAAGCGTAGGGAACGGGAAGTGGGCTGGTGTCGCCGGGTGCTCGGTCCCCGCGCACGGCGACCAGGTTCCGCACGCCAGCTTGCCAATAACTGTCCAGAATATCCTTGAGCTGGTCGCGGGTATGGCCCACGCAGGTCAGGTGTGGCGAAACCGGAATGTCGGTTGTTTTTTGGATGCGCTCCACCAGGTTGCGGGTCCGGGCCCGATCCGAATAACCAGCACCGTAAGTGACGGAGACGAATTTGGGCTGTAAAGGCAGAAGGCGGTGCAAGGCATCCCACAGGGAATTCTCTTTTTCCACCTCTTTGGGCGGGAAAAATTCAAAAGAAATGCTGATCCCTTCGGGAACATGGCGGACCACTTCTTTTATGCGGTCCATCACGCGCAGGGAGCCTTGATTTTTTTGGGGAATAACGCGAACCATTACTGCCCTCCTGCATTTTTTTGAAATAGAAATAAAAGGACTTCGAGGCTGTTGCCGGGAAGGTTGTTTTGTTTGCAAAAGTCGAGTCCGCATTCTGCGCACCAATCAATGACTTCTTGGCGCTGAATGCCCATTTCCAGCGGACTGGCCAGTTCCTGGTCGACCCAGTGGGTTGTTTCAAAATCTAAAAGGAAGAGATGACCACCCGGCTTTAACAGACGGGCGACTTCGCTTAAAACGGCGGCTGGGTTTTCGGCCAGGGAAAGCACATGATCGATCGTAATCGTGTCAAAACTCTCGTTGGGATAGGCCAGATGGTACATATCGCCCTGGCGGACGGTGATGTGGCTCAAGCCTGCTTGATGGAGTTGGGATCGCGCGACGCGCAACATCTCAGGGGAAATGTCTACCCCAACCGCGGAAGCGGCTTTTTTGGCCAGCAGTTTGAGCATGCGGCCCGTGCCGGTTCCAATGTCCAGGAGGTCGCCAATGGGGACTTCCTTGAGACAAGCCTGGATGGCTTGGTTTATTTTCGATTCACGTGGCAGCAAGGTGGCCAAACAGCGCATCTGATCGCTCAATTTTGCCAGGATTTCTTCCGCTTCTTTTTGGCGCGATTCCAGGACTTGTTCGGCGCGTTGCCCGTCCAGGCGCAAGGTTTCCGCATCGAGATTCAGGTTCTTGAGCAGGAAATGGCCCAAGGTCGCGCCAAACCCTTCGGCAGCCAAACGGTAGAACACAAAATTCTGTTCGCGAAAACGTTCGAGCAAGCCGGCCTCGCACAACAATTTCAGATGACGGGAAACGCGCGGTTGCGATTGTCCGATGATTTGAACCAGTTCCGTCACTGAAAATTCTCCGTGTTTACAGATAGCGAGGAGTCGCAATCTTGTCTCTTCCGCCGCGGCCCTAAGGGCATCCAACACAACCAACAAGTGAAACGCCTCCGTGGGCCATAAGATAAGGCCTGCTTGCTGTCATGTCAATATAAAAATATCTTTATATTGTTCTGTAAATGTTTGCTTTCGATGAAGCAGTTTGGGAAAACTCATCTAAGTTGAGCCTGCAGCCCAATGGAAAAGGAGGACCGCATAAAAAACCTGTTCACCTAGCTTCCGTATGGACCAAAAGTCAAATTTGGGTCATCATTTGGTGTATGACAGTAATGAAAACAGTTTTAATCAATTTAAGTTTTTTGGTTGAAGTCCCTGCCGAAATAGCCGACTGTGACGAATTTAGTGACCTGGACAGGCTGGATTTTGCACTTCATGAGATTCCGGAATCTATCCTGAGTGGTTTCAAAGTTGAATGGGTGTCAAGTCGACGAATGGTCTTGGACCCGAAAACAATGAATGCCAGTAAATGTGAAACTTGCGGCCGTTGGGTAACCAACAGGGAATCACCCCGTCCTCTAAATGAATTAAATATCGGTGCAATCTTTCAAGGTAAGCTGTTATGTGACGAATGTTTACCAAAAGGCCACAGATGGGCTTTTTAATCCAAAAAGTGGCTTCAGAACTCATGATGGTGAAGTCCTCGGATCTTGCATGAATACCTGAAAATTAACTTTGGCTGCCGGTTTGGATGGACCACAGGTTGGCGTAGATCCCGTTTTGGGACAACAGGCTTTCGTGGTTGCCCTGCTCCGCAATTTTGCCTTTTTCCAGCACGAAGATCTGGTCGGCATGGCGGATCGTGCTCAAACGATGGGCAATGACCAGCACGGTTCGGTTGTGGGCAATGCGCTGCAAGGAGCGCTGGATGGCCGCTTCCGTTTCGTTATCAACCGCACTGGTCGCTTCATCCAGAATAAGAATCGGCGCGTTTTTGAGCAGGGCTCGGGCGATGGATAGGCGTTGTTTTTGGCCACCGGATAGTTTTTGGCCGCGTTCACCGACCTGGGTTTGGTATCCCTCAGGCAGGGCAATAATGAAACCGTGTGCTTCTGCCCGCTGCGCGGCCTCCTCAACTTCCGCATCAGTAGCAGTCGGGGAACCGTAAGCGATATTGTCGCGAATACTGCCCTGAAACAGGAAAACGTCTTGGCTGACTAAGGCGATTTTCTGGCGTAATTCGGCCAAACGAACGGATCGGATATCCGTTCCATCGATACGGATGGTGCCTCGTTGGGGATCGTAAAAACGCAGCAACAGTTTAATCAGCGACGTTTTGCCGGAACCTGTACCACCCACCAAGGCAATCGTCGTTTGGCCTGGCACTTTCAAATTCATGGCTTCAAAGACGGGTGTTCCGTTTCCGTAAGCGAAACTCAAATGCTCAAAGTGAATTTCGCCTTTTTCAACGGTCAAAGGCTGCGGCGAATCGGGGTCTTTGACCTGGAAAGGGGTTTCCAGCAGGTTGAGAATGCGTTTGGTCGAGGCCATAGCCCGTTCGAATAGGTCGATGGTTTGACCCAACCGCGTAAACGGCCACAGGAAACGCTGGGTCAAAAAGATCAGGATGCTGTAGGCCGAAACTTCCAGGCTTCCGGAAAAGGTCATCAACCCGCCCCAAACCATCGTGCCGAGGAATCCGGCCAGGATGGCCATGCGAATGACGGGGATGAAGGCGGAGCTGACCCGAATCGCTTCGGCATTGGCCGATTGGTAGGCGTGGCTCATGGCCTCTACCCGCGCGCGCTCGGCAGATTCCGTAGTGAAACTCTTGATGGTGGCAATCCCGCTGATGTTGTTGTTTAAGGTGCCGCCCAAAAGGCCGGCTGCGTCGCGGACGCGACTGTATTTTGGGCCCAGATTCTTTTGGAATGCCCGACTGCCCAGAAAAATGATCGGCACCGGGATGACAGTTAAAACAGCGATACGCGGTTCCAGGAAAAAGAAAATGGCGCCAATCAGGACGGTCGAGACGGTGAGTTGGATCATCTCATTTGCGCCAGTGTCTAAAAACCGCTCGAGTTGGTTGATATCATCGTTGAGGGTGGCTTGCACGTTTCCGATCGCATTATCCTCGAACCAGGCCATATCCAAATTCTGGACCCGATCATAGGTTTCCATGCGCAAACTGTGCTGGATCGATTGGGCTAAGGACCGCCAGGTGATGCTGTAGAGGTATTCGAAAAGCGATTCAAAGAACCAGATCAGGAAGGTGACCACGCCGAGCGCAATGATTTGTGATTGAAGGGTGTCGAATCCGAGCCCAGCCACAAAACTCTTTTCGCGTTTAACGACCACATCGACCGCGACCCCAATCAGAATCTCGGGCGCGATATCAAACAGTTTGTTGAGAAACGAATAAAGGGTCGCCAGGAAAATCTTGAAACGCCAAGCCTTTGCGTATCGCCAGAGCCGAAAGAGTGAATCCATGCACCACCTCACCTGGCCGGGCATTGTAGCAGAAAGACCCAGACGTTGGGGCAGGATACTTGACATTGAGATTCAGTCTCAGTATTATTCAGCCCGTTCGCTTGAGGAGGGTTTTGTGCGACGTTTTCTTTTTTTGATCGGGGTATTCGCCTCGCTTTCGCTGTTTGCTGGTGAAGATTTGTTTGGCCATCTCAAATTGGCTGAACCGCTGCCGAAAGGTGCCTGGGAACTCTATCAGATCGTGGCCAATCGCAGTGATAAAGGGACCGGAACCTACGAGGCTTATAACTACGAATGGGAAGTTGAATACGGGGTCACCAACCGGTTCACCCTGTCTGGCGGTTTGGCTGGACAGGGCCTTGATACATCCGGGTTGTTGGTGGATGGCTATTTGCCCGGTGATAACGAATACTCCTTTAAACTCTCTGGTGCTGAACTGAAAATGGCCTATAACTTCTTAGCGCCGGCCAAAGACGGTGTTGGCCTAAGCATGTTTTTGGGCGTGGAAAAAACTTGGTTGGATCCCCATTCCGGTTTTGACAAGGACAGTCTCTCGCTGTCAACGGGCGTAAACCTGCAGAAATATTTCCTGGAAGGTCAATTGATTTGGGCCGGAAGTATCGGCGTGGAATCAACCAAAGCAACCCGTGGCGAATTAGAAGGTTTGCCCGAAGATTTCGAATGGCCTACCTTTGCCGAGGTTGAACTGGAGTGGACTGGCCGTACAGGTCTGAGCTATCGTTTTGTGCCGAAATGGTTTGTTTCTTTGGAAGCGGAATTCCAGCAGGAATACGAAACGGAGGTGAACCTGGAACGCGAATCCCTGTTTATGGGGCCTTCCGTGCACTATGGTGGGAAAAAGTTCTGGCTGACCTTGAGTTATCTCGGCCAGGTGCGTGGAAGCGGTGAGACGTATGAGGGTCAACCGGACGGGTACCATTTAATTGAGAAAACCAAACGGGAAATCATTTTGAAAGTGGGCTTCAATTTTTAGGGGGAAGCTAATGCGTCACTGGATCTGGCTTTTGGTGGTTGGGTTTGCTGGTCATTGGTTGCGGGCGGAAGATTATTTGTCCATAGAGGCAGCTCAGGCTCAGTTCTTCGGTTCCGATTGTCAATTTCAGGTGACTTCGATCCCGGAAGAAAAAGCGCTGTCCAAAGCGATTAAGAAACAGGCGGGCGTCGCCCTGCACGCGGAACGCATTCGTGCCTGGAAGGCGTTGCGCGATGGCAAATGCGTTGGTTGGGTGTTCGAGGACAATGTGATTGGTAAACACGAATTTATCACCTATGCGGTTGCCGTCGCCGTTTCGGGTGAGGTGTTGGATGTTGCCATTCTGTCCTACCGCGAGACCCATGGTGGCGAAATTATGCGGCCAGAATGGTTGGCCCAATTTAAAGGCAAGACAGTCGACCAACCGTTTAAGATAGACGTGGATATCGACGGCATCTCGGGCGCCACCCTTTCGGTTCGCAACGTTTCGGACGGCGTCAAGAAGTTGTTGGTCCTGACCCAAATGGAGTTGCAGGATGAGCAAAACCGTTAAACGCAGTACCTTATTGGTCCTGAGCGTGCTCTTTGCCACAGGCCTAATGACGGCCATTCCCGATTACGCGGAGCGCTACTGGGAAGAAGAGGTGTCCCTGGGTATGAGCCGTTTGACCTTGATGGAGATCCACGGTTTCTTTGCCATGGCGGCATTGTTCCTGTTCGGCGTTATTTACAACAGCCATGTGGTGCGGCGGATCAAACGGCCTAAAAAGCGCCGCAGCGGATTGGGCATGGTGATCGGCATGGCCATTCTGCCCTTGACCGGAGGATTGTTGTATTACGCAGGTAATGAGACGGTTCGGTCTTGGAGCAGTTGGCTGCATACGGGTTTTGGCGTGCTGGTGTTTGGCATGGCGATATGGCACTTTCGCAAAAAGGTCGATGCAGATGGGCACTGGCACCTGCGACGCAACCATCGCGGAAAATTAAAGGTGAGCCATACAGAAGCCGCGGATGATTAAACATTGGCTATAGAATATTGAGCGTTCCCGCTATCCCAGATTTTTAACCCTCAACGCTCAACTCTCAACTTGGGCTGGACCTTCATACTTGATGATTGAGCATTGGAAATTGAATATTGAGCGTTTTTGTCTCGTCCTGGCATAGGTTGACAGTTGTCAAATCGAAAGAGGAGGGCGAGAATGAAATGAGAAGTGATGCGCACCCGCGAACTTCAATATGAGAAGCTAAATAATTGATTTTATTAAAATTAACCAGGTCGGCCTGAAAGGCAGAAACGTAGGTAGCCAAGGTCAAGAACCGAAGCTTGCGCAGGTTCGCAGGCCTGGGTTCCAATCAAATCGGACTCGGGTGCGTCCTGTAAGGGCGCAACTTCACCGTGTTGACGCCTGGGTGAGTTGCGCCGCTTTCAGGGCGCCCGGATTTTTTTTGGCCTTAACCCTGGCCTGCGGTTGGCTCGCAAGACTCGCGAACCTTGGCCAGGGCTATCCACGTTCCGGCCTTACAGGCCGAATGAAATAATGCCGTTCTAGGTGTAATGGACGCTTCATTCTTCGGCGCTAATAATCCTTCACAACCGAATCCTGCAAAAGGATCCACCAAATGATCCTTCAACCAAGAATAACCACCCAACTATTCGTAATTCCCAACCGAAAACCGACAACTTAAAACCAGGACTTGACAAGTGGAATGTGTTGGTCTCTTCACCCTACAAAACTTCAAGATTCGAAATTCGGTGTTGGACATTCCATTGGTTTTTTGAATAACGAATGTCGAACAAGGAATTTCGAATGTCGAAGGGAAACGCGCAACCCTCTGTCCACTAGGTCCACTGTCCACTAAAAACCCAACGCTCAACGCTCAACATTCAACGCTTTAAAACCAGGTCCAATCGGATTTGAAGATCAGGTAATAGATCACGTAGAACCAGCCCAAGATGCCGTGGATCACCGCCCAACCGATTGCTTTGTTGGCCGTCCAGGACAAGGTGATGGCCAGGACGGAGCCAAAACCAATCGCTTCTTTGCCTCCGCGCATGCGCTTTTTATCTTCTGCCATGTCGACACCTCCATTCTTGTAATTGCAATTCTCCCATGGCCTTGACGTCATTCGGCAACTTTTTGGCTGGTCAGGCCGTTGGTACTTTAATATTGAGTTTTCTATCCCCCATCGGAGGTTTTTATGTTCCAAGGGTTTCACCAGGATGGATGGCAGTTTCTGATTGAATTGCAGCACAATAACAATCGGGAATGGTTTGAATCACAGAAAGACCGCTTTAAAAACCAGTTAGAAACGCCGGCCAAAGCGTTTATGGACAGCATGATCGGCGCCATGGCCCCTGAATTTGGTGCGTTGATGGGTAAAGTATTTCGTATCTATCGCGATGTTCGCTTCAGCAAGGACAAAACGCCTTACAACACACACGTACGCATCGCCTTTTCAACGGCCGAAGAAAAAGGCCATTGTGGTTTAAATCCGGCCTATTTCTTTTCGTTGGAACCCGAAAAACTGGTGCTCGGGGCCGGCATCTTTGAATTCGAGAAACCGGCCTTAACCGCTTACCGCCAAGCGATGTTGTCGGCATCAGGCAAAGATTTGGAAACGGCTGCCCAGCAGTTGAGCAACCATGCCATTCATTTTCATGATCCTGAGCTCAAGCGGGTTCCAGCCGGATTTGAGGCTGACCACCCGCGCGCCGATTGGTTGCGCCGCAAGGGTTTATCCTGTTGGTGGGAGGCACCCGTTCCCGAGGCCATCTTCACAGACCAAGCAACAGCATTCTGCCTGGCCAAATACCGTCAGATGAAACCCGTTTCCGATTGGTTGTGTCGGTTGCCGGTTTAGATGCCGGATTGGGCCGAACTCCATTTCAAACCGAGGATGCCAATCAGAATCAGGGACAGGAAGAGCAGGCGCATCAGGTTCAGGGGTTCACCAAAAAGGAAGACGCCGGCAATGACCACGCCAATGGCGCCGATTCCGGTCCAGACGGCGTAGGCGGTTCCGATCGGTAAGCTGCGGGTTGACCAGGCCAAAAGTACAATGCTGAGCGCGAGTGCCAAAACGGTCATTAAGGTCGGCAACGGCTTTTTTAATCCGTCCGAATATTTAAGGCCAACCGCCCAGCTGATTTCACATAAACCGGCGCAAAAAAGAATGAACCAGGACATCTCAAAAACTCCAACGATCTCAAGCTGAATCGGGGTCGTCCCCGGAACCAAATTGAGAAGCGCGGGTCGTCCCGGCTCCGTTTTGCGCCCCTCGCAAAACCCCGCCATTGTAAGGGGAAATAGACCATCCTCCAAGCCTTTTTTTAATTCGTCAGTGCTTAGGGTTCGATTTGAAGTAAATAATCGATCAGCACCAGCAGGTTTGGGTTGGGCCAGGTACCAACCCCGGTCCGGAACTGGTGGTAGGGATCATTTTCGTAAACCAGAACGGTGCCGGGACTGAGTGCGGACACATAAAACCTTTTGCCTGAGCCATCGTGGGCCATTCGGTGAGCAGAGATTAAATCGAGGGGTGCTGGGTTAACAAAGTCAGTGCACTCAATGGCGTTTAAGCTGAGCAGGCCAGAAGCCGGGTTTCGGTCCATAGCGACAAAGCCACCGAGCCAGCCAATCGTGGCATAAAGTCGCTTGCCGTCCGCACTTAAAGTCACCCCGTTTCCCGAGGCAACGCCGCCACATCCTATTGGGAAATTGAGACTTGCTGGATCTACAGTGGCGAGAAAAGTCAAGCTGCCCGTGTCCAGGTCTCGGGCAAAAATGCCCAGCCAATCGTCGAAGCCGGTCGCACATGAAGAGCCACCAGCACCGTACTGGCCCACGGCATAGACGTTTAATCCGTCCGGGCTTATCGCCAAGTCGCTGGCGCAACCCAAGCCATCCACCCCACCCTGACCGTCATAATACGTGCCTAAAAACCCCAGTTCCCCTGACATTTCATCGCGGGAAAAACTGACGATGGATTGGGATTGTTCGGCGATAACGTAAAGGTGTTGGCCATCTGGGGAAAGCTGCAGGCGTTCCGGAGCATCCATGCCAAAGCCGGGGCCGCTGTTGTTGGAATAGACGCTGATTAGGGCCAGGGTCCCCATCATCGTATTGCGGCTAAAGGCTACTACGGCATCATCACTGCGGGCCGCGGCGTATAAGTGCAGGCCGTCTGGACTGATGGTCAAGTCCATGGCGCCGCCCAACCCATCAAAGCTGCCGCCCGTGTCGAGGTCAAAAATGGCTTGAACAAAGGTCAGTTGGCCGGTATTTGGATTGCGCGAAAAAACGGTTACAGCGCTATCGGTTAATGCGGCGGTGTAGACGAACAACCCATCAGGGCTAATGGCCACTCCGCGAACGGCAGCCAGACTGGTCACGCCACCCATACCATCGACCCAGGACTCCACAAAGGTCAGCGCACCGGAAAAGCTGTTTTGGCTGAACACCGTCAGGCCGTTGTCCAAACTACCTGCCACATAGACCGAACGCTGGTCCGGGCTGACGGCAACGCTGTACAGACCGCGCATATTGTCGAGGCCGGGATCACCATCCGCCTTTTTATCCGCGAGATAAACTTGCCCGTACATAGCGATACCCAAAAAACAAACAAAACTACATTTGATCATGATACAACCCGGCGTTTCTTGGAAATATGCCCGAAATTGTCCAATGGGTCAAATGGCCTGTGCTGATTCCGTTCGGGCTTTCTTGGGCAAACGCCATATTTCAATGGCCAAAAGAAGGAATGCCAGTGCCGCAACGCGGACGAGCCGCTTATTAATCGCAATGGGAAGGAGGGGCAGCAATCCGGATATACCCAGCATAAGGCAGGGCACTTTGCTGAAAACTGCTGCCCGCAAACTGCCCCAACCAAGGCAGACTAGGCCGATCATCCAAGCTAGACCACCGCACACGCCAACCACACGAGTAGGTCCTTGGCTTTGGACCTGAAGCCAATCCACGCCGGGCGCCACGCCGGACAAACGGGCGATATCCAAAAAGGTCCACCCGATGAACAAAGTGTTGGCCAAGAGACAAACGAAGAAACCAAGAACTAAGAAAGGCCCGCTGCGATGGCGTTGGCATTCAAAGATTCCAAGCAAGGCAAAAGGGGCCAGCGCATAACCGGTGAAGGCAATTTCGGCTCCAAGCAGGGAATCACGATTGATATTCAAGGTCCATCCGATCAGCCAGCCCAGACCGGATAGGGCACACATCAACGCAAAAAAAATGTGAGCGCGGTCCTTCATTGGTTTCCTCCCTGCGCTCTGACATTCTGGTTCCGGAAAAAGGCGATCGTCAACGTGTTAGGGATTAATACACGCATTCGTGATTTTAAGGCTCCCAGGAGATTTTGAGGCTCTAAGGCGTGTAACTTTTTGAGAAAAAGCAGGTAATGCGTTTATTGGTCGATGTTGCGGGTCGCTTTCTGGAAGACGCCATGGGTGAACCCCATTCGCGCCAAAACGAAGCGCAGCCCGACACCCAGACAGCCAAACCCGTAGGTAACGGAGCGGAAGAAATTAATGCTGGACGCATCATCCGCGTAACGGGTGGGACAGCTCACTTCGCCTATGATGTGGCCGCGCCACAAAATTTCAAGCAGCATCTGGTTATCAAAAATGAAGTCGTCGGAATGTTGATCCAATTGTAATTTGCGCAGCAGGTCAGCGGAGAAAGCGCGGTACCCGCTGTGGTACTCGGAGAGCTTGGCACCGGTCATCAAGTTCTGGACCAGGGTCAAGCCGCGATTGGCGATGTAACGCCACCATGGCATGCCCTGTCGTAACGCTTGGCCACCTAGGATTCGCGAGCCCAGTACGGCATGGAACAGGCCGTTGCCCAGAAGACTGACAATCGCTGGGATGAGCTTGGGCGTATATTGGTAATCTGGATGGACCATGACCACAATGTCCGCACCCAATTCCAGTGCTTTGCCGTAACACGTTTTTTGGTTGCCACCATATCCCCGGTTTTTTTCGTGGACATGAACGCGGACCCGGTCCAGTTTTTGGGCGACTGCAACTGTCTGATCCTTACTGGCATCATCGACCAGAATTATCTCATCTACGTAATCCTGATCGATGATTTCGTTATAGGTTTGGACCAGCGTTTTTTCCGCATTGTAAGCGGGCAGCACGATCGCAACCTTTTTTCCGCGAAACACTTAATCAGGCCTCAGGCGGAGGCGCTGCTGGCAGGGGGCGTTGCAGGCTTGCTTTCTGTTTTTGTTTCGGTCTTTGTCTCGGCGGGTTTCGATTCGGCTTTGGTTTCACTGGGCGCCTTGCTGGCCTGACCTGAGGCGGAACCATAAAGGTCTTTGTACCAGCCACCACCCTTAAAACTGAATGCGGGTGCCGTGATTTTTTTCTTTAATCCTTCTTGTTGGCAATGCGGACAGGTGGTCATGGGTGCATCGTTAACGGATTGCAGAAATTCACTTTCATGTTGGCAGTTTTCGCATTGGTAGGCATACAAAGGCATGGCTTACAACCTCGCTTCCAAATAATCTCCAAAAGATTAATGCCCTTTGCGGGTTCCGTCAAGATGCCGGATGCCGGTTGCAGCAAGCCATTGTTGGGGTTTGGCACACATTTTTGAGTTTGTCGCTCAAGTCCCAAATCGGCGGATCCGATATAGCGGGTAACTGAGTTTGGAGGCTGTGTGAGTCGTCTTGAACTAGCACCTGAAGATTTGATTTATCAATCAGAAAACGGCAAAACCCTGATCAATCACGATTTGATTCAGCAGGTTGGCTTGTTTAATCTCAACAGTAAAACCTTGGACTTGGTGCTGCGGGCATACCAGCGCAATGCGGTTGAGCAAGGCGAAAAAGAAGCGTTTATGATGCGCGTATTTATCCGCCTGACCAAACATATTCAAGCTTTTCCTTTTCCGGTTGTTACCAATTTCACTTCCGGTCCAGCCTATGAATATAACCTCAACAATTTGAGCCGGTTTGCCGGTGAAGAAGGCAAAGCGAGCGCTTGATCCGTGGCTCAGCTCATGCGAGGATGGCCGCATGAACCCATCCAATCCGCCTCAGCTGTGTGAATCCGATTTTTGGGTAGGCCGTCGGGGTAGTCTCAAACGCAGTTTGGTCTGTGCCCTGCAAGGCTACATTCCCGTACTGGTCCACCTGGGCGGAGAGCAGTTAGCAGCCGTTTACCGCACAGGTGGCAGCCATCTATCGATTCACGGCACGCTTGCCATAAGCGAGAGTGAGGATGGTGGAATTAGCTGGACGACCCCAATGGAACTCTTCCCGCGGGGCATGGATTATCGCAATCCGGCCATTGGCTTGGATCAAACGGGTCAATTGTTGGTCTGTGCCTGGGCCGCTGGAAAACATGCCTATCAACTCAGTGAAGACGGTTTGAAATGGAGCCTGGAGAACCGTGCTTTATGGAAGGAACCAGCGTTGGCCCTAATCCGTCGAGATGCTTCGGGTACCTGGTCGGATCCAATATTTCATACCAGTCCACTTTTGGATTTGTGTTCGCCTTATGGTCGGATTGTGAACGGACCCGCTGGAACGCTGCTGATGAACTTGTACGGCAATCCAATAGAAAATCCGCAAGGCGCCCGAAATGCCTCTGTATTAGCGCTGTCTCGCGATAACGGAGCTTCCTGGGACACGCAAAGAAGGATTGGCTACGGCTACAGCGAAACGGCCTTGTTATGGCTGGCTGAAAACGAAACTTTATATGCAGCAGCCCGCTGTGATGATGGTTCGGTTCATCTGCTTAGCAGCCAGGATCTGGGCGAATCCTGGTCGGAACCTTTGTTTCAAACGCGTGTAGGTGAGCATCCCGCTGATCTCACTGCCCTGCCTAACGGCCGCGTGTTGTTGACTTATGGACGCCGAATTCGGCCCATGGGCTGTGCAGCCCGGCTTTTCGATCCCCAAACCGGATTTTTGGATACAGCAGAGATCCTTTTGGCTGGGGATGGGGTTGAGGATGCCGATCTGGGTTATCCCTCAACCGTGCGATTGGCATCTGGAGGACTGGTTACCGTGCTCTACTACGCATCTGGATCTCAGATGAGCCGAGCCTGGGCTGGTTGGGGCTCCGTCAGCTGTCAGGCATTACATTGGTCGAGCCAGTTTTTTGAACTCTAATCTGAAAAAGCTACAAAGCGCTTTTCGAATTGTTCACAAGATACGGGCGACAAAAAATGTCATGTTTTTTAGCAATCTGACAAAGAGTGTCGGCACCGGCTTCGGACTCTGAGGTCAAAGAATGTGATTTGGAACATCTTTTGGCCCATTATTGGATTTAGTTCTGGCCTCGAATTTGCTGGGTTGTCCAAAAACCAGGGTTAAAGGGGTCGGGCATATGGAAAAACGTCTGGAGTTTCGCAATCGGAAATCGCTGCGCGTTGCATTGGATACAGGCCATGGCTTTGTTTATGGAAACTCAGTCAATGTTTCACCCGGCGGTGTGGCCCTCACCTTGCGCAATAAACGGGTGTTTAAACCGGGCACCAAGGTCGCAGTTAACATCCTGAAAGAAGGGCAATCCTACACCTTTACCGGCGAGGTGCGCTGGTTCAAATTTGAAATATTGACCAACAGTCTGGGTGTGAAATTCGACAATGTGAATGCCGAATTTTGCGATAACGTGCTCAACCTGCACTTTGATTCGGATGCCGGGCCCGATAACCCATTTATGGTTCAATTCCCCAACATGGAGTTATTGACCAAACAATATATGGAATCCATGCGTTTTGGCGGCATGTTCATCCCCTGCGCCGGCGAAAAACCAGCTCTGGACTCTGTTGTGTGGGTGGACATGAAACTGCCCGGCGGCGCGGAAGAATTAAAAGCGGAAGCACGCGTCGTCATTCATCAGGACGATGGATTTGGCGTGATGTTCACCAATACCAGCTATGTGGATCGCGCCCTCAAAGATTATTTCCAGCGTTCCTTGGGTTAATCGCTAACCCCCACTTCACTTAACTGTTCTGAATAATTGCAGTCTTGTTTTTGGCAGTACTGGGTGGTGCCCTGTTTGCGTTCCTTGTAGAACGTGGTCGGTTCATGACATTGCGGGCAGGGTTTGCCGCTGGGTTTGTCCCAACTGACAAAATCGCACTTGGGATAGTTGGAACAGCCATAAAAAACCTTGCCACGCTTGGATTTCCGCACGCGGATTTCGCCCTGGCATTTGGGGCAAGGCACTTCCACTTTTTCCTGGTGGATGTATTTGCAGGTCGGAAAATTCGAACAGGCAAGAAATTCCCCGTATTTGGAGCGCTTCTTGACCAAGTTGCCGCCACATTCCGGACAGTTCATGCCTTCAACAATCTGGGGTTCCTCTTTGTTGATCATGCTTTTCAGCACGCTCATTTGGGTGGTTTCCGGGTCGATATCGCGAATGCGTTTGGCAAAAGTACATTCCGGATAATTGGTGCAGCTCAAAAACTGGCCGTATTTCCCATTTTTTATCGCCGTCGGTGAACCACAGACTTCACAAGGCAAGTCCGTCACCAGCCCCTGACGTTTCATATTGGGCATTTCGGCTTCGGCCTGCTTTAAGTTGTTCTCGAATCCGCGATAAAAGTCTTTGAGCAGACCTTTCCAAGTGATTTCTCCGCGTTCAACCTGGTCCAGATAATCTTCCATCTTGGCTGTGTAATGAATATCCATCAGTTCGGGGAAAGCGTCGACCAGCAAGGTGGTCACTAAGACGCCCAAATCGCTGGGGTGAAAACGACCTTCCTGTTTCTCTACATAGGTTCGGTTTTGAATTGTGGAAATGATGGTGGCGTAGGTGGACGGTCGACCGATCCCGTTTTCTTCCAGTGCCTTAACCAGCGAGGCTTCGTTGTAGCGCGCCGGTGGTTTGGTAAAGTTTTGTTCGGTTTTTAATTCCAAGAGATGGAGCTGTTCGCCCACGGAAAGGTTGGGTAATTCCCCAGTCGGTTCCTCCGATTCGCTGTCTTGAACTGGTTTGTCAGCCGTGTAGAGGGTGCTGTAACCATCAAAAGTGGTGACCAACCCTTTGGCTTCCAAAATACCCTGGTCTGCTGCGATTTCCAGAACCGTTTCGTTCATTTTTTTGGCTTCCATTTGGGAGGCTACAAAACGTTTCCAAATCAGGGTGTAGAGACGCAACTCGCTGCGGTCCAGATAGGGCGCTACATCCTCAGGTCGCAAATCGACTCGGGAGGGCCGAATCGCTTCGTGACCGTCTTGGGCACCTTTGTTTTGTTTAAAATAGCGCGCTTTTTCGGGTAGGTACGGTTCAGCGAAGTTTTTGCCAATGTACTCGCGCACTTGGGCAAGCGCCTCTTCACTGACCCGGGTGGAGTCGGTCCTCATGTAAGTGATCAAACCGATCGGTTCCCCATCGATTTCAATGCCTTCGTAAAGTTTCTGAGCCAAAGTCATTGTGCGCGAAACGGTGAATCCAAGGACGCGCGATGCTTCCTGTTGCAGTTTGGAAGTCGTGAAGGGCGGCGGCGCACTCTGCGACTTGGCTTTTTTCTTGATGTCCTGAATCGTGAAAGTCGCCTGTTTAAGCGCGGCTTCTACGGTTCGGGCCAACTCTTCGTTGTCGATACTGCGTTTGGCAGTTTTGTTGCCCAAACGAATGGCTTCGTCCTGCCATTTGACCAAACGAGCCTTAAATGGGGGCGGGAGCTTGCCTTCCAGTTGAGCCAAAAAACTCCAGTATTCTTCGGAGACAAAAGCGCGAATCTCATTTTCACGGTCGACAATCATGCGCAGGGCAACCGACTGGACGCGGCCCGCACTGATTCCGCCTTTGACCTTTTGCCATAGGATGGGGCTGATTTGGTAGCCGACCAAACGATCCAGAATGCGACGCGCTTGCTGGGCATCCACCAGGTTCATATTGACCTGCAACGGCTTCTGAATCGCTGCAGTTACGGCTTTTTTTGTGATTTCGTTAAATAAAACGCGATGGACGGGCTTGCCTTTGGGAATGACCGCTTCCTGTAAATGCCAGCAGATGGCTTCTCCCTCGCGGTCAGGGTCAGGGGCCAGAAACACTTGATCGGCTTTTTTGGCTTCGCTTTTGAGGTCACTGACCACATTTTTTTTGTTGGGGAGCGTGATGTATTGCGGCTCAAAGTTGTCCTCAATGCTGACACCCAGGTTTTTTTTCGGTAGGTCGCGAACGTGGCCCATGCTGGCCATAACCTTAAAATCCTTACCGAGGTACTTGTTAATCGTTTTGGCTTTGGCAGGCGACTCAACGATTACGAGTGATTTTGTCATTGGGTGTACTCCTGTGTTGGTGACAACGGATTGCGTAAGAAGGCGGGTCCTCCCACTGATTCGGCCAGGCGGTCGAATTCAAGACTCATCAATGCCGAAAGGATGGATCCTACATCGGTTTTGAGCTCCTGCACTAAAAAATCTAACGGAGTTGGTTCGAACGGGTCAAGCACACCATAAATTTTTCGCGCCAGCTCATCAGGAATTTTACGGTTCAATATTTCCTGAAGGCCTTGGGCCTGCATAAGTTCGGGTGCCAACTCGCGATACAAATCTCTTAAGCCGGTCAGAATTTGTGCTTCACCATCGGCAATCAATTGGTGGGGACCTTGGGCGGTTGGCCGGTTGAGTGGACCGGGAACCGCAAATACCGAACGGCCTTGTTCCAGCGCATGCCTTGCGGTTGTGAGCGAGCCCGACCAGGTTTTTGCTTCGACAATTAAGGTGATGCGGCTCAGTCCGGCAATGAGCCGGTTGCGGATCGGGAAGTGATGCGGTTTTGGCGGTGTCCCGGGCGGAAATTCAGTAATCACCGTTCCGCCCTGGCGCACGATGTCCCGCGCCAAGCGCGTATGGGCACGTGGATATATGCGATCCAAACCACAACCCAACACCGCAACGGTTATGCCGCCGACCTGCAAAGCTGCCGCATGGGCCTGGGCATCGATGCCTAGGGCCAGACCCGAAACAATGCTTATGCCCAATCGGGCCATCTCGCCGGCTAACCAACGGGCCATTTGTCGTCCGTAGGTGGTACACGCACGGGCGCCGACGACGGCCAGGCCCAGACGATGCAAATTGGCCGGATTGCCACAGTAGTAAAGGACAAGTGGCGGATCTTGTAGGTTGCGCAAGGTCTGTGGGAACCCTTCGTCCAGAACGGTTATGGCTTGGATGCCGGATTCTTTTAGGCGGTTCTGCTCAGCCTGCGAACAGGTCTCAACCCGTTCCATCAGAACATTAATCTTTTGATCCAGGCTCCATTCGGGTTTTTCTTTGCTTAATTTGCACAGTTGGCTTTGCAAACGCAGCGGACCTGGGCTGACCAGGCTGGCCTGTAACAATTTATCTGCGAGGGTGCTCATGGTCTGACTCCTTCAGACCCGGCCCATCCATTTGTCGTGTAGAACGTTTATTGTAACAAGATGCAAACCGATTTGTCATTGCGGGTTAAATGATTTTTAGCGGGATCGGTTGGGTTTAGGATTTGAATGAGTAGGGCTCCTGACAGACTGGTGTCAGGAAACGTTAATCTTTGCGAACCTTTTTGTCTTCAACCCGTTTATGGTTATCATTCGCTCGGTACCGTTCTGCCCATGTGAACCGATGCCGAGATTTTCTGGCGACTTTGGTTCAAGACGAATTGGAGGAAAGCACACGATGTCGATGCAACAAGTCGATTTGAACAGTTTAAAGATTGATCGCAACCCGAGCCCGCAGGTAGCCGGCCCCAAAAAAACGGGCTGGATCAAATGGTTGATCCTTCTGGTCGTGGTCGGGGGCATAACCATCCTGGCCCTGAAAGGCAAATGGTTTGAATCTGCTAAGGAAGTACGTGTCGTCAGCGTCAATAAAACATTCCCGTCCCAGGCCAATGCAATTTTGACCGCTAGTGGTTATATTGTGCCCCAACGCCAGGCCGCCGTTGCGTCTAAAGGTCAGGGTCAATTGATGGAGTTGTTGGTGGTTGAAGGCGATCAGGTCCAGGAAGGCCAACTTCTGGCCAAATTGGACGATCGCGATTTGGTGGCCCGACTCAACCAGGCACGCGCCGATCTGAAGACTAGCCAGGCGCGACTCCTGGCCCAGCAGGCCGAAACTGTTCGGGCTGAAAAGGAATGGCAGCGCCAAAAAAATCTGCTCGAGCAGGAATTGACCACTGGGTCGGAGTACGATGCCGCCTTTGCCAGCTTTGAGAGTGCCAAGGCCCAGGCCCAGGCGACCGAGGCAGAGATTCAGGCGCGTCAACAGGCGATTCGGGTCGCCGAAGTGGATCTCAGCAATATGGAAATACGGGCACCCTTTTCTGGCACGGTGTTGACCAAAAATGCCGATGTCGGCGAAATGGTCGCGCCCTTTGCCGGGGCTGCCAATTCGCGTGGCGCGGTTGTAACCATGGCCGATATGCAAAGCCTGCAACTGGAAGCGGATGTTTCTGAAGCTTATATCCAGCGCGTTCAGGTCGGTCAAGGCTGTGACATTGTCTTGGATGCGTTTACCGACAAGCGCTACCGCGGCGAAGTGGCCAAAATCGTTCCTACCGCCAACCGTGCCAAGGCCACCATTCTGGTCAAGATCCGTTTTTTGGAAATCGATAACCGGGTTCTGCCCGAAATGAGTGCCAAAGTCTATTTTATGGAAACCAATCAAACTGAATCCTCACCCTCCGAACCGCTGGTCACGATCCCGAAAAGCGCCGTTTTTCAGGAAGATGGGTCCCAGGCGGTATGGGTGGTGGAGGACAATACTTTACAAAAACGACTGGTTCAATTGGGCCAAGACCTCGGGAATTTGGTCGAGGTTCGGGCCGGTGTATTGGTCGGACAACAAGTGGTCGCTAGCCCTGAAGTGGGGTTAAAAAGCGGCGATCGTATTCGGACTCGATAAGGAGGAGTAACGTGTCCAATATTGTTGAAGTAATGAATGTAACCAAGTCTTACCAACGCGGTGATTTGGTCGTACCCGTGCTGGATGGCTTGAGCTTAAACGTTCCGGAGGGCCAGTTCCTGGCCCTGATGGGCCCTTCGGGCTCTGGAAAATCTACATTATTAAATCTAATTGCGGGGATTGACCACCCAACCAGCGGCACTATCCAAGTGGCCGGCACACCGGTGACGGGTTTAAGCGATAGTCAACTTGCGCGGTGGCGAGCCGATCACGTGGGTTTTATTTTCCAGTTTTATAACTTGATGCCGGTTCTAACCGCGTTTGAAAACGTCGCATTGCCCTTGCACCTGACGGGCATGAGTAAGGAGCGTCGTAATCAACAAGTGCGCAATGTATTGAATTTGGTTGGTTTGGATGATCGCATGGACCATTACCCCAACCAGCTCTCCGGCGGTCAGCAGCAACGGGTGGCGATTGCACGCGCTATTGCCACCGACCCCAAAATCATTGTCGCTGACGAACCGACCGGTGATTTGGATCGCGCCTCGGCTGAAGAGATCATGACCCTTCTGGGCCGGCTCAACAGCGAGATGGGCAAAACGATCATCATGGTGACCCACGATCCGATGGCGGCCGATCGCGCCACGGTCCAACGCCACCTCGACAAAGGTCGATTGGAGTAGGGGGTGCATAAATGCTTGGAAAAATGATGTTTAAAAACGGGTGGCGCCATCCTTTGCGCACCGTCCTGACTATCATTGGGGTTGGTATTGCCATTTCGGCCTACATCTTCCTCAAAACGGTGATTACCGGGTGGTATGCCGGAGTGGAAGCTTCTAGCGCCAACCGAGTCGTCACCCGCAACAAAATCAGCCTCACCTTTTCATTACCTTTGGCCTATGAGCAAAAAATTAAGACGGTTCCCAACGTAACAGAAGTGACGTATGGGAATTGGTTTGGGGGTACCTACATCGACGAAAAGAATTTTTTTGCCCAATTCGCGGTAGATCCCGATACCTACTTTGATGTTTACCCGGAGTATCTGCTTGAGCCCGGTGTGCTTGATACCTTGAAGGCCGAGCGCAATGCGTGCGTGGTTGGTCGGAAATTGGCTGAACGGTTTAAATGGGAAGTAGGCCAGGAAATTCGTCTGATCGGAACCATTTTCCCCGGTGATTGGGACTTTGTGATTCGCGGGATCTACGATGGCGCCCGCCCGAATACCGACACCTCCACCATGTTCTTCAACTGGAAAATGTTTGATGAAAAGATTGCTGAAACCGCGCCAAGTCGGGCAGGCAATGTGGGCTTCTACATCATGAGCCTGGCCGACGCCAACTCAGCTTCTCAGACCTGTGAAGCCGTCGATGCGTTGTTTGATAACAGCAGTGCGGAAACGTTGACCGAGACGGAGTCCGCATTCCAACTGGGTTTTGTCTCCATGTCCGGTTCAATTATTCA
The DNA here is from genome assembly GCA_020637335.1 of Acidobacteriota bacterium. Taxonomy (GTDB): domain Bacteria; phylum Acidobacteriota; class Holophagae; order Acanthopleuribacterales; family Acanthopleuribacteraceae; genus JACJWC01. The sequence continues at coordinate 189,487 of JACJWC010000002.1, read as the reverse complement.
AGCGCTGCAAGTGATATCTTTTGTCATCATCGCCATCGTGCTTTTGGTTCTGGTCAATACCATGAACATGTCGGCCCGCGAACGCATGTCCGAGTACGGTGTGCTTAAAACCCTTGGTTTTCAGAAGAGCTATATCTTTCGTCTCATCCTGGGGGAATCGTTTGTGATTTCCGTGTTGGGTGGTTTGATCGGTTATTTGATCGGACTCGGGCTCATCACCGTCATGGGCAAGGCGCTGGGTTCGTTCTTCCCTGTCTTTGCCATTGAACCGACAACGTTGATTTTTGCCGGCATTACTACCCTCGCGGTAGGCATTGTGGCGGCCTTGCCTCCCACGGTTAGCGCCATTCGGACGCCGATTGTGGATGCACTCCGTGAGATTGGGTAGGTGAACCATGGGATTAACGCTTCTATATAGTTTTCGCAATATCTGGGTTCGTCGAAGAACGACATTTGCCACCTTGATGGGGATCGCACTGGTCATTTTCGTTTTGGTTGCAGTGCTCATGTTGGCCGATGGGATCAACAAAACCTTAGCTGATACGGGTGAAGCGGACAACGCACTGATTGTGCGGAAAGGCGCCAACTACGAGACAATCAGTGTCATCACCCGCAATTCAGCCCAAATCATATCGACTCACGCGGCGATTGCAACCGATACGGAGGGCAAAGCCAAGGCGGCTCCCGAAATCATGGTTCTGATCAACCTGCCCAAACGCGGTGATGGTCAGACTTCCAATGCCACGATCCGCGGTGTATCCCCGTTCTCCATGCCCATCCGCGGATCCCTGACTATTACCGAAGGCCGCATGTTCCAACAAGGCACCAACGAGATCATCGTGGGAACTTCCATTCAAAAGAATTTCCGTAACTGTGATGTCGGTGGGCAACTCGAGTTCAGTGGCGCGATTTGGCAGATCGTAGGTGTATTCGATGCCAAGGGCGCTGGGTTCCAGTCGGAAATCTGGGGCGATGCCGAGATGATGATGCAATCGTTCCGGCGCGAGGCTTATTCCTCCATGACGGTAAAACTCTCTGACCCCAGCCAATTTGAAACCTTAAAGGCGGATCTGGAGAGTGACAATCGTTTGCAAGTGGACGTGCACCGCGAACGCGAGTTTTATGCGGCTCAGAGCGCGGGTCTGGCCCAATTCATCAAGATCCTTGGCTTTGCCGTGACCTTTATTTTTGGGATTGGTGCCGTGGTGGGTGCTGTCATTACGATGTATGGCACTGTTTCGCAGAGAACCCGCGAGATTGGGACCCTGCGTGCCCTCGGATTTAGTAAGTTCCGTATCCTGTTCACCTTCCTGTTCGAGGCTTTGGCAATTTCGGTTGGTGGTGCTGTGCTCGGGGTGCTGCTTGCGAGTTTCCTGAGCTCGTTGCGCTTCTCGACCACCAACTTCACCACCTTTTCCGAACTGGATTTTGGATTTACCTTGCAGCCGGGAACCATCGTCGTGGCGATCGGCTTCTCGGTGGTGATGGGTTTTGCGGGCGGGTTCCTACCAGCGGTTCGGGCCTCTCGACTCAACATCGTCGATGCTTTGCGCAACGTCTAAATCGACCTAACTCAAAAGCTGTTTCCCATCGGAAAAGCGCCCGTTTTTGGGCGCTTTTTCATTTTTCTGGGAAAAAAGATCTTTAGCGCCACTCCATGCTGAATGGGGTTCTCCGTTTCGCTTAAACTGTCATGCGAGATGGCTCACCTTTTGGTTGGCTTGCCTTGAATCGCAGGGGCTCGGCCTATATTGTTGTGGAGAGATTCCCTTTGATTTTTTTTGGAGGTCCTTGTGCGCTTTCTTCCGCTCCTCTTGTTGGGCCCTTTTTTTTGGGCCCAGGAAGTTCCGCTCTTTGAACAGATTGGCGATCCCCAATGGGATGAACCGACCTATGATGCCGGTGGTTTCTCCTACCATATCGTGGCCGATGATTTTGCCATCCCATTCGATGCGACGGTGACCCGCTGGGTCATTTACGGTGATTTCCCAATGAACCGCGAATTGCCCCTACAAAACATCGCCCTGCTGCTGATGGCCGATAACAATGGTGCACCCGGCACAATCCTTTTTGCTGAAACCTATGCCGATGTGGCCTTACAAGAGGATGACTCAATCGTTTTACCGGCCGATCTGGACTTGGAAAGCGGTACTTATTGGCTGGCTGTCTACGAACGCTTTGATGGCAACGTCAACCTGCCGGAATCCTATGGCTGGCGCGGTGCGCCCGGCGTAACCTACGGCGGCGATTACCATATCAGCGAAGGTGGCGGCGTTGGACCCGGCTCTTGGTTCCCTTCCGCCGAACGCTTTCAAGAACCAGCCCGTTTGTTTTTTGAGGTGCATGGCATACCCAGCATCGGCGAGATCCCCGCACCCAGCTTTATTACCGACCGCGATGTGTGGATCGACGATCAGGGCAAAATCAATGTGTGGTGCCCCAACCCCAATGCCGATGGTTTTGTCAAAGGCCAAACGGTCAAGATGGGCTATGTCTTTAACCTTGTCCAGGACTGTATGGTGCTCTCCACCGCAACTGCGACCCCTGCCACGTATCCCAAGGTGTTTAAGTTTCCGGTCGGCGTCCCCGAAGGACCTTATACGATTGAAGTCAGCCGGGTTCTAATCTTTGATTTCAGTAAACGCCAGGCTTTTGGATCGGTTAAAGTCATTTCGGGTCCGGCCTTGACGGGAAATACACCGGTGATTTCAACGGATTACCGCGAAGTTCAGCGCTGGCTCTTACATGTGCCCAAAGTGAGCGGCGGATTCAAAGGTCGATTGGTGCTGAACAATCGTTTCCCCGATTTGCCGGTGGTCATTTCCATCGCCGGTTTTGATGCGTCCGGGAACTACATCAAAGGCAGTGTTCGTAACTTGTCGGTTGTCGGCAACTTGGTCGAAGTGCCGATCTACCCGGATGGGTCTGCCAACTCGGTGTTTGAATCCGGGTTTACCGATCAGATCTCTCATATCGGCCTCTTTGAACCGAATAACCAGAATTATTTAAAGGCCTCGCTTATCTATTCGTCCGTTCAAGATAATGCCTTGACGGCCACCGTTCCGGAGGCTGCCCTGACCGATGGTACTGCCGTCGGCCAGGATTTCATTATGGAGGCGCGACAAAACGATTCGTTCTGGGACGGGGTAGCGCTTTTAAACCTGACCGGTCAGGATTCGGTCCAACTCAAAGTGGAGCAACGCCGCATCAGCGACAAATCGCTGGTTAAAGCAGAGACCTTGAGTTCCGTCTCGCCTGGCGACAAAAACCTTGTTGTGCTTTCCTCACTCTTTCCCTTTGTCGCCAATACCTATTATCAAATTCAGGCAACCAATGGCGTGCGCTTCCAGGTTCTCGGATTGAGAGGAACGACCCAAGCGGCGCCGCCCCTGATGACCAGCTCCAAAATTGGGAAGGTGAAATAATGAAACCGATCGCTTTATTGTTTTCTTTTTTGGCTTTTCAATCGATTTGGGGTCAGGCCTGTAACCCCCCGACGGCGGTTACCCTTGAGGATGCGACGGAAACATCCCTAAACGTTTCGGCTTCCTACTCCCAACCTTCCTTTGCCGAGCTTCTGCTCAATGGCAATTATGTGACGACCGTTGGTTTCCAAAATGGGCATGCTACGTTTATGGATTTGCAGCCCGATACGGAGTACCAGGTCTGTGCCTATTCCCGGTGCATGGAGTATTACACCAGTACACGAAGCTGTATTACGGTTCGAACCAGTGGCGGGACGCAACCCAATGTGGAAGCGCCAAGCACGCCCATTTTCTTGGGCAAATCCAACGTGGTACTGAATGAACAAGGGCGCATCGAACTATTCCTGCCCGACCCCAATTCCGATGGTTGGGATATGCAGAATCGCAACGATTTGGCCTATCGATTACAGTTTTATGTGGGTTGCGATCTGGTCCATCAGGAGGATTTGGTTTATTCCAGTTATCCCCAAGTGGTAACGATCCCAACCTTTCCGCCCACCCAGCCTTATCAGGTCTACCTGTCTCGTTTTCAGGTTGGCAACGGGGTGCAAAAAGATGGACCCGCATCGGGTAGTGTCATTATCAGCTCACCGACCAGTGCCAGCAGTGCGACCGCGATCTCGACCAATTTCCAGGATGTGGACCGTTTCCTCCTCCATATCCCCAAGTTAGGCGGCGGCTTTCGCGGGACCTTGAGTTTCACCAACCGTTTCCCCGATCTACCAGCCGTGATTTGGGTCTGTGGATTTGATGTCGACGGTAATTATGTCGAAGGCACGCGCAAATCCGTTACAGTCATCGGCTCGCTGGCCACGATTAATGTTTACGCGGAAGCGGGGAAATCCGGCTTGTTCGGTGCGGGCTTGGTGGATCAGGTCGCTTATTTGGGCCTGCGCGAAAATGCCAATCGCCACTTGGTCAACACCTCGATCACCTATCAAAACATCTCATCAGCACAAGCCTTTCCGGCAACCTTGAACGAGGTTGATTTCGATGCGGGCTTGGCGGTGGGCTCGGCATTCGCCATTGACGGTCGCAAAAGTGCCAACTATTGGGACGGCATGGCCATCACGAACCTGAGTTCGGACCTGGCACCCGACGTCTACGTGGTTTATCGTCGTACCTCAGATGGTCAGGAGCTAGCACGCCACCAGTTGGGTGCCATCGCGCCGGGCGAAAAATTATTGGCCGTGGCTAGCGACTTCTTCACCTTCCAGAACGATACCTACTACACCGTGGAAACCGATGACCTGACCAAAACCTTCCAGGTCTTGGGCTTACGCGGTTCCAACGAACAAGCGCTCCTGGTCGGCAGCGAAGTCAGCCTTAAACGCTAATGCTCAACGCTTAACGCTCAATTTCCAACTTGATGATTGAGGGTTGGATATTGGATATTGAGCGTTCAAAGGACGGTCGACCAATACCAGCGGGAATTGGTTATTTGCAAACCTTCGAGATTCGACATTGGGCGTTGGAAAATCGATATTCTTGTCCCGAAATTGAATGTCGAATCTCGAAGGGGAAACGCTAAACACCCAACACGCAACGCTCAACGGGAAGCGGGTGCGAAGGGCATTGAATTCTCGTGGCTGTTGGTCCGAGGGTTTTGGTTTTGGAGGCCAGCGGCCGATTGACCCGTGAGCCCACCCCGACGGCAGGAGGGGTGGGTAGATGGCGCCAGAATGAAGAAGAGCCCAGCGGGCGATAGAACGCTGATTGGCGGGAGGTGAACGGTTCATTGGTTCCGTGGGTTCTGTCGCGCGCCTTCAGCGCTTCCCGGAAAGGCTGGCCTGGTTACCAGGGTTACGCGCCATCAATTCGTTCCTCATCGATAACGCTCCACCCTTCGCTAATCTCGCTCAGGCCGTTGGCCTGGAAAACCTGCAACGCTCAACGCTCAACACACAATGCTCAATTTCCAACTTGATGATTGAGCGTTGGATATTGGATATTGAGCGTTCAAAGGACGGCCTGGCCAAGGTTCGCGAGTCTTGCGAGCCAACCGCAGGCCAGGGTTAAGTCCAAAAAAAAATTCCGGGGCGCCCTGAAAGCGGCGCAACTCGCCCAGTTGGGGACGGGAAGTTGCGCCCTTTCAGGACGCTCCCGAGTTTAATTTGATTGGAACCCAGGCCTGCGAACCTGCGCAAGCTCCGGTTCTTGACCTGGGCTGCCTACGTTTCGGCCTTTCAGGCCGATATTGGTAATTTTAATAAAATCAATTATTTAGATTCTCATGTTGAAGTTCACTGTACCGAATCACTTCCCTTTTCATCCTCGCCCCCCACTTTCGATTTGACAAATGTCAACCTATCCCAGGACGGGACATGAAGGTCGAATGTCGAACACGGAATATCGAATATCGAAGGGGAAACGCGCAACACTCAACGCTCAACACTCAACGCTCAACGCTCAACACGCAATGCTCAATTCTCAACTTGATGATTGAGCGTTGGATATTGGATATTGAGCGTTCATGTCCCGTCGACCGATACCAGATGGTCACAATTCTCTGTTTCCTGCTACAGAAACAGGACTGGAATCGGCCGACCTCTTATTCGGAAAAAACCCAATTTTCCCTTGGTTTTGGCGGTTAGCGGACCTGTTCACTGAGCATGGCAAGGGGTTTGCCTATGCAGTGATGTGAATTTTTGGAGGAATTGATGAGGTTCATTATTTTTTATGCTTTTTCTGTATTTGTTTTTGGGCAAATTCCGTTCTCTGAGAGAAATGCGCTGTTGGAAATTTATCAGGCGACCAACGGGTTGAATTGGACGCAACAAGCCAATTGGGGCGGACCAACGGGTAGTGAAGGGACCTGGTATGGTGTTACGGTGACCGATGGCCACGTCACCGCACTGAACCTGGTTTTTAATAATCTGACCGGATCAGACATGTCAGCGCTGGGCGATCTGCCCGCCTTGGTCGAGCTTAATCTGTATGGGAACAATCTCAGTGGGCCGTTTCCAGCCGAGCTCGGTTTATTAACCAATTTAGTTCGCATGAATTTGTCGTATTGGCAAACCGATGGGATTTTACCGGATTTTTTGGGTCAATTAGTCAATTTGGAGGAGCTAAGACTGGTTGGCTGTGGCCTGGATTTTGACCTGCCCGAAACTTTTTCAAATTTGACCCACCTAAAAGTCCTGTGGTTACACACCAATAACTTCACGGGAAAGATTCCCAAATCCTGGGGCCAAATGCACGCGCTTGAGGATGCGGGTTTGGGACTTTGCCGATTTCCCGCTTTCGAACCCACGGATCCCACAGATTTCGGCAATTTAACCAACCTGGATTTACATGCGAACGGGATTCAAGAGCTCCCGAACCCCTTGTTTATTGAGGCTCAAGCCAATTTACAAAGCCTCAAAATGCACTTCAATTGGCTGGAAAATAACGATTGTCCCTATATTCTGGCCATTGAGTCGATGAACTTAACGCAATTCGAATACCTGCCCACCAGCGGTCCCAACATCGATTGTTCCCAGGCATTCGCCCTTTTTGATCCCAATCTGCTGGCGATTTTAGTTGGCTCATATGATCTGGATAATAATGGTTACGTCTCACTTTCCGAAACGCAAGGCGTTCAAATGCTGGACCTGGCCAACCAGGGGTTGAGGGATATTCGTGGTTTGTCGGCCTTCCAGGACTTGGTCAATTTGGATTTGCGCGGGAACCAATTGATGGGCATCGATGACCTGATCGCCCTGCCTAACCTCGTCAGTTTAGATGTGCGCAACAATCGGCTCGGACCGGAGGCCTGCAGTGTGATTCAACAACTGGAACTGGCAGGTGTGACCGTTTTGTACGCAGAGCAGGGCAGCGACACTGAATATTTAGCAGCACTGCCCAATTGGCCAAACCCCTCCCTGCTCGCTTTGGTTCCCCTGGTTAACCAAGGCCTGGTTTATCCCCTCACCTGTCCCAATAAGTGAAGGTCTTGACCAAAAGCGTTTCTCAGAAAGGAAGGCGTCCCGTCCCAAGATGAGTTGACTGTTGTCAATTCGAAAGAGGACACAAATAGAAACCATGGGTTTCAGATAAATACCGTGGAATAGGGTGTTTGATTCAAGCCAGGCTGAAGGCCTGAAATCCTCCAGCCTGGGGCAGAATTTTGACCGATGAGGAACGAATCGGACAAAATGTCGCCCCAGGTTAGAGCGTTAATACCCTCGGGAAGCGCTGTAAGCGCGCCATCAGATATTTCCGATAGGCGGAAACCCACCTCTTTCGGAGCCGAGGAACCGTCTGGCCCTTCGTTTTGTCCACTCCACCCTTCGCTAATCTCGCTCAGCCGTTGGTCTGGAAAACACGCAACACCCAACGCGCAATTCCGGGCGGAGCGGAAACGCTCAACGGGAAGCGGGGGTGAAGCGCATTGAAGTATCCTGGCTGTTGGTCCGAGGGTTCGGGAGGCCAGCGGCCGATTGACCCGTGAGCCCACCCCGACGTGAGGAGGGGTGGGCAGATGGCGCCAGAATGTGGAAGAGCCCAGCGGGCGATTGAACGCTGATTGGCGAGAGGAACGAACATTGGTTCCGTGGGTTCTGTTGCGCGCCTTCAGCGCTTCCCGGAAAGGCTGGACGTGGGTTACCAGGGTTACGCGCCATCGATTCGTGCCTCATCGATAACGCTCCACCCTTCGCTAATCTGTCTCAGGCCGTTGGCCTGGAAAACACGCAACACCCAACACGCAACGCTCAATTTCCGACTTGATGATCGAGCGTTGGATATTGGATATTGGATTTGAGCGTTCAATGAACAGTCGATCGAGGCCAGATGGCCATTTTTTATTCGTAAAAATTCGATATTCGAAATTCGGCATGGGAACTCGAGATTCCTGTCCGGAATTTGAATCGTGAATGCCGAAGGCGAAACACTTAATGCTCAGCGCTCAATCGTCAAAAGCAGCATTCATTTGGGTCGGCCTGCCTGATTTCTCTGTTTCCGGCTACAGGAACAGGACGGACGGACCGTCCCAGAGCCTTCAGAAAAACCATTGGAAATAATACGCTTTCGTCATTCCGAAGGCTTGTATTTTGATTGGCAAGTTGTTTGCCTAAGTCATTGAGAAGGTTTAGACAGAGAAAACTTTTTAATGGTGGAAAATGTTGCTTTTAATGATTTTTGTGTTCCAGGGATTTAGGCCGATCTTGGATTTGGACACCCGTCCAAAATCGAGTTCATGGCAACCCGTTTTGTCCCAAAATGAGGGCTTCTTTTTTATGGACTCTGAAGACAATTATTTTTTCTTACCCAAAAACCTGGAATTACCGGCACGTCTCGGCCAATTCTGCAATTCCAAGTGGGTCCATGCTTGGGGCGAAAGCGTGCTAATGGTTAAGGACAATGATCTGGTTTTACTGAATCGAGTAAGCAGAGAAACACAAATGATCAAAGCCAATTTTCCGATTCAAACTGGAAGGATCGGGGTCCTTGCAACCGAAAAAACGGTCACATTGTTTGGTTGGGCCAAAAAGGATCCTTATGACTTTTTTCTTTTTGTATTTGATAAACAGACGCATGAATTGGGCTTGAAGGTCAATGCCGAGAACGTTTCTGTTTATGCTGCTGAGGAAGAAGTTTGGGTGCTGACTCTTGGCCGTTTATGGCTGATAAAGGACTTGGAAACTACCCAATTGGAAGCACCGGGTGAGGTCATTGACATTAAGGTTCATGGCGGTATGACGTATGTTGCCTGTAGGGAGGGTCTTTTCGCGGGAAAGCTGGGTGTTTGGGAAAGGATTTACGATCAAAGGGTATTTCTCCTGCCTAGTGGCACAAGTCGATTTCAATATTTCCGGACCGGGCAGCGGATTGGCTATACGGATGGGACCGCGTTGGGCACTCAGTCGTGGATTGAATCGGGGCGAATTGATCCGGTTTGGGGCCAGGAAACAATTGAGGACGTGTGGGGACTGGAAAATGAATTACCTTTTAGTTTGTTATGGGAAAAAAAAGGAGCCGCCAACCATCTTTCAGCCTACCAAAAACACCAAGCCAGCGGAATGACGCTTGCCTCAAGCCAAAACCATCAATTTCGTTTTTTGGGTGCTAGTTCGAAACGAATCTGGTTTGCCATGGTTCCTTATTTTGAGACCAGTAACTTGAATTTCTGGAGCACCGATGGGACTGCGAAAGGTACCCATAAACTGGCGGATACTCTTCATGCTAAGCGCCCTCTGGTCATCGATTTTGTCGGAGTTTATGAGGATAAAGCCTATTACTTTCAAGGCGATAGCCGCGGTCCCTATCGGTTGATGGTTTCAGATGGGACACCCAATGGTACGCATATTTTGGATTCAAATGTTCCTTTGCTTCCTGAAAGACAATTGCCTAAATGGGTTGCAGATGATCAGGGTTTCGCCTTCGCGGCAATGTCGGAGGATTGGGGCAAGGAACCGGTTAATGTTTCCGCTGAAGAAATAAAACGTTGGGGAGATCTCTCACCGGGAACTGAAAACTCTTTGGGTCAGTGGTGTGAGGTTGATGGAAATCTCTGGGTCACGATGGGAAGCCCAAAATTGGGTCTTGAATTGGCCGAAATTATTGAGGATGAACCGGTACCTTTTGATCTTGTACCCGGCGCTGAAAGTTCATTCCCTACTGCCTTGTATGGACTGGATGGGTCATTGTTTGTGGGTGTTGAGAACGAGAGTATTTCCTCTCTCTGGCAAATAAAGGAAGGTGTGGCTTATGAAAAAGAGGCGCCGACTGATTTTCCTGTTCAGCCAAGGGATTTTTTTCAGAACAACCATATTTTGTATTTTTCCGGCAACTGGAAGTGCGATGGGCGCGAGCTCGGGTTTATTGGAGGCGCACCTTCCAATTCCATCCATTACTTTAATTTGAACTCCTGCGCTGACGAATTCGATCGATGTGAGCCGTGCTCCAGTTCCATACGCCATTTGGGAGATTCTGGCGATTTCGCATGGCTTTTCAATGATGGCAATCAAGATTTAACCCTTTTACGACCAGATTTCTCAGATCCATGGACTTTTAGACTATATACACCTGGGGCATTTGCTGTTTCCGATCAGGGGCTCGCCACTGTTATGGAGAATTTTGATGAGGAACGGCTGGAACTTAATCTGTTTCCAAGTAACACACCCGAAATGTGGAGACCATTAGCCAACTGGCCAAGCGCAGATAAAAACGGAAATCTTATTCGAATTCTGGACGGTTACTTGCTCTTTAATACCTCAGGGACCAATAAACACTGGATTTTGAAAGACGGTCGCCAGGATTTTGAGGCGTTGGTTGGAATTGAAGGGCGTTTTGTCGAATATGCATTCTCCCCGTATTCTGAGGATGGGTTTGCTATCGCCTTAGACGATTCCGGAAACACGGTTTTGTACTCAATATCTCACGAAGGTGCCACCCCCATTCATTCGGCTATTGAAAACCTCCATTTCCTGGGCAATTTTGGAATTTGGACTTATTTTTCCGGCGAAACCTTGCCTGTTGGTCAAGAATTGTTCCGGGTCCATCGTGAATCTCATCAAATCGAATTGGTCGAAGACATTGTTCCAGGTCCTGTCGGCTCATATCCCCAGAGACTTTTAGCAACTGAAACGAGCTTATACCTTGTCTGTAACTTGCCGGACAAGGGTTTTACACTTTTCCAACAACCGAACAGCGGAATGAAGGCCAGACCCCTTGAAGTTTGCGGGAATCAAGTCACCTTGTCGACCCATGTGCCCCATGGCCAATGGCAAATCATTCAAGGTCGGAATGGACATTTGCAAGAACCCAACAATCCGCAAACCGTTTTCGAGGGCTCAGCCAATGAATCCTATGCTTTAGTTTGGCGCTCTGAAGGCAAAAATGGGTTGGCAGAGGAAGAGCTATTGACTGTTCGCTTTAGAGAACCTGTTGTATTGCCAACAGAATTTAACGAGCTCAATGTGTGCGACACGTTTATCAAATTCAATGTACCAACTCCATCCTCAGGGTTTGCCAAATGGGAAGTTATTAGGGGCCTGGCACGCGTTTCCTTTGATTTTTCTTCCGAACCTACTGTGTATTTTGATCCTTTTCAAGACGGGCCCGTTGAACTGCTTTGGCGTGGAGTTCCTGATTTCTGCAACGAAGGAGAAATTAGATATGTTCTAAACACACAACCCCTGCTTGAGTCACCGGAGCGGGACCGCACCGTATGTGGCCGAGAGGTGGTTTTGGACGGGATACTAAAGGAGGATCAGGTCGGGTTTTGGACCATAAATAGTGATGGTGGCTCACTCTCCAACCCCTACGACCCTAATGCTGTTTTTTCTGGTTTGCCCGATCATGTCTATTATTTGACCTGGCATGTGGATGGCCCACCGTGTGGATCATCCGAAATTCAAATAAAGCTGAAAATGGGGCCTGACCTCAAAATAAATGGCCCCAGTCGCGTTCACCCTAATCAATACATCGTTCTGGAGGCGCCGGAGGCAAGTGCCTACCACTGGTTTGATGGAAGCACGGGCCGTCAAAACGCGTTTAGGTTCTCGCGTCCGGTAAATGCATGGGTGGATGTGGAACTTGAAAATGGCTGTATCCAGCGTGTTGACCATTGGATCCATTTCAACCCAGCCCATGAACATTAATGGCAGTCGAGGGGGTCAATTCCCAACTTGATAATTGAGCGGTGGCTATTGGATATTGAGCGTTCAAAGGACGGTCGACCGATCCCAGAGGGCAATTGGCTATTTGCAAACCGATCGAGATTCGAAATTCGGCGTTGGAAATTCGCGATTCCAGCCCGGAATTTGAATCACGAATATCGAACACGGAATGTCGAATGTCGAAGGGGAAACGCTCAACACCCAACGCAAAACGCTCAACGGGGAGCGGTGGTGAAGCGCATTGAAGTGTCGTGGCTGTTGGTCCGAGGGTTTTGGAGGCCAGCGGCCGATTGGCCCGTGAGCCCACCCCGACGGCAGGAGGGGTGGGTAGATGGCGCCAGAATGAAGAAGAGCCCAGCGGGCGATAGAACGCTGATTGGCGGGAGGTGAACGGTTCATTGGTTCCGTGGGTTCTGTCGCGCGCCTTCAGCGCTTCCCGGAAAGGCTGGCCTGGTTACCAGGGTTACGCGCCATCAATTCGTTCCTCATCGATAACGCTCCACCCTTCGCTAATCTCGCTCAGGCCGTTGGCCTGGAAAACCTGCAACGCTCAACGCTCAACACACAATGCTCAATTTCCAACTTGATAATTGAGCGTTGGATATTGGATATTGAGCGTTCAAAGGACGGCCTGGCCAAGGTTCGCGAGTCTTGCGAGCCAACCGCAGGCCAGGGTTAAGTCCAAAAAAAAATTCCGGGGCGCCCTGAAAGCGGCGCAACTCGCCCAGTTGGGGACGGGAAGTTGCGCCCTTTCAGGACGCTCCCGAGTTTAATTTGATTGGAAGCCAGGCCTGCGAACCTGCGCAAGCTCCGGTTCTTGACCTGGGCTGCCTACGTTTCGGCCTTTCAGGCCGATATTGGTAATTTTAATAAAATCAATTATTTAGATTCTCATGTTGAAGTTCACTGTACCGAATCACTTCCCTTTTCATCCTCGCCCTCCTCTTTCGATTTGACAACTATCAACCTATGCCAGGACGGGACATGAATGTCGAATGTCGAACACGGAATATCGAATGTCGAAGGGGAAACGCTCAAAAACTGTTCCACGACCCTGTTTTGGCACAAATCTTTTTGGCATGTCGCAATTTTTGGCTCTTTTTCGCTTATTAAGATGCAGGACTGTTGGGTCCTTGGGTGCCATTCGGCGCACCCACATCCGAATGTTGGACGGATGCGCGGAACCGGGCTGGGAACCTGTCCCTCCCAGCCTATTTCCAAGCCTGCCAGTGCTGCAACAACGAGACTTGGCTCTGGTACTGCAGTTCATAACGGGGTCGATCCGAAATCGACTCATCCCAATCCTTGAGCAATACCAAATCCACCTGGCTTGTCCCTAACAACAAAGCTTCGATTGGCCCGTAACCGATCAGCTGACCATCTTCCTTAAATAGGGCCAGAACGAATTGGCGTTTTTTGCCGTCCAGGCCAATCGGGGTATCGCCTGGACACGTGTACTGAATTGCAAAACCTGAGGGCAATCTGGCCAGGGCCGTGACTTGGGAGAACTGGTCTTCCCACTGCCATAGTTTTTTCACGTCACCGGGTCCCAGGGCCGGTAACTTGTTGGGCGGGTCGGCAATAAAACCAGGTAAATACAAGGCCAATTCAGTTGCCTTCGCCTGGGTCTGTTTGCTGTAGACCCAGATCGTGGGATCGACCGCACAGCCGATGTAGAGGGATGTGGCATCTTCGGCCCACAAGGGTTCCGTGTATTCGTAGGAAAGTTCGGGGACCCGTTGCGGCAGCATATGAAAAATAGCGCCTTGTGGCTTGGCGCCATTGGGGCCTAATTTCAGGTTCACCAGGATTTTTTTGCGTTCTTTCATCAATTGCCGGAATCCACCACCGATCTGGGCCCACACCTTCTGGTCCGCGCCCACAAACAGATCGGAATAATACTGGTGATAGGTCTTTTGCCATTGGCCTTGGCGATTGAAATGGCTCAGGGTAAAGCGAATGCCATCAACAATCCAGTAGCCATCTTCCCGATAGATGCCACACATGATGTAGGAAAACTCGCCCGGTCCCTGACCGGCCCGACCAAATCGATTCAGCAAATGGCCCTGGCCATCAAAGTGCCATACCTGGTGGCGACTCATGATCAAGAGCCCCGATCCGGCCTGCCATTTCAGATGGTTTCCTTTCTCATAATGGAGTAAGGCACCATCGTTCTCCAGCACAAATGAACGAGGGCTGGCCTGGCCCAGGATCAGGAATAGAAACCCAATCACAGATTCTTGACCAGAGCGGCGTCGCCAAACTTTACTTTGAGGGTTTCCAGGATTTGGTCAGGGCTCAAGCAACTGGACATGTGCTGGATCTTGCCTTGGGGATCCAAGATCACAAGGGCTGGCACCCCTTGAAATAAATTTTTTTCAAAGGTTTCCCGATCGGAAAGCGCATTGGCCCATTGATTGCCCGTTAACTTGTACTTTTTCAGATAGGCGTCCATTTCCGACGCATTCATGTCCAAGCACACCTGCTCAAAAACACCCCAATTGGCATCAAGCTGATTTTGAAAACCTTCATACAGGTATTGCCGCTCCACGCAACCCGAACACCAGGAAGCCCAAATCTCCAGTACCAGGTATTTTCCCTGCCAATGACTCAAATTGACGGTTTTTCCACTGCGATCGGTCAATTCGCCTAAAACCAGTTCTTTGCCTATGGCTTGGCGATTGTCTGCCATTTCCTGAAGGTCTTTGAATGCCAAAGAGTTTGGGTAGGTTTTCTGCATGTAGTTATAGCACTGGGCTGCCAAATCCTTTCGGTTCCACATGGTGAAAAGACCATACAGCATAAAGGCAATCTGACCTGATTCCTCTTCATCCAGCATTGCTGCATGCTGCAAATAGAATTGCAGCGCCCATTCTGGTTGGCCTTTTTGGGCCTCTAAATCGCAGTCACCCTTTGCCCGACAATAAGCCAGAAAAAGAAACATATCCTTAAAAACAGCCAATTCATCAACCTGGCCGAATGCCAATAAGTCCTCTTTCAGAAAACACGTTGGATAAATTTTGGTTCGTAACGGAACTGGGAGAAAGTGGTTTAGCTTTGATGCCAGCTTTACTCGGTTAGCCAGGTTGGGGATGGCCTCCAGTTGGCCCTGAAACTTTTGGTATTGGACTTGTACCTGGGCAATTTCCTCGTCTGTCCAGGTTGGTGTTGGCCGCACGAGTACACGCTCAATAGTCTCAAATTCTTCCATGACCTGCTTGTCCAAAACAAAGTAAGACAGGCCTTTGATATCTTTAAACTGCGGTTTTGCTGGCGTGTCGGAAAAGGGATATGTTTTAGGATCGAATTGAATGATTACCTTACCCTCTTCGGCCGGCTGTGTCCTTCTATAAATTTTCCAGAAATCTTCTGCCTCTGATAAAAGCAGGCTTATGGCTTTATTTTGCTGGTCTTTAAGCATGTAGGTCAGTTCAGTTTCCGCCGTTGGCCATTCCAATTGCCAAAGGCCATCGACCCATTTCATGGGGTGCAAGGAGCCTTCTATTTCTACTTGAGGACCCTTTTCGTCAATAAAGCCCCGAATCGGTTTTACTTCCAGAATGTTCTCGCCAAATGACCAGTCCGTGATGGCGAAATTGACTGATGAATACCCCGCCAATGCAATCCGAACTTTTAGCAGAATGGAATTTTCGGGGATCTGGACTTTGAAACGGGATTCGGAAAGCGTTTCAAAAGGAAGGCGTTTGACTTCGCCAGAGAAATCGGATGAGCTAAGGAACATAAACGTGAGCGGTTGCGGATCGGGCGCCGTGTTCAGGCGAATTTCCAAGGAGGACGAGCCTTGCCACAGGCACAAAAACAAGAGGAATTGCATGCAGTTTCCTTTTTGATTGAGAATTAATTTGGGGAGAATTCGATTTTACCGCAATATGCAAAATCCAACACCTTTTAGTTTTCTTTATTTTCTGTATCAGACATCGGAGCCGGGGAGGATTGAGTGGGGGTTCATTTTTTTGTTAGCATGGGACAGGAGTATCCCATGTTGCCACAATCTGACGATTTGAATCGGCGTTGTACCGCCTTGTTGACCCTACTCGAACCATTGGAGTCGGATTTTTTGTTGAAAGGACCCGAATCGGTCGAGTCGGAACTGCAACGCATCCGCCAGCAAAACCGAGCCGACGGCTTTTGGGCGCCCGCCCTGCCCAAAGAATGGGGCGGGATGGGCTTGGCCCTGCCCGAATTCGCCCTACTCAGCGAACAGCTGGGTCGCAGTCCCTTTGGTCATTACGCGGTCAACTGCCAGGCGCCGGATATTGGCAATATGGAGCTGTTGTTGGGTTTTGGCAGTCCTGAGCAGCAGGAACGGTTTTTGAAACCGCTGATTGCTGGTCAGGTGCGCAGCTGTTTCGCTATGACCGAACCGGAAAATGCCGGCTCAAATCCCACCTTACTTCAGGCGCGTGCCCGTCAGGAAGGTTCAGATTACGTCATTAATGCGCATAAGTGGTTTACATCCAGCGCCGATGGTGCCAGCTTTGCGATTGTTATGGCGCGAACCGAGCCGGAATCGGTGCCGGACCACAAAGCCTTCAGTCAGATCCTGGTCCCCCTCGATACGCCGGGCTTTGAGCTGGTGCGTAATGTGTCGATCATGGGCGATGTGGGTTCGGGTTATTTCAGCCATGCCGAAACCCGTTTTAGCGAGTGTCGGGTCCCGGTCAGCAATCGAATTGGGGTCGCGGGCAGCGGTTTCCAATTGGCCCAGCAGCGTTTGGGACCGGGTCGCATCCATCACTGTATGCGCTGGCTCGGCATGGGTGAACGCGCGATCGAGATGATGGCCCGTTACGCCCGTTCCCGTCCCGTCAGCGCCCACGAAACCCTGGCCGATAAACAGGTCATCCGCCATTGGATTGCCGAAGGTCTGACCGAACTCCAAGCCGGCCGTTTAATGGTTTTGCAGGCTGCTCATCAATTGGAAACGTTGGGCAGTAAGGCAGCGCGAATCGAGATTTCGATGATCAAGTATTATGTGGCCGGTTTAATGCATCGCATTTTGGATCGCGCAGTCCAGGTTCACGGTGGTTTGGGCATGACCGACGATACGATTCTGTCCTTCTGGTTCCGCCATGAACGGGCCGCGCGCATTTACGATGGTCCGGATGAAGTACACAAGGACGTGATTGCGCGTGAATACTTCAAACAGCTCGAATCCAAAGACGGTGGATGAGTCCATGCAAAATCCTCTGCCGGACGAAGTTCTAGGCTATGTGAAAGATGTATTGGGTTGGCAAGGTCCGCTGACCGTTCAGCAGTTTCCCAGCGGCTATTCCAATTGGACCTATGGCCTGGAAGGCGAACAGCAGAATTGGGTCTTGCGTAGACCACCTGCCGGCGCAAAAGTGGTTGCCGGCCACGATATGGCCCGCGAATTCAAAGTCATTCAGGCGCTACACCAAAAGGGTTTCCCCGTTCCGCGCCCGATTGGTTTGCAGGCGGATTCGGAGCGGTTTGGTTTTTCTTTTTTTGTGATGGAACGGGTCGAGGGTGTCATCTTGCGCCCGGATCATCCGTCTCTGAAAACGCTGAATGCAGAATCATTCCAAGCGCTGAACCGCGCCTTTGTGCAATCGCTCGCCCATCTGCATCAGCCTAGCCCCGACCATTGGGGCCTGGCCGATTTGGGCAAGGGGGCGGGTTACGTAGAACGCCAAATTTCTGGCTGGGGCAATCGCTACCAAAAGGCGCAAACCGACGATATTCCGGCCATGAAGCGTTGTTTTGTCTGGTTGGCAAAACAGGCACCTCCGGAACAGGGGCCCAGCCTGATCCACAACGATTACAAATACGATAATCTGGTCTACGAACCGGATCGGTTGGGTCAGATCCGTGCCGTACTCGACTGGGAGATGGCGACGATTGGCTGCCCCCTCATGGATTTAGGCTGTTCGCTGGGTTACTGGTGTGAGCCCAGCGATCCACCTGAGATGCGGGTATTAAACTGGACCTATCGACCGGGCAATTGGACGCGTGAACAGGTGTGGTCGGCCTACTTTAAGGAAACTGGAAAACCTGAAGTGGATCCGGTTTTTTACCTCGTTTTTGGTTTGGTCCGAATTGGTGTGATCGCTCAGCAAATCTATGCGCGTTACAAATCGGGTCTGACCCAAGACCCGCGGTTTGCCACTCTTATCCACGCCATCCGCGCCTGCGCTGCCCTGGCTGAACGGGCGATTGCGCAGGGCAGAATCTCCGATTTGGCTGCCTAAGCGGATTCGGAATCCCAAAATGCGGTCCTGATCACATTTTTTAGAATGATCGTTCAATTTTTATAAACTTTTTGCAGACCGATCCGTCTATATCAGTAGAAACAAGGTCGGGCTGGCCACTGGAGACTCCCCTACATT
This sequence comes from Acidobacteriota bacterium, assembly GCA_020637335.1. Lineage (GTDB taxonomy): Bacteria > Acidobacteriota > Holophagae > Acanthopleuribacterales > Acanthopleuribacteraceae > JACJWC01. The sequence goes on along the minus strand of JACJWC010000002.1, from coordinate 171,025 downwards.
ACTCTCCTCTTTTAAGCTCCACTTAAAAGCCTACCCATTTGTTCCCACCTGGAAATCCCCGCACACTTTCCAGTGGATCAGCTCATCCTTGCTTTCGCTGCCAAATTTTTTTTCCGTTGAGGTTTGTTTGAGCAGCTCACCTTAAAGCTACAATAATTTCTCCCAAAAATAGAGATTGTTCAAAAGTTTATTGGAATGGCATGTCGGTCTTGAATAAAGGCTTTGAGCAGCCAAAATGCCAAGGGGCCATTATTTTTCAGATCTTCGATCTTGGACTTTTGAGGCGTCAAAATTGTATGCGACTAATATTGGGAATTTCCCATTCTTGCACAAGTGAAATCTTTTCTGTGCGACTGAAGGTAGTTTTTGGCTTTCATTTTTTTGTCCCGCCAAGCGTGCCCAAATCATTCGGCAGGTTGACCCAATAGGCCAAATGGGGATCTTCTGAATCCGGAAACCATGCGTTTGTGAGAACTATGTTCTGGTTGTCAAAAAAGGAAAAACTGTGAAACACAAGTTCTTCGCCAGCTTCGTTTTCAAACGTGAGTACCCGAAGCAAGTTCCCCGTTTCATTCAGAACAAAAAGACCTCTCACAGTTAAAGCAAAGAGCAACCCGGAGCGTGCCCTGAAGTCTTTGAAAAGATAAGCAGTTTGTACCCAGCTGCCGTCCGGATCAATTCGAAATTGTCCAGTTCGTTCCATTAATTGTTGGATCAAAGTATGGTTAAAAGTTTGGATTTGGCAACTCCTGCTCGCATTGCAATTTAATAAAAGTGGCTGATTCAGATTAAGACCAAATAGGTGATCCGGGGTGCCAGCAAGCAAAAAAAGATGACGATAGGGATGATCGGAATTGACGGGTTCGGGCAGCACGGGCAATGGCCAAGTTGGGTGATCAAGCAGGTCATCTGGTTTATCGAAAAATACCGGCTCTGCAAGTTGGCCATTAAATTGAGGTATCCATATGGTTTGGCCGTCAATGATGGGCCTAACCTGGACTAAACCTTTGGGCAATCCCTTTAAACCCCAACGCCTGGTTTGATCGAATTGGTGGTTCTTAAACTGATGAACGCGACCTTTTTCGACAATCACTAACTGATTGCCTTCGGCTTCAATCCCTTGAATTACTTCTGCTCGTTCGCCAGGTCCGTATCCTGTTTGGTTCCATAAAAAAACAAGTCTTCCGTCCGGTTCGAGTCCGATAACGGGTCCCGTGCGGCTTGCCAGATAAATAGTTTGTCCGTTCGCAGCAATAAATGAGGTATCGCGCAAAAAAGTTTCGGCAGATTTGGCTTCAGTTGCCGCCAGGTCAATTGGCGTTGCAACCAAGCGAACAATTGGAACGGATGGAAACCAAAGCCAAAGGAAATAGATCATTGTTCGGCAACGGGATCGCAGGAAACCGTGCGCGACTCCCAAACCTCGCCATCATGCATAATTGCGCAGGTTGCTTCTGAGCCGGATCCGATACAAGCAGTGGTGTAACCAGGCTGACTTGCATAGGCCCGGCAGCTTTTTTTGCAATCGGTCGCCTGTGCCGAACAACTGCCTGCCAGAACCCAAACAGAAACTACTAGTAAGACTATAAAAATAAAAATTCTCTTCATTAAGGCCTCCTTGTGGATTTAGAACATAGCAGGGTTTTTTGGAAAAAAATAAATCGAAAATTCAAATTATGATAATAACTTTTTTTATAGCTGGTCATTGGCAAAGCCAAACCCCTTATTTGGGGAATTCGGTGTTGTAAGGTTGCCTTTACAAGGTTTTACTGACCAAACTCGGTCCAGAAATATGGAATCTCCTGGGGGAAACCATCAGGCTCAACAGCCAGGCCCCAATTTGCTACGCCAAAGGTTACTGAAACCAAATTGTGTCCTCCGCGTCTTTGCGTGAACCTTCTTTCCTTCGCGTTACCGCACCGGGATGCGTAGCATGTGTGCCATAACGGTTTGCAATCCGCGTTGGACCTGGGGCTCGTAGCGGTAACAGAGGTACCCGATGGGCAAGGTGGCTAAGCTGATCAAGGCGAATAGCAAGCCCAGCGATTGCGTACTGGTGCCGATGACCTGGGCCAGAATGTCCAGGTCCATTTCCATGTGTCCGCCTTTTGCGGCGCTATAGGTCTCGCGCAAATACGCGCTTGACCACAGACCCCAGCCCATGGAGCAGCGGTTTACGGCACCCCAGGTCGCTAATAGCACATACAACGGGCGCTCAACCTGGTGGATGACTGAACGACCGCTCAATCCTCTGTAAACGAACAAGATCATGATGATCCATTCAAAGCCATGGCCCATGGTCGTGACCATCACCGAACTCAGGCTGGTGAAATCAACGAGAGCATACAGACCGATCAAGACCAATAACCCGATCGGTTTTCCGCCCTTGGAAAAGGCCCATCCTGCGGTCCCGAACCCCAGCAGGTAAATCAAGAAGCGCAAGCTCCAATTTTTGTCGAAGGTCAAGGTAGCTCCGCCGCCAAAACTGAAATCGAAGGCGGGTACAGCGGGAATGGCCAAGGCCCAAGCCGTTAAGGCGTGGCCAATTTCGTGGACCAGGATGAAAAGGTACTGCAGGATGAAACTCAGCATAGCGCTTTGGGTGAATAACAAGCCCAACCCGGTGCCAATCCCCAGCTGGATCCACAGCGATCGGGAGATCGGTTCCGGTCCATCGGATTCAGCTTGAAACCTAAGGCTCTGCTCTGCTGGTCTGGGCGTCGTTCGTGGCCTGTACTTGGCCAAAATAATCCCGCAATACGGACACTCGTCCATTTTTGTCTGCAATACAGCTTGGCAGTGGGGACAGGTTTCGGCGTTCATGGCCCCATTCTACTGGAGGAAGAAGGTCCGCTTAGATAAAAAAGGACAACCAAAGATTATTCCGAACACAGATGGCGGAAGCTGATGCTAATGCGCGGCCCGCTCTCAGTAATTTTGGGGATGGCATGCAACCAATGCTGCTGCACTTGATCGTCCATGTATATCAAAGACCCATTGCGCAGGGGATAAGTGCAAATTCGGTCCGGTTGGTCTTTACGCCGAAACTGAAAATTGCGTTCGGCCCCAAGACTGAGAATGGCGACACCGGTTCCAGGGCTCAATTGTTCGTTGGCATCGGAATGGTATCCCATACTCGAACCGCCATCCGGGTAATAGTTCAACAGACAATTATTCGGTTGAAATCCAGTTACTTCAGCAACCGCATCACACAGGCTTTGTAGCCATGTGGGCACTTCGGTTTGCGGGTACACGATACCGGAATAGTTGTAGGGTAGACCATAACTTGCGGTGAGTCGGGCACGCATGCGTTTGTCCCAATCCACCTCATTTTGGAGAAAAGCCAAAAGCCGATCGGGGTCGGGCACAAATTCGTAGCGCCAAATCAAAGTGGGTTCTTGCTGGTTCATGTACGCCTCCAGGATATGGATTAAACCCGAAAAATCGTGGGTCTGTTCGCCGGGACTTTTCTGTTGTTGGCTGAGACCTTGGCGGGCAATGTCCAGTGCCGTTTGGCCTTCATGGTCTTTTAAAAACGGATTGGCCCCGTGTTTGAGTAGGTATTCCGCCCAATCGGTCGCCTCGCAGGTATAAGCCATGGTCGCGCCGGCATGTAAAGCCGTTCGGCCATTGCAATAGGTGTTTGGATTGAGGCCACAATCCAGCAGGAAGGCGCTGATCTCCACATGGGCGACTAGAGCCGCACATAGCAGCTCACCATCGTCTATCCGGGCGCCGGCCTCAACCAGGAGCCGTGCTGTTTCGACCTGATTGCCGAAACTGGCCCAACCTAGCGGCGATAAACCTGTAGATCGATCATTGGCTAGTTTTGGATTTTTTTCCAACCACCGGGAAACACCCTTTTCATCCCCTAAAATGGCGCAGATGTTGATATCCGCAAGTGCGCCGGCATCAAGCAGTTGCTGTTGAATCTTGTGATGACCGTACTCAATGGCATCGTGCAGCGCCGTTCGCCCCTCCTCATTTTTCAGGTCCGGCGAAAGGCCCCAGTCTAACAAGGCGCTGACGAGTTCTGAATCGCCGCGATTCACGGCCACATGCAGGCAGGTACCACCGCGCGCAAAGCGTTCCTCGGCCCATTCAGGATGTTGCTTTAACCCATGAAGAATGGTGTCGATGGTTCCCTGTTTTACCTGTTCGCGCCAAGCGGATTTGTCCATGCCCCACCGCCTTTCCTCATTCTCCCACAGAAGATCCACGTTTGCAGGTGGGTATCAGCAAAACGTTGCCGAGAAAGGCGAAAAGCCATGGGAGTGCAGGTTCGACCTGAGCTATGAAAAAAAACAATGCTATGAAAATACACTGCCAGAGTGGGTGAAGAAGCAGGCGGTTCATCAGGCCTCAAAGTGCAGACGGCCCCAGGTACGGGACACGCAAATCCTGCCGATGTGCACGCAGCAGCCACCTGCGAGGGAGCGGACAGGATTATGCGGACGAGCATGGGTCGATGAATGAACATAACTTGGCCATTCCCTCTCGAATTGAAAACTGTCAACCTGTTTCAGGACGGGATAATCCAATTTCCCCTCCCTAAACGCTCAAGTTCGCAATCTCGAAGGGTTTTGTTCAGCGAAAAGCGAAGGCGGCCAAGCAGGCCGCCCCACGTTTGCCACTAGATCAGGCCGCTTATTGGCCAAACTTCCTACAGCGGAGCCGGTTGGTTTTTATGGCTTTCCCAGGCTCTTGCCCGCGGTTCAGCAACCAAGGAAAACACTTTGACGACCTGTTCCGGGTCGAGATCCTGATCCATTTTTTCGCCCGCATGCCGCGCCATATCGTTTAAGGTGAGGATGCCCACCGGCAGACCTGGTCCATCCACCACGGGTAAGCGGTGAATCTTTTTACGAATCATGATCTGTTCCGCTGTAGCCAATGTATCGTTGGGCGTACAAAAATAAACATCACGCGACATCGCCCCACGAACGGTTAGATTCTCTAAGGTTTGTCCTTTGGTGTAGGCAGACATGCAGATATCGCGATCGGTGATCATGCCAATCGTGCGGATTTGATCATCGACAACGGGCAGAGCCCCAATATCGTTATCCCACATCAAAGCAGCAGCATGATAAAGCGAATCCTCCGGATGACACACCAAAACATTCTTCGACATAATTTCCGAAACTTTCATCATTCACTCCTTTCCTTGCCCCGCATTTCTTTTCCAGAACGTGAATTGGGCAGACATTAGGGCCATCCCAAGGAAGGTCAAAAGACTCGCTCGGCGCCCTTTAAACAGTTGGCCAGTTTGATCGGACGGGTCGTGCCGCCCTGTGCGAATCATCGGGCAAGGCGGTAAGTAAAGGCATGCAAATCGCATTCACATACATGGGATCGCGGCAAAGCACTGAAAAAATTAGATTTGAATGTATTTATTCACAAAAATCACGGGCAAAAACGCCCCAAGCAAGGGGCAATTCAGCCCAATTCGATGTTTGAGATTCAAATACCCTGCAGAATGTCGAATTTACAACGCCGAACAGCGAATTTCATAGGAAGGATAACAAAGCCAAAGGCCCGGGAGAGATTAGCTATAGGTGCGCAATTGAAAATCCCCGGAGATGAGAGCTTACCCCAAGATTATCCGTAACCTGGAACCCAAGCTGCCCTGCAAAGGCGCCATTTTCAAAGCCCAGGCCAGGGCCGGTGAGCGTTGCGATCCGACCGCGGGCCAGGGAACATGGCCCCAAAATTGGGCAGCCCGGTAAGGCCGGCATTTTGGCTTTCATGGCCAACTTATCTCAGGACCAGAAAAATACCCGATATCCAACCCTCAACGCTCAATCATCAAGTTAAACATTAAGCGTTGAGCGTTCCCCTTTCAACTTTCGGCATTCCTTGTTCGATATTCGTGATTCAATCCTTATGCGGTCAGGCAAGGCGAGGTGCTTAGGGTGGCGGGCCCAGCTCGGCCAGATATTGTTGGATCTTTTTGAGACGCTCATTGTCGGGCCCAAACAATTCAAGCAGATAGTCGCCAGCCCGACTAAAATCCGCTCGTGCGTGTTCCCGATCGCCTCGCTTTTGATAAATCAGGCCGCGATTGGTTAATGCCCCAATTAATACGTTTTTCATATCGTCCTGACCTTCGCATAATTGGACAACCTGATTGGCCTTGGCAAAGGCCTCCTCGGTTTCACCAGTCAGGATCAATGCACCAGCTAAAAGAGACAGGCTCATGCGATACTCCAAAACCTGTGATTCATCCTTGGCGAAAATATCGCAAGCGCGTCTTGCAGCTGCTACGGAGGCGCTCAAGCGACCTTGGCCCTTGAGGTTATAGGCATAATTGTTGTAGATGTAGCCAACCTCTGGGTGGTCCGGGCCTAACACATTTTTTGCGACTTCGATGGCCTTCAAATAATAAGGTTCCGCCTTTTGAAATTCGTTCATACTGTCGTAGGTGTAGCCCAAATTAACCATGCTCACCAAGCTGTTCATATGGTTTTCACCGTGATGCTTAATGCGGATTTGATAGGCTTTTAAATGAGCCGCAATGGCCTGCTCATAATTTTCGCGGTGACCTGAAATGACACCCAGGTTATTCCACATAAAAGAAATTGAGGGATGTTCTTCGCCCAGGGTATTCGCTGTTGCCCGAATACATTTTCGGATGGCTTCTTCAGCCCCTTCCAAGTCGCCGAGACTATCCAAGGTTGAGGCAAAATTATTTAAGACTTCTATGGTGTTGGGATGGTTTGGACCCAATTTGTTTTCAAAAAAAGCCAAGGTCTCTTCAAACAAGGGCTTGGCTTTGCTGTACTCACCCATGTTATTCAGCGAAAGCGCTTTAGCGCCGATTATTTTATAGGTTTGTAGGGTGTCCTGAGGGTCAACACAGGCCAGGGCAGCATCAAAATCCTCCAGAGCTTCACCGTTGGCAAAATTATCCTGATGGGCCAATCCCGTGCGGAACCATACTTCGCTGCACAGAATGGCCGGATCGCTTGCGGAACTCAAGCTTTTGGCTTGTTGAAAGAGTTGTAGCGCCTCCTCAAAACGACTATTGGCTTTTAATGCATCCGCATAGTTTAAAAGCACTTTGATGCGTTGTTCAGGACTTGCCGTAGGACTGTTCTGGATGAGTTCCCATGCGGATTGGCCTAATTCTAGGGAAGGTTTAGGATCGCCCAAGTCCTGGTGTAAGTGGCTCAGCAGCGATTGAAGCTCTGCCTTAAAATCGGGTTGATTTTCAAATTTGGATTCAATTTGAGGGGAACCCAGCCGCACCAGATCGATAGCACTTAAACCTGCGCCCTGTTCGCCATAGGGGCTAGCTGAATCGAACAAATCGATCAGGAACTGGGAAACACTTTCAGCTTTGTCCCGTTGCAGGGCGGTTTCTTTATTTTTTCGGGCGAGTTTTTGAGCGGAAAGCAAGGAAACGGAAGCCAAAGCGATCAATAAAATGGCAACCAATCCAGCCGCGCTGATTTCAAACCAGTATCGTTTGAACCTTTTCTTCAACCGATAACTCAAGGAATCCGGGTGGGCAGCTACCGGCAAACCGTTTAAAAACCGCTCCAAATCATCGCTGAAGGCCGAAACACCGGCGTATCTGCGCTCCGGTTCCTTGCGCAAAGCCTTCATGACGATGGCATCCAAATCGCCATTTAATTCCGAAATTATTTGTTGCGCCGCCCCGTTACGGGCCAGAACCAATTGACTGGTTTCACCCGTAGAGTCTGAAGAGAGCTCTGTCTTAAATTTTTGGCTGGGATTCATTGGCAGGTCCCGCACGATGGCGGCATCCATTTCCCGTAAGGAGCGATCTTTAAAGTTATAGGCTCTGAACCCAGTCAACAATTCGTATAAAACCAAGCCCAGACCATACACATCGGTTGCTGTGGTTATCGGTAAATTGAGGAATTGTTCAGGACTGGCGTATTGCGGGGTCATGGGTCCCAAACCCGTTTCCGTTTGAAGGCTCTCGAAGGGAGATGATTCCTCACCGGCCAAAATTTTGGCGATGCCAAAGTCCAGCAATTTGACCTGGCCCTCCTGGGTCACCATGACATTGCTGGGTTTGAGGTCACGGTGCACGATTAAGTGGGTGTGGGCAAACTGAACCGCGGAACACAGCTGCAAAAAGAGTTTGACTCGATCCTTAATTCTGAGTTTCCGTTGATCGGCAAACCTCAAAAGCGTTTCGCCATCGATAAACTCCATGGCAAAAAAGGAACCCATGGGACTGGTCCCCCCATCCAGGAACCGGGCAATATTGGGATGTTCCAAACGGGAGAGGATTTGGCGTTCCTTGCGAAAGCGGACTTCAAATTGGCTGGCGCCTTCGCGTGGCATCTGGATAACCTTCAACGCCACCTTTTGCTCGAAATCCTCGCCAACACGCAAGGCTTCGTATACCGTACCCATCCCGCCCCGACCAATCTCACCAATAATTCGATAGGATCCAAAAACAGGGACAGGCTCTTCTGGGGTTAAAATTTGCCAGTCCTGAGTAGGCGTTTGTGACGATTCATCGCCTTTCAGTAAGGTCAGAACCAGTTCATGAAGTGAATTTTCCAAAGCCAAGGCTTCGAGTTTCTGGACCTTTTCAGCGCTGGATAAATCTGCCAATTCATGAAAAATTTCCTTAGCCCGCATCCAAAGTTGCTGGTCCATTCAATGAATCCTTATTTTTTGGCATCTTGACTCTTTTAACACGTTTTGCCGGAAATCAAGGTGCCAAGGGACAAAAGGACCCAATTCACTTGCGAAAAAATGGTTTCGGAAAAGCGCTGACAAAGGTCTAAAAAACGCCGAATAACCCATTAGCCAAGAAATCAAACCGGCCCATCAATAAGACAAATCAAGGCAGACCTCCCAGAGACGAGGGAGAAGCAGGCTTGTTGGACCCGTCTTCTGTTCGTTACTGTTTTTGGTCCGGCTGAATTCAGCGAAAACTGGTCGTGCACCTCCATGCCTGAATGGCTCTCCTATGGTCTAACTGTGCCCACCTGAATTTGGGCACTGCCTTATTTTGGGAGGTCCTTTACGGGCTGGTATGAAGGGTTAAGGTACGACCATTTTCCGTACCATGGGCCATGATCCAAGCAACAATTTCATGACCTGTTTCTCCACGAATCAGGATACTTCCGGGCAATCCGCTGCTCAACGACAGGGATTCAACAGCATGGCCCGCTAACACAAGGCTTTGGTTCGAAGTCTCATTGCCCAGGGCGTCAAATTGGCTAATGCTTACCGTCTGGGTTTGATCTGAAGCGGAAAGGACCAAAAGTTGGTGGTTGCCCATTTCAGATGGCAAGGTCAACACCCACTGGTCGGCAGAAGGTTTAAGGGGCGCACCATCAAACTCTTCACCGGAAATTCCGCATAACTCAAAGGCAGCGATGTTTTCTGTCGATTCCACATGCAAGCTGCCCAAATCAGCGATTTGCGAAGCGGTTAAGTCAACAATGGGATTATTATCACGGTAAGGGAAAATCAAACCAGATGGCGTTAGTAAGCCTACCAACTTTTTGCCACGCGGCGCATTAAAGTTCTTCCCACTCAACAAGGACCCGTCCTTATTAAAGAATTTCAAAGTCATTAATGCGTCTTGGTCCCCGGTATTGAGCAAGGTAAACCCGGCCCAACCAAGACTGTCTAAGTTAAAGGGTGCGAGGTGGGGTAAAAATCGCCCTTGAGCTGGGGCTGCAGAAATGCCCGAGAGTTCTCCATTGCTGACCGCGATCTGTTTACCAAAGAGTTCAAACCCAACCAGCGGCAGCTGGGCCGACACTTCCACCCAACCCACTTTTTCGTAAGAGTTGCTGTCATCAAAGACCAAGCCTTCAAAAACGCTGACCTTTTTTTCAAAAGACGCCAAAGTCACACCATTGCGGTAGGAATCCGTTAACAGATGGTCCAAATTGGCGCCGCCCTCACCCTTTAAATGAAGGGTCACCACATTGCCCTCCGCATTGGGATTCACGAGACAGAATCCACTGTAGAACTGCTGCCGGTCACTGGGAATATGCGGAAAAATTAACTGGAACTGATTGGCGTGGACCGGCAAAATGGGCAAACAGGTTTTTTCGGGTCCTTCCCCTGCATCCCGAACAAATGAAAAATCAAAATCGCCGGCGACCTTTTTCCCGCCTGTTTTGATGCCCAGCCAACGCTGGCCCGCTAAATCAGAAGTGAGGCTATCCAGAACGTGGGTTTCCCGCGGTAAAAGGGTCAGGTTAATGGATTTATTTTTCTGAAAAGAACCACCCACCAACTCAAAAACATCCAGGGTTATCGCTAGGTTTTCACTCCCGGTGTTGACTAGCCTTGACAAAATGGCCCATCCATTTTGTGTAGGCGGAACATGCGGAATCAAGTAGTCATAAAGGGAAGGAGCTTGGCCTACCTCTATTTGATACATGGGAGATCGGTTATTACCCAATGTTTGTTCCCCAGGACCGGGGTCGACTTCAAGAAAATAAAAATAAGTGCCCGCAACGTTGGGTGCATTAAAGCGAATGGTTTCTTGGTAGGTTTGATTGTGTGCCAAGGTGCCGGAATGCGGGTAGTAGCCTTCGGCCAAATTGTAGGATTCAAAAGTGGCATCCTCTGATCGGAACAGCCGAACGGCAGGTCCCTCGACCGCAAACTCACCCAAATTGCTAATGTCGGCCGATATGCTTATTTCCTGACCCAAAAGAACTTGATTTGCGCTTAAGGAGGGGTTCTGCAAAGCCAAATCAGGGGGGCCGCCCTGATTGGTAAACACGTAATTCACCGGAATATTCACGCTCGTCAGAATTTGATTGGTGTCTGCTGTGTACATCGTGAGTTGCACATTGTTCACGATTTCCTGGTAGCAAGCCGTTCCCTTTTTAAAAAAATGATTGGTACCGGTCCCCTTCCCAGGTGGGTAAAGTGGACTGCCATCGCTGGCATTGCAACTTCCATTGGCCTGAACATAAATACGAACACCGGCTGCATAGGTCGTCTCGTATTCAAAAGATACCGCAACGGGCTCATTAAAACCCAAGGTCGCGGGTGGCGCCGGGTTAAATGAAAATTGATACAACCGATCCTCGGCCCACATGCTGAGACACACACAAAACAAGACCCAATACTTCATAACCGCCTCCAAAAGCCGTTCTAAAAAGAAACGCGTCATTTTTGGGAGAAAAGGGCCACTCGGTCAGAGCGTATTCTGGAGGTTTTATTTTTCGGAACCAGGGCAAGAATTTAAGACGCTGACCCAAGAGCTGCACCCAATCCGGTCACTCTTTTGTCAGCCAAATCAATAGCGGTGAAGAACCCCGAAAAAGGCCCAAAGGTATTTCCTGAAGCCTCGCAGGGAGATGCATACCCATTCAGCCTTGTCCAACCAGGGGTGCACGCTCATCCGCGTATCTGAGTTTTTCAAATGAAAATCCGCAGTGCACCGCTATTTGGGACAGGAACCGGACTACAGACAAAAGAAAAAGGGGCGACCCGGTTCCTGTCCCACCCCCTGGCACGTGACCCCAACAAGAATTACAACGACCCCGATCCAAAAAACTTTAGCGCTGGGGATAGATCAATTTCAGAAGCAAAAATGATTGAGACCTGCAGTCTTATCACCATTAAAACCGAAGCCATCCAATTTTCCTCATGCGGTAAACAAACCTTCTAATAAGCAAGAAAAAAGCGCCCGGTTTGGGCGCTTTTTTGGCTTTGGAATGGGTTTTGGGTCAGTACCAGCAGGTGGAACCGTTGCCTTGTTTTAGGGTGAAATGGGTGGTTGTGATCGGCTGGCCACCAACCGGTTCGATGCTAATGCAGGTCATGTTGGTGTTGCTGCGGGTGCGCAAAACCCGGTTCTGACTCAGCGCGCGGATGGTCATACTGGACAATGGCGCACCCCAGTGGGCAAAGAGCAGGTGTCCACATTGGATTTGGGTTTGATTGCCGGCTTTGAGCGCGATCGGTTCCCAGTTCTGGTAGGCCGCATAGCGTTTCCAGGGTTGTTTGTGGTCCAGGAACAACAGGTTGCCTGGACTTAAGTAGTTTTTCAAACTGGGCAGAGAAGGTTCGTTCCCCGAGGTGTTGTAGCGGGGGTTCGCGCCAATTTCCACTTCGTAACGGATGTCGTAGAGGAAAAGCGAAGTGCCCAAACTGGCAACCGGGATCTCATAAGCACCTTTCACCTGGGCGTCGATGCGCGGCGCATCATCCATACCGCGTAATCCGACTTGTTGCAATGTCGCTTCCGTGGTTGGCATGGCTACGCCAAACCACAGACCATTCCAAAACTGGCGCGAGAAACGGTCCATGACATCGACCTGATCGCCAATGCAGCCCGGCTTATTGTTGCCATTCTCCTGGATATTGGTCGGGTAACCGATATAACCGCTTTTAGTGTTGCAGGGCAGATCGTTTAAATAATGGTCCAGGGCACCAAAAACATGACCGAGCTCGTGCGTGAAGGAATAATGATTGGCCATGGTGAATTCCCAAGCTGAGGAGTTGATGAACATGGCGGATCCATTGATATAGGCGAAACAACCGAATCCGTTGGCAAAAGTGGGGCCAGCTTCCCAACCGCGATCAACGGCAAAGATGATGTAGGCCCAATCCGTTCCATTGGCTTTGCGAATGGAATCAGCCACTTCGCGGATATCGCGATAACGGTCATCCCACTTGCGATTGACCCAATCCATCTGGCGCCAGTTCTTTTGCGGCATCAATCCAGCCTTAATAAAGGAGCCATACGTGATTTCATTTTCTGTCCATGCAACGGGGCCACGACTGTTGTCCATAAAACTGGCATCGTATTCAACCACCTTAAAAGAAAGGCTGGCGCCTTGGCTTTTCGCCGCTTGGATCCAGCGGTTATGGCCGTAATTCATGACCCGACGCATGCGGTCCTTTTCCCAGGGACCCCAAACGCCACCGGGCCGATTGATGTAAATGACTGCAGCCGTAACCGAACCGGCCATAAAGTCGGAGGTTTGCAGGGTACTCGGTCCCCAAAAGGGACGTGTATCCCCACAGCTAGCGCCGGTCAGGCGGTTTTTACTTGCCACCCCCGCAGATTCGGCCTGAGCCATATCGCCATGAAACGTGCTATCGGCATTGCTTTGGGCCAGGTTGTTTTCGATTTCTTCGGTGAACAAATCATCCGGTTCGGTTTCAAAAGCAACGCCTGGCCAGGGCAAACCGGCGATTTGGTACTCCATTCGTTCGCGTTCGATTGGATCTTCTACAAAAGGTAACAGGAACTCTAATTTCTCCCGTTCAGACCAATCCGAAAACGGGTCTTCCTCGCGGACTTGATGGGCAAAAAACCGCTCTGCGAACAACAACGCGGCCGTGCGTTTAATCGGGTCCTGACGTAGGTCCTCCATCAACTGTTCATACTCGGCAAAGGCAGATTCATCGACGGGGCTCTGTTCCCGGGTATCGGCGTATTGCAGCCAGGCCATCATGTCGCCCGATTCGGTCACTTGCCCGAGAGAGGCAGCCCCGTTTTCCATGATTTCACTGAGGACCAGGTTAAGTTGGTTGGGATCGTCTATGTTTTCCAGAAAGTCGAACAGGGCCGATTGCTCATCTACCGAAAGGGAAAAAGCTTGTTGTGGAAATTGGGCCAGATCAATTTCTGGCTCAAGGGTGTGTTGGGCAAAGCTCAGGGTCCAGCCCAAACAGACGGTTAAGATCAAAAGTAAGTTTTTCATGTTGCGCTCCTTGGTGTTTTCATCGCTACACCCAGCAACGCGTCTCGCCCGTTAAATTGGGGGCCACAAAAAAAGGTTCCTGTTCGATTCGGTGCGGATCATCACCCACGCGGCGTGATTTGGGACCGAATTATGGCTGAATGAAACTTTAACCTACTCGCGGGTGGCAAAAACCTCAATTTTGGTCGGCATGTTCATGGCGCGCCGGTTCATAGGCTTATAGAAAAAGACCAAGGATGAAACCTGAGTCGGTTCCGGCAGGGACAAAATTGGCGAAAGCTGGCCTTGACGCAAAGGTGAGTTGACTTCCAGGTTAAAAAACCGACCGTCAGGCGTATTGACCACCACCCAATCGCCACTAATCATGCCCGAGACCAGGCGCAGCCGAATTTGATTAACGGTTACTTCTTGCTCAAGCATTTCAACTTCTTGGCTGTTAGAAGAAAAATCTAATTTGCTTTCAGCAACTTTTTCCCAGTCCTTGCTGCCGAAAACCAAAAGAGTCATTAAGATCCACATAAGAACCTCCCGTTCGTAGGAGCTGAATGATAATTCATCCCTGTTAGCCAATCATGAGCACCTCAAAATAATTACGAATCCTCATCATTTTTTACGCAGGCATTTATGTCGACCTGGTCCAGCTCATGGCAACTGCACTTGGCTTTGTGCACAAAACAGGAATTTGGCCAATGTTCGCCCATTTGCGCTTAACTCGCTCAAAATATTGGACTTTTCCCCTTGTTATTTTTTTTCTTCAGTTGCCCGCGTGCCCAGCCGATAAGAAGGCCTTAGTGCCAAAATTTTTTTTGTGAAAGGCTAATATGCTGCTTTTACTCTGTCACCTCATGTTTCAAAACTCTACCTATCAGGTTTCAGCCGGCGCGCTGGATTCGGGCAAAACATCACCCCAAAACCGGGCCGGTGCCGCGCTATTTGACACCTCAGGTGGTATAGATCCGCCTGCTTTTGCGGTTGTTTCCAGTCAATTCTCCGATGCCGTTTTGGGCGGCTTCCACACGGCAGGGGCTGATGACTTTACGGTTCCCGACTGCGGTTGGCTTATTAACCGAGTCCGGGCCTATGGAAACTACTCTGATCCGGTCATGACAGGGAACAGTGGCCCAGCGAGTTCGGTCAATGTGTTCATTTTGGCGAAAACAGGCAGCGTTCCTACCAGCACCGACCTAAACGGCACGGCCATCTGGGCAGGCACCAACCTTGCCTATACCGAATTGGATCTAATAAACGGGGGCGATTTTGAAATCGAATTACCGGGTGGCGTAGTGTTGGGTCAAGGCGACTATTGGTTGGTCGTTCAAGCCAATATCGAATTGTTTGCTGTAGGCCAGTGGAATTGGACGGAAAGCTCCTTAACCCCGAATTCCGGTACAACGAATGGTGATGAAAGCGCGTGGTTCCAATCTGCAGCAGGAGTAGCCAGTCCCTTATCCGGCATGGCCGAATGCGTTGGATCCTGGAATGCTCGCGTCACTGGCTGTCAGATGACGCGTAACCCAGACACCAATCCGCCCACAGACCGAGATTTCGCCTTTCAAATCGAAGGCAGCATTCTGCCACCAGGTGTAACGGTTTCACCAACCACGTTGAATACCGTTGAGGATGGCGCGACCGCCCAATATTCAATCGTCTTAACCTCACCGCCTTTAACCGGTGAGACGGTGACAATCAATGTAACCTCAAGCGACACAACTGAAGGTACCGTCGCGCCAAGTTCGGTTAATTTCACAACCGCCAACTGGGACGTTCCTCAAAACATCACGATTACACCCGGAGCATCCGGGGATGGTAACGATGGCGACGTCATGTACACCATCACCAACACTGTCACCTCCGACACCATGGGTGGCTGCTACGCGGGGATCATGGCCAGTAATGTGGACTGTACCAATGACAATATTGAGGGAATTGCCACCATCGTGGTGGACCCCAGTTCCGGTATCCAGGTAACCGAGGATGGGACAATAACCCAAGTCGTTACCATTGAGGCAGGTCCAGATGTGACACCTTCTGCCGATGTGACCATTGGATTGACCAATAATTCTCCCAGCGAAGTTTCGTTGTCCGTCCCATCGGTGACCCTGACGGCAGGAAATGGTTATTCATCAACCGTTACGATTACAGGTGTTGCCGATTTTGTGATTGAAGGAACACAACCCTTTTACATCACGACGGAGGCTGCATCTTCAGCCGATGTTGCGTATAACGGTGTGGATCCTCAGGATATTTCGGGAACCGTGCTCGACAACAATGTGGCGGGCGTTACGGTTACCCCGTTTACAACACCATTAATGACCAACGAGTTGGGCACCACTTCATCGATCACCTATGTACTCGACGGAGAGCCCAGTGCGGATGTCTCCTTTACTTTATCCAGTTCTGATCCTTCAGAGGCGTTGGTGTTGCCGACCACATTAACTTTTACCAATGCCAATTGGGACACTCCCCAAATCGTGACCGTTACGGGTCAAAATGATTTCATTCAGGATGGAACGATCAATTACACCATTATCAGCACACTAACCAGTTCCGCGGACGGTAATTGGAATGGGGTTTCGGTGGCCAGTGTCGCTGGCCAAAATGCGGATGATGCCGATACTGCCGGATTCACCGTCAACCCCACTGCCGGGCTTATGACGAATGAAGGCGGGGGTACCGCCACATTTACGGTGGTGCTGACCTCCCAACCGACCGCCAATGTATCAGTCGATTTCACTTCGCAAGATACGACTGAGGGTTTGGTAGGTCCTGTCGGCGGTCCTTATGGCAATACCCACACCGTTACGTTTTCAATGGCCAATTGGAACATGCCTCAGACGGTTGAAGTTCAAGGCCAGGATGATGCTGTGGCCGATGGCGATATCCTCTTCACCGTGGCCAGTGGGAACGTGACCAGCAGCGATCCGATCTACGATGCGATCACCGATGCCGCCGTTGCGGACGTCACGGTTACCAACCAGGACGATGTTAAAACGATCGGGATCAACGTCAGCCCCAACACCCTTTTGCTCAACGAAGGCGATCCAGCCCAGGGCTTTAATGTCAGCCTGGAAACCGAACCAACGGCGGATGTCATGATCCCGGTGGCGAGCAGCGATACCACGGAAGCAACTGTATCACCCAGCATGCTGACCTTCACAGCAGCCAACTGGAATGTGCCGCAGACCGCCATGGTGACGCCTGTTGCCGATGGCATCATTGACGGGGATGAGATGGTTTCGATCAATCTGGGCCCTGCCACTGGCGGCGATTATGCCGGTCAAACCGCTTCGGTCTCCGTAACCGTATTCAACGTGGATTTCTGTGCACCGATGACCTTGAACCTGGCCATCGGCCAAGGCATCCAGGCCTTCGGATCACCCGATTGCACCTTTGATCTCTACAAAACCAACGGCTCAACCGATCCCATGGATTGGGTCCTTTTAGGCACCTTTACCTTGGATGCCAACGGCCAGGTCCAAACTGGCGTGGTTGGCGAACCGGATTGCTACTACGTCACCACCGTTAGTGGTACCTTCACCATCTTAACCACAGCGGTCTACCATACCGTGCCAACCCTCGGTCAATGGGGCATTTTGGCCTTCGCCGCCCTACTCCTGGCTGCGGGCATCTGGCAGCGCAGACGCAGGCTTATTCATAATCTCTAACCATCGAGGGCCCTCTTCCAGGGCCCTTTCTTTTTGGGGACTTTCGCTAAGTTGAAGGTCAAGGGTGATCAATGGGCTAGTGAAAAAACCAAGGCCATGCTTAAATGAGATCCCCCCTTAAAGCCCACCGAGGAAGCCTTTCCACGGCTGCCTCACTTTTCTCTTCAGTTCGGTCTGGCAAATGCCGATTGAGGAAAAATAGTCTTCCAAATTCACAAGATGAAAGGCACATATGCTGATATTTTTCTACCTCCTCCTATTCCAAGACGACCATTTTTTGGTTTCTGCCGGTTCATTGGATATCAATAAACCGAATTCCCGCTCGGTGGCGGGGGGCAGTGTTCTGTTTGACACAAGTGGCGGCATCGATTCGCCCGCTTTTGCTGTGGTTTCTACCCGGTTTTCAGATGCATCTTTGGGCGGTTTTCACACCGCCGGTGCCGATGACTTTACGATTGCTGATTGTGGCTGGAAAATTGAACGCATCCGCGTTTACGGATCCTATTCGGATCCTCAAATGAGTGGTTACAGCGGCCCGGCAGATAGCGTAAACGTTTATATTCTTGCCAAATCGGGCAGCCTGCCAACGAGCACCAATTTAGCAGGTATCGCGATCTACGCAGCCGAGCAACTGTCTTACACCGAATTGGATTTGGTCAATGGTGGCGATTTCGAAATAGTCCTTCCGAACGGTTTAGTGCTACCCGAAGGCGATTATTGGCTGGTCGTTCAAGCCAATATGTCCTTGTTTGCCGTCGGCCAGTGGAACTGGACAGAAAGCGCATTGACCCCAAACTCTGGAACGACCAACGGCGATGAAAGCGCCTGGTTCCAATCTGCGGCAGTAGTTCTGAGCCCAGTTACGGGAACGTCAACCTGTGTGGGTTCCTGGGGTGCACGGGTTACCAGTTGTCAAATGACACGCAACCCAGACCCCAGTCCGCCAGCCGATCGGGACTTTGCATTCGTAATAGAAGGTAACGTTTTGGCTCCATCTGTCAGTGTTTCGCCGACGACCCTCTACACCGTTGAAAATGGCAGCACCAATGGTTATTGGCTGGTGCTGAACTCGCCCCCTTCAGCAGGCGAAACGGTCACGGTATCGCCGATTTCCAATGACACAACCGAGGGCACCATATCGGGTGCAGTCATGTTCACCACAGCCAATTGGGATGTGCCGCAGTTTGTCACTATCACACCCGGTGCATCAGGCGACGGTAACGATGGCGATGTTATGTATTTTATTGACAACAACGTTGCCTCAGACGATCCGATGGGTTGTTATCCCGGTGTCATGGCGATGAGCGTAGGAGTCACCAATGCCAACATAGACGGCATTGCCACGATTATTGTGGATCCCAACTCGGGGATTACGGTCTCTGAGGATGGTTCTGTTACCCAGGTGGTTACCATCGAGGCCGGATCGGATGTCACGCCCGCTGCTGACGTAACCGTTGGCTTGACCAACAATTCGCCAACACAAGTATCGCTTTCTGTTCCATCCGTGACCTTAACAGCGGGCAATGGCTATTCCTCAACGGTAACCATTACGGGCGTTTCGGATAACCTGGTCGAGGGGACACAACCATTTTCGATTACGACGGATGCTTCTTCCTCTGTAGATGCGGCCTATAACGGCGTGAACCCCTACGACATTTCCGGGACGGTTACAGACAGCAATTTTGCTGCGGTAGACGTCACGCCAAGTGGATTCCCCATCATAACCAGTGAAACGGGAACTACTGCAACGATTTCCTACGTTTTGGCAGCCCAACCTGTCATGGACGTTAGTTTCACCTTATCGAGCAATGATCCATCGGAAGCATCCGTATTGCCAACAACCTTAACGTTCACCAATGGTAATTGGAACTTGCCCCAGATGGTAACGGTTACCGGTCTAGATGACGCCATCCAGGACGGCAACATCGCCTACCGCATCATCAGTACCCCGATTAGTTCAATGGATCCCTATTGGGATGGCATTTCGGTAAGTTCGGTTGATGGCGTAAATAACGACCAAGGGGATGTAGCTGGGGTTACGGTTAATCCAACTTCAGGCCTCATAACCACAGAGGGCGGTGGGACAGACACGTTCACCGTTGTCTTAGATTCACAACCCATAGCAAATGTTTCTGTCGATTTCACATCACAGGACACTACCGAAGGTCTGGTTGGCCCGATGGGGGGTCCTTATGCAACGACCCACACGGTTACCTTCACCAATGCCAACTGGAACACGCCTCAGACGGTTGAAGTTCAAGGCCAGGATGATGCTGTGGCGGACGGCAATGTCCTCTTCACCGTGGCCAGTGGGAACGTGACCAGCAGCGATCCGATTTACGATGCGATCACCGATGCCGCCGTTGCGGACGTCACGGTCACCAACCAGGACGATATAAAAACAATCGGGATCAGCGTCAGCCCCAACACGCTCATGATGAATGAAGGCGATCCGGCCCAGGGTTTTAATGTCAGCCTGGAATCCGAACCGACGGCGGATGTCATGATCCCGGTGGTGAGTAGCGATACCACGGAAGCAACTGTATCACCCAGCATGCTGACCTTCACAGCAGCCAACTGGAATGTGCCGCAGACGGTCATGGTGACGCCTGTTGCCGATGGCATCATTGACGGGGATGAGATGGTTTCGATCAATCTGGGCCCTGCCACTGGCGGCGATTATGCCGGTCAAACCGCTTCGGTCTCCGTTACCGTATTCAACGTGGATTTCTGTGCACCGATGACCTTGAACCTGGCCATCGGTCAAGGCATCCAGGCCTTCGGATCGCCCGATTGTACGTTTGATCTCTACAAAACCAACGGTTCAACCGACCCCATGGATTGGGTTCTTTTAGGCACCTTTACCTTGGATGCCAACGGCCAGATCCAAACAGGCGTGGTTGCCGAACCAGATTGCTACTACGTCACCACCGTGAGTGGCACCTTCACCATCCTGACCACAGCGATCTACCATACCGTGCCAACGCTAGGACAGTGGGGCATTTTGGCCTTCGCCGCCCTCCTCCTAGCTGCGGGCATCTGGCAGCGCAGACGCAGGCTTATTCATCTCTAACCATCGAGGGCCCTGATCCAGGGCCCTTTCTTTTGGGCCGAAAAGGAAACCAAAACCCTTGGCCAAGCGTTTTGCGTGCCGAAATGGGCAGACCATTGTCATCCGCCATTCAAGCAGTCCCGAATCGCCAAGCGAATAAACACAAAAGCGAAAAATGGTGCCGATAACTATGAACATCAGGCGCTAGAAAAAACTGCCATGGTTTCTCTCCTTTTTTTGGCTGCATTGGGGTGGCAAAAATCTCAAGGCGAATCTGTGATCCCAGTCACTGAGATTCGAGTTAGAATTGAACCCCGATTTTTATCACGCAGATTCGATTTCAGCCGATATTTACGCCCTATCCAATCGCTTTGGTCGAAATCGATCTTTGAAAAGTTTTCGGAGTGAGGGTTTTTGTATGCGGAATCAATGTAGGCTGATCCTGTTCGGATGGATTTGTATCGCATCCGGTTGGGCAGGGGTGAACACCTTAGGCGTGGCCAAAAACGCAGAAATTCAGGGACGCCAGGTCCAATTGGACTTTTACCTGGAGAATTTTGATGTCGGAACCTTGACCGGGCTCAGCCTGACCGACGACTTAAATGCCACCTTTGGTGCAGGCACCTTTAGCATTGCATCTGCTCCAAGCTTTGTTCAGAACCCCGGAACCATCACGCTGAATGCTGGATTTAATGGCGCAGCCGACACCCAACTCATTAGTTCGGGTACGTTGGCCGGCCTACAAACCGCCCAAATTCGGGTAGTTGTCGAATTGGACGACCTTTCAGGCGGACCGATTTTCTACAATACCGCCTCCTGTTTTTCAAACGAGTCTGGAACAGACGATTCAGTGGACGGCACCAATCCCGACCCCAATGGCGATAATGACCCTATTGAGAGCGGTCCAACCCCCATTGATTTTGGAGCCGACCCAAGAATCGGGATCGCCAAGAGCGCAACACTGAGTGGATCCCAAGTCACCTTTGATTATTTCATTGAGAACCTGGGTAACCGCGACTTGAATAACCTCACACTTCCCGACGATCTGGATGCCGTCTTTGGCGCGGGAAATTACGCAGTAATCAGCACGCCAAGCCTGGTCAATGGGCCAATGGGCATCAGTCCCAACGGCTCATTTGACGGTTCTTCAGACCTCAACATCTTAGGGATCAGCAGTTTGGCAATCGGCACCAGTGCGCAAATTCAACTGGTTGTGAATGTTACCAATGTGACGGACCAGGGCATGGGTTTAGGGGTTTACAGCAATCAAGTTCTGATTTCCGGGACCAGTGTGCCCACACCGTTTATGGAAGATCCCGTAAACCAAAAAGCGCAAACGAGTGACCTGTCCGATAACGGGTTTGATCCCGATCCCAATGGCAATGGTCTGGCTGGGGACCCGGGCGAAGATGACCCTACCGTTTTCACCATTGGCGAAGAACCCGCCATAGGTTTAGCCAAATTTGCAACCGTATTTAGCGATTCAACCGTAACATTTGATTTTTATCTGGAAAACCTGGGCAACACCAACCTAACCCAAATCGACTTGATCGATGACCTGTCAACAACCTTCGGCACGGATACCTTTGCGCTCGTCGCGCCACCCCAATTAATAGCCGGATCAGTAGTGATCAACCCCAGTTATGATGGTTTAGGCGATACTCACTTGCTCGACCCATCAACCTTAAGCCTTGGCCAAACGGCCCAAGTCCAGGTAACGGTTAAGGTAACCTCCATTTCTGACCAAGGACTGGGAGTTGGCAATTACTTTAACAATGCCCAAATCGTGGCTCAAGCCCCAGCAGGTGGCCTGTGTTTTGACTTTTCGGATGACGGAACCGATCCAGATCCCGATGGGGATAGCGTGGCCAACGAATTGGGTGAAAACGATCCTACCGCTTTTACCATTGCAGAATATCCACTGATTGGTATCTCCAAAAGCGTTACGGTTGTAGGAACCACAACCAAAGGTGTTCGCCGCAATTGTGCTAACAGTACCAATACGGGAATCCTGATCACTTTCAATTATTTGATCCAAAATTTTGGCAACGTGACCCTGTTTAATCTCAGTGCACCCGACGACCTAGATTTGGTTTTTGGAGCAGGCAATTTCGGCGTAGGTAGCCAATTCCTGTTGAGCAGCCCTGCAACCGTTAGTTTAAATAGCGGTTTTAACGGCAGTTGTAATCAGGAAATGATCGGCGCAGGTTCCAGTCTACCGCCCGGCGAAATCGTGGAGTTCCAGGTTGAAGTCATGGCCATCACCTTAACCGATCAAGGTTTGGGTCTCGGAAATTATTCCAATCAGGTAAGCGCTGTGGCCCAATCCCCATCCTTAAGTCCAGTTAGCGATTTATCTCATAGCGGCAATAACCCCGATCCCAACGACAATGGCGACCCAACTGAAGCGGGCGAGAATGATCCCACTTTGTTTTCTCTGGGCAGCAATATTGGCGTTGCAAAAACCGCAAATGTGGTCGGTAACCAAGTAACTTTTGATTTGTACCTGGAAAGTTTTAGCTCACTCAGCCTCAATTTGGTCAGTCTCAGTGACGATCTGGATGGCGTTTTTGGGGCTGGAAATTATTTCATTTCCACTCCACCTTTTCTCGTCGACGATCCGGGAACACTCACCTTGAATCCCTCATTTGATGGCACTAGCGACATGGAGCTTTTGGCACCCGGCAGCAGTCTCGGGGGCATGGATACCGCTCAAATTCAGATGACCGTCACCGTCCAGACCCTGACACCCGGACCTTCCTTCCAGTTGGGTGTTTATCAAAACCAAGCGTTAATAGAATATTTGACCCCAAGCGGCAACCCTGTTTTTGACCTTTCAGATGCGGGAACCGATCCTGATCCAGATGGTGATGGCAACCCCAATGAAACGAATGAGAATGATCCCACCAGTTTTACGGTTACGTTCAACTCGGTTGTCGGTGCCGCACTTACGGCCACCAGTAACGGGTTTGATGCTACCTTAACCTTTTATCTCGAAAATTTGGGGCCAGGTACCCACCAAAACTTGAGCCTGCTCATGAATTTGGACGCCATTTTTGGGGCTGGTAAGTACACCGTCAACAGCCGCAATCTCACCACCGATCCAGGCACGCTTATGCTCAATCCGAGTTTTAATGGCGCTTCGCAAACAGACTTATTGGTGCCCGGTAGTTCAAGCTTGAACAATGGTGCAATAGCTGTATTGGTTGTGGATCTTTCGGTCATGAACCTTACCTATCCTTTGGGTAACGGGAATGGCCTGTACTCCTTGCAAGCACAGGTCACGGGCATGGACAGTAACGGTTTGGGAACAAGCGACTTTTCCGATTCGGGTAGCGACCCTGACCCAAACGGAAATGGAGACCCCACCAATGCAAATGAGAATGATCCCACCCTTCTTGCTTTGGGCAAAACCCATCTCGGAATTGCGGTTAATACTGTTGTTCAAGGTACCCAGATCACCTATGACGTTCTGTTTGACAACTTGTCCGACTACACGATCTCGGGCATAGCCATGAGCGCTAGCCTTCTAAGTACATTTGGGTTTGGTAATTTCAACATCTCCAGCACCACCGTTTTGGAAGGCGCTAATAACATTGGTCTCAACACCTCTTACGATGGCCTGTTCTCACCAAATTTGGTTTTTAATGGCGTGCTCAATAAAGGTGAATTTACCAAGGTCCGTATTGTAGTTAACGTTACCAATGTAACCAATCAGGGCAATGGGTTTGGTGTCTACATCACGTCCTTTACGGCCGATGGCACCCTGCCCAATGGGTTAACCACGCCTGATACGAGCGATGCTGGCGTATTGAGCGACCCCAACTTTAACGGCAACCCCAATGAAGCGGGCGAAAATGATAGCAACAGGGTAGTTATCGGCGAAGAACCCACCTTTGGTGTGGCTAAAACCACCATGGTCTCGGGCAATCAGGTCACTTTCGACCTCTACCTGGAAAACCTGGGCAATGCGACCTTGAGCAACGTCTCCGTTATCGACCGGTTAAGCGATGTTTTTGGTGCGGGAAATTACACTGTAACTACCCCACCCTTCTTCACCAATGACCCAGGAAGCTTGGTCCTTAATCCTGCTTTCGATGGCAGTTCCGATAGTGAACTGATACAGTCCGGAACCTTTTCGGCTGGTGCCACAGCCGCCATTCAGCTGGTCGTGGACGTCACCAACTTGGCCGACGTGGGCTTTGGCTTCGGCAATTATCAAAACCAGGCCATCGCTTATGCCAATGGACCGACCGCTACTTTGGGGGCAGACTTAAGTGATGTGGGAAGCGATCCCGATCCTAACGGCAACGGCAATCCATGTGATGCGGGCGAAAGTGATCCCGCCACCTTCTCAATCATGGGCACAGAAGCGCTAGGTATTGCCAAACGCGCTCAGGTCTCTGGACGTCAGGTGACTTTTGACTTTTTTATTGAGAACCTGGGCACCCAAACCCTGAACAATATCCAAGTGGATGAGGACCTCAATGCCCTTTTTGGCGCGGGCAATTGGGTCTTGACCCAAGGCCCCACTTTAATCGGCAGCCCGCGCAGTCTCGCTGTTAACACCAGTTTTAATGGCACAGGCGACACCGCTTTGGTCAGCGGAAGCATTGATGCGGGCATTTTTGAACAAGTCCAGATTATCGTCACCGTGAACAACTTGGTAGACCAGGGCTCAGGGTTAGGTGTCTATTCCAATCAGGTCACCGTCAGCGGTGAGCTGGGCATGAGTGTTCTCACGGATCTTTCCGATTCAGGCACAGATCCCGACCCCAACGGCAATGGCGATCCGACAGATGCTGGCGAAGATGATCCGACTGTCTTTGTCATGCCACAGCTGCCTGTCATTGGTGTGGCCAAAACAGCATCGGTTAGCGGAAGAACCGTAACCTTGAACTTCTATCTGGAATCTTTCAGCAATGTCACCTTGAATAATGTGTCCATTACGGAAGACCTCGATGCCCTTTTGGGCGCGGGAAATTATGCCATCACGAGCGCGCCCAGCCTAATGGTCGACCCGGGAACCCTGGTGCTGAATGGTGCCTATAACGGGTCTGGCACACCCTTTATCCTGGCTTCTGCCAGCACGTTGAACCTGGGCGCCACCGCACAGATTCGCATGGTCGTCCAAGTCACAACGGTGACAGATCAGGGCTTCGGCTTGGGGATTTATAACAATCAGGTCACTGCAACAGCCATATCGCCCGACTCAACCATGACGGTTGATCTTTCAGATAATGGAACAGACCCGGACCCCGATGGCGATGGAAACCCCAATGAAGCGGGTGAAAACGACTCAACCCCAATTGTTCTGCAGGGCGATATCGGCGATTTTGTCTGGAACGATCTGGACGGTGACGGCGTTCAAGATGGCGGCGAACCCGGCATTTCCGGCGTCACTGTTTTCCTCGATCTAAACAGCAATGGTATGTTGGACGGCGGTGAACCCAGCGATGTCACCGATGCCTCAGGCCTTTACCTGTTCACCAACCTGGCGGCCGGAAATTACACCATTCGCGTGTTGACGAGCTCCGTGCCCAGCGGATTCGTCCTGACCGGTGGCGTCAATCCGCTCAATCACACGCTCTTCAGTGGAGAGGTCTTTTCCACCGCCGATTTCGGCTTCCAACAACAAAACGCCTCCATCGGAGATTTCGTCTGGAACGATTTGGACGGCGATGGTGTCCAGGACGGTGGCGAACCCGGTTTGTCCGGCATAACGGTATTCATCGATCTGAACAGCAATGGCAGCTTGGATGGCGGCGAACCCAACACCAACACCAATGCGATGGGTGCCTACGACTTCACTAATTTACCCATCGGGACCTACACTCTTGAGATTGACGCTGGCACAGTCCCTAGCGGATTTGTAGCCGTAACCCTCCACCCGATCGTCGTCAATCTGGCTGCTGGGGAAGATTACAACAACGCCGATTTTGGCTATCAGCAACAAGATGCCTCGATCGGTGATTTTGTCTGGAACGATCTCAATGGCGATGGTGTCCAGGACGGCGGCGAACCCGGTATTTCCGGTGTAACTGTCTTCTTCGATCTCAACACCAATGGCGTCTTGGACGGCGGCGAGCCCACCATGACCAGTGACGGTTCGGGTGCCTACGATTTCACCAATCTGCCCGCCGGCACCTACTCAGTCCAATTGGATCCATCCACGATTCCGACCGGATTTGGTGTGACCGCAGGGAACGGTGGAATTACCGTAAACTTGGCTGCCGGAGAGGATTTCAACAATGCCGACTTTGGTCTGCAACAACAGGATGCAACCATTGGCGATTTCGTCTGGAACGATCTCAATGGCGATGGCGTTCAGAACGGCGGCGAACCCGGCCTGGCAGGCGTAACTGTCTTTCTCGATCTGAACACAAATGGCATGCTGGATGGCGGTGAACCCAGTGCCACCACCGACGCAGCCGGCTCCTATGACATCACCAACCTCGCGACAGGCACGTATTCCGCCACCATCGATGGCGCAACCGTGCCACTTGGGTTTGTTTTAACCGGAGGCAACAATCCCGTTTCGGTAACCCTTGCTTCAGGCGAAGACTATAACGATGCCGATTTTGGCTACCAACAACAAGATGCTTCCATCGGCGATTTTGTTTGGAACGATCTCAATGGCGATGGCGTTCAAGATCCAGGCGAACCGGGCTTGGCCAGCATCACCGTTTTCTTGGACCTCAACACCAATGGCAGCCTGGACGGCGGCGAACCCAGTACGATCACCGATGGTGCTGGCGCCTATGATTTTAACAATCTGCCTGCCGGAACCTATGTAGCAACGGTAGACACCACCACATTACCAACTGGCTTTTTCCTAACCACTGGCCTAGCCGCCATAACCGTAAACTTGGCGGCCGGTGAGGATTACAACAGTGCCGATTTCGGTTACCAACAGCAAAATGCTTCCATCGGCGATTTTGTCTGGAACGACCTGAATGGCGATGGCGTTCAGGACGTGGGCGAACCGGGTCTTGTTGGCATCGTGGTTTATTTCGATCTCAACAGCAATGACACCTTGGACGGTGGCGAACCCAGCCAGACCACAGATGGCTCAGGGGCCTATGATTTCACGGCTCTCCCAGCAGGTACCTACTTGGTTCGCATTGATGCGAGCACCGTTCCAAGCGGCTTTGTGGCCATCGCGGGTTCCGGTGGAGTCAACGTGAACTTGGCCGCAGGCGAAGATTTTAATGATGCCGATTTCGGCTATCAGCAACAGGACGCCTCCATAGGCGATTTTGTCTGGAACGACCTCAATGGCGACGGCATCCAGGACGGCGGCGAACCCGGCCTGGCAGGCGTGACGGTGTTTTTAGATCTCAACATGAACAGCACGCTCGATGGCGGAGAACCCAATGCCACCACTGATGCTTCTGGTGCCTACGACCTGACCAATTTGCCCACTGGCACCTTTGCTGTTACGGTAGAAACAGCCACCCTGCCAGCGGGATTTGTGTTAACCGGGGGAATGAATCCCCTGACCGTCACCATCGCCGCTGGTGAAGACTTCAATAGCGCAGATTTCGGTTACCAACAGCAAAATGCTTCTATTGGCGATTTTGTCTGGAACGACCTCAATGGCGATGGTATCCAGGACGGGGGCGAACCCGGCCTAGCTGGCATTACCGTATTCTTCGACCTCAACATGAACAGCAGCCTGGACGGTGGCGAACCCAGCACGATCACCAATGGTTCCGGCGGCTACGATTTCACCAATCTGGCATCTGGCACTTATCTACCGACCATCGACTCGAATTCCCTACCCGCCGGCTTTGTCTTGACCTCTGGCCTGTCCGCGATCACCGTGAACCTGGCTGCAGGTGAAAATTTCAACGATGCCGATTTCGGCTACCAACAACGGAACGCCTCCATTGGTGACTTCGTCTGGAATGACCTGGATGGCGACGGCATCCAAGACGGCGGCGAACCCGGACTGGCTGGCGTTACCGTCTACCTGGACCTCAATCTCAACGGTACTTTGGATGGCGGCGAGCCCTCAAACCCAACCGACGGAGCAGGTACCTACCAGTTCAGTGACCTGGCTGCGGGCACGTATCGCGTCCTGGTCGATCCGACCAGCCTACCGCCCGGTTTTGTATTAACCACCACCAACCAACCTTTGGATGTCGTTCTAACCGCGGGCCAACTCGTCACTACGGCCGACTTTGGCTACCAACAGCAAAACGCCAGCATTGGCGATTTTGTTTGGGACGACTACAACAGCGATGGCATTCAAGATGTTGGCGAGCCAGGCCTCCCGGGTATCGTGGTCTTTAATGATGCCAACATGAATGGCATCCCGGATGGCGGAGAACTCACAACCACCACGGACGGATCAGGTGCTTATGGTTTTACCAACCTACCCACAGGGACCTACACCATTCAAATTGACCCGTCCAGCCTACCCAGCGGATATATGGTCACCACCGGAAACCTGCCCTTGACCATTAACCTGGCTGCCGGCGAAGTGTATACGACTGCCGATTTTGGTTTCTGTATGGGTCCAACCATTACCCAACAACCGATTGGCTTGACCACCTGCCCTTTCCAACCCTTTACCCTGACGGTCGCAGCCACAGGCACACCGACCTTAACCTACCAATGGCGTCGAAATGGGATAGATTTGCCCGGTGAAACCAACACCACACTAATCATCATCCTGACTCAGGATGACATAATCGCCACCTACTCCTGTTTGGTCAGCAATGGCTGTGGATCGGTCCTTTCGGATGAAGTGGTGGTCACACCAATCCCGATCCTCAATGGCTTGAGCGCGGTAACCGGTCCGACCAATACCATCTACTTGGACATTGACAGCAATTGCGATGTGATCGTTGATGCCTATTGGATCCAATCGGATGGAACCACCGGTCTGGCCAAGGCGGGCATTCATCTAATACCCGGCATCACCACGGAATCCGTTCCGTTTTTCCCCGATGCACGCTACTTCCTGGACATTCCGGGCGGAGACATCGAGGCCCTACAAGACCTGTACACCCAACTTCAAACCGTGCCTACATTGGATGAATGGAAACTCATATTGTTCCTCTCCCTTTTGATGGCAACTGCACTTGGGCTCCTGCGCAAATACAGAAAATTCGCCAAACCTTGAGTTAGGCCCTCACAACAGGGTTAGACCGCCTCCGGTTTCCGGCCAAGCGGTCTGCCCCAAATGGGTCCAAAAAAAGGGGAAATTTTTCAAAAATTGTACTAATAATACGGAATCGCAAATCCAAACGGTTTGCGAAACTGGAGGAAAGGAGAAACGAATCCCATCAAAACACTTAACCTTTTTCTAACCCAATCCGAGAAGAACTGGGCGCAACGCCTTGTTGCTGGCCTTGGCGTTTGTGTCATTGCTGGGTTGGTGATCTATTCTCAGGTAAGACCTACCGAGATTCGGGAAACGGGAAACTCGCTTTCGTCAAAATCCTATCAGGCCTGGAACCGGCCCATGCAGACAATCTCGATTGGAAAAGATGAGGATCAAGTACTGAGGATTGAGATTAGTGACGCCGAAAAAGAAACCTTTTCAGGTGTTTGTGATTGGGAAATCGTAAGGGATCAGCGAAGTTCCGCGATCGTAGAAGCCCAATTTTCCGTCACCCTATGTAACTCGAAGGGTGTGAAGGCGCTTGAGCTGAAGGGGTCCAAACAATTCAAGCTCAAGGGATTTTTTACAGATCTAGTCCTGCGGCAAAGAATTGGCAAAATAATCCAAGAGACCCTGTTTGAAGAGCTAAAAGCGCTCAATAATTCAGCTGGCACCAATGCAGGTTAGGCCTGTGGTTTAATAAGTTCATTTCCACAATCGACCCGGAACCTCCTGAATTCCTGTTAGACTTGGCGGTTCAGTTAGGGGGTTGCCCTCGACGGGAACCCACCCCATTCTTCAGGGGAGACTAGATGTTTTTTTTGCTTTGGTTTTTGGGTTTAGGTCAAACCGCCAATTTAGGGCAAGTCCAAACAGTAGTAGCTGTCGAGGCGTATCAGCATGCTATCAGCCAAGCCCAAGTTCATTTAAACCAGCTTCGCACGGAGTACAAATGTCCGGGCATTTCCATATGTGTTGGGACGGCGACTCAAGTGTTGTGGCACGAGTTGCAAGGCTATGCAGACTTGGACACCCAAAGCCCCCTCACAACTGACCACCTTTTCCGGATTGGAAGTACATCCAAAGCATTAACTTCAATTGGCTTGGGCATTCTTATCGAACAAGGAAAACTAGACCTGAATGCACCCATCCAACACTACGTGCCCAGCTTCCCAAAAAAGAAATACCCAATAACCTTGCGTCAGTTGGCCGGTCATCAGGCTGGAATTCGCGATTACGATTTTGCCAAGGGCGAGTACCATAACCAACGCCACTTTCACAGCATCACAGAAGCTCTGGCGATTTTTCAGGACAGTGACCTTTTGTTTGAACCGGGAACGCAATACCAATACACAACCTATGGGTACACCTTGCTCAGTGCGGCCATGGAGTCCGCGGCCCAAACCGATTTCCTCACCTTCATGCAAACCGCAATCTTTCAACCCTTGGCGCTAAAGCACACGCATGCCGATGACGTAACTCAGCCCCTGAATCGCGTTTCGTTTTATGGGATTAACCGGTTTTCGGGCGCGGTTGAGGTGTTGGGGCCTATCGATAACAGTAATAAATGGGCAGGTGGTGGCTTCCTTTCAACCTCTGGAGACCTGGTTGCGTTTGGAAGCGGCCTATTACGCAATGCCCTGATTCAAAAGGAAACGCGCGAACGCTTGTTCACGCCTCAATCCTTAACCAACGGTGAGGCCACCCAATACGGAATCGGTTGGCGATCATGGCAACAGACCCTGCCTAGCGGCGCAAAAGTACGCGTTGCCCATCACGGAGGAACGGCCTATGGCGCTATGTCCATGTTGGTCGTATTTCCAGATGACGATTTAGTCGTGGCGCTCAACACCAATCTGCTGAATCGGGATGGCTGGGCGTTCATGAAGCATGCTTTCACTTTTGCAGATTTCTTTCTCCAGGCGCGATCTGACACGTCGCCATAGCCACTGGATCCCGATCGGACGCAGAGCCCACTGGGTTATCTAGCCATCGGAACGATCCACTGAAATGCGGTCATGCGGGTAGTGAAAACGCAGGGGAAATTCAGGGAGCCAGGCTTCACGGCGCACGGCCCAGCTTTCGTAGGTCGGAACCCATTGGTTGGGCTGGTCCAGCGCACCCAAAGAGACTTCAATCTCGTCACCGCTGTGCGCAAACACAAAAGATCCGCATTTGGGGCAAAAGCACCGGCCCCGGTAATCCCGCGTTTCGCCTTCAACCCCAACGGAAGTCATGGGAAAAATCGCAGATGCATGAAATAGAGAGCCGGAAACTTTGCGGCAATCCAAGCAGTGGCATAACCCCACCCGGAATGGCTGACCAGAGGCCAGGATCCGCACTGCACCACACAAACAGCCGCCCGAAACACTTTCCATCCGCCACCTCACCCGGAAACTTTGCTGATATGATAACCAGATTCCAATCGCGTACTTTTAGAAAACACAAAATGAGGGAGGTCTTGCATGCAACGGGTTACGGGAATTGGCGGAATATTTTTTAGCGCAAAGGATCCAAAAGCGCTACGTGCCTGGTACAAGAAGCACCTGGGTATCGATGTTCAGGATTGGGGCGGCACCGCTTTTCGCTGGGCCGATGATGCGGGAACACCGGTGAATGGAACTACAGTTTGGTCGATTGGCGATGGTAGCTACTTTAAACCCAGCACCTCACCTTTCATGGTCAATTATCGGGTTGCCGACTTGGTCGCCTTATTGGCTGCTCTGCGCGAAGAGGGTTGCGATGTCATGCCCGATATGGATGACTCTGAATTTGGCAAATTTGGCTGGGTTTTGGATCCCGAAGGCAACAAAATCGAGCTTTGGCAACCGCCCGAAGGCCAATAAGCGCAGAACAATCCGCAGGGTTGGGTTCAGGCTCAACCCTAAGCTTGGCCAGACGAAGGCGGTCCAATCCACTTGGGCGTGTAGGGCTGCACTTCATGACAAAGCCGGGTAACCAACCGTTCGGGATCCCTTTCGACAACCAAAAAATCCCGATGCGCTGCTTTGACAAATTTTTCTGCGACCATCTGATCTAAAAACGCACACAGGGACGCAAAGTAGTTGGCCACATTCAAGAGCCCACACGCTTTTTGCTGCAACCCCAATTGGCTCCAGGTCCACATTTCAAAAATTTCTTCCAAAGTCCCAATACCGCCTGGCAAGGCCAAAAACCCATCGGACAAATCCGCCATCAGCTTTTTTCGGGCGTGCATGGATTGGGTTACATGCAGCTGGGTCAGCCCGCGATGGGCAATTTCCAGGTCCACCAGGGATTCGGGAATTACGCCGATCACCTCCCCGCCCTGTTCCAAGACTGCAGTGGCCAACACGCCCATTAAGCCAACATTGGCACCGCCGTAGACCAGTCCGATATCGCGCGAAACCAGGACGTGCGCCAATTGCCGCGTTGCCATTTCATATTCCGGTCGACCACCCAAACTTGAACCACAAAAAACACACAAGTTTCGCTTTTTCATGTGGGTTTCCCTCCAAAAATCCGATTTTAAACGAATCGGATAAGCGGGCCCGCATCAAAAGGAGCATGTCCGCCCCACAGACGCGCAACGTCGTGGGGCGAACCGCTGTCAACGATTTTGGATCCGATGGATGGCGGCAAAAACCTCCGGCGGCAGAACCCGCTCCTTCGTTCCGGGTGAACGGGTTTTGCCGGGCGGCGGACTGGGCGCACCATCAAAGGCCTGACTGGGCCACCAGGCATTTAAGGCCTTCACATTAGGTGTGATTTGGAATTTACCCTGGGCATAGTTTAAGTAGCGAAAGAAGATGAAGCTCTGACCCCAATCATCAAAATCGGGCAAAACCCCAATGTTCCCATCGAAATTAATATCAAAGCGTTGGTTATTGGCCGTCACCTGACCATCACAGTTAAAGTCCATACCGCCCAAGGTGCTGGATTCAGCCAGGGCGGCTTCGTTCAGGTTTGGTTGTTCTCCATTGGAGAAATCAATATTAAATTCAGCAGGGTCGCCAAACAGGCCGTGCAGGAGTTCACCCCAACGGTAGTTGTCGGGCCGCCGATCCGCCAGTTCGTAGTAACAGGCTGTCAGATCCGAATAGCCATGATCCAGTTGGTAACGATCCAAAACCATTTCATAAGCCGAAAGGTCCGAATAGTCCTTAGGTACGCCTTGCAATTGGAACAGGTAATTCATACTACTGAGGTAATTGGGTTTGAAATTCAGTTCCTCGCCTTCGGGATCGCCGCCGTGGCTGTGGCCGAAGATATGACCAAATTCGTGGAACAGCGTTGAGGCATGGCCATTGATCAACATATTGCGATTGGCCGGCGTATCGTCACTCAAGCGCCAACCCGTTCCGCCCATTGAGATATAAAAGGCCTGGTCAAACGTATCAAAGGCTTGACCCGAAGAGCCGCGGTTACTGCCACCCTGGGAATTGGCGAACAGGCAGTAATAAAAGACGCGGCTGCGTTCGGGACGGTTGGCAAAATATTGCGGCATAAAGTCTTCGACCATACCAGGGATGGGAATGGTGCGACCGTGGTAGGTGTCGGTCCAGCGATTGAGATGGATATACTCGGCGTAGGGAACTTCTTCGCCTCCGCCAAGATCGTAATCGTAGGGATCCAACCCGGGCGCTTGATCATACAGATCACCGATATCGAAATGCAGCGCATAACCGTGATCCGCATAGATGGCCGTTATGATATCCAATGATTCTCGTAGGGGTTGCGTGCCGTGGTCCATGATCGGATGGCCATGGCTATCCAAAACCAGGTTGCCATCGTAATCGCGTAATTCGTGAATCGGCATGTAATCGACCTCGATAAAAATGTCAGGTTGATTGGGACGCGCCCCCCAATCGTAAAGTGGCATGCCATAAAAAGTAGATCCGGGTTGTTCCGCACAATCGGGAATGCCGTCCTGATCCAAGTCCACATCAATATTCGAGCAATTGGGTTGAACCGGGTTCTCGACGATCGGATTCTGCAAATTTAATTTCAGGGTTTTAAGGGCCGTATTGCCGTTTTTGCTGGCTTTGATTTGAAACGAATCGGCATTGTTCGGGCGCGGGCCCAAATGGCTATAAGTGTAAGTGAAATATTGGTCATAACCCCCACCGATTTGGATCGGATCGTAGTCAAAAGTGACTGTCCCCAATTGAGCGGGTTGGCAAATTTCAATTTGGTAGTTGGCCAAACCGCTGCCCATTAATCGGACGTATGAGGCGTATTGATTTTGGGTCACCGTCCCGTCGCCCAAGTCATTCATGCTGATCCAGGACGTATCATCGGGACCGCAGTCAGCTGGTGGCTCAAATTGGGCCGATAAAGTCAGTCCAGAAAAGGCGTTATAACCGACCAGCATTACGAAATAGGTTCCGGCCTGTGGCTGGGCAATTGCGCATAACTCGTTGGGTCCATTAAGCCACGGCCGACAATCGTATTGGGTCAAGCTGGGTTGGCTGCCGTAGCGGACATACAAATCGGGATCGCCGTTACCGCCGCTGATCTCAAAGCGCAAATCGGATGCACCTTGCGGAACATCCAGGTAAAAATTCAGCTGTTCATCCTGAGCCCCGCTCAAAGGACCAAGCGGAACACCGCTCGCCAAGGCCAAAGGGCTGCCATCGTTATAGGCGGCGGTAAGGGAAAGCCCGGAATAGGCAGTATAGCCACGCACTAAGATGTAATAAATGCCAGATGGCTGATCAATTTGGCATTCTTCATTGGGTCCATTTAAGTAGGGCCGGCAATCGTATTGGGAACGTGTTGCCGGACTGCCTTGACGCACGTACAGGTCTGGGTCCCCACTCCCCCCCGAAATCGTAATGGTCAAAGTATCAGCGCCACTGGGCACTTGGATGAAGAAATGGGTCTCGGACCCTTGGCTACCGCTCAAGTTCTGTAGAACCTGATGATTCTGAACCTCGGTCGCAGCCCAGCCAGTCAGGGCCAGGCAGATCAGGGTGCAGGAATGAAAAAAACGAAAGGTCATAAGTTCTCCTAGCAAACAGATGCAAGCGGACCAACCCAGCCAGCAAGGCGCTGAGCCCAGTGCCAGGGCCAGCTCTAATACATATCTAATCCGCTTGTGATATATTTATTATATTCAACTAACATCTCTTATCAAGACCCTTTAATCAAACTTTTTTTCTTTTTTTGAGGCCGACGCCCGCTTTTTTGGGAAACACCCCATTTTCATGGGGTTGGAACCCAAATTAACCGGCTGGGTCCTTTTTGGATCTCAAATCGGTTGGCAAAATTACCCGCACGGGCATTCGCAAACTCGAACGGACGCTTCCGCCTACCCATTTTTCTATGCTGCTCCTGCCCAAGTCGCTGGCCATACGAGAGCTTCGCAGCCCGTCCCAAAACTTTTTCTCGTGCGCCTTGCCCAAAACCCTCGCCGTAAATTTAGAACTTATTTTGCCGCGTCTTGGGCCAATACTTGGGTCAAAGCTTTTGCTCTCATTTGTTCTGGCCCAGACTGATCAGACCAAGACTCAAAGGTTGGGATCAGGTTGGCCTTAAGCATTTGTCGCGCAGCCAGGTCATGACCTACGACCTCCGCCAAAAAACGCTGGATAAACTGACGCAATTGATCGGCATCGGCTTGTGGATTTTTTTGCAGCGAAAGTTGAATCAGACCCTTAGCGACTCGCGCTGTGTCGCCCAATAACATCGGCGTTTCGACGCCATCCACAACTAGGCGAATACCGTAATTGTTCAAAAGCGATGGTGCTGCCGGCTCCTGCAGAATTTCTTCCATGGTTTGTCGGGTCAACTCCGCAGCAGTTGGCACAATTGCGGTTAACCCCATGGTGTCGGTAATTGAAACCTGGGCCAGCGCCTTTTCAATGTCGACATCGGCAAATCCGGGCCGGAACACATACAATTTATTACCGGGTATTTTGGCGAAGGAATAACCTTCCCGGTCAAGAATTTGGTCAAAGAGCTGCTTCAGAGAATCCGCTTGAAACAGACCCGAAAGGGCATGCGGTTTGCCGACAAGGACATGATCCAAGCCCAATCGATTAGCCAAAAAACCCAAGACGTAACTGTCTGAAGCATTGATCGCCTCCAGCCAAAAGGGCGCAAGGGTTGGACTGGCCTCGAATGGCAGCGAATAGGTCTCTAACAGCCCATCCGTGGTGCTAAACCAAAGCTGGTGCGGTGAAAAAGTAAGCAGCGATCCATTGGCAAATGGCCGCGCCGGCTCAAAAATGCGACCACGAGTACCCAAGATGCGCTGTTGCCCCGCTTCAGATTTGCTTTCAAAGAAAAAATCAAAGCTTGGCGCCTCAAAGGGCACCAGTTGGATGTTGTGTTGCGCGTAATAATCAGCCCAATAGCGGGCCAATACATGCGCTGCTTCTTGGTTCATCTCACTCAGCCCATTTTGTGCAGGAACCAGCATCCACGATACCTGGCCATTGAGTTTGACAATGGCTTCAGGGCTAGACCACCCATAACCGTCCTGATCCTCAACAGCGGTTAAATCACAAACAAGAGCAGCTTGGTACAGTTCGATTTCCCAGTTTTGCTCGCCCAAAAAAAGCGCCAACAGCATAATCATGAAATCTTCCAACAGTCCGGACTGAGCTTGTAACCAATACCACGCTGCGTCAGCAGATAGCGAGGGGCCTGCGGGCCAGAATCAATTTTTTTGCGCAGTTCAGCGATCGCCGTGTCAACGGCTCTCTCCCCCGTTTCCGAATCCATGCCCCAAACGTCCTCCAACAAATCTTGGCGGGATACGGGTGCCCCCTGGGCTTGGGCTAAGCGGGCCAGAATCTGAATGTCGCGCGAACTGAGTTGGGCACCAATGGCGGTCATGGTATTTAAGTCCAAGTGGATGGACCCGAATCGCAGCTGGTTCGTCTGTGGTTTGAAGCGGCTCAATAGAGCCTGCACACGCGCCAAGAGGATGCGCGGAGAAAAAGGTTTGGTTACATAGTCGTGGGCACCTGTTTTAAAACCTTTCAGAACGTCTATTTCCGATGAGCGCGCCGTTAATAAAAGGACCGGCACGTTGGGTTGTTCCGCCCGCAGGAGCGTCAAAAGTTCTAACCCATTCATACCGGGCAGACCTATATCGAGAATGACCAAATCAACCGGATCAGCCATCAAACGGCTTAAGGCAATCTTCCCATCATTAAAGCTCAAGACTCGATAACCTTCCAGTTCCAGGTTATCAATTATGCCCATGGCAATGCTGGGTTCATCTTCCACAACGGCGATGCGATAGTTCATGGGGCTCCTTCCAGAGGCATTTCAAGAATGACTTGAGCACCGGGCCCATTGCGCAGGCGAACCAGACCGCCATGCGCTTCAACCATTAAACGGACCAGATGAAGACCTAGGCCAATACCTTGGGCCTCGCTGCGACCCACTTGAACATAAGGTTCAAGCAGCCGCTCCATCCTTCCGGCTGGGAATCCGGGACCAGCATCGCGAATCTCCAAACGCCATATATCTGATTCGACATAGGATCGAAGTTCCACCGGCGGCTGGCCATATTTTCTGGCATTGGTGATGAGATTATCCAGGACTTGCGCCAATGCAGAAACATCAAATCGGCCGGACCCTTGCCCATTTTCAAGCAAAACCAAGTGTTCAGCCCAAAATGGATCGTTGAAACGACAGGTTTCCAACCAGTCCTGTATAAAAACATGGGTTTTTTGGTCAGTTGGATGGATGGAGAAAATGCGCCGCTCAATTCGGGCATAGGCCAACAGGTTTTCAATGAGTGCTTCCAATCGTTTGCCCTGCTGATGAATAGCGCGAAGATATGCTTGGGTTTTTTCAAGCCCTGAAACACGGGCGTCTAATAACATTTCAGAACTTTGCAGGATGGCGGCCAAAGGTGTCCGAAACTCGTGGGACACACTGTGCAGCAGCGTTTGCCGGCGGTCCTGGAGCAGGAGTAATTGATAAATCGCCGCCCCGACCAGCCCCAAAAGACCCAGGACCAGGACAGATACCAAAAGAGCAAAAAGCTGTTGGCGCCGGTAGGATTGGTGAATCGGCATAGGTCCCAGCCCATGAAAGACAGGTCCCGCCTGCGCCAGACTCAGGGACACGCCCAAACCGGCCATACGTTGATTCACCCGCTCTAATCGCGCTGGTGTCAGGGGAAAGGCCACCCTTTGCCCGCCCTGATCAACCGCCAGATAATCAGACCCAGGCTGCGAAATTCCCCACAGTGCCATATGCGGCTGAAATGCAGCGCGAAGCGGGTCTGGAAGTCGATTTAGGACTGCGCGCATCTGTGCCGGCTTGAGTGGGAATTGGCCTAACCACAATTGACTGAAAATGGGTGTCTTTTGAGGCATGTGCGTGTCAGGTTCGCGCAAAGCTGCGACCAAAGCCAAGGGAAACCCGCCCGGACTGTGTAACGCCTGGGCCGGCTGCGTCGGTTCGCACCAACCTTGGGGCAAGGACAAGCCAATCTGCAGCTGATCTTCGATTAGGATTATCGCGTCTGGGTTCGGCTGACCGGTTTGATGATATTCGGTCAGAAGCGCCTGTCCCATGCTGTTGACTTCGTCCTGAAAAACGACGCGCGCAAGTTCCATCTGCTGCTGTTCGCGCGCAACAAGTCCAGCAAGCGCGGCTTGCTCGGCTGCGTAGATCTGTACCTGCCAAAAAATAGCCAGCCCGACCCCAGCAACCATAAGGGCTGTTATGGACCCCAAAATCAAGCGGTATTTAACCGAAATTTCAGACCAGCGCATAGGCCCGATTATAGGGCCACTTCCCTTACCGAACGCCCATGCACCCACCTATGTCTGAAAGTCTCTGACACTAGCCTGACAATTCCGCATCAGACCCAGACCCAAAGCCACAACCCATTCTTTATTCTGGTCCGGAACCTAAATGCTCTCGGAGGTCATCTTGTTATTCCTTTTTCTGATCTTGGTTCAAACCCCGCAACTCAGCGCTACCCAAATGCGTGCGGATTTTGATGAATTGATCCACCATATCGACACTTTTGCCGTTCACAAGGACTTAAATGCTATACGACTCGGCATTAACTACGACCGGGCTTTTGGCCAATTGCGCGAAGAAATTTCGGACGACACCAGCCTCTGCGAATTTGTTGCGCTATTGGAACGCGCCACCCATTGGGTTCAGGATGCCCATTGCGGGTTCATGGACTATGAGTACCTCTCGGCCTATGGCAAATACCAGGCGAAGGTGAATTTTGACACGCATGAAACCTATCAAGAAGTCATGGCCATCGAATCCTTGTGTGCAAAACCCGAGCGAAAACTCAAACTGCCCATTTGTTATATCGACGGAGCCTATTATTTTTATGCCACGTTTGAACATCGCGGGGAAACCATCCAAGCTGGAACGCGCATCCAATCGTACAACGGCCAACCGGTTGAACAGTTCATTAGCGAACACCTCGATACGGTTTGGCCTGTCCGTTGGCAAAAGGGTACGCCCTACTTTGAAGGTTTTTATGGAGCAGGTCCAAGCACATTTACCCTGAACGGCATTGCCTTCTCCTTGGATGAATCTAGCGGAATATCGAATCAGGGCTTGCGTGAAGTTCGTTTCTTGAGTCAACACGAACCCAAGGTTGAAGTCTGGCAGGACACACAGACGCTTTACATCGGTCTGCCCTTTATGGACATGGACCAGGCCAAATCCATTGTGAAACAAATCAAAAAAATCAAACGCATGGGTCCTTTCACCAAAATCATTATAGATATCCGTGGCAATCCCGGAGGCAACGACATGGCCTGGCGAACGGTTTTGGCCCAACTTCTGCCGAAACCCGTCCGTTTCGAAATCAACTTAAAGTACAAGTTCAACCCCGAAAACCTGGCCTATTATCACGGTCAAGGCCAGGCCCGAGAGGAAATTGCCATCTTGGGCAATCAGGCCTACTGGACCCAGGAACACCAACAAGCCGAAATCCAACCCAAACGCGGGTCCCTTCGCCATGCCGGCCCAATCTATGTACTTCAAGATGAATGGGTATTTTCCTCTGCCGTCAATCTGGCCAATTTCTGCAGCAATAGCCCGCAATTGATTTCGGCAGGCTGGAGCAACGATTTTGTTGGCGGTTTGCAAGATGAACCCATCTTTCGCAAGCTGAAAAACAGTGGTTTGGTTGTTCGTGTTGAACCGATGTTGGACTTTACCGGGGTCAAAACCATTGATGATCTTTCACACAGTCAGATCGAATTAAAGATTCCCAAAAGCCTGGCGGGTTATGAAATACGGGCCCGCTATGATGGCGATATTTACAGCCAAACCTTTTTAACCCAACACGATCCAGCCATTCGGGCCATCCTCAACCACACCGAGTAGCACGGGTTGTCCCCCGTGGCCACCAACCCCCTGTGGAGCGCATTGTTTTTTCCGCAATGTGGCGAAGCCCCATTCACAGCGCTGGGCTCAAGTGTTTCTCAAACCTTCTGCAAAAACGCTAAAAGTGGACTTAACCTACCCAGACCGGATCCTGAAACCACCCAATGCCAAAGCTGAAGAGGCGTCCCTGAGTAAGCAACCCGGGCCCCAAAATGGCGGCCACCGCTGATTGGGCTCAGGTTGGCAACCTGAGCTACTTGGCAAGCGATTTCAGATGATGTAGGGCTGCGTATTCGAGCCAGCGGTGACCGCCCAAGGGGGTTTGACCGGCTTGCCAATAACCCATGTGGCCTCCGCCCGCCGCCAGTTCCAACTGAACCGAATCTGCACGCTTAAAACGCTGCCACAAATCGGCCGGGATCAAGGGATCGTCCTGGGCATGGAGACAAATCGTTGGCGTCTGAATTTTAGGGAGCCACGGGCCAGAGCTGCAGGTTTCGTAGTAGTGCGCACGATCTTT
This sequence comes from Acidobacteriota bacterium, assembly GCA_020637335.1. Classification (GTDB taxonomy): domain Bacteria; phylum Acidobacteriota; class Holophagae; order Acanthopleuribacterales; family Acanthopleuribacteraceae; genus JACJWC01. The sequence goes on along the minus strand of JACJWC010000002.1, from coordinate 129,678 downwards.
GAAACCGGCAACGGGTGCCGTTATTTCCGCATCAAACTGTTTGAGATGGCGAATGCCATTGGGTTTGGGCAGATCGTAACCGACCTGAATGCGTTGCCGAACTGCCTGTTTACACAAGTAGGTAAAACGGAAATCGTAAATGCGGTTCAGCCCCAAATGTAAGCGATTAGCACAATCGGCCAGATCCAAAGGGGCATTAATGGCCAGGGCACCATCCGGCAAAGCCGTTTGGTCGCGACCTAAGAGCAATAACAACGCATTGCCACTCAAAGAGAAACCCACCATCAAGTGGCGCTGGTTTGGCCAACGGTCACGTGCCCACTGCAGCACCCTAGCCAAATCATCCGAGCGACCAGAATGATAAAGACCACGCGCCAATCCGCGTCCGGACCCACAACCGCGATGGTTACAGCGCAAAACCCCATAACCTTGCCCGATCAAGGCCCCAGCCACCCGCATCATGTAGCTGGAAGCGGCATGGCCACCCAATCCGTGCCAAAGGTGAACCAAAACGGGTTGATCCCCAACATGCTGCCAGATCGAGAGCTGATCCCCATCTGCCAGGGACACCCGGTGTTCTTCTCCCGTTTCGGCCAGCTTGGGCGCGGGAATCAAACTGCCAAAAATGGTCTGGGCATGGGGTCCGCGCAACAGCGGATGGGGTCGAAAATCCATCATGGCCCTACTTTAGGCAGCCTACCCAAACCGGATCAAGAGCCAACCTGATACAAGCACAATTTTTGTAGGCTTACCATGTCAGCTCAGCAAAAAAAAGGACCAGGCCCCAAGGTGAGCTGGGGCCTGATGGGGTTCCAACCTTATTCAGGGGACGGACTGGCCGGCGTCGGTTCAGGCTCTTTGACCGGATTGGCCAGCAGGCCCACGGTTCGCGCGGCCCCAATCAAAAGGCCCAAGGCCACCAGCCCCAAGAAAAATTTGTTGTGGAGCATCCGCTCATATTCGGCCGTTCGACCCCCAAAAAAACTGGGTGAAGACCAGTAGAAAAGCTCTAAGAAGCCCACAAAAAAGCAAGAAAAGCCCAACCACTTACTGCCAAATCGATACGACAGCCAGCCCAAAACACACAACAAGACGCCGGCCGCAAAAAACAAACGCAACTTCAAAATGGCTTCGGATTGAATCTCCCAAGCGTTGATCGCCTGGCGCAAACGCGACTCCTTCTGATTCAACTCCCTTCGTTTTTCTTTGATTTGGGGGTCCTCGGATTCGCTTGGGTTGGCTTTCTCAAAGGCTTGGATTTCGGCATGGACTTGGTCGTAGGATTCTTGCAGCGCCTTCAAGCTTGTGGCGTTTTTCGCTAATTGCTGGGTTTCGTCATCGTAGCGGTCCAGACTGAACTGGGTCGGTTCAAACCAGATCTGGTAGGACAAACGCAATCCATTGCCAACCGCCCAGGCAAAAGCAAACAAAAACAGAATTTTCCAGAAATTATGCATAAGGCCTCCTTAATCCAGATTGGACCAGAACAAGATCCATACCGTTTAAGGGGATTAGCAAATTCAACCTCTTCCGAGATCCTGCCCCGACCAAACAAGTACAAAAAATGACAGGCTATGTGGAAAAAATGTAAGCCAAAGACACATGGATCCGCTTTGTTCAAAACAAAGCCCGGTAGGGTTTAAGGTCAGAACTCAGGGTGACGAGCAATGCGAGGAACCCTGAGACGGATCCCCCATTTACAAAGAGCCCGTTAGGTCAATAGGCTCTGCCCCTCGTTTCTCAAGAAAAAGGACAGTCATATTCCTCGAAAAGTGACTGTCCTATTTCGCTATTCCTCATTTTGGGTTACATGCTGGGGATCCAGCCTTTTGGGCTCAAGCGTTGGATCGGCTGATTCGGGCTCCCCAGGCAGTAGATAAACAGCCATTGGTTGGTTACCAGTTCGGCTAGGACCGGCTGACGTCGGATGATTTCAGCAATTACTTCCGGATCCGCTTGGATATAGACCGATAATCGGACCGGGATATGACGCAATTCGCCCGCGTCAACCAGCGATTGATGAGCGAGACCTCCGCGTAAATCGCCGCCTTGACCTTCAAAAACGCCCCAATTCCCGTCGACCACATTGTGTAAGAGTTTATTGCCCGAGCCCCACTTTTGCGGTGCCACCACTGAGGCAAAGTACTGCAAATTAATCCAGTTGGTCACGACCATTGGCGCCAGCATCAAGGATTCGAGTAACTTGCCGTGCGGGTCGTCTGCATCGACGTAGTCATGCAGGAAAACCGCACCCTGCAAATCGAGATGACGGGTTCTGGAACGGGGCGCGAGAATCAACGCCTGATTGCCGGCCAGCCCCCATTCGGGCTGCAAGTTGGACCAGGAAATGGGATTGGGCCGCCGTTCAGGACCCTGCGATTCCGCCAGAGTTTGGTTGGCACCCGTGAGCCATGTGCTGACCTGATCCGGAACATCAGCCAAGGGCTTGAGCTGGTTCAGGCTGGTGAGATGCAGCGCCGGTACAAACCGGGTGTCATCCGGGATGCGGGTTCCCAGTCGCTGGAGAAACCCGCGAACCTCGGCATCATTCAGGCACTGGGCCAGGATACGCACGTTCACTTCCCCACTCTGACCCCCACAAGCGCCACAATCCAAGCCGGCGGCTTGAGGGTTGTTTTGCGTGCTACTGGCATGACCGACCAACAAGACCGTCTCAGCCAGATTTTTTTCGATAGCCATGTTGCGCAATATCGGCTGAAGCAAAACGGCTTTTTCCTCGGCATTTAGCGGTTTGCCAGCGCGATACAGGTCCAGCTTTTGTCCGGGTTGGGATGCGATCGCCAGATGTTCATGCCTTGGGAACAGGGTGTTTTTGGCCAGATCGACCCATTTTTTGAGGCCCAAAGTTTCGACAGCCGGAAAAGCAGTCAAGGGTGTTTCAAAGGCCTTGCTGATCACACCCTGCCAATTGGGACTTTCCGGGACAAGCGGCACCTCCAGATCGGCCGGTAATAAGCCGGGCAATTGCGGTTGGGTTTTACCCTGACAGGTCAGCGCGATCGGTAACCCAAAGAATCCGGCAAATCCCAGGGTTTGAATCCCTGAATATTGCTGTTCCAACGCGCGACGCGCCGGTTCAGAACGCACATCAATACAAAAAACAGCTTGGAGTTCCGCCTTCCTTGTGGACCCGTTCAGCGGTTGGCGGAACTGGGTATGCAACGGCGAAACGGTAGCCAGTTCCAATGCCCGTTGCCAAATCCAAAAGGGTTCTTGAAGGGCCCGCTCGGCTGCGATCCAAAAGGGAATTTTGGCAAATTGACCCAAATAAATCGTATCCACCCCGCTGAACTTGGGTGTGCTTGAAAGCTGGAGGAGCAACCATTCCCAAGCCATGCGAATGGCCAGGAACGATTGGATGGATTGGGACAGTTCGCCTTTGAAATTGGCCTGCAAATCCTGGTAGGCAAAATGACCTGCCCAGCCAGGCATATCGAACAGTAAGGCCTGCGCAAAATGGGAAAAGGCTGCTTCGTTGGACAATTGGGCTACCATTTGGGCAAACAATTCTTCGGCGTGGGTCGGCAGCTTCCCGACCAGGTCCTTCAATTCTGGGCAGCCCATTTGAATCACCAGATCCCGGTCTTTTTGAAGCACTGCCATCCATGCCTGATATGGCGAGAGCCCGTTGAAGATCTTGGGGTTCTGGCGGTAAAGTGCGCAAAATTGGCCAATCTGATAAGAAACTTCCTCTCGCCAGGAAAACGCATGTACATTGGCCGTGCTGTCCAAAAGTGCCGAGAGGGTTTGAAATGTTGGTGCCGTTTTGAGTGGGGTGTCCAATGCGGACAGCAGTTCGGGCGCTTGCCAATTTGAGCCGGCTTCGCAAGCCGCCGTGCGGAGATGCTCAGACTGGATGCGCTTCAACCACTGGTCGCGAAAAAGCGATTGCGGAGGCAAGCATCGAATATCCGCCAAAACGGCCAATTCAGCCGCCACCTCCTGAAACGGGCGCTCGCGCATTTTCCACCACGGATTAACCGCAATGGATTGATCCAGCGGCCACAATGGGGCGATTTTTTCGCATGCAGTCGCCAAAGCTTTTTGCCAATCAACACATTCACCGACAGCGATCATGAGAGCACCTCCTTCTGATGCGAAAGCGATTGTTGGGGTTTGGGGTTCAGCACAACGGGCCAAAGCAGCAAAGTGAGACGATTAGCCCAAGCATCCAGGTAAAGACCAGCATTCAGAGCAACCCACAAAGATCGACCCCAGGGTTTGCCTTGAACGGCATTCAGCACCCAAGGTCCCAAGGCCAAAAGGGCGGTTAATACAATGACCCAAACGTCTGCCAGGGCACTGTACGCCACCAAATCACTGGAAAAGGCTACCGCAAAAAATTCCTTCTGAGTCCCATAGAGGAACCAACCACCGGTCAGAACCAAAATACCTCTTTGCCACAAGCCTGCTGCGCCAAATCGGGCCAGGACAAACAGACTCGCCAGACCGAGAAGAAACCAGGGCGCAATCGGTTTGGGCACAGGCACCAGCCAGGCTGTTACACCCAAACCAGCGATGACCCAAGCTGCAGCTTGCAGATAATGTCTCCGGCTCGGCTCCATGGTATTGTCCGCCACCTGCAGGGGTAGCCGATCGACCCGACCGGCCGTCAAAAACGCATGCGCTTTGTAACCCGCATGGGCAACTAAATGCAGTAAAGCCAGTTCGTATAGACCCAGACCACATTCGATCAGCATGAACCCCATCTGAGTCACGGTCGACCAAGCCAGACGCACCTTGATACTGACCCGCGTAAAAGCTACCCAGCCCGAAATCAACACGCTTAACCCGGCGAAAACCAATAACAGGCTTCGCGCCCACATAACCTGACCGAACAGCGGTGCAAACAGCAGGATCAGGTAACCACCAAAATTAACGATGCCCGCGTGTAACAGCGCCGATACGGGAGTCGGCGATTCCACCACCTGGATCAGCCAGCCGTGAAACGGCATTTGCGCACATTTGAGCAGGCCAACGACCGCCAAAAGGCACATGGAAAAGGTCAGCATCCCACTATCAGCCCATTGGCCATTCGAAACCAACACATTGATTTGGGCGGTTCCGGCACTTGCATACAAACCTAAAAAGCTAAAGCCAAGCAGCACCTCTGCGATGCGGGCTGCAATAAATTTTTTGTGCGCGCCCAAAATAGCTCGGTAGCGGTGGGGGAAAAAGACCAATAGTCGGTGCAAGCTTAAACTGACTGCCAGCCATCCGATCCAAAGCACGGCCAAATGGTTGGCACACAAAGTGACCTGCAGCGCCGCCAAGGTCAACACCAACGGTTTGAGGAACCGCAATCCATCGGGGTCACGAAAGAAATTCTCCGAAGCGTAACGCACCACCACCCATCCGACAAATCCAACCAATACCAAAACAATCGAATTAAGCCGCTGCAGCGCCCACATCGATCCGACAAACGGGCCTTCCACCCAGACACCAATTCCCATACCAGCAAAAAGCGCCATTGCACCCAGCTGCAGCGCAACCAAGGTACGCAAGGCCTGGGTGCGGCCAATCGCCAATGCAACCAGCGGCAAACAAGCGATTAATGGTAAGAACCAAGTGAGCATAAAACCTCCCGGCGCAAAAGATAACCCCTTCGATGGATTAAAAAAATTAGATTTATTAGAATAAATACATCTATAATTCAGAACGTTATGCAGTTGAATTACCATCACCTTTATTATTTTTGGCGGGTTGCTCAGAACGGCAATCTGACCCGCACGGCCCAGGAACTCAACCTGGCCCAATCGGCGCTCTCGACCCAGATCAAGCAGTTGGAAGACCGCCTGGGCTTGGCGCTGTTTGCGCGCGAGGGGCGCAGCCTCAAAATGACTGAAAAAGGCCGTCAAGTATTGGTTTATGCCGATGCCATTTTCCAAAAAGGCGAGGAGTTAAACGCCTGGGTCCAGGGCTCAAGCCAAGAACACGAGCATTTGCGGCTGGGTTTTCGCGCTTCCATGTCACGCAACTTTGTTGAGGGTTTTTTAGGTCCTTTACTTGGGAATCAAGAGGTGACCTTTACCTTACAGAGCCGCGACCAGGATGCGTTGCTGGAAGGTTTAACCCACCATCGCCTGGACCTGGTGCTGACCAATGTCGCCGTCGCGGATTACACCGGTTTGATATGCCAACTGCTCGATCGTCAACCGGTCGTGGTGGTTGGCCAAAGGGGCTGGAAATTACCCAACCGCATCACCAAGGCTTATCAGAGTAAAAAGTGGGTTTTGCCGGTGATTGAGAGTCCGATCCGCTCTGCTTTTGACGGATTCTGTGCCCAAAACGGGTTCACCCCGCAAATCATGGGTGAAGTCGAGGACATGGCCATGTTGCGACTCATGGCGCGCGACTCCGGAGCCCTGGCCGTCCTGCCCGAAGTGGTGGTAAAGGATGAATTGAGTCGGGGAGACCTGCAGATTTACCTGGCCCTCCCCGACATCTTTGAGCATTACTACGCGATCCGGGTCCGTAAAACCGAACCGGCCAAATGGGTCGATCGCCTCTTGGCCAAGCGCAGAACCAGCGAAAGATTGGAGCGGTAGACGTTTATTGGCTCGTGAAGGAACGGCCTTCGGAGTCGATGAAGCCGATAAAACCATCACCCGCTATCACCGATCCGCTGATCAAGCCGCTGCGCCCTCCATTGTTTCGGCCATTACCGCCACCGCCACAAAGCTGATTGAGGTTAAAAATGGCCGGCCCACCTTCATATCCGCCATTGCCATAAGCATCGACCCAATAACGGCCGGCGTAAACGGGGGTACATTCTTGAAGGGCAGCAATATCGCGTGGATGTAGAGCGCGTCCATTGATAAACACCTGGGTCATCCCGCCAGATGCATAGGGGCTGAGGGTGCCCAAATTGAGGCCCGGCATGGCGCGTCCCATGTAAGGACCGCCCTGATAACCCCAGGCACCAGCATATCGGTCATACCAATAGTTTCCGGGCGGAATACGGTAGCCGGCGATCTGTTCCAGTTGTTGAAGTTGGGACGTGGTTAAGGTGATGTCGTTGATGGTGACTTGACTGTAGATGTCCGTGGTGGCTTGGGCTGATTCCTCTTGAGCGGAATAGCTGGCCTGGACAAAATTGGGATCCGTTGGTGAGGCCGAATTTTGCGGCGTTTCCAATACCAAAGTCTGCCAATCCGGTCCACAAGCTGCAGACAAACACAAGCCAAGAAACAGGAAAACTTTCACGGTTACCTCCTGGTCGGTGATTCCAACCTAGTATCCAAGGAGGCCATAGACCAGTACCAATCCCACAAAGAATCAATAGGTTAGGCAAAGGTGACACAACCCACAGCTGCAAGACAATGCAGATCACAGGATCTTAATGGAGCAACCCAAAAAAGCTTTGATTTTAGAACGGTGTGAATATTTGCAGGGTGTTCCCTTCCGGGTCCTTGATTTGGATAAAGCGAATTTTTTGAGGTTCAAAAATCGGAGCAGGCCTGTAAGGCCGCCATTGTCAAAGCCCAGGTCAAGGTCGGTGAGCGTTGCGAACCGACCGCAGGCCTGGGACTCGCGCCCCACACGCACCCAGCCATGTAAGGGCGGCATTACGGCCAGCCTGTTTGTGTTACATTGAATCCATGGGTGTTGATTCGAATCCTCCAAACGCCTTTTCGCGTGCCGACCTGTTTTTTGCTTCCATGGGTCGTGCTTTGCTTTTACTCGATGGCAATTTCAACATTTTGCGGGCCGGCCAAAGTTTTGATGGCCTGATTTGCGAAGGCGCTTCACAACGGGTACCCGGTCGCGCACTGGATGACATGATCTTTGGAGAAGGCTCGGCCACCGTCCAGGAAATAAAAAACAAACTCGCCGTGGGTGAAATTGACGAAGGACGTCGCGCTTACCTCAACTGTCCGATCCGCGGCACGCGCTTAGTTTCCGTGACCTCGGCCCCTACGCCCGAGGAGATTCAATCCGAAACGCCGGGTGCCCTGTATTTTTGTGCGATCAAACCCGCAGCGGAGGATCTTTCCACCCGCTCCATCGGTGACTTTGTCGCTGTTTCGCCTGCCATTCAACGCATTGACCATTTGATCGATTTACTGCAACAAAGCGATGCCACCGTGCTCATCACGGGCGAAAGTGGGACGGGCAAGGAAATCATCGCCCGCGCCATCCACCAACGGTCCCGCAATCGGCAAGGTCCTTTTGTTGGCGTGAACTGTGCCGCCTTCCCCGATCAACTGCTGGAAAACGAGCTGTTTGGGCACCGCCGGGGCGCATATACCGGCGCCCACCGCGATGAACGCGGCCGCTTTGAATTGGCCCAAAAAGGCACCCTCTTTCTCGATGAGGTCGGCGACATCCCACTGCCGTTGCAGGTCAAGCTTTTACGGGTGTTACAGGAACGCCAATTCGAGCGTTTGGGCGATACCCAAACCCGCAAATTGGAGGCACGCATTATCGCCGCCACCAACCGCGATTTGGAGGCCATGGTCCAGGCCGGCAGCTTTCGCGACGATTTGTATTACCGCCTGCGGGTCATCCCCATCCACATCCCGCCTTTACGGGACCGACCCGAAGACATTGAAGCCCTTGCCCGAACCCTGCTCAATCGTCTGGCCGAAAAAACCGGTAAACAGCTCTTTATCCCCTCAACGACCATGAAGGCATTGCTCGCCTACCCTTGGCCCGGCAACGTGCGCGAAATGGAGAACGCGCTGGAATTTGCCTCCACCCTCTGCCAAGGCCATTTCATTCAGGTCGAGGATTTGCCTCAGGATTTACGCCACCATGCTGCAGTGACCGCGTTGCTTAAAGACCACCCCATTGACCGGCAGCCTGAGCCTTGGCTCGAACCTGCAGCAAACCCGCCGGCAAATCCAAACCCGGACCCGCTCATCGAGACGCTGGAACAGTGTCGTTGGAACAAGAGCAGAGCAGCCCAAGCATTGGGCATCAGCCGAACCACCTTGTGGCGACGCATGCGTGAAGCCGGCTTAAGCTAAACACTTTGTTTCAACCCGGGCCACACTAGCCTGAAACAAAGTGTTTCACGTCAAACCGTTGGAACATTTTGTTTCATTTCGGGATTTTCTATAACTTATTATTTATCAGCTGTTTTGATTAAAAACAGATCTGGCATTGGGTTTGCCCTTCCTCTGGTGACGGAGGTGAACCATGAAAACCTTACTGATTCTGGGTGGCGGAACCGCAGGGACCATGATGGCCAATAAACTGGTCGATCAGCTGGATCGCCAGTGGCAGGTTGTTGTTGTGGATCCGGAACGCGACCACATTTACCAACCGGGCCTGTTGTTTTTGCCGTTTGGCGCCATACGCGAAGAAAAAATGGTCCGTGAACGCAAACAGACCTTCCGCAAAAATGTCATTTGGAAACGGACGGCGATTCGCCAGATGGATCCCAAGACCAAGCAGGTGGAATTTGAGGACGGCAGCACGCATCCCTACGATGTGGCCATTATTGCGACTGGCACCCGCATTCGACCCGATATGACACCGGGCTTGGAAGCCGGACCAGCCGCAGGTATTCACGATTTCTACACCCTGACCGGGGCAAAAGCCCTGCAGCAAGCACTCAAAGGCTTTAATCACGGTCGATTGGTCTTAAACGTGGTGGAAATGCCCATCAAGTGCCCGGTCGCCCCGCTTGAATTCCTGTTTTTAGCTGACGATTACTTCAAGAGACGCGGCATTCGCGAACAGGTGGAATTGGTTTATGCCACGCCTTTGGATGCGGCCTTTACCAAACCGTATGCAGCCAAGAAGCTGGGTTACCTGTTGGAAGAAAAAGGCATCCACCTGGAAACGGAGTATATGACCTGCGAAGTGGATACGGCCAACCAACGGATGGTCAGCTATGACGAGCGCCAGGTTGGATTTGATTTGCTGGTTTCGGTGCCGACCCATTCGGGTGCCGCTTTTATCGCCGATTCGGGACTGGGCAATGAGTTGGACTTTGTACCAACCGACCGTCACAGCCTCAAAGCCAGCGACTTGGAAGACGTTTTTGTCCTGGGCGATGCCACCGATCTGCCCGCATCCAAAGCTGGCTCGGTTGCCCATTTTCAGGCCGAAATCCTGACAGAGAATGTGCTGGCTCACATCAACGGTCAGGCCCTGCCGGCAGCCTTTGACGGACACGCCAACTGTTTTGTGGAAACGGGCGCTGGCAAGGCCATGTTGATCGATTTCAATTATGAAATTGAACCGTTACCGGGCCATTTCCCGCTAGCCAAGCTCGGGCCGTTTCGCCTGATGCACGAGAGCCGAATCAATCACTGGGGCAAGTTGGCGTTCAGACCCATTTACTGGCACGCGCTTTTACCGGGCCGGCATATTCCGCTTTCACCCCACATGCAAATCAGTGGCAAACAAATAATCGCATCTTAGAAGGAGGCTGACATGACCTACGCAATGGAATTGAACAAAGTTGGAATGGATAACGAAGGATTCCTGCTCAACCCGCAGGACTGGACGATGGAACTGGGCCAGGAGCTGGCCGCGCAATTGGGCATTGACCTCAGCCCAACCCACTGGCGCTTGATTAATTTTGCGCGCGAGGATTACGCCAATCAGGGCCAATCGCCCGGCTTGCGCCGCATGGCCCAACAATCCGGGGTGACGATGAAGGAAATTTACCAACTCTTCCCCAAAGGACCCGGTAAATTGGTCGCCAAAATCGCTGGAATCCCCAAACCCAAAAGCTGCATTTAAGGAGGATGTCATGACTGTTTTAGAACAACCCGTAATGGAAACGACCGAAAAAAAGCACACATTAACCAAGTTGGCCATCATTTGCTCTAAAGGCAGCTTGGATATGGCGTATCCGGGTTTGATCCTGGCCAATGCAGCCCGAATGAGCGGGGTGGATGCCACCCTGTTCTTCACCTTTTGGGGCTTGGATATCGTGAACAAGAAAAAAATCGACCATTTGCACCTGACCTTTGTCGGCAACCCATCCGTCCCGGTACCGGCCATGATCGCCGGGCTGCCCGGCATGGAAGGCTTCGCGACCAGCATGATGAAGCGCGAAATGGAGAAACTCGACATCCCGAGCATTCGCGAAATGTTGGAGATTCTGGAGGATTCGGGTGCCGAGATGTACGCCTGCCAGATGGCCATGGACATGTTCAAACTGCAAAAAGACGACCTCGTCCCGCAAATTAAGGACGTGATTACTGCCATGGACTTCATGGACTTGGCTGCTGACGCCCAAATTATTTTTATCTAACACATTACGCAAACAGAACACCGCGGCGCCCCAATCGCGGGCGCCGACCAAGGAGGTTGAGATGTTGCGCTTTTCGGCCGGGTTTAGCCTGTTATTGGTCCTGGTCTGTGCGCCTATGCTTTGGGCGACAGATGGTATGAATTTAGAAGGATATGGCCCGATTTCCACCAGTTTAGGTGGCGCATCCATGGGCTACTACAACGGATTGGCGGCGGTCATGAACAATCCCGCCACCTTGATCCTGATCCGCGATGGCAAATCCCAATTCGAGTTCTCTTTTCAAAAATTAGGCCCTACGGTTCACACCTCAATGGCCGGTGAAGGCGGGAGTTGGGGATGCGAATCCACCTCCGATGCGTTTTACATGCCGGCCATCGGTTGGGCCAAACGGGTGGGCAATTTCAGTTACGGAGTCGGGCTATTTGCCCAGGGCGGCATGGGTTGTGCCTATCCCGCCGATTCCTGGCTGGGTATGGATTACGGTTTGACCCAACGCTCGGAAGTCAGCGTCGGTCGCTTGATCGTGCCCTTGGCCTACCAGGTCAATCCGCGTTTCGCGCTCGCCGGCAGTGTGGATTTCGTCTGGGCTGGCCTGGATTTACAGATGGGTTTGAGTGAAGGCCAATTCATGGACATGACCATGCCAAATGCGCAACAGATGGGTCGGGTGTCCGGCTCGATGATGCAGGCCTTCGGTGCTCTGTACGAACCGTTCGGCGGGCAGGGTGTTGATCACCTTAACTACGCCTATTTCGATTTCAGCAACGACAACGATTTCACGGGCGAAACCCAAGGTTACGGCTTTGCTGGCAAATTGGGATTCCTCTACTTGGTCAATGATCGCGTTACCTTGGGCGGAACCGTCCATTCCAAGACCTATCTGAGCGATCTGGATTCTCGCCGGGCCACCATGACCATGGGTGTCAACATGGACACCGGGCTCGCCATGGGTCAGGCGCCGAACGGGAACTACATGGACATGGCCTTCCCTTTAAGCGGCCAAATCGCCATTCGCGATTTTCAATGGCCCTGGACCTATGGCCTGGGTGCCGCCTGGCAAGCCAATCCCAAAACCATGGTTGCCTTCGACCTCAAGTATTACCAATGGTCCCAAGTCATGGACGCCTTCCAAATGGGGTTCCAAGTGGATAACAGCCCGAGCAATGGCATGTTTGGTGGCCTGAACCTGGACGCCACCCTGTTCCAGGATTGGCAAGATCAATGGGTTTACGCTGCGGGAATTGCCTATCAATGGCACCCCAGTTTCCAACTTCGCGGTGGAGTGAACCTGACCCAGAACCCGGTGCCGGACCGCTACTTAAATGCCTTGTTCCCGGCGATCGTTGAAGACCACCTGACCGGCGGTTTTGGTTATGAAGTCGGGCCCGGCACAATCAACGTGGCCATGGTTTATGCGCTGAAAACCGACGCCACCAATCCCGGAGACGGCACGACTACACCAGCCGTAACCTCCAGCCACAAACAATTGAATTGGACCGTCCAATACAACTGGCATTTCTAAATGCACACCAGGTTTTAGCCGGGCGTTTCTCATTTGGGGGAACGCCCAATTTTTTTTCCAAACAGCCCCGCGGAATGGGGACCTGCTGCACATTTTTCAAATCAGCCGTATATTTAGGTGAGATGTCTATGGAGGATTTATGGTTCAGCACGTCATGTTACGCGAGATGGAAGACAAAGACGGAACCCGGCGCTTGATGGCGATCCTCAACCAAAATGGCGATTTGTTGATTGAAGGCATCGATCGCGGACCCGGCGTACAACGCATTTTTGATGCGCTGGAATACGAGTGGGTCTGGACCATCCCCGCCACCGAAGTATCCAAACTCTGCCAGGCGCTACAAGTGGAAGATCACCCGCTAACCGCGCTTCAAGACCAGTTCAGCGGCGAGGATGCTGCGGGTTTAAAAGAGTTCCTGCAACGCCACAACATTTACCACAAGTCGTGGTCGAGAACCGGCGATTAAACCCATAGCAAATCCATTCACGGAACACAATTGACCAGCTTGACCAAATCCAGGACCTGGATGGGTCCATTGGGCGGAACCAAATCATAGGTGGCAACCACCATCAACCAACTGGCAACGGCCTCGCCCAATATCAGCGCTGAATGGCTGGGTACCGAAACAGTCAGGCTGGGTGGCAAACTAAGTGTCAAGTTTTGCGGCCCATTGCCGGCCGACACCAAACGGCTGGCCAGTTCGGTTCCATTCAACAACTGAACATTGACCGGGCCCGGCGTTCCCGATAAAAGCATGCGACCCAGCACATACAATTGGTTAGGCGCGTTGATATCCGTATTCCAGCCCACCAGCCGAACGACCAGCGGATTGCCCGCATCAATCTGGGCAACCTGGTTCCAATTGACAGCCGTTCGATCTGGATAGGAACTGGCAAATACATCGGGCCGATTCAACTGCACAACCAAAACATAGCCGTTCAAGCCAACTGGACTATTGCCCATGCCCGTCAAACCGGTTACCTGTGCGCGAACCTCTACGACGCGCGCGCGACCCAAACAGTCGGTTCCGGCGTCTTGTAAGGTTAGATTGATGCTACCGACAACCCCGCTCTGAGCCCAAAACCAAACCGGCCAACAGGCCATCCAAATCCAGCGCAAGGTCATGGTTGCTCCTGGACAGCCAATCGCGACTCCAACCGAGTAATACGCGCCTGCAAATCTTCAATCAACGCCTGTTGTTCCTGGACCGCCTTGACCAAGGGCGTCACAAAAGCACCATACCGCAGGGCATAAGGCGTTTCTGCATTTTCGGGCCGATCGACCCCGCTGAAACTGAATCCTAACGATTCGGCCACCTGATCCACTTCCTGGGCAATAAACCCGCTTTGCCGTTCATGCGAATCTGTTGTTGCCGGGCCTTTTCCCATGAATTGAACCAGTGCGGGCTGATCCACTTCATAAGTCAAAGGACGCAGCTTCATGATGAAAGCCAAACCGGGCACGTTCTCGACTACTTTGCGTTTGAACCGACCATCGGAAAGTGTGCTCCAGGCGACCTGACCACCAATGCTGATCACGCTTGTGTTGCCTACCCGGACCATATTGTTGTTAGAAACGGTAGCACCCGCACCGAGCGCTGTACTGTTCACAATATTGCCAAACCCCGTAGATGGACCGGCATAAGCGCCAATCGCGGTATTGTTCGTACCGATCGTCAGTACATCCATTGTTCCCGTGCCAATTCCCGTATTGAAATTGCCCGTAGTCAAGTTGTAAAGCGCCTGGTCACCCATAGCCACATTGTTTTCAGCACTCGAGAGTTTGTACAGGGATCGATAGCCCACACCCACATTGGCCTGACCGCTGATATTGGCTGAAAGCGTTTCAAAACCGACAGCCACATTGCGAATCCCGGTCGTGTTGGCCAAAAGCGTGTTGTGGCCCACCGCCGTATTGCCTGAACCGGTCGTAATGGCTTTGAGCGCCTGGAACCCGAGCCCGGTATTCTGTTTCAGGGTTCCATCGTCGTTTTGACCACTGGCCTGACCTAAAAAAACCGACACGCTTGGCCGCAAAATTTCCAACCGCCCACCTGTCCAATTGGCATTTGAATCAATTACGGTCCCTTTGCCCGGAATGGCAAATGAGGTGCCCAGCACCTCGAGCGTGGCTAAATTACCAGCCAGGAAATGCGCAACCTGGACCAGATAAGCAGTATCGACACCGGGCAGGCTGGCGAAAAGCTGCTTGGTTATGTGTTCGGCATCGCCTTGGACCGCCAGCGCGTCCCGTTGCGGGAACAGCTGATATGGACCCCAACTTCCAGTTGAATCATGCACCACCACAAATACGGTACGGCGCGCCAGGACGACATCTGGAAGGGCCAGCCCACTGGCACCCAATAAAAGCAAACGGTGGTCTTGAATGCGCCAAACCTGCTCACCTGGCTCTTCAAAGAGCACAGGCCCTTGCGGCCCAGCCAGATACGTGACCGTTACCCAATCCTCCATGCTTTGATCCGGCACCGATAAAGGCAGAATCTGGGCCGGTGCAATTCCCAAGTCCGGCCCAAATCCGCCTATCTGACCCAAAAATCCAATAGCGATACAAATCGATAAACTCATCTTGACTCCCCTTAAGGCTTCGCGATCGCGAAGAGTACAGACGGTAATGCGAAAAAATGGGACAAGTTGCGACAGCCCAATTCAGATTTACCATTCTTCCACCAATGGCCGATAACCTAAGCGGAGACATTCGTTTGAAATTGAGTCAACCCCATCGATGCAAGATCTGGATGTTGTTATGCGGATTAACGCTGGCTGAACTGTGTGCGTTTGGGCAGGAGCCGATTCCCTTGCAGGGCCAGACTCGGGTAGACCACTTACCGGTCGCTGTTCTGTTAGACCCCCAAGGCAAAAGCCACCCCCAGGACATTTTGGCCCAGACGGCCTCCTTTCGAGAAAACGGAAGGCGTCCTTTGAATTTTGGCATTAGCAAAGCCACCTGCTGGATTCGCTTTCGCGTTGCGCCATACCCCGTGCATCAAACCTGGTTTCTGGTCATTGCCTTCACGCGCCTGCAGGACATTCAACTGTTCCGCCAAGAGTCAAACACGCTCATCCCCATGGGGAAATCGGGCACCCAATACGCCTTGTCCCAACGCGCCATTCCCCATCGATTACACGTATTTGAGCTTCAGCCCAGCCAAGAGGAAGTGACCTATTATCTGCGGGTTAGCAGCCATACATCCGGCTTGCAAATCCCGCTGCAATTGATGACACCGCTCGCGCTCAGCCAATCGGAAACGCGCATCATGCCCTGGTTCGGTTTTTTCCTGGGCGTGCTCGTCACCATGTTGGCTTTTAATGCCATTTTCTATTTCCTGCTCTGGGATAAGGCATTTGGCGTGCATGTCCTCTACCTGGCCTGCCTGATTGTGGTGAGTCTCGACATCTTGGGTTTGGCCAATCTTTACCTTTGGCCCGAACACCCGTATTGGGCTCAAAACGGCAACGGATTGGCTCTGGCTGGCATCTTTATGACCGCCTTGTTTTTTGCCCAAATCTTTCTGCAGACACGGGATCAATATCCCAAATGGCATCGGATTTTGAATGGGCTCCTGGTGTTTTTGGGCTTGATGACCATCCTCAATTTGGTCGCTCAGCGACCTTTGATCCTACTGGCCATCCTGGTCTGCTCGTCGTGTTTATTGGTTGTCGGAATCCATTCGTGGTGGCGTGGCAACAAAGCCTCACGATTCTTTGTTTTGGGCTGGGGCTTCTTTTTTACAGGCGCCATTATTTCCTCATTGGAACGTATGGCCGTTCTCCAGCCTCATATTCTGACCAGCAACGCCTGGCAAATTGGCGCTTTGCTCGAAGCCGTACTGCTGTCCTTGGCTTTGGGCGATCGGGTCCGTCAATTCCGCTGGCAGGCGCGGGCAGCTGAAAAAGCCGCCCATCAAATCCAAATCGAAGCCAAAAACGAGTTGGAACGACAAGTCGCCCAACGAACCGAGGCTTTAATGGAGGCCAACCAAGCCCTGACCCAGGCAAAACATCAGGCCGAAGCAGGCAATCGCGCCAAGTCCGAGTTTTTGGCGACCATGAGCCACGAGATCCGCACTCCGCTTCACGGCATTTTGGGCATGTCGGAGCTACTCAGCCACTCCCAACTCGATAGCGAACAAACTCATTTTCTCCAGGCCATCGACAGCAGCGGCAAACACTTGCTCAGCGTGCTTAACGAGATTCTCGACTACTCCAAAATTGAAGCGGGTAAAGTCCAACTGGAAACCACGCCTGTCAACCTAGGAAAAGAACTACAGAGCATCGCCGATCTGTACCGGGCTCAATGCCAGCAAAAGCATTTGGCTTTTCATTTAAAGGTGGATGACAGGTGCCCACCAAGTGTGCTCACCGATCCCACTCGCCTGCGCCAAATCCTAATGAATCTGCTTAATAATGCCGTCAAATTTACCCAACACGGATCGATTACCCTGGCTCTGAACGTTGTGGAACGATCTGAAGAATGGGTCGATTTGCATTTCTTCGTTCAAGATAGCGGGTGCGGCATTCCCAAAACACAACAAGCCACCATTTTTATACCCTTCCAACAAGCCGATACCAGCATCACCCGAGGCTATGGTGGGACCGGACTGGGTTTGGCCATCGTTACCAAGTTAGTCGCGCTATTTGAAGGACAATTAACCTTGGAAAGTGAAGTATCTAAGGGCAGCACCTTCGGCCTAAAACTGCGTTTAGCGATAAACCATAACCAGCCAGTCAACGAAGGGCGCGGCCATTTCACGCCACGCTCGGATCATCAAACACTCAAAGTCCTGCTGGCCGAAGATAATAAGGTCAACCAAACCATCGCACTCCAGTTGCTGCGCAAACTCGGTATCCAGGCCGAGGCCGTCTCCAATGGTGAGGCGGTGCTCGAAATCGTACAGCAGACCCGCTATGATTTGATCCTTATGGACTTACAAATGCCCAAACTGGACGGCATCGAAACCACCAGACGCCTGCGCGCCCAGGGTGATTTAGCTCAACCGAAAATTGTGGCCTTAACCGCCAATGCCCTGGCCGAGGACCGAACACGCTGTTTTGAAGCAGGAATGGACGATTTCCTGAGCAAACCCTTCCAACTCGCTGAAATGCAAGCCTGCCTCAACCGCGTCTTCCCTCCGACAGCTCCCCACCCAAAACCCAGTTCAACTGTCTAAATTTTGTCTAATTTTTTATTAGACTTTTTATTGTCACCTCCGTATACTGGTAGAGCAGGACAGTTCGGTCCTGGAAGTTGAACAGTGGCGGGGTGGGCTATGGAAAAAATGATTGGGCTGGTTGGGTTTGGAATGCTCTTATTGCAGAGTTGTACGCATTGGGATCCGGGGTTCGCGCTGAAAGGGCTTTCCGCACCACCCATTGAAACATCGCTGAACGGGGTGGATGCTATTTTTGAAACGGCAGATAACGCAACCCGCTTAAACCAAGCGATTGAGGGTTATAGCCGAGTTTTCCCAGGTTCAGACAAGACGCTCGGTTTGCGCCTGGCCGAAGCGCACATCCTCTATGCAGCCGCCTATGGACAAACCAAAAAGGACAAAGCCCAGCACTACCGCAAAGGTATTCAGTACGCCGAATGGGTCATGGCACAAAACCCGGATTTTGCAGCCGCAGTCGCAGGTGGACAAAAGGTGGACGAAGCTTGCCAGTATTTGAACCAGGACGACATGAAAGCCATGTTGCTGTGGGTCACCGGCGTGTCTTATTACTATAAGGAATGTTTAAGCGGACTTAGCCACGTGTTTCATGCCGGCTGGATGGTCCAAACCAAATCCGTCCTGGACAGATTACTGGCACTGGATCCCCAATACGAATATGGCGCAGTGCTCTTTTCGCGCGGTATTTACGATGTGGCCAACCCGTTTGGCAACAAGGATCGCGCCGTCGACCTGATGAACCAAGCCGTCGATTCCTCACAAGGCGCTTTGCTGGCCCGCTGGGGCCGGGCCAAATACTGGTACCAACCCAAAGGTCAAAAAGAGGCATTGAAACAGGATTTGATGTGGGTCATCCGTCAGGACCCCAAAGCAGCGCCCAGCCCCTACCGCTGGAACGTCTACTTCCAACGCGACGCCCAAACCATGCTGCGCAAAGAGGGCTGGCCAACTGAAGACCTGGCTGAGATGGGTCCTTCAGCCTCAAGCAGCGCAAGCGTCTCTTCCAAGAAACCGACCACAACTTTGCTCTAAGAGAAATGACAAAAAGGCCTAACGAAACAGGCTAACCACGGATTCGCCTCCCTGCCACTTTTGTTGCCGCTTGAAAAGAGTTGGAAAGGTTGGATGGCTAGGCCGTTTAGGTTGGGTCAGGCGTTGGTTTGGCTGGTGGCGCGCACCTGTTCTGGGGTGGCGCCGGTCCATGTGCGGAAGGCGCGAAAGAAACTGTTGGGATCGTCAAAACCCAAAAGGAATGCGATTTCCGCGCTGCTCAGCGGTGAACTTTTGAGGTAGTGCATGGCCAGCTTCGTCCGGGTCGAGGCCAGCACGGTTTGGAAGCGGGTGCCCTCCTGGCTCAGGTTGCGCTGTAGGGTCCGATGACTCATGCCCAGTTTGCGGGCCACCGCATCCATGGAAGCAAGTCCTGAAGGGATGAGCTCCAGCAACGACGCATGTACCCGTTCCACCATGGAGGCCTCGTGCTTCAGCGCATCCAGATTCCGTTGCAAGGTGGGCTCAAAATAGGACCACATGGGTTCGTTTGCGGTCAGAAAAGGCCGCAGGGCATCGTCCTTTCGGAAGGAGATTGCGGACTGCTCAGAGGGTTTAACCCGAACGCCAAACCAGGCGGTGTACGCATCAGCCGGGTTCAGGCGAAGTGGAGCACGCACTTCTAAGGGGCAGACGCGGTAACGCGTTCCCAAACGCGCCAATTGAACAAAAAAGACCAGTTCCATAGCAATCAAAGGCGCTGGGGGTGGAACGGTTTTATCGAGCCACTCAAAGGCCAATCGGGTGGATTGGGTTGTCTCCTCGATGTGAAGTCTCATGGGACAAATGAGCGGTTTGTACTTGGCAATGCGTTTGAGGGCTACGATCAGGTTAGGACTACACATGGCGGCAAAAATGGGCGGATCGAACACTTCCGTTGAGATCGCTTCACCCATGCGCAGGGGTAATAGCGGATCGCCGGCCTCTTCCACCAACGCCTCCCACAAACGAAAGTACTCAGCAGAAGTCAGGCTTGCTTTTTCGCGCACAAATAGGTCCTGTGGCAACTTGGCGCGTTTCAAAAGTGATAGAGAACCGATGCCCAAATCGGCCAGGAGCACACGCCAACGTGGATTCACGCTGAATTGGGTTGCACTCAAGGTGTTCCTCCTATCAGAACAAAGTTGCTCGGAACGGGATCTAATCTAAACGATTTCCCTGGATTAGGCACTAGCCAAAGACGCCAACTTTACTGCAACAGACGCCATTCGACGTTGGAGTTTTTTGCATTCATTTTGGCGCGTCCTGCTAGTGAATCGGGTCGCGGTACAAGCTAGATTGATGAGACGGAGATGGCACTATCCATTCGGTTGCCGCTTCCAAAACCTCTGGAGGAGCACATCATGCACAATCAGAAAGTTATCCTGATTACCGGTGCCAGTTCGGGTATGGGCAAAGTCACCGCACAAGCATTGATCCAAACGGGTCACATCGTTTATGCCGCGGCACGCACAGTCGAGAACATGAAGGATCTTGCAATAGCGGGAGGCCACATCATCCAAATGGATGTCGCCAAGTCGGACGAGGCGGCCCGTGCGGTGGAACAGGTACTCGCCGAGCAAGGCCGGATTGACGTTTTATGGAATAACGCAGGCTTTGGTCTTTACGGTCCGGTTGAAGAAGTTGACCTGGACAAGGCTCGTTACCAATTCGAGGTCAACCTATTTGGCCTGGCGGCCATGACTCAGGCAGTTTTACCGCACATGCGCGCCCAACGTGCGGGTCTGATCATCAACACCTCGTCCATGGGCGGCAAAATCTATACCCCGTTGGGCGCTTGGTACCACGCCACCAAACACGCCCTGGAAGGCTGGAGTGACTGCTTGCGGTTAGAACTAAAAGAATTTGGCATCAAGGTCGTGATTCTGGAGCCCGGACTGATCGAAACGGGTTTTGCAGATGGGGTGAAGCATCACTTTGCCCCCGAAGCAGCGCATGGACCGTATCAACGCATGGTCAAAGCCTTACTGAAATCCGCAGAAAACGGCAGCCTCAAGGGCTCAGACCCTTCGCTGATCGCGAAAACCATTCAGAAAATTATTCAGGCCAAAAATCCCAAGACACGATACCTGGTGGGCGCCATGGCCAAACCGTTGGTGGCCATTCGCTACCTATGCGGCGATCGAATATACGACAAGTTGATTCTGTCGCAGGTCAAATAACCAGGTCAGAAACGTTGGATTCGAGCGCTATTGCGGATTGCTGTTTTTTAAACAGCTCCTGCGGCCATCTTGATGGCGACCTACTCGGCAGGTAATCGTTCAACCATTGGAACCAGGCGGCAGTACACCTTTCGCCCTGCCGGGCTGTGTGGCGTTGCGGGCCCGGCAACGCACCTCACCTATCATCGGCCTCCGTTTTTTAAATAGGCCTTTTTTTCAATTTCCCGTTGATGTGGGTGGTGTTTGGTTTGAGACGCCAATAAGCTAGAGAACGGTTTTGGGTTGGCTGGGTTGGCCGGCTTAGCTGAGTTTTCGCCCCTTCACCTGCAGTAATTTGGGATCGGGCGCCATCACGAAGAAGGGTTCCAGCAGGCCCACGTCGCGCCGGATCTTTTCTAGCCCAAAAATGGGCTTACGCTTAGACCCCACCTTGACGATAGCCTTAATACCGAGACTCAACCAAAACAATCCCGTAACCCTTCAGCTTGTCTTGTTCAAAACCCAAAATGCAACCCAAAAAACGATTGTTTGGGCGGGTTGGTCAGACTCGCGCCCTTTGATACTATTAACCCACATGCTTTTACTACTGAGGAGGATCTGATTCATGGGCCTGGTTATTCACATCACCTTAAGTCTTTCCCTGTTGCTTTCATCGCCGGAACCCGCGGTGCAACCCGCCTCCAAGGCCAAACCGATAAGCCAATCGCTGCGCATGGCGCCCAGTTTTTTTGTTCCAAATGCCAGGCATCAGAAAACAGGCAAGCCTATGGTTTCCGATGATACCGTTCTCGCCTTTGTGCAGACTTTCCAGGGCCGTGTAATGTTCACCCCAAGTGGCGCTTACATCGGAATGACTTCAGCACCCCAAAAAGTTCCAGGAGACAAAAACGACCCAGCCCAAACCGTGGTGTTGAAGGCCGGATTTTCTGCCGCCCAGGCCCAGAAACGCAACCTGGTTCCTCGTTTGGAAAAGCCGACAGCGGGCAAAGTCAACTATTTGATTGGCGCACGAGATGAATGGCAAACCCAGATTCCCACCTATGAAAAGCTGGTCTATGACCAGGTGTGGCCGGGCATTGATTTGGAGTACTTGGGTTATATGGACCATTTGGAATTTCGGCTCCAATCATCCGGGCAGTGATCCCACCCAGATTGAGCTGGAAACAGGCGGAAAGACCTTAACCCTGCTGGAAGACGGTCGACTTAAAGTGAGCATGGACGGGGCAGAAATGCTGCTGAGTAAACCTTTCGCCTACCAAACGCTAAATGGCGATCAAGTACCCGTAACGGTTGCCTACAGCCTCTTACCCGATGCCAAGCTGGGCTTTCAACTCGGTGCCTATGATGCATCCCAGCCCTTGACCATTGATCCCACCCTGACCTGGAGCACCTACCTGGGCAGTCCAGGCGGCGCAGGAACCGAACTGGGCCAGGCTATAGCAGTCGATGCTTCGGGCAACGCTTACCTAACGGGTAATTCCTCAAATGCGGACTTCCCGCTAACACCCGGTGCCTATAATGAATCTTATTCAGGCGGTGGCGCAGACGTTTTTGTGACCAAACTGAATGCCACAGGTAGTGCTTTGGTGTACTCAACCTTCGTAGGCGGAAGTAGCCATGATTATGCCTACGGACTGGCCCTAGACAGTTCCAACAATGTTTATGTCACGGGCAGCACCGAATCGAGCGACTTTCCAACTACTGGCGGTGTTTTAAACGAAACATACTCCGGTGGCGTGGATGGATTTGTGTTCAAATTGAATACGGATGGGAGCGCGCTGACTTACTCCACTTACCTAGGCGGTTCAATGTCCGATCAGGGCAACGCCATAACCGTGGATAGCATGGGCAATGTCTTTGTTGCCGGCCAAACCGACTCATCCGACTTCCCAACCACATCCGGCGTTTTCATGGAAACGTTGGGCGGTTCCACAGATGCATTTATCTGCGAATTAAACAGCGCTGGAACAGCCCTAAGTTTTTCCACTTTCCTGGGTGGATCGAGCGATGACTTGGCCCACGCGATCGCCATTGACGCTTCTGGCAACGCCTACGTGACTGGCGAAACCAGTTCATCGGATTTCCCCACCACGGGATCTGCTTTTGACATGATGGCAAATGGCGGAAAGGATATCTTTGTCGCCAAATTCAATAGCACGGGCACCAGCCTGACCTACTCCAGCTATCTCGGCGACAGCGCAGACGACATTGGCCGTGGCATCGCTGTTGATGGCTCAGGTAACGCCTATGTAACCGGTGTTACGCAGTCCAGCAGTTTCCCCACCACCATGGGTGCTTATGATGAAACTTACAATGGCAATGGCGACGTGTTTGTCACCCGTTTCTCCAGCGATGGCAGTAGCTTGACCTTTTCCAGTTTCATTGGCTCTATGTTCCCAGATGACGGGTATGCCATTGCTTTGGACAGCGCCGGCAACGCCTACATTACCGGCGAAGCCAGTTTTTTTGATTTCCCAACCACCCCGGGCGCGTTTGATACCAGCAGCACCGGCCAAGGTGGGTTTGCCTTAAAGCTAAGCAATGATGGCAGCAATTTGGTTTATTCGACCTTCATTGCAGGTGGAATTAGTCGCGGTTTGGCTTTGGATAGCAGCGACAATGCCTTCATCACGGGCAGGGCCGAGGATGGGGCATTTCCCGCTACCAGCGGTGCCTTTTCCGAATCCATTGTGGAGTCAATAGATGCCTTTGCTCTCAAACTAAGCGACGATGGCAGCAGTCTCGGTTACGCCACCTTTTTGGGTGGCAGCGAAGAGGAATTCTCCCTTGGCGTCGCCTTGGACAGCTTGGGCGACGTGTATGTGACGGGCATTGTGGAATCAAATAACTTTCCGACCACACCCGGCGCCTATGATCAAAGTTACAATGAATTCAACGACGTGTTTGTATCCAAACTTACGGGTGATGGTACCTCGCTTGCCTATTCCACGTTTATTGGCGGGTCAGGCACCGAAGAGGTTTTTACCATCGTCGTTGATGCTTCGGGCAATGCTTATATCGGAGGCCAAACCACATCAAACGATTTCCCAACCACTGCGGGCGCATTGATTGAGATGGGTGATGGCGATGACGGCTATGTTTGTAAACTGAACGCAGATGGTAGTGACTTGGTTTTTTCTACCTTTCTTGGCGGCTCATCATTTGACTCAGTTGTGGATTTGAGTCTGGATTCGAGCGGCAATGTGGTCGCAGTCGGTTACACCTTTTCGTCCACGTTCCCCACCACTAGCGGCGCCTATCAGGAAACCAAAGGGTCAGGTATTGACTCCTTTGTCTCCAAACTCAATAGCGATGGCAGCAGTCTCATCTTTTCCACTTTTGTGGGTGGTTCGAGTGCAGATTTTGTGCGCGGGCTGGCCCTGGACGGCGCTGATAACATCTATGTTATCGGTTTCACCACTTCCGGGTTTCCGACGACCAGCGGGGCCTTTCAAGAGACACCCAACGGCGGCACCGAAATGTTTGTTTTCAAAATGCTCAGTGATGGCAGTGCGTTGAGTTATGCCACCTATCTGGGCGGCAGCGGTTCAGACCAAGCCAAGGCCATTGCGGTCAATGCCGCCGGTCATGCCTTTGCGCTGGGACAAAGCCTATCCAGCGATTTTCCAACGACCTCTGGTGCTTACGATGAAAGTGCGAACGGGGGCCGTGACGGCGTCATCAGCCAACTGAGTGCCGACGGATCGAGCTTGGTCTTTTCCAGCTACTTAGGCGGATCCGACGATGATTATCCTGCTGCTCTGGCCTTAGATGGATTAGGCAATATTCTTATCGCTGGACGCACTGCGTCCTCTGACTTCCCCACCACGACAGACGCCTTTTCACAGACCTATCAAGGCGAGCAAGATTGTGTATTGGTCGGCTTGAGCAATGCTGGCAGCACCTTGCTGTATGGTTCCTACTATGGCGGAACGGATTATGAATCCTTTTTGGCGATGAATTACAACGGCACATTGGTGCTTTCTGGTGAGAGCTACTCTGTCGACTTCCCCACTACCAGTGGTGCCTACGACGAAACGCAAAACGGTTATGGCGACGCCATCGTTATGAAAGTCTCTTTGGTTTTGGATCAGCCCGGTGCCATTACCGGAAATGACGAACTATGCGCCAATGCCACCAACGAAGTTTATTTCATCACGGCAGTTCCCGGCGCAACGGGTTACACCTGGACCGTTCCGCCCGGCGCTATGATCACATCGGGACAGGGAACCTTTGCCATTGCGGTCGATTTTGGCACCAGTTCTGGCGATGTCACGGTCACCGCCAACAACGCCTTTGGCCCCAGCGTGGCCTCAGTCCTGCCCGTTACGGTGTACACCTTACCCGGCCAGCCGGGCAGTATCAGCGGCAATACCAGCGTCTGCCCCAACGAAACGAGTCTCACCTACTCTGTGAACCCAGTCGATCAAGCGACCGAATACACCTGGACCGTGCCAACCGGTGCAAGCATCCAATCCGGTCAGGGCAGCGAATCGATCATGGTCGATTTTGGCAGCACCGCAGGTGACGTGACGGTGACTCCATCCAATGTCTGTGGCAGCGGGCCTGCACAAACCCTTGCCGTCTCCATTACGGCGATTCCCAACCAGCCCGCTAGCATCAGCGGCGAAACAATGGTCTGCGAAAATGATCTGGGGATCGCTTACAGCATCGATCCCGTGATGGGTGCGAGTAGTTATACCTGGAGCGTACCCACAGATGCTCTCATCGCTTCGGGTCAGGGGACTTCGTCCATTCTCGTGAATTTTGGACTGGATTCGGGTCAGGTCAGTGTAACCGCAAACAATGAATGTGGTTCGAGCAGCGCCCAATCCGTGTCGGTCGCCGTCCTGGAACCGGTCCAGGTTTTAACCTCTTTCCCGGACCTAATGCTGTGTACCGGCGATATGCAGTCCTTCAGCGTGTCAGCGAGCGGATCCCCCATGCTGTCGTACCAATGGCTGTTGGATGGCAAGCCGATCATCGATGGTGGTAACTACTCTGGCGCCACAACCGATACGCTCACCATCAATCCAGTCAGCCTGGCTGAAGCGGGTTTGTATGCCTGCGAAGTGAGTAATTTCTGTACGGTTGAATCCAGCAATACCTTCCAGCTCACCGTCGCAGACCAGCTTGTCACCTGGATTGCACCGACCAGCGCTGCCCAGGGTTTAAACCCGTTGACCTTCACAGTGACCGACCAGTGCGGCGCGTTGCCGTTGAGTTACCAGTGGACCGATCTGACCAGCGGTGCGATGTATACCGGTAACCCCTTGGTCCTTCCGGTCGTCACCCAAACCACCGATTTGGAGGTTGTGGTCACCGATCAAAACCTGGCCACAACCACCCATCAGGTCTTGATCCTGTGGCACGCTGCCGGCAATTTGGACCTCAATAACGATGGTTGCAACACCGTTGACGATTTAGGTGTGTTGTACCCGTTCTGGACCCAGATTTATGTCGATGATCCCAACGGTGACAGCAGAATCGACATCCGCGACTTCCTCTACATCAACACCGACGAAACCGGCATCTGTCCGTTGTAACTGTAAAGTCCAAAGCGTTGCCGGGCTGGCCGACCTGTCTACGTGGGTCGGCCAGCCCGGCCGACAGTCCCCTCAATTCACCCGCGCCACGGCATCCTCCATGCACCTTCGCGAAAGGGATGCCCACAAGTCCTATCCGCTATCCAAAATTCCCAAGGCGCTAAACAGCCGGGCTGGCAGCCCGGCCCACGTGGGTCGGCCAGCTTGGCCGACAGTCCCCTCGTTTCACCCGCGCCAACCTCAGAAATGACTGCCACCGATGAGGGGTGGATTCGTCCATCCGGTTGGGTAAACATCAGATAAAAATATGCTGGAATTCCGTCCGTACTTGGGATTTTGCGGTAGGATCTTTTGTGATCCTGTCAAACACCGTTTTTCCAGGTGGATGGGATGGGAGGCAGACATGAGCGGATGGGCCAAAACCGGCATTGTTTTGGTTGTTTTGGTGGTCATTGTGCTGATCTTGAGGGTCACGGTACTCAAACCCCAACCCGTCAAGGTCCAGGTCGTGGAAGCGCAAAATGGTTTGGTCGAAAACACCATCACCAACAGCAAGGCCGGAACGGTAAAAGCCTTTCGCCGCGCCAAAATCAGTCCGGAAATTTCGGGTACGATCACCGCCATTTTCTTCCGCGAAGGCGATCATGTCGAAAAAGGCGCGGTTCTGGTCCAGATCGACGATAGCCAATACCGGGCCAGCCTGGAATTGGCGCAGGCCGATCTGGCGGTGGCTGAAGCGCAACAGCGCGAGGCGTGTATGGCTGCAGACCAGGCCAAACGCGAATTTGAACGCAACCGCAAATTGCTGAGAGATGGTGTGGCCTCACAGGAGAAAGTCGATCTGCTTGAGGACGCCTATCAACGTGCCCAGGCCGCGTGTACCTCGGGCCAGGCAGCGGTCGAACGCGCACGTGCAGCGGTTACCAGTGCTGAAGTTAACTTAAGCAAAACCAAGGTATTGGCTCCTTTTTCCGGCATCATTGCCGCGCGCAACGCGGAAATTGGCGAGATTGCCATGCCGACCTCACCCGCCTTACCCGTGCCCCCGATTCTGGATTTGTTGGACGCCGAATCGCTGTACGTGTCCGCGCCCATGGACGAGGTCGATGTGGCCAAAATCCAGGTGGGGCAACCCATTCGCATCACCCTTGACAGTCACAAAGATCGCAGTTTTACCGGCAAGGTCCGTCGGGTCGCGCCCTTTGTGTTGGATGTGGAAGAACAGAATCGCACAGTGGAAGTAGAAGGCAATTTTGACCAGCCACCCGAGAACTTGTATCCGGGCGTATCGGCCGACATCGAGATCATTCTCGAGCAGACCGAAGCCTTGCGTGTACCGACCTACGCCCTGATCGAAGGCGACTCCGTCTTTGTCGTGGAGAATGGCGTCTTGGAGAAACGCGCGATTCAAACAGGCATGCGCAATTGGGAGTTCGTCCAGGTGCTTTCCGGGTTGGCTGCCGGCGAATGGATTGCTGTCAACGTGGACCGCAACAGCCTAAAGGCCGGAACCCAAGTTGAAACGGAGCCCTGGCAACCATGATTCGCCTGACCGATGTTTCGCGTGTTTACACGGTGGGTGGCCAGGAATTGCGTGCGCTTGACCACATCAACCTAACCATTCAGACCGGTGAATACGTTTCGATCATGGGCCCTTCCGGGTCTGGTAAGTCCACTCTGCTCAATATGTTGGGCTGTTTGGATCGGCCCTCCTCGGGAACTTATGAATTAGACGGTCAACAGGTGGGTAACCTGAGTGAATCGGAGTTGGCCAAGGTCCGCCGCTACCGAATTGGCTTCGTCTTCCAGAGTTTCCATCTGATTAAACGCTTGCCTGCTTTGGAGAACATTGCCTTGCCGCTCATTTTGGACGGTGTTCCGCACGATCAAGCCCGTGACCGGGCCCGCGCTGCACTCGACTCAGTCGGCCTACTCAAACGCGAACACCATCGGCCCAACCAAATGTCGGGTGGCGAACAACAACGCATCGCCATCGCGCGGGCCATCATTATGGATCCCAGCCACTTACTGGCCGATGAACCCACCGGCAACCTGGACACCAAATCCGGAACAGGGATTGTCGATCTGTTGGAAGACCTCAACAAACGCGGCAAAACATTAATTGTCGTAACCCACGACCCGGAAATGGGTAAACGGGCCAAACGCGCCGTGCGCATGGTAGACGGTCGTTTCGCTTCCGACAGCGCGCAAGGTGGCGCCTAGCCATGCGCGCCCGGGCGGTGTTCCGTTTTTCGATCCAGGCTTTATCAGGCCACGGGTTGCGCACGGGCCTGAGCCTGATTGGTATTGCCATAGGCGTCCTGGCCGTCGTGGTCCTGACGGCCATCGGAGAGGGCGCGCGCCGCTACGTCATTGCTGAATTTGCAACCATGGGCAACAACGTATTGATTGTTGTGCCCGGCAAGGTCGAAACGACCGGTGGCATGCCCGGCATGGGCGGTACAGAAAACGATTTGACTTTGGAGGATACCCTCTCGATTCAGCGCAGCTTGCCGTCAATCCGTCACATTGCCCCGATTGCTACAGGAACAGAACGCGTTTCCTTTGGCTCGCTGAGCCGCGATATCGCCGTAATCGGAACGACCTCCGAATTTTTCCCCTTACGCCAATTGGAAATGGCCTATGGCCAATTTTTACCGGTGGAGGATTTGGATCGCGGCAGTCAGGTCTGCGTGATTGGCTCCAAAGTCCAAGCGGAACTGTTTGCCAACCAACCCGCGGTTGGGCAAGTGATTCGCTTGGGCGCGTATCGCTTCCGAGTGATTGGGGTTTTGGCCAAACACGGTAAATCGCTAGGTTTGGATATTGATGATGTCGTCATAATTCCCGCGGTCACCTGTCTCAAAATGTTCAACAAGACCTCCTTGTTCCGCATCATGATCAGCATGGACCAATCGGCAGAAATCGAATGGCTCAAGCCGCAGGTTCTGAACCTGTTGATCGATCGCCACGACGGAGTGGAAGATGTCACCCTGATCACCCAAGACGCGATGATGACGACCTTCACCTCGATCCTGGCCATGTTGACCGCGGTGCTGGTTGGCATTGCGGCGATTTCGCTGACCGTAGCCGGAATTGGCATCATGAATGTCATGTTGGTCACCGTCTCAGAACGCACCCAGGAAGTCGGCCTGCTCAAGGCACTGGGTGCAACCGGAAAACAGGTATTGATGCTGTTCCTTTCAGAGGCGATCGTCATTTCATTGGCTGGCGGATTAAGCGGCCTGATGATTGGGTATGGATTATTGGCGCTATTCATGCGCTTGGTTCCCGGCTTTGACGTGTCCCCGCCAACCTGGGCGGCCATTACCGCAGTCTTGGTTTCCGTGTTGGTCGGTGGCATTTTCGGCGTCATGCCGGCCCGCAAAGCGGCACGATTGGACCCCATCGACTCCCTGGCAGGCGGCCAGCGATGAATAGCTGGGGCCTGATGCGCTTTGCCATAGCCTCCCTGCGCGCTTATAAAACGCGCGCCGGCCTCTCTATTCTGGGCATCGCGATCGGCATTGCTTCCGTCACATTGTTAACCGCCTTGGGTGAAGGCGCTCGGCAATACATCATGGCCCAATTCACCCAATTTGGGTCCAACATCATTGCGATTAATCCGGGCAGCATCAAAACCATGGGTATGCCAGGCGTTTTGGGAGGAACCACCCATCATCTGACCATTGAAGATGCCGAATCGCTGCGGCGCATCCCAGGTGTTGAGGAAGTCGTTCCAGTCACGTTTGGCAGTGCACGGGTGGAATTTTCAGGACGTGGTCGGAGCATATACATTTACGGCGTCACGGCCGCAATGGAACAAACCTGGAAATTTACCGTGCGTCAGGGCCAATTCATCCCGCCCGGCGATCCGCGGCAAGGCGCCAATGTGGTTATTTTGGGACCAACCTTGAAAAGAGAACTGTTTGGCGAATCCAACCCGCTCAATCAAAATGTGCGCATTGGCGGGGTGCGCTTTCGGGTCATTGGCGTCATGGCGCCCAAAGGTCAAATGCTCGGCATTGATATCGATGATTCGGCCTACATTCCGGTAGCTCAGGCGCTGCAATTATTTAACTTACCGGAACTCAACGAGATCGATTTATTGTTTCAAAATAATCTGGACCCCCAACTGATGGCGGACCGGATCCGTCAGCACCTTATGCAACGCCACAGCGGTGAAGAGGATTTCACCATTACGACCCAAGCAGAAATGCTCGGCGTGTTGGACCGCATCATGAAAACGGTCACGGCCGCGGTAGTAGCGATTGGTGCCATTTCTCTTCTGGTCGGCGCCATAGGCATCTTGTCCTTGATGTGGATCAGTGTAAATGAACGGACCGCCGAAATTGGTTTGCTCAAGGCCATTGGCGCCCAACGGCGCCAAGTGGTTCTGATCTTCTTTATGGAGGCCGCGACCTTGTCCACCATTGGCGGTCTGACCGGTTTGGGTTTTGCAGCCCTGATCGGTTTTCTGGTCGATTCCTTTTTGCCGGCCCTGCCGGTCAAATTACCTTGGGTTTTCGTGGTTTTGGCCTTGGTAATTAGTGTTTTGATTGGGATTATCAGTGGTGTGCTACCGGCCAAACGGGCAGCACAACTCAATCCTGTTGACGCTCTGCATACCGAATAAATCAAGCACCCGCAAACATCGCTGCGCCCAGCCCGGCAACAACGAGGCCCACGATCAGCAAGAGGTACAGGCCGATAAAGGCCAAGGTGGTAATGCCCCAGATCTTCCACAGCCGCGCGTTAGCGGCAAGGAACAAACCCAATTGATCGGCTGAGGGTCGAAAAATATAATCAGCAGCCATTTTTCGGGCTTTAACAAAGGGCAGAACGTAAATGAGATAAATCGCGCCGGCAAAAAAATACACAACACTGAGTCCTGCAGTCTCGTACTGGGAGGTACTGATACCGAGCACTAACATGCCCGCAGCGGCCAAAAAACACAAAACGATCCCGATAATAAAAAGGACCTGGAAAACGGTCATCCAACGCTTGGTGATGGCCAGTGAATCGCTGAACTGATCCATCAAGGTCAATTCCTGGGTGGGTCCCGATTGGGGCGCCTGATAATATCCCTCTTGCATGTCTCGCCTCCTATCCGCAACGCAAAGCGTGCATTGAACTAGACTAAATCAAATGGTCCCACCCCATCCCCAAAAAAGAGGAAAATGGTGCGCGTATGTAATGATGCCCCACCATACTGGGTAGCGTGCGAAGTCAACAATGATTTTTATTACCTTTTTTTGGCGACCGTTCGTTTGACGGCGGGAAGACCTGGATCGAACACTTTTTCAGTTACACCGCAACCCGCCTGCCCTAACACCTAGGGTTCTTTTAATTTTTGAATCAATTGGAAGTCGGGCACTAAGCCATTAGGCGCAGACGGAAGTTGTTCCTGGACTCGATTCAGACAGTGGATCAGTTCGGAAGAGGCATGAAAAAAGGGTCCGTCAGCTCGCAACAACATGCCAGCATCGCCAATCCGCCCCTTTTCAATTAAACGCACAATTTGGGCGGCAATGGCATGAAACACCAAATGGGCCGAATGGGTGGCCTGAATTAAATCAGCGAGATCGGGCTCCTTCAGGCCTTGCAGGCATAATCCCAAATCGCAATTTGAATCGTCCAGAATCTCCAACGCATCCGCAGCAATATGGCCCGCTTGAACGGCTTTAATTAAATCTGCGCGCCAGAGCGCATGACTTCCAATTAGGCGAACCAGTTCATTGCGGATCATGGCACACCTCCCATTTTATTTATCGACATTCGCTCCCATTTTGATCAGGGCATAAAGGCACTTTTCGCACAATTTTTAACCTGCTGCGTGCTTACTGCAGTCAGTTCTCCCTGCCGCCCACGTCCGAATGGGTGAAAAATACACATTTGTTTGAATTTCCTGAGCTTTCAAATATGATATGAAAATCATTGAAGGAGCGCTTAATGCAGGTTATCCAAAAATACAAATTCGTTGAAGCGGATCCAGAAGGAAAATATGTTTCCTTCGGCGAACGCTACAGCTTTAAATTCGGCCTCAAAGAGATCGCCATCAACAAAGAAGTGCTGCCCTTTTACAAGGTTTTGGCCGTTGAGGACCTGGGCGAAGCCCTGGCAATTACCTACCTGGGCACATTCAATGTGAGAAAAACCATCTTCATCACGACGAGCACACCGGTTGGCCGAACCCAGAAACTGCAAACTTTTTCGACCGCGTTACAGGCGCAAGTGGTGGAAGCCCTAAAAAACGGGGCGCCCGAATCGGAATTAATCGAAGCTGGTCCGACCATTTGTGAAATCTGTGGCTCTAACCAGGGCACTGCAGTGAAATGGACCAAAGTTTTTAGCCTGATCAATGTCTCCATGCTGCGCAGCAAACAGCAAGTCCTGTGTGGCAAGCACATCCTGATCGAGGTGGTGCCCAAGCAAATCGTTACCGGAATCTTCGGTTGGTGGGGTATTTTCGGGTTCTTTTGGACGTTGGGTGCGATTTTTGAAAACGCTGCAGCGCTTGCGAAGTCGCCACTCAAAGGCCTGGCGTACCTGTCGCCGTTCATGGCCCTGGCCCTGCCCGGCGGCCTAATCTACCTGATTGTTTCCGGTTAAATGCGCATAAGCAACTCCGGGATTGCACAACCCAAGGTCAGTTCGAACCAATTTATATCTATTCCATTGACATTCCTACTTTCCCAGGTAAAGATTTTACAAGATCCAATTGATTTGAAATTTCGCAAAATTTGTGGCCGCAATGACTCTCATATTCTTTTGTTCTTTTTGGCTTGTACTAAAGAAGGGCTCCGATGCGCCGGATAACTACGAGAGAATTGACATTTGCTCAAGGCCTCGCGGCTTGTTGGTAAGGACCTTCCACCTATGGTTTTTCTGAACCTTTTTCTGATCGGCCTGCCCCATTATGCATGCGGGGGCTACTGCGTTACCATGGCCTATTCCTCACTGTACCTTTCCCCCCGACCCACGCATATTTACCTGGTTTCTCCTGACCACCCCGCAGGAAAGGATTTTCCGCTTGAACGGGAAGTAGCCTTAAGAGAGTTACAACTTCAATTCTTGGAGCCCGATACGGAACCCGGCAAAATGGATCATGCGTCTTGGATCCTCCTGGATAACTTAACGGATGCCCAGAAGAAGAAGTGGGTGGAATTGGCGAGAGAAACCGGATGCCTGATTTTCTGTGCTTCGAACCGTCCTGAATTCGACACAGCAGGTTGGATCGGAAAACCGCCTCACAACCACAACACCTATTTTTCAATGGGTGTGCTTGAACAGCATGGGCTAAGAGTGGCGCCCTTAAGGGGCATAACGCCCATTCATTTGGTGCGAAAAACAGATGGCGTTTGGGCGTGCGAAACCATGGACCACTTTGACTGTTTTGAACCGGGCTCAATGCCGTGAAATATTATCTTGTTTTTTCTTTAGTTCTTTTCAGTTGTGGCCGGTTAGGAGAACCAGATTACCTTGTGCCAAAGCGACTTGACTCACGCGCAGGAGACGGGAATTTTAAACAAATCAGGTCCTTGGTGGTATGGGGTGATCGGATTTTATTTTTGGATAAAGGCCTAAAACACTTGGGTTTCCTAAGTCCGAACGACATGGGAGTTTCCACTTTTTCCAATGAAGGACAGGGGCCGGGGGAAATGGAACTGCCCGCAACCCATTTTGCCAACCCTTGGGTTGAATCGGATACGATCTGCTTTGTTCACAGCGGTGGCGCAAAACAGGATCGTTTCGATTCAACAGGAAATGCGCTGATCAGCACCCGGTGGCATAATCCTGGAGTGTTGTTGTGGCAAAACAAATCGGTATCACTTTCTATTGAACACCAAAAATTCATATGGGCACATTCGGGACAATTCAACGAAATTCCTTTTGGGTTTGACGATCGGGTCATCCTTTGGGCCGCTATTCAAGGCAACAAAATTTTTGTTTGCCCACGTGCGCTGGTGAATCATAAGAACTTGCCGTTTTGGCTTTTTCAGCAAGACCAAGGCTTCGTGTTAAAAGGCGAAATACCCGTAAGACTTCAGTTAAAACCCGAGGAAATGCCTGACCTACCGGAGGGTATGGTTTTCACCCCGGATGCCATTTATGGTTTGGCCAGTAATCTGGATGGGTTTTGGATCACGGAAAGACCCTTCAAACCCGGTCCCTTTCAATATGTTCATGCCGTTGATCTGAATGGAAATGTCCAGACTTTTGAGATCAAGGTCAACACGGATGTGCCGCTTCAGGATGTTATGGTGAAGTTTGGTGACAAATGGGTCGGCTTTGATACAGTAACAGAAAGTTTTTACGTCTTCACGCTTTAACCGAGGTAGGCTTTGAATTGCTAATTCTTTATGGATATTTTTTAGTACAAAGTTCATTCTTTGATTATTTACCTGTCAAAAAAATAGTACAGCTAGAGTTAACAGACAACTCTGTCGTTGCCGAGTATCTGGGTTGCATCGTTTATCAGGGTGGCATCGTCGTTTATGACCGACCCAATTCGCACCCCATTCTCTTTGACGAAGGTGGAAAATTCCTCAAGGTCATCGGTTCAATCGGAAGCGGCCCCTTCGAATTCCGAGGCCTCTCAGGTATCGCGCAATGTTGGGGTGGTGAATATTTTGCCATTGCGGATGGCATGCTGACCAAACTAATTGTGTTTGATAAAAATGGCGATCCCGTGTACGAAACGCCAGTGGGCATCCCCGCTCCAATCGGGGATTTTTATTGGCCAAACAAAAATTCGCTGGTGATAACTGAATATTTTCCAAATGATTCCCAATTTATCGTTAGTGAATTCGACCCTGAAAAGTCGACCAAACCGGTGAAAGGATTGGTGCCTTTCCCCGAGGGCCGAAAGAATTGGCACGGCTCAATCGTTTTTTACAAGGGCATAGTCCCATTTAATTCCAATGTCTTCGTATCAGACCTATACCATTCATCCATAGATATTTTTGATTCCCAATTCAATAAGATAGACAGAATCCATCTGCCGGGAGATGCGTTTTTGAGGGATGGAGACTTGGTATCACGAGGAGCTCAGCCAAAGTTTCCGCACGACAAAGATTACATTAGAAACATCACTGCGACCCAAGATTTTGTGCTTGTTGATGTTAAGGCAGGATCTTATGTAATCAACAAAAACAAGGAAATTGAAGCGATAATCAAATCGCCTTTTGGTCCAGCAATTTTTTCTGACGGGAACATGATCGTGCATCAATTGCCGATTGAGGACTCCATTGATCAATACGCCAATTATCCAGATGACTATCAGGCAATTAAACAGCTGAAAATCACGGATGATGAGAATCCTCTAATCCGAATTTCCACCGGCAAACACTGATTGGGGAATTGGGGTCATGGAGACAGGTATTCCAAGCGACAAAAAACAACACAAAACCCCATAATGGCCATTGTGCCTTGCGGTGGGACATCAGCGCCGGTTAAGAGTTCAAAGTTTAGTTTGTAACAGGCTGGGTTCGTCGATGCGGTTGCTTAACAAGGCTAAAAACGCAGAACGAGGCATGGTTTCGGCGCCGAGCGATAACAAGTGGGGATTGGGCACTTGGCAATCGATCCAGCCCCCGGCCATCTGTTGACTCAACTGCCAAAGCGCGCATTTCGAGGCATTCGGCTCCAGCGAAAACATACTTTCACCAAAGAAGAAGGCACCCATCGCAAGCCCATACAGGCCGCCCACCAAGCGATCCTGCTGGTAAACCTCCAAAGAATGAGCCAAACCTTTTTGGTGAAGGCGCATGTAGGCGCTGATCATTTCCTCTGTGATCCAAGTGCCATCCTGACCGCGCCGCGGAACCTGAGAACACAGGCGAATCACTTGCATAAACTGACGGTTCCAACGCATTTCAAAGCGGTGCTGGGCCAGGATTTTGCGCAGAGAACGCGAACATTTAAACCGGGACGGGTCCAAGACACAGCGCGGATCGGGCGACCACCATAAAATCGGTTGATCGTGGGAGTACCAGGGGAAAATGCCACTGCGGTAGGCCAGAATCAGCCGGTGCGGTGAAAGGTCACCACCAAGCGCAACCAGACCTTCAGCTCCCGCTTGAGCGGGGTCGGGAAATCGAAGTTCGGGACCAAGCCAACAATACGTAGGTTTCATGAGCACAAAAGAAGCAGGACTGGAGCGGGCGACTTTAAGATAGATTCAAATGAGATGAAATATAAATTTGCCTAGTCGCTCCAGTCCTCAAGAGACCCGGTCCACAGGGGACCGGACCTAACCGTTGCTGTTCATTTTGCGCAGATTTCTAAGGTATGTAGGGATATCGAGATCGTCATCTGCGTCGGCACCCAAGTTATTGGCACCGTAGGTATTCGGGGTGAGAAGCACCTTTTGCAAACTGTCATCGGGCGTATTGTAGGCAGCCGCCGAATCCATTCGCAGGTCGTCCGCTTTGCGGACTGGCCCAGATTCACGGGCATCGTTCATTTCTCGGCTGCTGCGCAGGTCATAACGCTCATGGGTACGAACCTCGGTCGTGCGGGGTTCAGGTTGGTGGCTCTGGACGGGAGGAGTTTGTTGATGAGGATTCGGTGGAATTGGGGTTGTGCGAACGGTTGGACGGTTCTCGGCGGGGAACGCCTTGACCACGGATTGATGTTCGGTTTGGGCCATCAGGTTTCGACTGGGCGTGTCGAACCCCGTAGCGATGACAGTGACAGTGACCGAGCCCGTCATCGACTCGTCGGTCACCGCACCAAAAATGATTTCGGCGTCGGTATCACACGCTTCGTGGATCAGGGTGGCCGCTTCGTTGATCTCGGCCATCGTCAGATCCGGACCGCCGATAATATTGAGCAGGACACCTTTGGCACCGACAATGGAGGCCTCTTCCAGAAGCGGAGAGGAAATGGCGCGTTGGGCTGCTTCAACCGCACGGTTTTCACCGGTGGCGGATCCACTGCCCATCAGGGCAACACCCATCCCTTCCATAATCGTTTTCACGTCGGCAAAGTCCAGGTTGATCACCCCGGGCACATTGATCAAATCGGAAATGCCTTGCACCGCCTGGCGCAACACATCATCGGCAATGCGAAATGCCTCCGTGAACGGGGTTTTCTCTGCAACCGTCCCCAACAACTTATCGTTGGAAATGGTGATAACCGTATCAACCGAACCTTTTAACTCTTGGAGCCCGTGTTCGGCATTGCGCTTGCGGCGCGGTCCTTCAAATGTGAAGGGCGAAGTAACGACGGCAACAACCAGCGCACCGAGCTCTTTGGCCAACGAGGCCACAATGGGTGCGGCACCCGTTCCGGTCCCGCCACCTAAGCCGGTGGTCACAAAGACCATGTCGGAACCTTCCAAATGTTCCAGCAACAGGTTGGTATCTTCAAGCGCCGATTGCCGACCGACTTCGGGTTTCGCGCCTGCCCCTAATCCTTTGGTAATTTTTGCGCCGATCTGAATCTTGACCGGTGCTTTGGAGCGGCGCAGGGCTTGCGAATCGGTATTGGCGACGATGAAATCGACCCCGCCAACACCCGCTTCGATCATGCGGTCAACGGCATTGCCGCCTCCGCCCCCAACGCCTACCACCTTGATGACAGCGCCACGCATAGTCTGGGCATCGTCGTCAAACTGGAGTGTTACTTTCTGGGGTTCGTTGCTGAATTGGATCATCGATGCGCTCCTCTTTGAGGTCGGTTAGATGTAGTCGGTAAAGAAAAAGTCTTTGATGCGGGAAAACAGGCGACGCACGCCTGTATTGGTGGAGGCCGTATCGTAATCCGCTTCGGATCGACCAAACTTAATCAATCCAATTGCAGTGGAATAGGCCGGTGATGAGACCACATCGACCAGCCCACCGATGCCAGTGGGTTTGCCGATGCGAGCCGGTAAATCGAATTCGAGTTGGGCAATTTCAGAGAGTCCGGTCAACAAGCTGCCACCACCGGTAATGACCATGCCAGCGTTGATGACCCCTTCATAACCTGCCCGTTTGATTTCTTCGTGGATCAGGCGGAACAATTCTTCCGCCCGCGGTTGGAGAATGTTGACCAACAATTGTTGCGGTACCATTTTGACTTTACTGGTGCCAACCCCTGAAACCTCAAAAACGGCGTCTTCTTCCAGGTAGTGCGAGAGCACGCAACCGTACTTTTTCTTGATTTTTTCAGCACCCGGAATAGGTGTACGCAGGCCAATGGCAATATCGTTGGTGAAATTGAAGCCACCCACCGGGATAACGGCTGTGTGCCAGAGCGAGCCCCGTTCAAAAATCGAGAGGTTGGTGGTACCCGCACCGATATCGATCAGGGCAACACCCATTTCCATTTCGTCGCGAGAGAGCACGGCTTCGGCGTTGGCCTTTTGTACCAAAACCTTACCTTCAACCGTCAAACCTGCACGCTGGATACAGGTCAACATGTTTTGAATGGCGGTGGTCGATCCGGTGACGATGTGAGCATTAACTTCCAATCGACGGCCGGTCATGCCGCTCGGTTCCAAAATGCCTTCGTGGTCATCGACACGAAACTCTTGCGGTAAAACGTGGATGATTTCAGAATCGGCCGGCATACCAGCTGGACGCGCGGCTTCGATCACCCGTTTAATGTCTTCGCGGTTGATTTCGTTTTGCTTTGCCGAAATGCCAATCACACCGCGACTGTTAAAACCGCGAATATGGTTGCCGCTGATGCCGACGTAAACTCGGCTAATCTCGATTCCGGCCATGAGTTCGGCATCATCGGTCGCCTTGCGGATCCCTTCGACCGTTTTGTCCAGAGAAACTACAACACCCTTGCGCAAGCCTTGTGATTCGGCGTTGCCAATGCCAATCACATCCAATCCGCCTTCGGGCTTCTGCTCGCCAACAACCACACAAATTTTGCTGGTCCCAACATCCACGCCAACAATGTATTTATCTTGTTTCGCCATATTAGGTCCCTGCCTTAACTGGCATGACGGCGACCTGACCCGGAAACCCGAGCTCAACATAAGCTATTTGCGGGTAGGACTCTTCCAAATGAGCGACGATGCTCAGGAAATTTTCCAAATTTTCGACAACTACTTGGCTGCCCAGATTGATCGGGGCTTTGAAATGGTTGAGCGAAGCCACAACATTATTGGATTGGCTGAAGTCCAGATGATCCAACTCACTCCAAAACAACAAACTTGTTTCACGGATCTGCTCGCTCATGGCAATCGCACGGGCCAAGCCTGCCCGGTTGTTGAAATCCAATCCGGTGAAAATGGGATAGTCCAGGAGACCCATATCTTGCGACACAGGCCCTAAGACACGGCCATCACGCGCCAGAACCCACAATCGGTTGTCCGCTTGCAATAAGCCGCCAACGGCGCGTTCGGTTACCTGAACGCGGATCCGGTCCGGCAATTCGCGCCGCACAACCACATCTTCTACCCAGGGGTGCTTGGATACGGCCGCTTGAATGGCCGCTAAATCGGCTAAAAATATATTTTGTCCACTGAACAATCGAACAGATTCCTGCACTTCTTTGTAGTTAAAGGGTGAAGTACCCTGCAATAAAACGTATTTGACCTGGTATTTCTCGTTGCGCAAAAGATGGTTATAACCCGCGTAAGCACAGGCACCTACCGCACCTAAAGTCACCAAATAGACAAAGCTGTAGCCAATCCAACGCCAGCGTTGTTGACTCTTTTTTTGTCTCAGTCTCGACTTTCTCATGCGCTCTGCAACCTTCCACAGCCAAAGCCGAACCGCCGAAAACGGCCCGAAACACGACTGCCTTGGAACGGATTCCACTGGTTGGATACTAACACAATATATAGGCAACACTTGCCAAAAAAATAGTATATTTTGTGTTTTTTTGGTGACAAAAACCGCATTTCAGTGAAAAACCAGTCCTTTCAATGTTTGCTTTTTGGCTTTTTTGGGGCTGGAATGAGATCCAACCACTGTTGATGGACTTTGCGCGCCTGAGCGCTGATTGAACCCGCGCCCAGGCACAGAATTAAATCGCCCTCTTGTGAGTGCTCAAGAAGATGTTCGGCCAGCTTGTCCAGGTCCGGGCACAGCGATACGGAAGGCAGGCTGGATTGAATCTCTTCAAAGAAGGCATCGCTCGTGATACCGGGCAGCGGTTGTTCACCCGCAGGATAAATAGGGACAACCACCAAATGGTCGGCTTGGTCAAAGGCGCTTTTAAAGGCATCCCAACTGTTTTTGAAGCGCGAATAACGATGGGGCTGGAACACAGCAACCACCCGGTGGGATTGGCTGGATTTGGCGGCTGCCAAGGTCGCTTTGATTTCGGTGGGATGGTGCGCGTAATCGTCAATCACCAACCGGCCCTGGGCTTCACCGATGCGATGGAAACGGCGATCGGCGCCTGAGAATTTTTTGAGCGAAGCGCCAATGCTCTGCATGGGCACATCGAACTCCAAACCAACGGCAATGGCAGCCAGCGCATTGGATACATTGTGCAGACCGGGCACACTCAGCTCAACCATACCCAAGTTGGAACCGCGCACCATCAATTCGAAACGGGTCCCAAACCCTTCATGGCGAATATTGGCGGCCGAGAGATCCGCACCGCCTTGCAAGCCATACGTCACAACTTTGCGTGTAATTCGAGGTACCAAACGGGCCAGGCGCGGATCGTCGGTGCAGACCACGACCAACCCGTAAAAAGGCACTTTGTTCATAAAGGAAAGGAAGGTTTCCTCGATTTCCGGCATGCCGCCCTTGTAGAAATCCAGATGTTCCTCATCCAGATTGGTAACGATGGAAATCGTAGGCGAGAGCTTGAGAAAGGAGCCGTCGGATTCATCCGCTTCGGCCAACATGAGTTGGCCTTTGCCCAAACGAGCATTGGAATCCAGTTTGTTCAGTCGGCCACCTATGATCACGGTGGGATCGAGATCCGTATCGCCCAAGATGTGGGCCAACATGCTGGTGGTAGAGGTCTTGCCATGCGCACCTGCAACGGCGATCCCGTATTTCATGCGCATGATTTCGGCCAGCATTTCAGCCCTGGGAATAATCGGAATGTTGCGATAGCGCGCAGCCACAACCTCGGGATTATCGGCATGGATGGCCGTAGATGTCACGACAACCTCGGCGCCGAGAATATTTTCAGGGTTGTGGCCCAAATACACCTTGGCGCCTAACGCCTTAAGCCGTTCCACCGACGCATTGCTGGAGATATCCGAACCGGTAACCGTGTAACCCGATGAGAGCACCACTTCGGCGATGCCGCTCATGCCGCTCCCTCCAATGCCCACAAAGTGAATGGCTTTAATTTTGCGAAACATGAACGGGGTTCTCCTTAAGCAATTGAGATACGCTTCGACCGGCAACCAAACTATTGGTCAGATCCACACACCAATCGGAGGCGGGCTGCGCCTGATCGGGAAAGGCATTGTGCATGGCCCGCAAGGTGTCGGGCATTAACACTTCGTTGAGGCAGGCAACCAGACCATCGAGCTCACGCTCTTTGACCAACTGAGCAGCACCAAAGTGGGCCAGGCTTCGCGCGTTGGCGGTTTGATGGTCGTGGGTCGCCTGGGGAAAAGGAATCAAAACGGCAGGAATCCGGGCCGCACAAATTTCGGAGACCGTGCTGGCCCCCGCCCGACCTAAAATCAGTAGACTTTTGGCAAAGGCTGCACCCATATCTTGAATAAAAGGAACCACTTGTGCGCTTAGAGAAACTGTTTGATAAGCCTGTTCAACGCTGGATACATGTTGGGCACCGGCCTGATGAACAATTGTGTACTTTTCGATTTCTTTGACTTGCGCCAGAAGCGCTGGCAAGTGTTGGTTCAAACTGCGCGCGCCTTGACTTCCGCCCAAAATCAAAATTTGGCGTCGCTCCGTCGACCAGTTGGGCAGTTCGTAAAATTGGCGGCGAATTGGGTTCCCGGTCACCAAAGCAGGACAGCGCAATTGCATTGCGGCCTCTGGAAAACCCAAACATGCCAGGCGGGCAAAGCGCGAAACCAGACGATTGGCCAGACCGGCCACCGCATTTTGTTCCTGAAGCACGACGGGAATGCGCAAGAACGATGCAGCAAGAGCCAAAGGGATAGAGGCATAACCCCCCACACCGAGTACAGCTTTAGGCCGATATTTCAGCAGAAGCACAAATGCCTTAGCCAAACTGGCCGGCAGGCGCCACAGCAAAGCCGCTTTTTGCCAGATCGATTTGCCTAAAAGTCCGCGCATGGGCAGGGTCAAAAGGGTTTCTCCGCGTTCAGCCATGATTTGCACTTCCAAACCATAACGCGTACCGGCAAAAAGGACCCGTGCATTCGGGTCCTTGCGCCGAACGGCTTCGCCCAAAGCCAAGGCGGGAAAGATATGGCCCCCGGTTCCGCCACCGGCAATGATGTAGGTGTTCATGTGGCCATCCGATTGTCGCCGACTTGGTAGCGGCTGATGTTGAGCAGGATCCCGCAGCAGGCCAAACAGATCATTAAGCTGGTTCCGCCTGCGGACAAGAACGGCAGGGTCAATCCTTTATTGGGGAAAAGATCCAAGGTCACGGAAATGTTGATTAGGGCCTGGGTCAAAAGCAGGACGAGGAGTCCCATGCCCAGCAATTGGCTGTAGCCGCTCTCCACACGGGACATGACAACAAACCCGCGTGAGAAGAACCACAGGTACATGAGCAGCACGAAGCTGGAGCCGATAAAGCCCAACTCCTCACCGATCGTCGCGAAGATGAAATCGGTATGCGCCTCGGGCAAATAATGCAATTTCTGTTTCCCCTCACCCAGCCCGACGCCCGTAAGACCGCCAGCACCCAGCGCAATTTTGGATTGAGTGATTTGGTAGTGTTCCTTTTTATCCGAAAAGTCCAGGATCCGTTTCATGCGGTAACCCTCGGTTACCACCAGGCCAATCACCAAAGGTAAAAGCAACAATCCACCTAAGGCCAGGAAGCGGAAGGGCAAGCCACCCAAAAAGAGCATGACGCCGACAATGAAAATCAGGATAACGGTGGTGCCAAAATCCGGTTGCCACAGGATCAGGATCGAAAAGACGGTCAGCAGGCCAATAATCGGCACCAAACGTTGTGTCCAGGGAAATGCAGGACCTTGTGGACCTTTGACCCGCGCGGAAAATGCCGCTGTGAAAATGATGAGCACGACCTTGGCTAAATCCGAGGGTTGAAAGCCAAAGGAGCCGATGTAATACCAGCGCTGGGCACCATTGGCGACTGGCTGAAACTTTACTCCGATCAGCAAGCCGATCACGACAATCACGGCAAAATACAGAATGGCAGGTCGCCGATAAAAGTCGTGAGGAATTTTGGCCAGCACCAGCAAACCAAACAACCCAACGATCAGCGCAACCAACTGTTTGGTGAATATGGCATTGGGATCTTTGTAAAGCGCGAGCGATTGAAAACCCGAAGCGCTGCGTACCATGACCAGCCCAAGCGTGATCAGGCAGACCAGCGGTATGCACAGGATAAAATCCGGTTTACGCGGGTTCACGAGGCACCTCTCTCGCGCACCAGCGCGGCAAAGCGGTCTCCACGCGCCATGTAATTGGCAAATTGGTCAAATGAAGCACAGGCCGGCGAGAGCAGAACCGTCTCGCCCGGTCCCGCCAATTGGTGAGCGCGCAAACAGGCAGCGTCGAATTGCTCCACAATTTCAACTGGGTAGGGCGCCAAGTCGGCGGCGATTTTTGGCGCGGTCACGCCGTAAGCGACGATAGCGCGCAAGAGCGGATTTGCATCGCGTAGAATTTGAAAAGAGGAACCTTTATCGCTTCCGCCCAAAATCAGGACAAACGGCTTGACCATGGCGGAAAGGGCCACAAGAGTGGCTTCGGGATTGGTCGCTTTGGAGTCATTGAGCCAGGTTCGACCCTGCCACTCGCCCACCGGCTCAAGACGATGGTGCAAGCTGCGGAAATTGGCCAAGGCATTCTGCATGTCGGATACAG
Source organism: Acidobacteriota bacterium (assembly GCA_020637335.1). Lineage (GTDB taxonomy): Bacteria > Acidobacteriota > Holophagae > Acanthopleuribacterales > Acanthopleuribacteraceae > JACJWC01. The sequence continues at coordinate 85,047 of JACJWC010000002.1, read as the reverse complement.
AAAGTCCAATCGATTGACCCATCGCTGTGGCATAAGCGAGATTTTGATGATTGTGTGCGCCGAGCAGGTGCCATTCGGCCAAATCCAAGCTCAGCTCCGGTAAAACGTGTAATTGGCCCTGCGTTTCAACCGGCAAGGGCATCACGACTTTTTGACCAGCGCCTGGCACCTGGTCGGCAAATTCCGCCGGAAAAAATCCGGAATCATCTTGAGTTTGGTTTTCAAATATGCGCAGTTTGGCGGCTAGGTAGGCAGCCATGGTGCCGTGATGATCCATATGGTCAGGGGTCAAGTTGAGCAAACAAGCAGCACGAGCCCGAAAGTGGCGAATATGCTCGAGTTGAAAGCTGGAAAGTTCCAGAACATACCAATCAGGTGGCGTTTGCAAAACGGCTTCACTGAAAGGCAAGCCGAAATTGCCGCAGGCGATAGCGCGCGATCCGCTCGCGTTGATCAGGTGCGCCATCAGCGCTGTCGTGGTGCTTTTCCCATTGGAACCGGTAATGCCAATGCAGGGCGCTTTGGCGTGTTCGAAGGCAAATTCCACTTCGGAACGAACCGGTAACCCCAACTTTTGGGCATGTATCAGGAGCGGATGATGCGGCGGAACACCGGGCGAAACCACGATCTCATCGATGCCATTTAATTCGGTACCGGGCCGCCGATGCTGACGGAATCCAGGCCATTCCAACCAAGCCATTTGTTCTTCGGCAAGGGTTCGGTCATCGTAGGTGTCGAAATGGGAACCGAGTTGACTGGCCAACTGAGCTGCGGCTCGGCCGCTTAACCCCATGCCCAAAATAAGCGCGTGGGTCATGCATCACCTCAATTTGAACGTGCTGACGGCCAGCAAGGCAAGCAGCAGAGAAATGATCCAAAAACGAATGATGACTTTGGATTCGTGCCAACCTTTGAGTTCGAAGTGGTGATGGATCGGGGCCATTAAAAAAATGCGTTTTTTGCGCCAGCGATAAGACGTGACCTGCAGAATGACCGAAAGCGTTTCCAGCACAAACAATCCGCCGACGATCGCCAAAAGAAGAGGATGCCCGGTCATCAAGGCCATACAGCCCAAGGTTCCGCCCAGAGCCAACGCACCTGTATCGCCCATAAACACTTCGGCCGGATGCGCATTAAACCACAAAAACCCGATACAGGCCCCACAGGTCGCAGCTCCAAAAACGGCCAAATCGGCGGCAGGCAAGATGTGGGGAATATCCAAATAGGCCGCAATATTCGCATGGCTCGAAACGTAGGCAATCGCCGTGTAAGTGGCAAAGGCAATTCCTGAAGAACCAATCGCCAGACCATCCAAACCATCGGTCAGATTGACAGCATTTGTTGTCGCCAACAAAACGAAAATGGAGAAGGGCACAAACCAGATGCCCAATTCCGGGTGAAAGTTCTTAAAGAAAGGAAAATACAGCTGGGTGGTGAAAGAGCCCTGTTTGGCCTGCCAATACATCCACAAGCCCAAAATGGCGGAGATACCCAAAAGTCCAAGCATTTTGGCCCGCGCAGACAAACCCAGGTTCTGGCGTTTGGTGATTTTGGCGTAATCGTCAATGAAGCCGATCCCACCGAACCCGACCGCTGCCAACAGGGCAATCCAAACAAAAGAATTGGCGAGATCCGCCCACAAAAGGGTCGGCACCACAACCGAAATCAGGATAAGGATGCCGCCCATGGTCGGTGTTCCACTCTTGGCGTGATGGCTTTTGGGTCCTTCCTCACGTACATGCTGCTGAAAGCTAAGCGATTTGAGCCAGCGGATAAAGCCGGGTCCGAGGATCAGACTCAACAGGAAGGCCGTGGAAGCAGCAGCGGCGGAGCGGACAGTGATGTAACGAAATACATTGAGCACCGTCCAGGCATCACCGATTTGGTCAAAGAGCCAATAAAGCATTAAGCGCCTTCCATCCGATCCAATTTTTCGATCATTTTTTCGGCCAAGCGATCCAGGTGGATGCCGCGACTGGCCTTGATCCAGATTCGCGATTCAGCAGGAACAAAGCGGTCGAGCACTTCCATTGCCGCCTGAACATCGGGAAAATGCTCCGCAACGCCCGGTGACGAACTCTCGCGATTAAAGGCATGAAAGGCAAAACGGGAGAGGCTGCCGACAAAGGTCACGCGATCAAATCCGTACTGGGCAATTTCGCTGCCCAATTCTTGGTGCATGGCGACTTCCCGAGGACCTAATTCCAACATGTCACCACAAATCAACCAGCGAAAGCCGCGATTGGCGAGGGGTGCAAAGGAGCGCAGCACCTGGGAGAAAGCATAGGGATTGGCGTTGTAAGAATCATCGACCAGTTGAATATCTTTTTGAAATTGATACAACTGGGATCGACCCTTCTCGCTTTGGATGCGTTTGAATTGCAGGCCAAACTCTTGTGGCCGTAGCCCCATGGCGTAAGCGGTCGCTGAGGCGGCCAGGGCATTTTGCACATTAAAGCGACCGGGTAAGGGCAGAAAAAAGCGCTGGGGACCACCGGACTCAAAGCGAATTTCGAATTGCGTGCCTTTCCAATCGCTGAACGGGTGGATCCGGCATCCGATGTCCGCTTTGGGGTCCAACATGCTGTAGCGCAATTTGCGACCACTAAAGGCTTGAGCGTATTTGCAAACCAACGGATCGTCTCCGTTGTAAACAAGCGTTCCATTCGGATTGAGTTCCTCAACCATTTCGGCTTTAGCGCGTGCGATGCCTTCGATCGAATCAAAATTGGCCAAGTGGACCGGCTTTACGGCTGTCCACAACCCGATTTCCGGTTGGGTAATTTGCATGAGCTTACGAATCTCGCCGGGCGTGGACATGCCCAGCTCACAAACCATCCATTCATCATTGGGTTCCAGACTGAGCACTTGGACAGGTAACCCAATGGTCGAGTTGAAGTTGCCGGCGGTTTTACGCGCACTGACCAGGGGAGCAACCAGTTGGTAGAGAATCTCTTTGGTCGTGGTTTTGCCGACACTGCCGGTGATGGCCACCATGCGGGTCGGCAAACTTTTTTTGTGGGCCGCAGCCAGCAAACCAAGCGCCGAAACTGTATTGGGTGTGTAAATGCAATGCGCGTGTTGATCGACCAATGCGCGATCCTGGACCAGGCAGGCGGAGGCACCCGAAGTCAACGCTTTTTCAATGTAGGTATGACCATCGGTGCGCGCGCCCGGAATGGCCACAAAAATATGTCCGGGCTGGACACCGCGCGAATCGGTGGAAAATCCAGTCAGCGGCATACCGGATATTGCCGAATGATGTTCTGTCTGAAGGACATTTAACAGGTCGCCTACACCGGAAATACGTTGTGGTTGAACCGAGCGCGGATCCATTTAATACCCCTTTTTCTTCAGGACGGTTATGGCTTCTTCCCGGTCGTTAAAGGGATAGTGGATACCTTTTATTTCCTGAGTGGTTTCGTGACCTTTACCGGCCAGAAGCACCAAATCGCCCGGTTGTGCCAGATCGAGCGCTTGTTGGATGGCCGCCCGGCGATCGCTCAACCGTACCAAAGTTGAACCGACGGGTCGTTGGATGCCTTGTTGGATGTCGTCCAGGATCCGTTCGGGATCCTCACTGCGCGGATTGTCGCTGGTCAGAAAAATGACGTCGGCAAAGCGATCAACGACCGCACCCATTTTGGGCCGTTTGGCCCGATCGCGATCACCGCCTGCGCCAAACAGGAAAATCAAGCGCTTGGGTTTCATTTCGTGGCAACATTGGGCGATTTTTTCAAGTGCATCAGGCGAATGGGCGAAATCAACGGCAACACCAAAAGGCTGGCCCAAATTGACGGGTTCCATGCGACCTGCAACCGGTTTCAGGTTAGGCACCAAGCGCGCAACATCCGCAAAAGACAAGCCTTCTCCTAGCGCAACCAGCAAGGCACCGGCAAAGTTGTAGACATTGTGCAAGCCCAAGAGCGGTAAATGAAACTCACTGACATCCGATTTGAAGTGCAGACGGATATGACTGCCCTGCGGACTGAGTCCCAATACCTCAAAACGCAGGTCACAATCGGGACTGCGCCCAAAACTGAGGACCTGGAATCCGTCCATTTTCAACAAGCGTCGTCCGAAGGCATCATCGCCGTTGATCAGCGCCTGACCCCCCGGTTGTAAATGTTCGAAAATGCGCATTTTGGCCTGAAAGTACTGCTCCATATCGCCGTGAAAATCCAAGTGGTCCTGACTGAGATTGGTGAACAGGGCATAGTTGAGTTTGAGTTGGTGAATACGGTCAAGGACCAGCGCGTGTGAACTGATTTCCATGGCCACATACCGACAGCCGTTTTCGACCATCTCGGCCAGGGAGCGGTAGAGCATGGGTGATTCGGGTGTGGTGCGGGTTGCCCGCTCTTCGCTGACGCCATTGAAATAGGTTAGCGTGCCCAAGCGACCGCATTGACCGCGTGGTAAAAGTAACTGCTGTAACAAGAAAGTGGTCGTCGTTTTACCGTTGGTGCCCGTTACACCGATGGTACACAACTGCTCGTCCGGTTGACCGTAGAGTCGCCGCGCCAGTTCCGCCATGGCCCGACGTGGATGTTCAACCTGCAAGATGGGCACATCCGATTTGACTTTGTCTGGCCGCGAGGTCACGATGGCCACACAACCTTGCTGTAACGCACATTCGATGTAATGGTGACCATCAAATTGATCACCTTCCAAGGCCACAAACACACAACCGGGCTGGGCCCGCCTGGAGTCGTGGGTGATATGAAAGGCTTCCAAATCCCCATGGCCCCGCAACAAAGTCCCTACCCCTTGAACCAGTTCCGATAATCGCATCAGCCCGCTCCCAACCGCACTTTGCAACGGCCTCCAGCAGGTATGGGGCTACCGGCTTCTGGTTCCTGGGCGATCACAATGCCCGAACCTTCGATATCCAACCCAATTCCCTGCACCGAACACCGATTTAATGCGTTTCTTAAGCCAAGTCCCTTGAGGTCAGGCATGGTTCCGGGCGGAACTTGGACTGAAAGCGGTGCAGAGGGCCAATTCGGCCGGCTGTCCGGCGAAACCTGCAGGCGACGCCGTTGATAGCCGGGCAATTCGTCCTCGTACAATACGATCTGCCGGCCAATTTCCGAAAAAATAGGTGCCGCTACTTCCCCACCATGGACCTTCCCCATCTTTGGGTCATGGACGACGACGATAATACCATAGCGCGGGGCCTCAGCCGGGAAGAAGCCAACGAATGAAGCGTTAAATTTTTGATGCGAATAACTGCTGCCCACCAGCCGCTGGGCCGTTCCAGTTTTACCAAAAACTTCCACGCCGGGGATCTGCGCATGTTTGGCCGTACCACGGCTGACCACACCCTTTAAAGCTTCAACCATACCCTGCGCCGTTTTTTCGGAAATGACCCGAACGGGCGGCTCTTGGGGACGCAAATCGATCTCACCCCCATCCGCTAGCAAAACGCGTTTGCCAATGTGCGGCTTCACCAGAAAACCACCATTGGCGACCACACTCGCCGCGCGCAACATTTGCAGCGGAGTTGAGGAGAGTTCGTGTCCGATGGAGAGGTAAGCCGGGGAAACAAGGGTCCATTGGTCCAAAGGCCGAAAAATACCCTTGGCTTCTGCGGGCAGCTCAATGCCGGTCCGTTCCCCAAACCCGAATTTTTCGATGGAATCATGGAATTGGCGCGGGCTCATGGTTTGCGCGATTTTGATCGAACCCACGTTGGAGGAATGCCACAAGATCTCTTCCACCGTCAGGGTGCCAAAGGATTTGTTGTCCTTGATGTACTTACCATAAACGGTGGTCCCACCCTCTTCACAAAAGAACTTTTGGCCCCAACGAATGGTGCCCAACTCAATGGCGCTGGCAACGGTCACAATTTTAAAAGCCGAGGCCGGCTCGTAAACATCGACAACTGCCCGATTCTTGCGTTTAAACGGATCAAACCGGCCAAAAAAGTTGGGGTTAAAATCCGGCGCATTGGCCATGGCCAGGATTGCTCCGTTTTGCGGATCCATCACAATGGCAGTGATGTTGGTCGCTTTGGTAATGCCGTAAGCGCGACGCACTGCCGTTTCGGAAAAGAACTGAATATTCTCATCCAGGGTCAATTCCACATTGGAACCCATGACCGGTTCCTTAATCACTTGAGGCCCCAACCAAATCCGCTGGCGGCGACCATCGCGAAGGGTTTGAATGGAACCGGGCGTTCCCGCAACGTATTGCTCAAACGCCTGTTCTGCACCTTCGGCCATCCCGGAATGGGGACTGACAAATCCGACCACGTGTGAACCAATCCACTCCTTGGGATAGTGCCGGGTCGGTTCCTTTTGGCAGAAAATACCCTTCAAACCGAGCGCATCAATGGCCTCCCATTGGCGCGGACTGACAAATCGTTCCACATAGGCAAAACTTCGCTCGGAATCCTTTAATCGCTCTCTGATCTGGCGAATCCACTTTTTGTCTTTGCCCAGGACTGCCGCCATCTGACGTGCCGTTTCCTCTGGATTCTCCACAACGGAAGGATCCGCACACACCGAAGGTTGTACCTGGCTGGTGGCTAAAATTTTCCCGTTTCGATCGAGAATATCACCCCTTTTAGAGGGAATCTGCATTTCGGAACGGTGCAGCCGTTCACTGCGCGCCCGCAGCGAGTCGGCATGCAGAATCTGAATATCGAACAGACGATAAAAAACTGCACACGACCACAGGGAAAAACCGGCCAAAAGTAGACCCCACCGTTTGGAAAATTTTTGATAGGCGGACATCTATTGCTCCCTAGTGGCCCCCGCTTGTGGCATTTCGGCCATCAAAACTTCCTGGCCTTCATACACCTGAATCCGCTCAGGACTCGGCGTTAACCCCTGCTTTTGCAGTTCTGTAAAGACTCGATCGGGCCGTTTGAGGAAGGCCAGCTCTGCTTTGAGCCGATCCTGCTCTTCCAACAACTCGGATTCCTTGGCCCGCAGCGCCTGAACCTTATAGCCAAATTCGATCAAATTGGTTTGTACGCTGGCTACCCACAACATGGGTAAGGCCAGGAGGAAGGCAAACAGGAACAACCAAAACAGTTCCAAGCCGCGCAACTTGCGTTTGGCGACACTTTGGCTACCGCGTGAAAACCGTTGGTCCATTACGATTCCTCCCGCTCAATGACACGCATTTTGGCACTGCGTGCGGCTGGGTTGCGCTGCGCTTCTTCTTCGCTGGGAATCAGCGGTTTTTTGGTGATCAGGCGAAATCCACCCGCGGCCACCAAGGCTTTGTAAGCCCGCTTCACAATCCGATCCTCTAAACTGTGGAAACTGATAATGACTCCGCGGCCCCCGGGTTTTAACTTGGCGGCTGCGCGAGGGATGACGTCTGCCAACTGATCCAACTCGCGGTTTACGGCAATGCGCAGGGCCTGGAAGGTGCGAGTCGCCGGATGAATCCGATGATGGCGGCGCGGATAGGCCATGCGGCAAATATCCGCCAACTGGGCCGTTCGCGTGACCGGCCGATTTTCTTTAATCGCTTTGGCAATCCGCCGCGAAAGCCGCTCCTCGCCGTATTGGTAAATGATATCCGCCAACTCCCGTTCAGAGGTCGCGTCAATTAACTCGGCTGCCGACATGCCCTGCGTCGGGTCCATGCGCATGTCCAACGGTCCGTCTTCTTGAAATGAGAAACCTCGGGTCGCATCGCGTAATTGGGGGGTTGAGACGCCTAAATCCAAAAGGAAGCCATTGAGTTGATAGGGAATTTTGGCCACCATATTGGCAAAATCACACGGCTCAAAACTGAATTGGGGATTCTCAAGCAAGGGTTCTGCCGCAGCTTGAGCCAACGGGTCGCGGTCGGATGCTACCAATTTGCCCAAACCCATCAGTTGGCTCAGCAACGCCATACTGTGCCCGCCGCGCCCAAACGTGCCGTCCCAATAGGTTCCTTCGCGATCATTTAGCAAATGGCTCATGACTTCCTCCAGCATGACAGGGACATGGACCCAATCACCCATGGCTTGTTAAATCTCCAACATTGAAAAATCGTCTGCAGTCAGGGCCTGGGTCCCCTGACCCTGGTCCAAACCTTCGGCTGCCCACAACTGCAGATGGTCGATACAGCCGATCACCACCACCTGATCCTTGATTCGAACCAATTCCCGTTGGGCAGGTTTGATCAACAATCGACCCTGGTTATCCATCTCCACTTCCTGACCAAAGCGGTTGACTCGGGTCAGGAACCGGTGCCGCGCCGGGTGCATCATGCCCAAATTGCGCACGCGGCTCTCTACCTCTTCCCAAACCGGCATGGGGTAGATGTGCAGGTACTCATCCGTTAAGGCGGTTACAAACAAGCTGCGCCCGTATGCCGCTTCCAAGGCCTTCTTGAAATGCGACGGCATCTTCAGACGACCATTGTCGTCTATTCGCGCTTCTGCATGTCCGCGGAACCTGCCAGTCATCGTGTTGCACCCGATCTTCCCGAGGGGAGTGAACCAAATTGGTCCATTTTAGTCCAATTTACTCCATTTCAACACAAAATCAAGCAAAGCGACTCCATTTCACCCCTTTTTCTTGGGGTTCGGGTTAATTAGTGGCGCACGACAGGAATAGGCCGATCGGTCTAGACTTCGTTTCGGTCTCGCCTTAAAATGAGCGGATTAGACGGGCCGAAGCCGGGTGAACCGGATTCATTTTTGTCAATGGGCCCTTGTAGAGGAAACCCGAAACCGATGTGGTCCACCTGGAATATCACCAAATACAGCCTGGTATTACTTTATTTCCTCAGCGCGGTCCTGGTCCATTTTCGCGGGAAGCGACGCCTGCGCTTTGTGCGCCAATTGGGCGATCACTCCACTTTGATGGGACCTATTAACGCGTTGATGTACCGCGGCAGTGCAGTGCCCAAGCAGGTTTTTTTTGAGCCGTCCAAGTTTCAGTACCTGGAGCCCTTACAGGCCAACTGGCAAACCATTCGCGATGAGGGGCTTGCGCTATTAGACCAGGGCAATATCAAGGGCACCGATCGCGGTGATGATTTGGGCTTTCACACCTTTTTTAAACGCGGATGGAAACGATTTTATCTCAAGTGGTACGACCAACCGCACGCCTCCGCGGCCGCCCTTTGCCCTAAGACCTGTGCACTGTTGGCCGAGATCCCGCAAGTTAAAGCCGCAGCCTACACTTTGTTACCGCCCGGCTCGGTGCTTGGCGCCCATCGCGACCCCTACGCCGGCTCCTTGCGCTACCACTTGGGCCTCAAAACGCCCAACTCCGACGCGTGCGCCATTGTGGTTGATGGTCAAACCTACGGTTGGCGCGACGGCGAAGGTGTTGTTTTCGATGAAACCTTTATTCACGAAGCTTATAACCGCACGGACATTACCCGCCTGATCCTGTTCTGCGACATTGAACGTCCCATGAAAACGCGCCTGGGCAAAGCGATCAACCACTTTTTCGGCTTCACCCTGATGAAAGCGGCTGCTTCCCCCAATGAAGAAACCGATCGAACCGGCATGATCAACCGCATCTTCCGCTACATCCTGGCCGTCAAAACTTTTGGTCAAAACCTCAAAGCCAAAAACCGTCGACTCTACTACGTGGCCAAATACACGCTTTTCCTGGGTTTGTTTTACCTCATTTTCCTGCGTCACTGGATCTGAACACGCACTTCTAGGCAATGAGGTGTATATGGACCTTTGCCTAAAAAATCTTTAAGGTCCTTCATGGTTTTAAGGACCTTAAACATCCATGAAGCGTTCTTTTGAGGCTTAAGCCCCAGCTTATTCAAGGCTTTCCCGCACCATTGCTCATTCGACAGAAAAGGTCTCTAATTCGACAGGCCGCTTGCGGGAAAACACCCGCAAATTGATGCCCTTGGCCAACATGCTCCTTTTAAGTTTGCAGATTATGCAAAGTGGAGCAGCGAACCAGCCAAAAGTTCTGTTTTCCCAGCTTCGCCACCCATCGAAGCGAAAAAGGTTAATTAACCTTGGTTAAGACAATGGTTCCTGTTGCACCCGCCATTGACCATGTCCCCGTGAAAAGGCCATCTTCAACCAATGCGCCTTGCACCGTACCTTGGCCATCGCCAGCCGAAATTGTGACATACCAATAGCCATTTTCACTTAACGTTCCACTGAGGTTGGCCAACCCGCGTTCGGTCTGGATCGTGCCAGTAATTTGACCGTCTGAGTAGCTTACGCTGACCGTTACCGGAACATCACCGATCTCTTCGCTTTCAGCAACGCCTTCGTATTCGCCAGAAATGGTATCTTCCCAATCCTCCTGAGCGGTTACAAATATACCCAGGACCAGACCTAGAACCAGTACAAGCAGCTTTGTTACCCGCATAAAAAACTCCCGCAACAGCAATGGGCCAGTGGAAAACCCTGAATCCAGAGTATCCGAACCCGGGTGCCCGAACAACTATTTTCATGACCAGTCAAAACAAAGCCAAATGGATGCCGTTTTATATTGCATTTTCACAAAAGATGTTCCCTGCGAGACAAATGGAGCGCCGCATGGCTGGTGACTCTTTCAGAAAAGTTTGAATTATTCGCCGCTTCTTGATTTGATGGTTAAAATTTGGCCAGTCTTGAACGAGGTTTCCCTAAAATGGCTTTAAAAGATGCGTCGCAACATTTGCGCAAGAAATTGCCCGATATTTTGCTGGAATCCTTTTTTATCGTGGCTGCCCTTTTGGGCGCCTTGGCGATCGATCAGTACCGCGACCGCCAAAAAGACCATCAAGGTGCGGCCCAAGCCGAAAAGGCGATTCGCGAAGAGTTACTCAAAAACAAAGTGGCTCTGGAAAACCGCCTGGAAGCGCATCGCCAACTCCTGGCTGACATCGAAACTTCCTTGCAGAACGCGGAGCAGAATCCCGATCAGGAAGCCAACTTCAATTTTGATTACCCCATGGTTCTGCTCTCAACCGCCTCATGGGACTCGGCACGCATGACCCAGTACCTTCAATATGTGCCGATGCAACGGGTCAGCGGTTATGCCCAACTCTACCGATTCCAGGATCTTTACATGACCAACCAGGACCGTTTGATCGAAAAAATCATGGAGGTTGGCGAATTAGATGAGGCCAAACTCCCCCAATTCGCGCGCGGTTTCAAACATCGCCTGCAGATTTTAATCGAAATGAACCAGAACTTTACCCAAGCCTTCGATTCAGCCTTGCCGCAACCGATGCCATAACCTACCCCCGCCACAAAGCCCTTTTCGCTTGCCCTCCTAACGAAACGAAGCGTTAAATCGTATGTTGGGTCAGGAGGTTTTATGTTTCAGGGATCCTGTATGTGTCAGCTTGTTCAATATCAGTTCACCGGCCCTTCGTTATGGTGTGCTCATTGCCACTGCACGGATTGCCGTGCCGCCCATGGCGCCGCTTTTGTCACCTGGTTCGGTGTCGATGAAGCCGATTTCAAGCTCACCGCTGGTGAATCGGCGTTGCGGTGGTACACGAGTTCACCGGGCGCGCGGCGCGGGTTCTGTGCCACCTGCGGCACCACCCTGTTTTTCCAAGCCGAACGCTGGAAAGGCGAGATGCATATCACCCTGGCCAGCCTGGCCACAGCTCTGGACCGCGCGCCCCAAGCCCAAGTCTTTTGGGACTCGCATGTGGCCTGGTTACCCGACCCGGTCTTGCCCCGTTACGGTGGACCCAGCGGCACCGAACCCCAATAGATTGAGGCTCAAGTTCTGTCCAGATGGTTCCAAATCACAAAAAGCAGGAGCCGGTGATCAGGTCGAGGATCGTCGTGTTAAGCGGCCATAGTTCGCGCAGATCCAAGTAGATTTGGCTGTCACAAAAGGGGATCAGGCTCGCGACATTCAAATTGCCCGATGCCGGGCTCACCACGATCACATAACCAGCGGTAGGCGGTGCATTTGCCTCAAAGCCCATGGTCAGCAAACTGCCCCAGATTTGGGGGTTGTTATCCATAGGCGCGAAAACCAGCTCACTGCCCTGCAGGCTCACGGACCAATCGTTGTCGGCGGATTGGTCCGCATCGTGAAAAAAGGCAGTGCGGAAGGAAGAGCTCGGGTCAAACGGCAAACGCAGTTCCGTCAAACCCGAAGCGTGGTCCAAATTCATCAAACCGTATGTGTAGCGGGTGAACCCATCGCCCAAATCCTCACTGTGCACAACCAAACGGAATTCACCGTCTGGGTCCTGCACCCGAGCATGCGCATTTTCCAGGCCGGGGTTATTGGGGTCTATCCAGGTTTCCACAACGGGCCCACGCACAAACGTTCCAGCCTGGGAAAAGGTCCAATTGGTGCCATTAAAGCTTGGAAAGACCTGACGATAGCCCATGCTGTTGAGAATGTTGATGTCGTCCTGGACCAGGTACCACGCTTCCATCCAATAGGTCGCTCCCGGATCAGATAAATCGGCCTCCATTGCCGTCAGGCGATGGTCGAAGGGACCATGGGCACCCGTCTCATTGCCGTGGTCGCGAAAATCATTGACGGGAATGGCATCGAAATGGGACCCCAAGGAAGACCAAGCACCCGTCTTGGGATTTACCTCATTGCGCGGTCCAAAAAAGAACTGAGAACTGTTATTTCCCGAGGAATACGTATCGCCACAACCGGGGTATAACCAGTTATCGCCTTGGCAACCGCATCCCACATTGGTGGAGAAAAAGGCATGCTTCACATCGGAACGACCAATCATGTCCAGTTGGCCGTCTTTTAAGCGGTACAAATTGAGGATCAGGAAGGGATGTTGGCCGTAAATGCCCGAGGTAGAACCATCCGGCGCAATGGCCGCATGCCAGGGCACGGTTGCCACGCCGACATTATCCAGGGTCGCTGAAAAGGACAAGGCCAGGCGACCACCTGAGCGTTGGAGTTGGGTCAGTCCATTTATCGTTACCAGCCGGACATCAATCACACCGCTCAGATTGGGCGTACACAGACCGGCCAGCGAGAAAGGCGCTAAACCCTGCAATAAAAGCTCAGCAACCCCAATCATGGAGCCTGCAAGAGTTGGCTGGCCCAACCAGTTGGCCAACGCGGGTCCCACCAGGACATCCGTGTTATTGATTAATAGAGTCTGATTATCGGGCGTATGTTGATGACCATGGCTCAAAATAAACCAAACACCACCTTGAGCGTCGCGCGCCTGAACGAGCGCTGGAAAGTCTGCAGCCTCCCATGCCAGCGACTCAAAGGGCAGGATTTTGGAGCCCGAAACCAGCCAAAACCCCGGCTCCAGCTGCCAACTAACCGATTCAAACCCTTCAAAATCGGGCAAATCGACCCGCAATTGCGGAGTTCTTGCCGCTAAAAGCGGTAGCGTCGTGTACCCCTCAATCAAATTTTGGGTGCGACCCGTCGGTTCCCAGACCAAATCCAGATCTTTAAGAATTTCGGGGTTAAATTGAATAGACATAAGCGAATCAGGACTCTGCATCCATAGAAACAAAAGCAAGGGAATCATGTTGGTGTCCTTAACCGAGGCTGCTCATTAATTTCTCTCATCCTAACCCCAAGTCCCCAATTTTTTCCAAGCCCCGGCCTCATAATTATTTGATTTGTGCTTAGAATCATGTCGGTCAGCTGCAGGGCCCCATACCGAATCAAGGACCAATACGTGAACCAGCAGGAAGCGCCAGAAGAAGGTAAAGTCGTTTTTTGGCAATGGGATAGACGCATGGGCAGACTCCCCTTCCTAGTGTTGACCGTTGGGATGGGCATGTTTTTGGTGTCCCGATCGATCCAATTATTTCACTCTGTACCCTTTATTGGCGTTTTGGTCGGTTGCGCTTGGTTGATCCTGATGATGACCTGCTGCGCCCAGCGTTTGCACGATATGGGGCTCAGAGCCGGCTACCTTTTTATAGGCTTCTTTCCCCTGTGGGCCTGGTTGGGACCGGCCATGGGACTACCAATTGATATCAACTTTAGCTTTAGCCCGTGGCCGATCAAGGTGCTCGGATGGATTTGGTACGCCGTTTTGCTTTTGAAACCGGGCCAGACGCAGCCCAATGCGTGGGGCGACCCGCCCGCTCCAACCGGTCGCAGTTGGATTGCTGCTGGAGTCTTGTGCGCCCTATTGCTTTGCATTTTCCTGATCAGCCCGCTTTTGCCCGAAAAGTGGGGCTTAGGCTCCTGGCTTTAAATGACCTGGACAGCGACCTGCGCTAAATATTTGGTTTTGGTGGGCGAGCCAGACAACTGATAGGCCTTCCCTTACGATTCGCCTTGAAGCTGAGATACAATAAGCGCCTCAAACCCTGCCTTGAAGGAGGACGCAATGAGCGGCGGTGTGATGTGGTATCTGGCTATTTCTGGCCAACAACAAGGACCCATGAGCAAGGACGATTTGGTTAACAAACTGCGCACGGGTGAAATCAACAACCAAACCATGGCCTTTCGCCAAGGGATGACCAACTGGACCCCGATTGGTCAAATCCCAGAATTACACGAGAGTGCGCCCCCGCCTGTTCCGGCCGCCGGTCCCGGTGGAATGGGCAAACGCTCGCATGAAATCGATTACGAAGTTTTCGGCGAAGAAATGCAGTTTGTGGAAATTGAGCTGGATCCTCAGGAGACCGTCATTGCCGAAGCAGGCGCCATGATGTTCATGGAAGACGGCATTGACATGCAAACCAAATTCGGCGACGGATCAGAGCCCGACAAAGGCTTTATGGGCAAATTGTTTGAGGGCGCAAAACGCAAATTCACGGGTGAATCCCTGTTTATGACCTGGTTCACCAACCAAGGCCATGGCAAAAAACGTGTGGCTTTCGGTGCACCCTATCCAGGCAAAATTGTTGCTCTGGACCTTCACGAACTGGGCGGTCAGTTCATTTGCCAAAAGGACGCCTTTTTATGTGCGGCCATGGGCACCAAGATCGGCATCGCTTTTAATAAAAAGATTGGTGTGGGCTTGTTCGGCGGCGAGGGTTTTATCATGCAACGTTTGGAAGGTGATGGCCGCGCATTTGTCCATGCAGGTGGCACCATCGTCAGTAAAACGCTCAAACCGGGCGAAACACTGCGCATCGATACGGGCTGCATCGTGGGTTATACGGCCCAGGTCCAATATGACATTCAAATGGTTAAAGGCATGAAAAGCATATTCTTCGGTGGCGAAGGTCTTTTCCTGGCGACCTTAACCGGACCGGGCCAAGTGTGGCTTCAATCGCTACCCTTCTCACGGCTGGCCGATCGCATCTACGCAGCGGCGCCCCAAACCGGTGGCAAACGCGTGGGTGAAGGCAGCGTTTTAGGTGCCTTGGGCAACCTGCTCGACGGTGATTGATGCCATGAGCCAACATCCCTTTGAAGCATTTCGCGAAAAACGCAAACAGGCCAATGAACGGGTGCTCGAAACCGAGCACCTGGGCATCAAACGTTTTTTCGGCATTGATTCGGCCTGCTACCGAGATGGTGCACTGAGCGGTAAAACCAAGGAATTATTGGGCTTGGTTGCCTCCATGGTCTTGCGCTGCAACGACTGCATCGATTATCACCTTGAGCAATATGTACAGGCCGGCTACAGTAACGCGGAACTGGAAGATGCTATGAATGTGGCATTGGTGGTGGGTGGCTCAATCGTCATCCCACACATGCGCCACGCTCGCATGAGTTTGGACTTCCTTTTGGCAGAACGAGATGGGGGAACACACGTTGAATCCGAAGCCTAAACGAATTGGAATTTTTGGTTGGGGCCTGGTCGCGCCCAAGTCGCCCAACATCGCCGCATTTGAGGCCAATCTGAGCCAATCGACCCATTGGTTAACTCCATTTGAGGGGTTTGGCCCTTCCAATTTTTTGGTCGGGCAGCCGGAATTCAATTTTGCTGATTACAAAGCCTGGATGGATTCACGCTTTGAACCGCGCAAATTCGGTCAGCTGGATTCCAAAATGGGTTCCTCGATCAAATTCGCGCTTGGCGCTTTTATTCAATCGCTTTCGCAAAATCCCGGTATCGAACAAACCTTAAAGGATTTGGGCGATCAAGCGCACATCTACGTTGGAACGGGGCTGGGCGAATTGCCGGTCACGTACGAAATTTCAGTCAACTATTTCCGCGCGCAACGGCGCTGGGACCGGTTCTGGTGCCAGGACGCGCATCACGCAACCTTGGCCCGTTATTATGCTTCTGATCCTGCCGACAAGGCACGGATCCGCCAGGAGTGGGGTGCACCGGAAGATCCGGATGGCTACGACGCACGCGACCCGCAATGGGACGAAATTCACGATGCCTGGTTCCATTTCTGGGTCTTCCATTCCGAAGGCCTGAAAAACTACCTGGAAGAACTGAAAGCCATTGAAGGTGAAGGTGTTACGGGCGCCATCGAATCCAATAAAGGCCACCTGATTAAACGCAAAATGGTGGGGCGCAAACGTCTGAACACCAAGTACGGCTGCCCCGATGAACCCTGGACCGTTATTGACCCCAAAATCCTGTGGAACATTCCCAATATTGCCGCCGCTCAAATCAGCATGTTGGGCGGCATTACGGGCGCCACCATTGCACCTATGGGTGCCTGTTCTGGATTCGGGGCCAGTTTGCGTCTCGCTATGAACGCCATCCAATTGGGCCAAGCCAAGTTGTGCGTGGTTGGGACAACCGATCCGGCACCGCACGCGCTGACCGTTGGCGGTTTTTTTGGTGCACGCGTCGTCTCCAACGATGGCGGCGTCAGCAAACCCTTTACCGAAATGCGCGGCACCCACGTGGCTGGTGGGGCTTGCATTTGGTTGGTCGGCGATTATGACTACCTGCACGGATTGGGTATGAAACCACTCGGCCTGGAAATTCTCGGCGTTGGCGTTACCGCTGACGCAGACCACATTATTACGCCGTCCGAAGATGGGCCCCGTCGCGCCATCCAGAAAACATTAGTCGAGGCTGGCGCTGAAGCGAGCGATATTGGTACCTGGGACATGCACGCCACAGCAACACCCGGCGACTGGACTGAATTGCAAAATGCCTTGTCGATTTTCTCGCCCAAAACCCTGTTTACCGCGCGAAAAGGTAGTTTTGGGCACGGCATGTCCGCTTGTGGCGGTTGGGAATTGACCGCTCAGCATTTGGGTGTGGTGCGCGGCGAGTTGTTCCCCGTCAATACCCAGGCCGAGGAAATTCATCCCGAGGTCAGTGCTCAGCAAACGGCCATGGTTTTGAATCAGGCTACGCCTTATACCGGTGCTTATAGCGGAAAGATCAACATGGGTGTGGGTGGGATCAATGCCTGTGTCATCTGTCGCAAATGGTCTGAGAAAGAGCGGAGCTAACTTGAGGCGTTGGTTTGGCGCGGTCGCTTTTGCCGCTTTGATCCTGATTTGTGCAGTCTTGTGCATGATCTCGCTCTTTTTCAACCGCAAGCGCCTGCCCACTTGGGTCATGCGCATTTGGGCTGGCGGCTTCCTAAAAGCGGCAGGCGTGCGCTTAAAAGTACACGGTCTGGAGAACCTGGAGCGCGGTCCCTCACTGTATATGTCCAATCACGCCAGTGTTTTGGATATCCCGGCCTTGGTCATGGCGCTGCCAGTGGATTTGCGCTTTATCTACAAAAAAAGCCTGGGCTACGTGCCATTTGTTGGCTGGGCCATGTTCTTGATGGGCATGGTGCCGATCGATCGGGCCAACCGCAAAAACGCCATCAAAAGTTTGGATAAAGCGGGCAATCGCATTAAACGCGGGTTTCAGGTTCTGATCTTTCCCGAGGGGACACGGACTCGGGATGGCCAATTACTACCGTTCAAAAAAGGCGGCTTTCTTTTGGCTAAACAGGCGAAATTGCCAATCGTTCCGGTCACGATCCTGAACTCGCAGAAGCTGTGCGGTCGCAACTCATTATTGTGCCGCAGTGGCGAATTGGAGATCGTGGTCCACCCGCCAATTGACAGCCAAACCGTTGGTTCTGGAAAAATTAACGATTTATTGGCCCAAGTAACCCAAACAGTGGCCGGTCCGATCCAGGCAAAAAACTCACCCCTAGGGGATCAACGCGTTATAAGCGCCTAACTGCGTGCGATCCAAATCGCCCATCAGACAACTGCCAACCAGGGGATCGCCTCGGTAAATCGCATGGGTACCGAGCCCCTCCAGCAGAATGACCTGTTTGCCCATAGCTGAAATCTCAATCGGGCGAGTATCCACCACCGTGCCATCCGCTTGATAGGTTGTTAATAACCCGCTTTTCGTTTGCCCGCTTGGATTGACAAAGACCAGACCAGTCCATAGCGGCGATTGAGGAGCAATCAAAGGAAAAACCAGGTTAGTGTGGGCCTGATCCATCCATTCCGTTCCTGCAGAGTAAGGTAAATCCGCATCCTGGCCCCCAAACAGCAGCGCACCCGTAATAGGACGATTCGCTGTCACCAATAACCAAGCGGCAGTGTTGGGAACCAGGGTTTCCTCGACCAAGACCACATCATTGGCAAGCGCAGAAATGGATCGCTGTGTGGTCGCTAAGGCTTGACCATTTAAATCGTAGGGATACAGCGTCACTTCTGCCGGCGAAGAATTGGGGTTAGCAAGGGATAGACCGGTCCAGAAATGAACCCGATCCGCAGCCAAGTGCGGCACGATCCAGGCTGTTTTGAGCGGGCTCGCTCCAAGCAGGAGACTGGAAGCAACGCGATCCGTGCGTTGTAGGTGAACGAGCGCTGATAAGGGCGCGGAGCCGTTCAAAGTACAAAAACCGCCTTTGCCTGGACTTTCGCTCAGGGTCCAAGCCAGGGGACCGACAGGACCCGATGTTTGCAAAACCAGACCGCCCCATTCGGCTTGCAAGTGCTGTGCGCCGCCACTTGCGGTCAGGAAGCGGTTTTGCCAGCGAGTCGCATCGCCTGCTAAATGGGCGAAAAAGTGACTGTCCTGGTCTGCACCCGCCAGTCCGACCAGGTCCAAATCACCCGATCGGTTGCGCAGAAGGCCCGGGGGGGCTACCCCACACATCACCTGAACGGCTTGATCTCCGGCCAAAATAAGTTGGGCATGCGGTGCCAACATCTGCGATTCGCTGTTCAGGCTCAACGTCATGGGTTCGTCGTGGGGATTCACGTAAAGGGCGTCAATCTGCCCCGCAACCAAGGGCGGATGACTGATAAATTGACGGCATGCCTCAAAACCGGGCGCCAAAAGATTGGAATAGGTAAGCTGGGTAAATGAGTCCTTGGCCAAAACGGCTTCTAACTGGATATCCAAAAGAACAGGGCCCGGTCCATCGCCAACGGTTTGGCAGACCTGAATTTGGTTGAGGGAGATCAGGACCTGATCCACC
The DNA here is from genome assembly GCA_020637335.1 of Acidobacteriota bacterium. Lineage (GTDB taxonomy): Bacteria > Acidobacteriota > Holophagae > Acanthopleuribacterales > Acanthopleuribacteraceae > JACJWC01. The sequence continues at coordinate 65,825 of JACJWC010000002.1, read as the reverse complement.
AAAAGGCCCGAAAGCAGTTCAAAACCAATCGCTCGCGGGCCGCGTGCATCACTGAAATAACTTTGTGGCGCCGACCAGACCCCACCCGTTGAGTCGGTGACTGTCCCACTCAATTCAAACCAGTACGGCTCAATGGCCGGTCCCATTATTTGATTGAGCCCACCTTCGGTTTGCAGGCTGGCGACGGAAATCAACAATACCGAGCCCGGCCCAAAACCAGAGCATTGGAACCCGACCGCGGTGCTATTCTGCAAACACACCACTTGATCGTTCACACCACACAACTCCTGGGCGTGTAGCGCCAAACCACTCAAAAAGACCAAAAACCAGCGCATAGGACCCCTGCCCTGCACAATAGGGCGTTTGGGGTCCAATCTCAAATGGGATAGGTTAAAGCGCGGCTAAAAGTGAGCCCGGCCACAAAACAAACCCGTTGAAGTGGAAAGTTCGGGTTAGTTAAAGGCCACCTGGAATTTATCATTGCCTTCGGGTACAGCGATATCGTATTGATCTTTTACGTTGCCATTGACGCGGATCTTCCAGCTACCGCCCACATTCACTAATTCTCCATAACCACCAGCAGTCATTACATCTTCAGACTGACAAAAAACGGGGATCTTTTTGTCCAATGTCGATTTCACTACAAATTTAATAACGTTTTTGGAACTGACTAATCGATCTTCATGCAGATAGATAAAAGAAATATTGTATTGCGTCATTTGGCGGATCAGACCGGAAAGGTCGCGAATGTTCTCCAATGGGGTTTTCACCACACGTAATCCCGTTGCCGAGGATACCTCTCCAAACACGGCTTCCAGGGCGGGATTCGATTTGGGATCCCAAATCACACCCACCGTAGTGCAATTGGGCACCAACTCCTGAATCAAATTAAATTTATGGATCATTTCAGCGGCATCCTGGCCAAAGGACGGAAGCCCCACGAACACGGTGAAAAAAAGAATTTTCCTGACCATTTTGCCCTCCAAGCGAAAAAATCGGAATCTTGCAGCTCTGGATTCTTATTTTAGCAAAAGTTAACCTGAATCACAGACATGTCGAAAATGTTCATCACGGTTTATCACCCAAAAAAAGGATTTGGAGTTCCGTTGCTGTGTTTTTTTTGTCGAGGCTAACAAAAAATGTATAAGTCGTGGATTCGTCAGAAGCAGGTTCCACCTGACCTTTCGCGGGTACAAAGCTCAGACGAACCTGATTCCCGGCCAGTAACGTGAATGAGATAGGACGGCGCCGTTCCAGCGCGTTTAAGTTCACCCGTTCCTCAAAGCCCAAACGTTTGTCCAATACAATCGCAGGCTGATCCACAAACAAGGAACGCACAGATTTTCCAGTCGACCAGGCGCGAAAAAAATTTCGCGCCCAGGCCAGGACTTGGCCTTGAACTTCTGAATCTGCCGTGGGCAGTTCTTGTGGCACAAAGGTGTTGGACATTTCTGGCCGAAAATAGGGTTCTGAAGTAACCTTTTCAGAACGAGCTGTTTCAACAACGTTTTCGCCCATCTCAGCAGCCTGGTCTAAGGTCTGGCCGCTATCAGCGGTTTGAGTAATGGGCTCCGGTTGGGCCAGACCGGATTGGGCGGAGCCGGGCGGCTGCGGAACCTTGCCATATAGGGACTGATCCATGACTGCGCGGTCCTGTTGTGAAATTTCGGTTTGGGCAACGGGACTCTCGCTAACCGGGCTCGGTTGGGGAGCAGCCACTTTCTTGCGGGTTGGGACGGATTCAGAACGGGATTCATCTTTGCTTTTATCTTCAAAGGATTGGGGGGAAGTGGGTTTGGCTTCTTTTTCTAGAAGGTTCTCCTGTTCGCGATTTTTTTCCAGGCGATCGTCATCCTTCGCCTGCGGTTCGGGTAAAGCTGGATTTTGTGTTTCTGAAGCAGGCAGCGCCCGCTCTGCAGGTGCAGAGGCTTGACTTTCCTCCATGGCAACAGGCGGATTGGGAACAGCTTGTTGCAGCGCCGAGCGTTCAACAAACAGAATGCCCAACACAAGGACAGCAGCGGCGGTTGCGGCCCACCAGAAAAACGGGCGTCTGGTGCGAACGGGTTTCGGCGCTTGGGGCAAACGAACCGGACCCGCAGCAGCAGCGGCCGGTGCTGCTGCAGGTGCCCAAGAATTATCGGCAATGGCGCCAGCAGATGCGGCGGACATCACTTCCGGCGCTTGCCCTAAAACCAAACTGGCCAAACGGTCATCCATGGATTCAAACAGTTGCAGAAACTGCTCGCATTCCGGGTGGGCCATCAGCTGTTCGGCAAATTCGGCACGAATCTCGCCCGGCTCCCGTTCTTCCAGGAGCGACTCCAAATACGCACGGTTAAATTCAGCTGACATGGCCACTCTCCATTAAGGCCTTGGCCAATTTTAGCTTAGCCCGGCGCACGATGGTTTTAACCGTATTGAGATTTTCGTCCATCAAATCAGCAATTTCTTGCTGTGGAACACCGGACACACAGTCCAAGATCAGAATCGTCCGATCGCGTTCGGAGAGGTCGCCCATAGCGAGAATCATAGCGTGATGGGCCTGGCGATTTTCCGTTACCTGCTCCGGACTGGGTTCCAAACTGACTAAATCTTCCAACCATTCCGAATCGGATGGGCGCTGCTTGCGGAACAGACCGCGCAAATTATTGATGGCAATGGAGAAAGCCCACGACCGGAAGCGCGTCGGGTCTTTTAAATGCCTCAAATGACTGAGGATCTTGGCCCAGGTTTCCTGGTACAGATCCTCGGCATCGGCCAAATTGTAGCGATGGTGAACAAAGAAGGTCCACAAGTCGCGACTGAACAAGGCAACCAATTGGTCCATTGCCGATTCCTCTCCCTGGACCGCCATTTCGACTACGCGACATAAGAGCCCGTCATCCGCGCGCAATCAGGCCTCCAGGTATCCAAAAAGGGGAGATACCCAAGGGCCGCGAAAGTTTCAAAGCAACATGCCGAAAGGGTAAATACACCGGGGGACTCCAAAACGAACTTGCCGCGGAGGGGTTCCAAGCCATTATAATGGGGTGAATACCTAATTTTTTCAAAGGGTTTCGAAAAATTGAAGGTTTTGGTCATCGCCGAACATCCACATCGGGTTGAACCGATCGTAGGCCTCTTAAATCAAGAGGGCCACGAGTTGGCACAGGTCCCCTCGGGTATTGAGGGTAACGATTTAGTCCTCAACGGGCTGGCGCGGCGCCATTCATTTGAACTGATTCTGCTGCACTACGAACAGGACACCCATGAAACCCGCGAGTTAATTCGCTACTGGCGCAGTCAGGATCCCTTTTTACCGCTGGTTCTCATTGGCCCAGAATCGGCCCTGGCCGATCCGGAACTCATTCAACTGGGCCTGATCGATTGTTTCCCCGAAAGCATGCCGCTCAACCTGCTCAAGTCCCGCATCCAACTACTCGATCAGGCTGCAGCGCTGGGCGTGACCTACCGGCTCAAGAGCGAACTGCTCGAGTTTCCTGCCGGCCTCGAGGATCCCATGCGGGCCATTAAAGCCGGTTTGGAGATCGTCGCCTCGCAAATTCGCGCTCGCGCGCTGGCCTTTATCCGCTACACCGCCAACGAAGATGACCCTATGGTTCAAATCGTGCAAAACATTGAAATCTACGACCAGGTCTGGCTAGACGAGTTTTGCGAAAGCAGCTTTCAAACCATCGAACCGCTTATGCGCAGTGGCCGCTACAAATTTACAGAAGAGGACCCTTGCCACTATGCCTTTCCGATCGTGAGTTCCTACGGTTGGGAAGGGGTGATGCTCTTTTTTGCCAATGAACGGGACGGCCATGACTTTAATCATTTGCGCGCAGGCCAATTCAGTACCCTGGCCGATGGTTTTCGCGTTTTGCTCGAACACGTTCATGCACGCCAAACACTTGAACGCCTGCGCAATCAAAAAGCCGAGTACATGCATATCCTCTCGCAACGGTTCCGCATTCCGCTCTCCAACCTGATCATGGCAGCCGAGTTACTGCAAATGGTTGAGGCGGAGGCCAACGTACAGCACCTGGCCAACCGGGTCAGCCAAGCCGCACTGGCTACCAGTAACCTACTGGAAGATACGATTGAGCTGGGTCGCATCGATGATGGCATGCTTGTGATTCACCCCGTGCGCATGTCACTCAAAAACCACATGATCAAGCTGCTCAAACGCAATGATTTTTTGTTTAAGGAAAAGAGCTTGGACGTGGAATTGTTGGTCGATGATGAGAAACCCTACATAGTTGAAGGGGATCCCGAAAAATTGGGTCGGGTTTTTTCCAACTTGCTCAGCAATGCCGCCCATTTCAGCCCGGAAGGCGGACTGATCCGCATCCGCCTGGCGATGGAAGCCAATGGCTGGGTGCGCACATCTATTCAGGATCAAGGGCCCGGTATCGCACCTGAACGCTTTCAAAGCATTTTTGGGCGAAGCCTCAATCAAGGCGATGCCATTACGGAAAAAGGCGTGGGTCTGTATATTTGCCGCAAATTCATCACCGCCCACGAAGGTCAGATCTGGGTGGAAAGCGAACCCGGGAAAGGTGCCACTTTTTACGTCAAGCTCAGACCCGGCACTTATGTCAGTGGTGAGTTGATTGAAGAAGGCCTGGTCGTCGAAGAACCCGAAATTAATTGAGCAATTTTTGGATATTCCCCTGAAAACGCCGACCGGAGACCAGATCCGTCCCATCCTGTAACGTGATGACCACCGTCCCTTTACCATAGGGCACGATGCGTTTGATCAAGGTTTGTTGCACCACTTTACCGCGGCTGATTTGCACAAAACCCCACGGCGCCAAACGCTCGAGCACGCGCTGAAGGGTATCGCGCACAATCAAAGTCTGCTCCCCTACATACAAACACACATAATTGCCACTGGCCTCCAACCAGCGAATGTCCTTGGGCGATACAAAAACATGTTCGCCCTCCACCGCAAAAGCAATCCGATCCGACCTGGGTGCACGCGGTTCCTGCAAAAAAGTGTTGAACCGTTGCCAAAAACCAGCTTGCTGGCGCGTTTCCAGCAGATGCAAGACACGCGCAACAGCTTGAGCGAAACGGTCGGGATCAATCGGCTTGAGCACGTAATCCAAAGCGTGAAAGGAAAAGGCGGAAACCGCGTGCTGATCAAATGCGGTAACAAACACAATCAAGGGCTGAATCTCGCCATGCGCCAATTGTTCAGCTACTTCCAGACCCGAGAGTTCAGGCATCTGTATATCCAAAAAAACCAGATCTGGCTGTAGACGCGCGACCTGGTCCAACGCCTCACGACCGCTCCCCGCCTCGCCCACCACCATTAGAGGACAGTCACTTAATAAGCGACGCAGGCCGCGAATGGCCAGCGGTTCGTCATCAACGATCAGCGTTTTCCACACCCGACACCCCTTCTTTGGCAATTTCGATTTCTGCACACGCCGAATCGGGTTCCAGCCGCAGAACGAGAGCCGCGCGCGAACCATAGTGATGTTCCAGCCGTTTTCGCGTCAGGGCCAAGCCATAGCCCTCAGCGGTTTTGACCCGGTCAAATTCGCTTTCCCCGCCATTGTCCCATACAGACAGGCGAATAAAATGACTGTCCTCAAATGCGCGGATGCGGATTTGATTGGCCGCCACCTTTTGGGAAAGGCCGTGCTTGATCGCATTTTCGACCAGGGGTTGCAGGATGAGGAACGGGACCTGAAAGTCCGGTAAGGCCTGCTCCAATGTCCAAGTCATCTTGGGAAACCGAACTTTTTCAATTTCCAAGTAGCGCTGCAAAAACGCGAATTCCTGGTCGAGGGGAACCCAAACCGCCTGGTTTTGGTCCAAGGTTACGCGCAAAAGCTGACTCAAACCGAGCAAAACTTTCCGAGCGGCAGCAGGGTCCTCATCGGTTAAAACGGAAATGCTGTTCAGGGTGTTAAACAGAAAATGGGGGTTCAATTGCATACGCAAGGCATGGAGACGCGCCTCGCTGACCTGCTGCTCCAATTGGGCCGATTTCAGCGCCAGTTCCTGAGCCTTACGTTGGGCACGCTGATAGCCGCGCAAATAGTGCAGGCCGTAAAATCCACCGATAAACAGCGGATACTTGTAAAGGTTATTCACAATTCCGGTCAGGTTTAAGGGGTGATTGGGATGCGTCAGAATCGCCCAAAAGGTATGGAGCGGATTCTCCAAATCGCGCAAAAAAAACTCCATGGCCTTCCACACGGCCACATGCACATGACCCAGCAGAAGCATAACCAACCCGTGGATCAGGTAGTATGGCCACCTTTTATCCGCGCCCACCAGGGGGAAACGCCGGGCCATCCCGATACAAACGAACAACAACCCCGACCAGACCAGCCAATGCAGCAGTTCAGGGACAAGACTCTCCCACCAATACCAGGCCTGCTCATTGCTAAAGTAAAAGAGCAGTATCACCAGCCCGCGGTACAGCCCATAACCCAAACAACCGCCCATCATCCAAGCCACGCGCCGATAAGGCGAATGGATCAAGGGCTCATACAAACTGTGCGCAAACGGCGAATTGTGCATGATCAGCCTAAATAGAGAAAGTCGTCCGGTCCGCTCTGCCCTGCGGACCGGACGGGAACCAAATAATAACGCTTATTTGGTTTTTTCTTGGGACCCAGAGGGATCACGGCGGTAAATCATGCGGCCAGTCTCTTTAAACGTGCTTTTGGATGAACACGGGCCTTCGCCCAAGAAACTGATCATCAATAAACTGTCATCTGGATTCGTGGAGACCTCCATGCAGTTACATTGGTCCTCGCCTTTGGCATTGGCTCGGGTCTCCATAAAGCGCCAGGGTTGATCGGACTCGCCAACCATTCGTCCCTGTCGACCCTTGTCTGTGAACCAGGCCTGAAACACCTTGCCTTGGTCATCGGCCGACCAATAAATCGTCCATTCTGTTTTGGCGTAGTGGGCCGAAAAGGTTTCAACCCATACGCACGAACCCAACGCTGGCGAGAAGCTGGAATGGGCAAACAAGTTTCCAAACCCATCAAAGACTTGCCAATTCCCTTGAAAAGCAGAAAAGACCTGTTTCTGGGGGTTAAACGCACACGGTGTTGCAGTGCGTTGGGCCAGATCTAACAGGCCTGACCATTCGGGCTCAGATTGCAGATTGGCCAGGGAAGGATCACTTTCCAATTTTGAAAAATCGCCAATGCCGGCCTGAACCCAGGTTTCAAGTGTGGCCAATGCCGCTTTTTTTTGGCCGGCTAAGGCTTGGGCTTTGGCCAAATTTAAACGATTGACAAAGACCAGGAACTGACCGTCGATGGCTGCCTGGAACGCGTCAATAGCTGCAGGATAGTGACCGAGATTCAAATCGATAATGCCAAGCATCATGGTCGCATGTAATTCCTGCGGGTTTTTGGCCAGAATCGATTCGTAAAATTGACTGGCTTCAGCCCATTTCCCTTCATTCAACAAAGACCGTCCAAAGGCCCAGTCCGGTGTATCGCCCAGACCCGTAGCCAACCAAAAAAGTAGCAAAAACATAAGAACCTCCTTCACATGCACTCATCCTACGCAACAAAAAAAGCCAAAATTCGTCATTGCGGATGAACCGGTCTCAGGCCGAAACCAACGGTGCTTTCGCAGGGACGAATGTGTCTCCGTCTCCACATACAGCGGGGAAGGCACTATAATGGGGTGCTTGCGGACGGTGGGAATCGCTGAAGACTGAGGTATTCCGCATTGAACCTGAGGCCCAGAGCCAATTTCGCTTCGACCGCATCACCAGCCCAAACGGGTCGAAACGATTTTTGCACTGAGACCGAACGGCTTCAAATTCTGACCATCATCGATTGGAGAAAACATGAATCCTCGATTATCCACCCCGGTGTCTCGGCCCAAAATCACAGCCATCGTCACCTCCTTTAACGAGGAAAAGAACATTGGCGAGTGTCTGCAGAGTCTGGCTTGGTGCGATGACATCATGCTGGTAGATTCGTTTTCAAGCGACCGAACCGTCGAATTAGCAAAACTGATCCCGCGTGTCCGCGTGGTGCAACGCCATTACTTCGGCGCTGCTGCCCAGAAAAATTGGGCCATTGACCAAATAAAAGAGGGCTGGGTCCTGATCCTGGATGCGGATGAACGGGTCAGTCCCGAACTGCGCTGGGAAATCGAATCGCTTCTCGCGGGCCAACCTAAATCGAATGCCTATACCCTGCACCGTCAGGTCTACTTCATGCACCGCAAAATCCGCTACAGCGGCTGGCAACACGATCGCGTGGCCCGGCTCTTCCTGGCCGGACAAGCTCACTACGAAAATAAAAGAGTCCACGCCAAATTATTGACCAATGGCGAAGCGCCGCGGTTGCGCAACTCTTTGATTCACTTTATGGCTGACGATTTTCACGAATACGCCCGGCGCATTCTGAAATACAGTTACTGGGGCGGCGCCCAGCTGTGGCGCGACGGGAAACGTGCCAACTTCATGCAAATCCTGCCCCGCTCGCTCTGGCGCTTTATCCGCACTTATTTCCTTCAATTGGGCATTTTGGACGGCATGCACGGTATGGTTTTTTGTCTGCTCCAGGCCTATGGCACGTATATGAAATGGGCCATGGTTTGGGGCTGGACACAACAGCAAAAGGCAGGTCAGGAGCCCGTCCTACCTGAGTTTGAGGAAGCACCCAACCTGCGGCCGCTCGTCTTCCCCAGCCAAATCCGTTCCTCGCTTTAAGTCGCCGTCCAAGACAAATCAGCTTGTTTGGATTATCCACCTTCAAAAACTCTGTTTAAGTTCACTAACCCATCTGCAGGACATTCTATTCGCCTGATTTGGTCACTCTCAAAGCGGGATAGTCCAGTTAAGTTTATTTCATTCAGAATTTGTTTTGCTTGTGCTGTGCTTTTTTCGCCCACAAAGTAATAAAAATTCACTTTTGAATTTTTCAAAATGAGTCTTGAAGGGTGCGAACCTTTTTGAATAAACATATTCCCTGTGCAATTAGCAAAATAGAAATATCCTCCTCTACCGCCTGCCAACAGGCAAGCCACATCGCAATTCTTAACATCCAATCGTACAGCCTCTGCGCCACTTGTAACTGTTAGGCGAACTGAGGAGTCGAGAAACTGGACGCGGGAATATTCGGTCTTTTCGGAAAACTCCAGCCCCTTTATTTCACACATTTTGAATTGAACATCAGGCAACCTGGACCGAAAAATCCGAAGACCATCTATTTGGCAACTCGAAAACACCCCCGATGGAATTTGGACTCTACGAAAATTCGTATCAGTAATTTCGAATCCCTTAAGTGAAAACCCCTTGACCAAAGCCAACTCTGTAAAGTTAGCGTCAGATAAAATCCCATTGACTGCCTCAATGCGCATGCATTTCTCAAACAAACCCAAATTCCGAAAGTCCACCTTGCCATTCCATTTTCCGAAAGGCTGAAATCCTGGTCCAATTTCATGAGGAATTCTGACTTCGGACCAGTCGTTCACTTGGCATCTCCAGGGTCATTTTCCTGGCTAGTGTAAGGTAATTTCGGTCGACAAGGTACGCGAAAAAGTACAGGATTGCCGATAAAATCTTTAGTTCGCCGCGGTCTGCATGGGGGGAACCTGGTCTAATAGCTTGCCTCTTTGTAGGTACCATTTTTCGGTTAGACTCCAATGCAGGCAATAAAACAAAAGGACCCCACCCAAGTTGAAGTTGAATTCAAAAAGCCCGTATAGCTGGTAATTGAGAAACACCAGGACCAAAGCGGTAACGACCCACGCTTGATCCTCTTTTTGCTTTCTGACCAGCCATAGACGCCACAAAATGTGAACTTGATACACCATCCAGAACCCGTAAATGGCCAGGCCGATCACACCATTTTCGACGGCCATGCCCAGAAGGGTGTTGTGGGAATGGATGCCCACATCGGTATAGGCGCGAAAAGCATGGCTGCCGATTCCGAGTAAAGGATGCTGACAAAACAGATCCCAGCTGACCCGATAGATCTCGACCCGGGCCTCAATCGAATCAAAATTAAAGCCAAAAATCTGCAGACTCAACGCAAAACCCGCCGTTAAGACGAGCAGGAGCGCCAAGGCCCACTTGCGCAAACGCGCATCAAAAAAGGCCACCAAGAAAAAGAGCACGATGAAACCAAGCAGGCCGGCCCGGACCCGCGAAAAAATGATGATTAACAGACTCCAGATGATGTGGACCCAAATGGCGTTGCGCTCCCAGCGCGGTAATGACGTGCGCAACCGGGCAAACGACCAACAGGCGACCACCAAGAGCCCTTCAGATAACATAATGGGGTTGGACAGCAGCCCCTCTGCACGTGGGTACATATGAAAACCGATCTGCATGGCCCACTGCAGTTCTGCAGGCTTCAGCAATTGCCACACGCCCCAGATCAGGCCCGGCGTGGAGCCCAGCAGCAGGGCGCGATGCAAATGAACGGGCTGCCATTGGCCCCAACAACTAAACATCGGCAGCAAGTACAGCAACAGGATCCAGTGAAAGTGGAACTCAATCTGAGGGTTGTGAGCGTGCAACCAGGCACTGCGCCAAACCATGATTCCCAGCAAGATCAAGGCAAAAAATGCGCCCGGTTGCCAGTAGAACCGGTAGCCGCGTAACAAGCTGACCATGCCCCAAATCATCAACAGACCCGAGACAATGGTTAATGCCGGGAGTCCCCAATAAAATGCCGCGAAGGCGAAAGCCAATGGATAAAAGCGAAACGAAGGTCTCGACATAACTGCGCATTGTAGAAGGCTTTAGGCCCTCTGCAAAGCCCGAGGGCAAAAGCGGGCCTTCTTCGTACGCCAAAGTCATTGCATGGGCGCGAAAAGTTAAATTTTACGCCAGAATCGGGCCAGAAATTTGACCCTGCATTTGGGAATCTTTATGATGGTGCGTCGAAACTGTAAAGAATTCAATGGATTGAAATGGAGTCAGGTTATGAACCAACCCGCCGGAGCGACGTTTTTTGGCCAACCGCGTGGCCTAGCCACCTTGTTTTTTACCGAGATGTGGGAGCGCATGAGTTATTACGGCATGCGCGCCTTGTTGCTGTTATATATGACAGCCCAATTGAGTGAAGGTGGCATGGGCCTCTCGGAAAAAACGGGCGGTGCCTTGTATGGCCTTTACACGATGACGGTCTATCTCATGAGTCTTATGGGCGGTTACATCGCCGACAATTATCTCGGTCAGCGCAAATCGGTGTGGTATGGCGGGATCATGATCGCAGCCGGTCACTTCAGTATGGCCATCCCCTCCACCACTACGTTTTTCATCGGTCTGGTCTTGATCGTGATCGGAACCGGATTCCTCAAACCCAACGTCTCCACCATCGTCGGCGAATTGTATCCAGAGGGCGGCGCACGACGTGATGCGGGTTTCTCCATCTTTTATACTGGTATCAACCTGGGCGCATTCCTCGGCCCAATCGTTTGCGGGTTCCTGGGCGAAAAGGTCAACTGGCACTGGGGCTTCGGCGCAGCCGGAGTCGGCATGTTGCTGGGTTTGATCCAATTCAAGATGACCGAAAAATACCTGGGTGAAGCGGGCATCGAGCCCAAAGCAAAAATGGACAAGGTTCAACATGCCAGCAGCAAGGGCTTGGCAGCTATCTTTGGCGCCATCCTGGTGGCCTCCGCAATTGCCATGCAAGTCACCGGTTTTGCCAACTTCACCGAAATTTCGGGATTGGCGGAAGGCATTGGTTACGTGATTGTTGAGTTGGTCGTTCTCTATTTCGCCTATTTGGTCATTTCGCCAAGTTTCGAATGGCGTGAAAAGAAACGCATCATGCTGATTTTTATCCTGTTAATCGGCTGCGCGCTCTTTTGGTCGGGTTTTGAACAAGCGGGCACTTCTCTGAATTTGTTTGCCAAATACCTGACCGATCGTCATGTGATGGGTTGGGAATCCCCGGCCAGTTGGTTGCAATCGGTTAACCCGATTTTCATTATCGTTTTGTCTCCGGTTTTTGGTTATATCTGGATCAAATTGGCCCAAAAGAGCTTGACCCCCTCCAGCCCCCTCAAATTTGCTTTTGGCCTGATCTTCCTGGCCTTGGGCTTCTGGGTCATGGCCAAAGCGGGTCAATACGCCATTGAATCCAAGGTCGCGCCGACTTGGTTGATCATCACCTATTTTCTGCACACCGTTGGCGAATTGTGCCTGAGCCCCGTTGGCTTGAGTACCATTACCAAATTGGCACCTCCGCGTATTGTGGGTCAGATGATGGGTTCCTGGTTCACCGCCACCGCAATTGGCAACCTGATCGCCGGTTTGGCATCGGGCAACTTCAATTTCTCGGCTTTTACCAATGCTGAGAAAGCACACGACGCACTGGGAAGTGCAGCGGCTGTTACCCCAAACCTGCTGGAAAAGATCGACCCAATCAAAGACAAGTTGGATCCCAGTCTATTGGCATCACAGGACTTGGAAGGGCTAAGGTCCGCAACGCAAAGACTCATGGACACGGCCATGAAGGATATCCTGCCGCAGATTCCGGCCAATTTCTTCCAAACCTTCCTGATTACCATCGTTGTCGGGGCCATCTTCCTGGTCACCGCGCGTTGGGCTGCCAAACTGGCGCCAGACGTCGAGTAACCCTGATTTTTCAGAAAAAAGGCGGGATTTTTCCCGCCTTTTTGCTTTTTGATTGCCACTTGCGCTCAAAATCGTTAAGTTGAGATTGGGACGGCATCATGTATATTCCACAATCTTCTGCCTCCACCTACACGGTTTCCTATTCCAGCTCCCAGTCGAACTCCGTCTCGACCCCCGATTCCGCGAAGGCCGAGCAGGATCCCAAAACGCTAGGCGAAGATCAAAAGCAGCGCAATTTGGCCCGGTCTGAAGATGCGGTGGAACTCTCTGAAGAAGGCCAACAAAAACAGGCTGAAAGTCAGAAAGAACAAGAAAAAATCGACGCGTTACAGCGCCGAGACCGCGAAGTCCGCCAACATGAGCGCGCGCATCAGGCAGTTGCCGGCAGTTTTGCTTTAGGTGGACCCAGCTACGAGTTTCAAACCGGCCCGGATGGCAAACGCTACGCGGTTGGCGGTGAGGTCGAAGTAGACGTCAGTGAAGTACCCGGCGATCCAGCGGCAACCATCCGCAAGATGGAAATCATTCGCCGATCCGCACTGGCCCCGGCCAACCCCAGCGCTCCGGATTACCGCATCGCCAACAAGGCCTCTGCCAATATCCGCAAAGCAGAAGCCGATCTTGCCCAAGAACTGGCTGCCAGCGCTAATACCAACACCCCAAACAATGCGAGCAGTGCGAATAATACCAGTGCCAGCGCCACCAGCGATCCCAGCGCGGGCCCCACCCAACCGGCACGCTACAATCTCTACGGCCTGCCCGAAGACCCCCGCCGCGACACCGCCTTCTCCCAAATTGCCTAATAATAAAAAAGGACAGTCACTTTTTTCCTGCGTGTCTCGAGAAGTTGAGGACAGTCGTTTTCCTGAAAATGTGAAAATGGCTAAATAGGACAGTCACAGAAGTTGAAGCCTAGGTATTTTACAGAAGTTGATAGCTATTTTAGGACAGGCATTTTTTTGTATGCCCCGCTGCTACAAAAGCTCACTGAGAAGGATATTCGGTTGATATTGTGACTGTCCTTGTTTTGTTTGGGACACAGTCCTCACAAGCTCAAAACGCTCGAAAATCCTAGTCAGAGCTAAAAAGTGACTGTCCTTTTGGGACCTAGTTGGCTTTATTGTCCTTTGTTTTCTTTGTGGCTTTTACCTTTTGCCTGCCAAAACCCTGCATGAGCGCGGAACCACCAGAATGACACGGAGGCTTTGATAATGGACGTTTCACCAGCACTTGGCAAAATGCCCATCAAACCCATTTCTTTGGGTGATATGAACTTTGGTTCCGACACTTAACTGTTTATTAAATGTGGCGAGCCTTATTCTGCCTTGAAACAAAAACGGGCGGTTGAGATGCCCTGAAACCAGTTTTGTCCAGATCTTTTTGCAGCCTTCAGCATTTGCTGCGCGCTGCCTACAACCCGATAAAACCGGTTGTCAAAATACTGGATCGTTTCCAGCCACGCTTTGTGATCGAGTTCGAGCCGATCCAGAATTTGAGCACAATCACCAGGAATGCGCCCTGCCTTGTCGCGCCGATGTTGCCGACCGGCCCACTCCACCAGAAGCAAATAATCGTCTAAATCCAGGTTCAAAAAACCTTTTCGCCCTTCCTGGTCTCGAAGAGGACAGAGCCAATCGGCCCTCTGCGCTAAATGCCGCATTTCCTGTAACATCTGCGCTTGCTCCGGCGTTGGGTCGGTCCTCACCTCACGAGGCGTGTTGGCCAAATTTCGTTGCGCCTGTCGCGCCAATATCCGGTCCTGGATAGATGTGAAATCGGAGCCCTCAGGGGTTTCCGCTTTGCCTGCGTGAATCGGATTCAGAGCCACATAGGCCGAACAGGTCAAAATGGAGGCATTATCCAAAAGCGCTTGGGCCTTAAACCGACCTTCCCAGAAGTGGCCCTTGCAGCCATCCTCGTGATTGGCTTTTCGAGCAATCCACTCGTTCGTATTGCGCATAAACCAAGAAATCGAAGACAACCGCTTTCGGAACTTTTTGATTAAATGGGGTGTGCCGACTAACGCTTTGATTTCAGCTACGTTCGGAACCATTGGCTCCTTTGTTTGAGGATCGCGCCGATTGGGATACAGAGTTCGCCATCGTATGGCAATCTCTGTTGCAGACCACGAATCAGCAATATCCGGCCGATTTCGCAAGATGGAATGCAGGTGATTTTCCATAACGGCGTATCCACAAACATCAATGGCGAAAATTTTCGACAAGGCTTTGAGCCGGTCGCGTACCCAAACCTGTCGATGGGAAAAATCGCAACCCGAATGCGAATCAACACCGCAGAGGTATGCCCGCCGCACACAGCGAGACGTGCAGTGATACACCCCAACCTTGCCTTCTTTCACCACGGTATGCCTGGCCTTGGTCACAAGCCACCTCCCCAATCTCACATAAATCAAAAGAATTGATGAGACCAAGAATACCAAATTTTTTGTGAATTTCCTTATTCTTTTATAAATTTACCGCTATTCGCAAATCACATTACTTGGAAAGCGTTGTCATCACAAGATTTTTCCGAAACCAGGACCGATCGGCTAAATTCGAGAAATTAAATCGTGTAAAAAAATGACTGTCCTAAATTCCAAAATTATCCGATTACAGCCAACAGCAACTCGCAGCAGGTGACTGCGGTGCACGAGAAAGCGCGTTCCTGGGTCAAACCTGCGCCATCGCCCGTCCGCAGCTCGTGGCCAGCTACATTGGCACGGCCTTGGACCAAATGAAACCAGGCATTCTGCTCGGGCGACAACTCCAGGATAATATGTTTGCCCCGCTGCAACACCGCCGAATAGAACCAGGCGCAGGAGGATAGACCCAAAGCAGCCGGTGCATCATTCGCGGCGATTAGCTTCAGCGCGCCACTGCGCTCTGCCATGCTGAAGCGCCGCTGATCATATTGCAACTGGGTCGGCTCAAGCTCAACTTGAAACCCCATTTCAAAAACATGCGCCCAGATGGGGCCAAGCACTGTAAATGGCAATTCGCGCCTGCCCTTCACAAGGCCCAGCCTTGCAAATTCGCCAATCGAAAGCGTTCCAACCAGCCCTTTTTGATCCTTAAAGGTCAAAAGGCCTTCATGGACATACATCAGCAGCTCATTGCGTTGGTGATGTGGGTAATCGGGCAAACTCTGCCCGGGCGCCAACCAATATTCGTTTAAGACCTTCATGCATCCGAACCCTGTCGCAAGTGGCTCTTCCAAACGGGCGCCATAAAAACTAAAAAATAACTGTTGATTTGGACTGCGTCGCGCGAATCGCTGCGAAGAAGGGCGGACCGTTATCATTGAAGGCTCCCGTATTGGGCTGGCCACCACCCCACACCCGGGCCTGAAAGTAGACTCAAAACAGTGAAGGGGTTGGCAAGACCAAAAGAAATATCCATCGCGATCTCCGGTACCTAAAACCGACTGAAACAGCTCGGGATTTGAACGCTCATTTAAGCCTTAACGCGCCGCCCTCGTCCTCCCAAACCGCCAACGTTTCCAGGTAACGGGCATACTCCCGATAAAGCAAGTCAAACCGAATGGGCGGATATTCCTGCAGATGCGGCGGATATTCGGCTGAATAGATTTTGGATAACGCTCTGCCCGGTTTCTGCCATCCTGATAGCCCCTTGATGAGCTTGTTCACGGTCGCCGCCTTTCGGTCCGATTGCGGTCATCCATGTGCTTGAGATACTGAAATAAATCGCTTTCTGTTGAGAGGACCAAGGTGTCCTGTGCACTAATCATGGCTTTAAAGGCCTGCATGGTACGCGTAAACTCATAGAAATCAATGGACTGTGCGTTTTTATTGTATGCGCTGGCATAGATTTCCGTCGCCTTGGCATCGGCCAGGCCACGTACCTCTTCAACGGCGCGGTAGGCTTCTGATTGGATTTTATCCAGGTCGCGCACGCGATTGCCGCGGATACGCGCAGCTTCACCGTTGCCTTCGGATAAAAACCGTTCAGCAATTTGGCGCCGCTCGCTGATCATGCGGTCATAAATTTTGGGCCGCACAGATTCGTTGTAATTGATCCGCTTAAACCGAATGTCCAAAAGTTCGATGCCAAAGACACGAACTTTTTGGGCAGCAGCATCAAAAATCTCTTTTTCAACGATTCTTCTGCCCTTTTGAATGGGTACCAAGGTCCCTAACGTCGTCTGGGCTTCGCTGCTGGCCAACAGCTTTTCTTGCAGTGGCACGCGGTCTTTGGTTGTGCGGATAATTTCAATCAGTTCGTGTTTGGCCACTGCATTGCGCGTCTCACTGCCTAAAATATCGTCCAGCCGCGATTGAGCACTGCGTTCATCTCTCAGACGCAAAAAATATTGGAGCGGATCAACAATGCGCCAGCGGGCATATAGATCAACCGAAATGTACAACTTGTCTTTGGTCGGCATATCGGAAGGCGTACCATCCCACTCGAGCACCCGTTTATCAATGGGATTAACGTCCTGAATGAAGGGCACCTTCATTTTGAGGCCTGCGGCAGTCACCGGATCGCCAACCGGCTTGCCAAATTGGGTAATGATGACCTGTTCCACTTCGTCAACCGAATAGATGGAATTCACCAACACCAAAAGGCCCAAAAACATGCCGATAATAAAGAGCGTTTTGCCTATCCTTTTCATGGTGTTTCTCCTTTTGTCGCGCTCAAGTTGAGGAAAGGCAAAAAGCTTTTGGTCTGTTCATCAACAATAATTTTGCGAATGCCAGGCAGGACATCCTGCAGGGTTTCAACGTAAATGCGCCGCCGAGTGACTTCAGGTGCTTTGACATATTCGGTCAAAAGCGCATTAAAACGGGCCACATCGCCTTCGGCCTCATTGATGCGTTTCAAACGATACCCATCCGCTTCGCGGATCCGTTGATCCTTTTCGCCCTCGGCGAGCGGAATAACTTTGTTGTAATCACGCCGCGCCTCGTTAATCAATTTTTCCTTTTCCTGTTGGGCCTGATTCACTTCGTTAAAGGATTCCTGAACCGGCAGCGGTGGATTGATGTTCTTGAGTTGGACCTGATCAATGCTTATGCCCATTTCGTATTTGCTCGATAAGGCCTGCATTTTGGTCAGCGCTTCGGATTCAATCTCCTGGCGGCCAATCGTAATCACTTCATCAACCGTTCGATCGCCGACCACCTCACGCATCACGGACTCGGAAACGTAACGCAAAGTTTCCCGGGGTTCCCGAACCTCAAAAAGGAAATTGGCCGGACTGGAGATGCGGTACTGGACCACCCATTCAACCAATGCGGCGTTGAGATCACCGGTCACCATCTGGGTTTCCTTTTTGCCATCCTGAGGATGCGGGCTTTGGTAGGGGTCCGTTGCCCCTGGCGTGGTAAACCCAAACTCCTGTTTGAGTTGGCGTTTAACCGGGACAATCGTGGCCTGATCGATACCAAAGGGAAATTTAAAATGCAGACCCGGCGGGACATCCTTTGTGTATTTGCCAAAACGTTGAATCACGGCGACGGAATCGCTTGGCACGGTGTAAAAGGCGGACCATGAAGCAATCAAAGCCAAAAAGAACAAGACAAAAAATCCCAAAAATCCACGCCTGGCACCCTGGGTAATACGTTGAATGAAGGCTTGGCCCGAATGGAACATACCCTCCCAGCTCTGGTTGTGTGGCCCAACGTTGGGCCCTTCATCGTCATCGCTTGTTTTTCTGGTCAAAATATTCTCCTTTCATGCGCCAAGTCCCGAATCTTAAAAATCACCTAATGGATGGGAAACGGAGGAGCAACTGCTATTAAGCACGGACTGAGCCAGATCTATCTTTGGCCCAGTTACTGGGTTTGCCCCACCTGCGCACTGGGCCTGATGGCCTATTCCATCAAAGTGATGTACCCTCAAATAGAGATAGGAGTTGAATGTGCATGTTCAAGAATTTAGTCACAAAGAACTCCTGGAGCTTGAGCCTGAAGGTGGCCTGATTCGCTTTGCCGGACAGCGGGCTTTGTTAATCGATGGCATCGCCATGGGTGTTTTGCGCCAATATTTAGTCAATAACTTTGGAGTAAACGCAGCTCGCGCCGTGTTAACCCAATTCGGGTTTGCCCATGGCTGGCGCATGGCCTCTTCCATGCGCCGCGAATTCCAATGGACGTCTCATGAAGATTGGCGCAAAGCCGGGCCGCAGCTATTCGCGCTCCAAGGCATGTTTTGCCCGCAATCTGGCAGTGAGGATCCGCTATCCGAAAACGGAACGCTGCTCCTCGCCTCCTATGAAGCCGAACAACATTTGTTAAATTTTGGCCGATCGTCGTCAACGGTATGTTGGACGCTTTGTGGGTTAATGAGCGGGTATTTGAGCAAATCCACCGGCAAGGAAATTTTTGTTTTGGAACATCGCTGTTTGGCTGCGGGTCATTCAGCCTGTCAACTGATTGGACGAACACGCGAAGCATGGGGCAACCAACACGCGGCTGAATTGGATTTCTATCACCCTAAAAGCCTCAAAGAAAACTTGGAAATTACACTGAGCCGGGTCACTGAATCCTTAAAAGAAAGCGAAGAGAAGTTGCGGCTTCGGCAAAAGGTATTGGTCAAGGTCGCAGAAACGCCGGAGGATGAAAGTGGGCTGGTTGCCCGTAGTGCGAGCATGAAAAAGGTAGTTGATTTGGCGCGGCGGGTGGCAGGTGTAGACGCAACCGTCCTGATTACGGGTGAAAGTGGGGTCGGCAAAGAACGCATTGCCCGACTGGTCCATGACGAGTCCACACGTTCGCTTGGGCCCTTCATTGCGGTCAACTGTGGGGCCATTTCCGAAACCCTGCTGGAAAGTGAACTTTTTGGGCATGCCCGCGGTGCATTTACCGGCGCCGTAGCCGATCGCCCCGGCTTGTTTGAGGCCGCGAACCGCGGCACCATTCTCCTGGATGAAATCGGAGAAATTTCGCCCAACATGCAAGTCAAATTACTGCGCGTCCTGCAAGAACGCGAGATCCGACGGGTAGGTGAAAATAAGAGCCGACCGGTTAACGTCCGTATTCTAGCCGCCACAAATCGGGACTTAACTGAAGATGTGGGCGAAGGCAGCTTCCGCCAGGACCTGTATTACCGACTCAAGGTCGTGGAATTGGCCGTTCCGCCTTTGCGTGAGCGCAAGGAAGATATCATCCCTCTGGCAAGGCTCCTGCTCGCCGATTCACTTACCCGGATGAACCGCAAACGAAATGGGATCACACCTCGTGTTGCCGATTTATTGCAAAGTTACGCCTGGCCTGGCAATGTGCGTGAACTGGAAAATGCCATGGAACGCGCAGCAGCACTTTCGCTCGGGCCCCTGGTCGATGTTGAGGACTTGCCCGAAGAAATACGCAGCCATTCAGCCAATGTGCCAAACGCCATAGATCGCGGCACGGCACTGCATCAAATCGAAAAAGACTATATTTTGTCGGTTCTGGCCCGCAACAACGGCAATCAGACCCAAACCGCAAAACAATTAGATATCGGATCTGCAACTTTGTATCGGAAATTGAAGTCCTACGGGCTCATCCCCGACCGCAAACGCTGAACCGGGTAAACAGCTCTTAACCAACCTTTCGATTTCTCCCAGCTCAATACTTTCTCCAAAGGCTAGAGTAGCCGCTTGTAAGAAATCTCAATATCTTGCCAAAGAATGGCCAATTCACTTTTAAAGTCATACCAAACACCGGTTTTCTCTTGCTTGAATTCCAACAACTTTTTTTTAGCCAAAATAATTTTCTGCTCCAATGCTGATATGGCTTGTTGATATTCAATCGGTTTGCCATTGTTATTGGTGGGTTCTTTTTCTAATAGATTTTTTAAAAGATGATCAAACTTCTCTTCCAATTTTTCATATTGAGCAATAATGGCAGGCTTGGGATTTCTACGGGTATGTGTTTTGGTCATTCAATCACTCACTTTTTGTATTAAATTCGGAATCAATCAAAAAGAATCTAAAACCGTTAATTCTTTTTCGAGAAAAGGATTCATCAACGCGCCAGGGTCTTAATGGTGGACTCAATTTCGGATAGCGCTTTATCAATGTCTGCTTTGACTTGGGACCAAGACCCATGTCCCGAGTTGCGAAATTCTTCCATTTTTCTTTCAGCGGTGTTCAACTTCGCTTTGATTTCAATCATCCTATCTTCGTATTCAGTTCTGGCGGCCAATTTATGATCAACGACATTCATCTTTAATCCATTAAATTTAGCGGATAGTTTCTTTCGACGCGTTTCAAGCTCAGAGATAATCATCAATTTCATTTTATCGGGTGGCGCTGAGGTCATGTTTTCTCCTAATGGCGGCTTACTGATCAAGGGGTCCAACGCGAAAAGCAATTGAACAGATGGACCAAAAAATCCTCTGATTTTGCTAAATCAATGGGTCCACAAGAATACCTTCTAAAATCTCACGCGGTTCTAGGTGATTCGCGTGCGGATTTGACCTTCGGGTTTTGTTGCGAATGGGCTAGACGGTTCCTGCGGTAGCGATTCAGGATCCAACCCAAAAGTGCACCCCCCAGAAAAACCAGAATCAAGAGCAGAGCGCCAGACATGGTAAAGGTCCAAAATAAAAATTTGACCCGAACGGGGTCAAGATTTTGAACGATCAAGACAAGCACCAGCACCAGCAGCACCGCACCTGAATAAAAGCTCACTTTATTGATTTTCATAATGACCCTTCCCTTAGAACCCCCAGCACCATAGTGGCAAGGTGCTTGCCAAGGCTCTGGATTGGGCTCTTGCGGACAGACCATGCGGGAAGCCGGGCCGCCACTTTTATCTAATCCGCTTGTTTTAAATAGTTTATTGCATATGTTTTTGAACCAACAAAACGGATCGAGGTTCAGGATCGGCCGATTTTCAGCCTTAACCTAAGCGCGATTCAATCAAAATGATCGAACGTTACATCAAGATGATGCGCTTAAATCCAGTTGAATATTTCAGAAGAACTGCAGGCAAGCAGGCGGTTGGCCTGCAGCAGAAACGTGCCATCCCATCTCTAGCTACCTTGAGCATGGCCTGTTCAGTGGTATGCTTGAGGGATGCGTATCTCTAACATTGGCAGGACTTACCAACACGTTCAGCGTTTGAGTCAAATCGCACGGATTTTGATTCGCAACGGCTTTGGCGATTTGGTTCAACGCTTGAACATTGATCAGTATTTCAAACTGGGCCTGCGCCTGGTGACGAAACGCGCCAAGATTGAGCAATTAAGCCGCAGCGAGCGGATCCGCGCCATGTTAGAGGAATTGGGCCCCACTTTTATTAAGCTGGGTCAAATGCTTTCGACCCGCAGCGACCTGTTGCCTATGGACCTGATCGAGGATTTAGCCACCCTTCAAGACGACATTGCGCCGTTTCCATCCGAACAAGCAAAAAAAATAGTGGAAGAGGACCTGGGCGCATCGATCGCTTCAATCTTCCAAACGTTTGAGGTTGAACCGTTAGCTGCGGCTTCGATTGGCCAGGTCCATCGCGCCCAATTGCACACCGGTGAAAAAGTGGTCGTCAAAATCCAACGCCCCGGAATCCGTCGCAAAATTCGGGTCGATTTGGAAATCATGACGCAGCTGGCCCAACTGATTGAACGGCAAATTGAAGAACTGGCCAGCTTTAAGCCGAGTCAAATCGTCGACCAGTTTGGCGAAGCCATCCAAAAAGAACTGGATTTCTACCAAGAAGCCAGTAATTTAGAACAGTTTCGCCGAACCTTCCACACCGATGAACGCATTCATGTACCCAAGGTCTACAGCCAATTTTGCAGCGACCGATTATTGGTCATGGAATATGTGGACGGGACCAAACCCACCGATCCGATCAGCCTGATCGAGAAGGGCATTGACCCCAAAAAGATTGCCCAATACGGCGCGGAATTGATTCTGGAACAAATTTTTCTGCATCGCTTCTTTCACGCCGATCCGCATCCGGGCAACATTCTTGCGCTCAAAGGCGATAAGGTCTGTTTTCTCGATTTTGGCAATATGGGTCGACTGGAACGGACCAAACGCGACCTGGTCGCCGACTTGCTCATTGCCGTTTTTCGTCGAGATGAAGAACGTGCAGGCCATATTTTATTGCGGCTCCTGCGTTATGAATCGGACCAAATGCCGCCGGATTTTTTAAACCTAGTGGCCGAAATCATCGATCGCTTCGCCTTTCAACCGCTTGAAGAGCTGCAGGTCGACCAATTGGTACGCTCCTTATTCAACCTATTACACAAAGCGGGTTTGGCCTTGCCCAGCGACCTGTTTCTGCTCCTGAAATCGCTGACCTTGGCCGAAGGCTTGGGGCGCAAGCTCGATCCCGATTACCCATTTGCCGAAAAAGCGGCGCCTATCATTCGCAAGGTCAAGCTGGAACGGTTTAGCCCCAAACGACTTAAACGCGACCTGGCCTTTTCCGGCGGTCAGATGGCGCTTTTACTTCAGGAAGTCCCGGGCGAGATCCGTGAGATTCTCAAGCAGGTCAAACGCGGTAAAGTCCATATGGAATTTGAGCATCGCGGGCTCGGACCGATGATTCGATCCAATGAGCGGATTGCCAATCGCATTGCCTCTTCCATCACGTTGGCCGCTATGATCGTGGGTTCGTCCCTGATTGTGCTTTCGGGGATTCCGCCGAAATGGCACGACATCCCAGTGATTGGCATCGTTGGGTTTTTGGCGTCCGGCATCATGGGCATCGGCTTACTCAATTCCATTCGCAAAAGTAAAACCAAATAGCTATTAAACTGAGCAGGAGGCGCCACCGAGCACACAAAATTTGGCGCAATGGGGATGATTGAGCCGAACATCGCGCTTCATGCTGGCCAAGTCGTGACCAACCGTAAACTCCGGCTCATAGGCCAATAAGGTGC
This sequence comes from Acidobacteriota bacterium, assembly GCA_020637335.1. Taxonomy (GTDB): domain Bacteria; phylum Acidobacteriota; class Holophagae; order Acanthopleuribacterales; family Acanthopleuribacteraceae; genus JACJWC01. The sequence continues at coordinate 42,413 of JACJWC010000002.1, read as the reverse complement.
AGGCTTGGATCTGCGGTTTCCCACCCTTGGGTTTCACCACCATACGCGAAGAAGCGCACATGACCGATTCGGGCCGTTTATTGAGAATTTGCCAACAGGCCGTGGTTATTTCAGGCACATCGACATGCGCATCCATCTCGGGAAAAATGACGAGTTGATGCGGGTTTTCGGCATCCAACGGCAATGCCCATTTGGCGAATAACGCGCCAAACCCCGCCCGGATTTCAGCTTGCGATTCCTGCCAACGCGAACGACCGGCCACCGCAACCTTAAATCCTTCATCAGCCAACCATTTCAGGCCCTTGACACTCACTTCAAAGGTCCCCTCTCCGCGCTCCAAATCATGCTCTTGGACCCGGAAATGATCCAAACTCACCCGGAACTCCATTTTTTGCCGCAGTTCGGCAGGGATTTGGGCCAACGCCTTTTTATGCCGACCCACCACGTGGTAGGCATTGGTCAGGATCAGAACGCGAAACCCGCGATCCAAAATGAGCTTCAGAATGGGCATGATCTCCGGGTTGATCAGGGGTTCTCCGCCCGTCAAGCCGATTTCCGGCGTTTGCCAACCCAAATCGCGAATTTCATCCAAATAGGCTTGAACTTCGCTTGCCGAGATGAAGGCCAACCGATCATTTTGGGGCGAGGATTCGATGTAACAGTGCGCACAGCTCAAATTGCACAGCGTGCCTGTATTAATCCACAAGGTTTGAAGATCTGTGAGGGTCACCCAGGCGCGTTCTTCCCCTTTAGCAGTGGTAAAAGGATCTTTAAACTTGGTTGGACTCAGACTCACCGACACATCAACCTCCGGGGTCAATCACCTTAACACGGATGATTAACCCAGAAGGAACAAAGAAATACCCCCATCCTATTCCCTACCCCGCCGGACTTGGCCGCAAGAAAAGGACAGTCACATTTTGGGGATCCAGAGAACTGAAGGCCAACCACAGAAAAGGCACCAGACGAACCCACCTATTCCTACCCATTGGTGACCCATGGCAATTCACCCGCACAAACGCTGGACACCAGCTCCTTCGTGGAGTGCTGTTTCTGGAAACAGCTCCCGCGGTCGCCATCTCGATGGCGACCAACCCCGCCCACACCAACAAAACCCGTAGCAAGCGACCGAAACCCCAAGCCTAAAAACCTAAAACCAAATCCCGTCTAATTCCGGCATCCCGTGGTCCCACCTCCTGTCGGCGACTGAGAGCCCATCCACCGAGGTGGATAGGTTAAGAGCTGCACCGAGGTGCAGCATTCCACGAAGGAGATGCCTTTGAAGCCCATCATCAACCCGATTTCCTACATCAAACAAAATTCCCTGCCCCAAGAATCCAACTGTCACGAACAAGCCTGGGTTACCGTTGCTTGGAGGCCCCACCGAGACCAAGGCGAGGGCTGGTTTTGCTTCTTAACGCCAAATCACCGCTCGGCCGTAAGTCAAAAGCGGTGACACGTCACCGCACTGGTATGAACGGCATTGTCAAGGTGAATTGTCGGGGTAGATCAAAAGACTCAAAGGAGAAGACGGTTTAGAACCAGTCCATCTGGGGTTTACACACTGGTATTCGCGGGTTGGTTACCGGCATTTCACGTGTTCTGTTTGGATTGCTCCTGACTCCAAGCGTGGATCAACCTTTTCGGGATTGCCAGATTAAGTGCGGTGTCGAGCATATCCTGAACCCTGATGCTACGTCCCGTCTTCTCCTTTCAATCTTTTCATTCGGGTCTCGGTTTAAACTTAGGATTTTTCTGCTGATTTGCCTAGGCGACTTGGCTTTTTTGGTTACTTTCCCGTTCGATCTGCGTGGCAATAGCCCATATGAAGCCAACCAATTCCCGCGCGATTGCAATCGTAATGACGTTGACGGGTTTGCCTTTGCTGCGCATACGATGGTACCTGCGGTTAAAACGAAGTTGTGCTTTCCAGGCATGCTCGACGATTTCCTCCGGCAAGTCTTTCCAGCGTCTTTTGAGGGTCACTGACGCGCAATTGGGTGCACATCGGTATTTAAGGGCCGCCTCAACCAACAATCGGCGCACCCGGGTATTCCCCATCTTGCTGATTGCACCCCGGCTTATCCGTTTACCTGAAGAAGACTCCGAGGGCAACAGACCGAGGTATGCCATTAAATGGAAGGCTTTTTCAAATCTGGAGAACTGCACAATCTCCGCCACGATTGATGCCGCCGACCACGTATCGATACCCAGGTCGGTCGGTTTTCCCCAACGCTGGTTCAACAACCAAGCCAAAGGAGGGATAAACGGACGAACGAGTTTTTAAATGGGGTTGGGCCCCCTGGTATCATGGCCGCCTGCGGCGCGGCTAACGCCTTTTAACCGCCGCCGGCAAGATTGGGGGTCCAGGGGGCCGGGTCCCGATTTAAAAATTGGAGCGCCCGCTTTATGCTCATTTGGCGCTCCCCCATTTTAGCGATACCGCCAATCCCTCCTGCCGTTCATGGTGACTCCAAAACGCTTTCCGAACCGTTGATTCTAAGGGGCGGTAAACCTGTATTTTCAACGTAACGGATTTATAAGCGAATGCGGCGGCGGCAGCTTTTAGCTCTGCCTGACCTGGCTCCAACTCAGATTAAACGTTTTGATAGGGGCCAAATCCTTGGCCTTCACCGGCCCTTCCGGGGTCGGCAAATCCACCTTCGTCCAGCACCTGATCCGACAACTCGACCCCAAACACTACCAACCCGTCTTCCTGGCTTATGCCGGGCTGAAGCGCAGCGGCATTCACCGCGCCCTGGCCGACCTGCTCGGGGTGGATGCTGCGGGCCGCCAAGTCCCCCTGCTCGTCAAACTCCAGAAATTCATCCAGCAACATGGCCCGCAATCCCATCAACCCTTTCCCGTTCTCATCATCGATGATGCCCACATGATGGAGCGCGAAACCCTTCTGGACTGCTGTTCACTCCTCAGTATGCCTCTTCAGGGAACCTCCGCCGCTTCCTTGATTCTGATCGGGGACCACCAGCTCACCAAAACACTCCAACTCCACATCATGACTCCCATCCGCTCCCGCATCACCGCCATCATTATTCATCTCGATTAGAGACCAAGAGCGATGTAGCCTTTTGTAAGCGATCAATTTGGTGCATCTGTGCGGGGGTGAATGGGGGGTGTTAATTTGGCTGCCTGAGGAGGTGGCCGATGAAGTTGGTGTTTAAGGAGCGGCCGAAATCTGCGAAGGCTTGGGCTGTGGACGTTGAAGCGTGGATGAAGAGTGGGCTGAGCAAGGCTGCGTTTTGTCGCGAACACGGGTTGGACTATGCGCGCTTTTTTTATTGGGCTTCGAGACACGCTGAGAATCGCATATCCAAACTCGTACCTGTGTCTGTGGTCGAGTTTGACAAGGAAAATGGCTCTACAGAGACTTCGAGATCTGCTTCGACTGCTGGCCTGACCATTCGAATGGGTAGTTTTGTTTTGGAAGTTGCATCTGAGTCGGTAGATGAGCAGCGTCTGGTGTCGGTGCTGCGTGCGATGAAGGCGGTGGGCTGATGCTGCCGCAATCCGGAAAGGTGTATTTGGCGCTGGGCAACACCGATATGCGCAAGTCGATCAATGGTTTGGCGATATTAGTGGAAGGATTCCTGGGCAAAGATCTTTTTGGCGGGGATTTTTTTGTGTTTTGTAATCGGCCACGCAACCGGATCAAGATTCTTTATTGGGACCAGAACGGATTCTGTTTATGGTTGAAACGACTGGAGGAGCATCGATTCCGCTGGCCAGAGACGGAAGCAGAGGTGCTCGAAATCGATCAACGTGCGCTTGCGTGGTTATTGGCGGGACTGGATGTGTCGCAAGCCCACGAGAAGTTGCATTACCGTCAGGTAACATGAAAAGAGGGCGAAAAAGACTAAAAAGAGAGCAAAAATCGAGCCAAAATATCACATAAATTATTTATTATCAGATACTTAAATGTTCCATGTAGAACATTTACCATGCTATAATCCCGGCATGGTCGATGTCGTTTCTAGACTCATTTCCACCCAAGCTGAACTGGAAAAATCCCAGAAAAAAGTCAGCTATTTGGAGGATGAAAACAAGTTGTTGCGCGAGAAGATTCGCTTGATGAACGCGCGTCAATTCTCGCCTTCTTCGGAAGCGGCCAGCCAGTTATTGCTGTTTGATGCCGAGCCTGTTGCGCCCAGTCCAGAAGCGGATGAAACCGAGCATATCTCGTATAACCGCAAGAAACCGGGTCGCAAAGGTGTTAGCCCAGACCTGGAAACCGAAGAGGTCGTGCTGGACATCCCGGAAGCGGAAAAACACTGCGGATGCGGGGCGGAAAAGGTTCGCATCGGTCGGGAAGAGACCAAGAAAACCGAGTATGTTCCGGCCAAAATCAAGGCCATCTGCTATATCCGCTACAAATACGCGTGCAAGGCCTGCCAGGGCATAAACGGTGAAGGGCCAACGGTTTCCATCGCGCCGCTACCGCCGTCGTTGATCGACAATTCGCCGGTCACGCCGTCCTTGATGACCCACATCCTGACCGCTAAAATCGCGGATTCCCTGCCGTTTTACCGCCTGGAAAAACAGTATGAACGCCTGGGATTTGCCCTGAACCGCAACACGATGGCCAGTTGGACGATCACTTTGGCCGAAAAATGCGAGGAAATTCTCCAAATCCTGACCGAAATGGCCAAAAAACGGGCGGGCATCAACCTGGATGAGACATCGATCCAGGTCATGAACGAAGAAAACAGGAAAAACACGACCAAATCCTACATGTGGTTGTTGCGAGCCGGTCCACCGCTCAAGCCAGACCCGTTAAAATCAGAACGTGAGCCCGAAATCGTCTTGTATTGGTACCAGCCAACCCGCAGTGCGAAGGTGGCCCAAGACTTGGTGGCGAATTTCCAAGGCCATGTGCAGACGGACGAATACAAGGGTTATCACTTCCTGCACGGCAAGGATGCGGCCGAGCAAGGCTGGGTTCATGTCTACTGCCTGGCCCATGTGCGCCGCAAGTTCGTGGAGGCAGCCAAGGCCAGTCATGGCCAGAAACGCTCCAAAACGTTGGACAACGCCCACGAAATCGTCAAGGACATTAAGGCCATCTACCAAGCAGAAAGCCAGGTACTGGACGAGGTCCTCACCGCAGAAGACCTGCTGGCCAAGCGAAGCCAGAAGGTCGTGCCGTTGCTCGAGGACTTGAAAACCAAGCTCCTGAATCTTAAGGACTTGATCCCACCCAAAACATCACTGGGCCAGGCGATCGCCTACGCGCTTGACACCTTGCCGTACGTCCAAAATTACGCAAGCAGCCCTTACATGACCCTGGACAATAACCCAATCGAGAACAAAATCCGCCCCTTTGCACTTGGACGCAAAAACTGGCTTTTTGCCAACACCCCAGCCGGTGCCCACGCCCTGGCCACCTGGTTCTCCCTCGTCGAAACCGCAAAAGCCAACACCTGGAAACCCGACCGCTACCTCAACCACTTACTCACCGGCCTCCAAAACAGCACCCCGGCCGAAGCACTTCTCCCAACCAACCCCCCTGCAGATTAACGACCGCTTACAGCCTTTTTCATCGAAGGCTTCTACAACACGATCCGAATCCATACCACCTTGGGAACATCACCCAAAACCTTCCAAAATGAACACCAAGTGGCATAATCAACTCTAAACAACCAACTGTCCACTAAATCGGGGGAAGATCAGTCCTCTTGATTAGGGTCCGACTACAACAACCTCAACATCAGGCGAAACTTCTTCCCCTTTAAAATAAATATTTACTGAGTGGCCATACCAATAATTTGTATTGAAGTATTGGAATGAACGTAATTCTTTTCCATCATAATAAACTCTATAAAGATTCCACCCATAGACTTGTTTAGGCTTATTGGATTTATTTCCATCAAACAAGGTAATAAATTTTTTTGGGGTTACCCCCAAAGGACTGGTGCTTCCCCACTCTACACGGATTTTTTTTTCAACAATGCTATCTTTTGTGTAAATATTTACAGAGTTCATATTGTAAAAAAGAGCAAGAAAGTGCGCAGCATGAGTATTCTCCCACCTCCCGCCTGGTCGACATTGAATTACAAAAATACAAAGCCCAAAAACTCCAAACACTGGCACAATAATGGCACCAAAAAATTTTTGTTTTCGAGTAAAATTATTAATTTTCATAATCTATTTTTCTTACTCTCGAACCTTGCTAGTCGTATGCGCCTTACTCCATGGATTAACGCTAAAGTAAATAACATTGTTATTATTCAAGCCAAAATATATCCTCTAGCATCACCAGAAGTTTGATCAACAAAAAGTCCAATTTTTCCTAAAGGATTTCTGTCCATGTTTTCCACAAAATTATGCTGTTCTATTGACTTAATAGGTTTTCCATTTGAGTCAAATTTTATTGAACCATCAAATCCGTATACTATGGTATGTAGTTTTTCTGACAATTGGTATGCAAGCGATAATCCGTTATAGGTATGTTCCATTGCCGCTCCATTGCAACCGTATAAATTAACCTGAAAAGGTCCATGCCCTGAATAACTAGGCAAATCACCCGCAAGAGTATATGCCTTGTTTGACTCCATGCCATTAACTCCTTCTAAAGTTGTAAGTCAGGCTTCCCATGTATCAGTTCCATTTTCTCCTCGCCTATCAAAAAGTAGTTCTTGTGCATTTGAATGGAAAAACATTGATACCGTTTGAATTTCTGGATCTTGCATCATCTGCTCATAACCTTTGGAGAAATCTACTAGAGAAGATACCGGGATTAAATGAACAGGTTTGCTGTACTGTGATTCAAGTTTTTTTCCTTCATCTGTAGCTTGGCCTTCAAAATGAATTTTGTAATAAAAAACCCAGCTATCCTGACCATCTGGGTCAGTTAAGGATACAGGGTTATTTCCCACGTAAGAATAGGAATTCCAATATTCGCGGGCGGGGTCGACTTGGAGGAAGCGGCCGAGTTCGGGCATGTACATGCGGGCGCCGTAGTGGTAAAGGTCGAGGTCGGCTTCGCGTTCCTGGCCGGTGTAGCCGTGGGGTTCGCGTTCATCACCCTGGTTATCCGACCAGATGATGCCGTAGGGATCTGTAAATGAACCTTCCAGCATAAAGGCCGAATTGTCCAAGGTAATCATCAGACGGCTGGGCATGGCGAAGGTACCTGGAACGGGTGCATCCGTAGTGCGAATATAGTCGATTTCGCAATGGGCACCGGCCACGTTGGTGGGGTCCATGCGCATGATCGCGGGTGAGCGATCGGTCCATTCGGAGTTCTGTAACATATCTAAAGTATAGGTATGCCATTGGTTATCTGCAATCATGGGCACCGTAATCGAGCGGTCGTTTTGCCATGTCCCACCAGAATAGTCCCAGTAGAGTTGCCATTCCGTACCAGCCGTTGCCTTCATGGGGACTTGCCATTCGGTATAATTAGCGCCTGAGAAGTAAGGGGAAAGGTACGAACCGTAAAGGGTGGGATTATTTTTGGTCGAATCCCCACTCAGTATGCCATCGACGGCTTGAAGATTAGTCACGCCGGTTTGGGTATCGCCCCAGCCCTGGCAACCTGCTTCAAAATCGAAATAGACGATGGATTGCGGATCCGGATCGAAATTGACGTGACGAATGTAATCCACTTCAAAGGTGATCTGCGTGGCCTATGAGGGGAAGTGAGGGGAAGGGTGTGAACGATGACTGTCCTTCTTTGGTCCAGAGGCACAAAAAGTGACTGTCCTCTTTTGCAAGCCTTGGGTAAATGGGCCTGGGGATTCGGGCATTTCCTTGATTGCGCGGGGGGCCTTTTGTATACTCCATGGGGTTTGCATTTTTGGAGGTGGGCATGGCCGGTTACTCCTGGGATGAGCTCAATAGTCAGAACGTTTCTTTTATTGAAGACCTTTACGAGTCTTACGTTCGTGACCCGCACAGTGTGGATGAAGCCGTTCGCCAACTGTTTGCGTCCTGGGACAAATCCGAACCCACCACAACCTGGGTTCGACCTGAAGTGCCGATCGAACCACCCCAGGAAACCTCCGATTTACCCCACTTTCTCAAATCGATCCCCATCTTCAGCGAGATTGAACTTGCAGACCTGACCCACCTAGCGGCCGTTAGCCGTACCGTTCAATACGAAGACCAGGCAGCGATCGCCCTTTCGGGCCAGACCGGCAACGACCTTTTCATCATCCTGTCCGGCACTGTATTCGTCAAACGCGAAGGTCGTACCCTGGCCGAACTCGGATTGGGCGAAGTCATCGGCGAGTTGGCTGTATTAGACGACAAACCGCGCTCGGCCGATATGGTTGCCCATGGCCCTGTCAACCTGCTACGCATCAGCAAAGATGATTTCGACCGCCTCTTGGACCAACATTCCGGTTTGGCCCGTGGCCTGTTACGTAAATTGGCCAGTCGATTACGTTTGGCCGGAAGCCGCCAGGAAAAAGTCGACCAAATCGTCCGGGCTTTTCGTCTGCGCGGCCACGTTTTGGCCCAATTGGACCCGCTCGGTGTCAATCCCGATCCCCATCCCGAATTGACCCTGGAACACTACGGTTTGACAGAAGCGGATCTTGACCGAAAATTCGCTTTCCGGCTCGGCAAGGAATCGACCGTTCTCACCTTACGCGAAATATTGGCCCATTTGCGCAAAACCTATTGCGGCGCGATCGGTGTGCAATTCCTGCACATCGACGATTTAGAGATCCAAACCTGGTTGCGGGAACGCATGGAGGAAACCGCCAACCAACGCGATTTGAGCCGTGAGGAAAAGATCCGCATCCTGACCAAGTTGACCGATGCCGAAGTCTTTGAGAATTTCCTGCACCGCAAATTTGTGGGCGCCAAACGCTTCTCTTTGGAAGGCGGCGAATCCCTGATCCCCTTGCTGGATCATGCCATTGAAGAAGCCGGCATCCACGGCATCGAAGAAATCGTTATCGGTATGGCTCACCGCGGACGTCTTAATGTGTTGGCCAATATCATGGGTAAACCTGCGCGCCAAATCTTCCGCGAATTCAAGGATTTAGACGCAGTTAAACTGAGCGGTAAAGGCGATGTGAAATACCATTTGGGCTACAGCTGCGACCGCATAACGGTTGGCGGTCGCAAAGTCCATTTGTCTCTGTGTTTTAATCCCAGCCACTTGGGATTCGTCGGACCCGTTGCCGTAGGCCGGACCCGAGCCAAACAAGACCGTTTTGGCGATCGCGCCCACACCCGCGCCCTGCCCTTGCTCATCCACGGCGATGCGGCATTTGTCGGCCAGGGCGTCACGCAAGAGTTGTTTAATATGAGCCGCTTACATGGCTATACGGTCGGCGGCACCGTGCATGTGGTGCTGAATAACCAAATTGGATTCACGACGAATCCCGAGGAAGGCCGCAGCTGCCAATATTCGACTGATGTCGCGCGCATGCTGCAGATCCCGATCTTCCACGTCAATGGCGAGCACCCCGAGGCTGTCTCCCAAGTCATTCGCTTGGCCATGGATTTCCGCCAGAAGTTCCATCAGGACGTCGTCATTGACATGTACTGTTACCGCAAATACGGCCACAACGAAGGCGATGATCCAACCTTCACCCAACCTACCCTTTACTCCAAAATTAAAAAAATGCCCACGGTCCGCAAGAACTACGTCGAGAACTTGAAAAAGTCAGGCGGGATCAGCGATAAGGACGTTAAAGAAATTCACGACGCATCGCACAAGGCCCTGGAAGAGGATTTGGCAGAATCGATCAAAGAAATCGAGGACGACCGCCAGAGCCTGGGCTTGGGCTTATGGAAACGTTATCAAGGCGGACCGGATCTAGGTGTGCCCGATGTCAACACAGCGATTAGCATGGAACGCGCCCAGAGCCTCATTCGCGCCTTTTCGACCGCACCCAAAAGTTTTAATGTGCATCCCAAAGTCCAGAAATTCATGGAGATCCAGCACAGTATGGCCATTGGCGAAACACCCTTGAACTGGGGTGCCGGCGAGTTGTTGGCTTTTGCCAGTTTGGTGACCGAAGGCGTGCGCGTGCGTTTGAGTGGCCAGGATTGTGGACGCGGCACGTTTAGCCATCGTCATGCCATGTTGAGCGATTATAAAAATGGCCAACGCTTTATTCCTCTGCAGCACCTGTCGCCTGACCAAGCCAAATTCGAAGTGCTCAATTCGCCCTTGAGCGAGATTGCCGTTCTGGGCTTCGAGTACGGGTACAGTTTGGACCTGCCCGATGGCTTGGTCATTTGGGAAGCGCAATTTGGCGACTTCAGCAACGTGGCCCAGGTCATCATCGACCAGTTCATTTCTTCTTCGGAAGACAAGTGGAGCCGGTTAAGCGGTTTGGCTTTACTGTTGCCCCACGGATTTGAAGGTCAGGGCCCTGAACACAGTTCCGCCCGTTTGGAACGCTTCCTCAACCTGGCTGCCGAAGACAATTTGCAGATCGTGAACCTGACCACACCGGCCCAGTTGTTCCACTGTCTGCGCCGCCAGGTCCTGCGCAAGATTCGCAAACCATTGGTGGTTATGTCGCCTAAAAGTTTATTGCGTCACCCGGAAGCCGTCTCTGAACTCTCTGAATTTACCAGCATGAGTTTCCAACGGGTGATCCCGGACCGGCAAACCGATGCAGCCAAGGTCCGTAAAATCCTGTTGTGTAGCGGCAAATTGTATTACGAGTTACTGGAACGCAAACGCGAAGAGAAGCGCGAAGATGTGGCCATTGTGCGTTTGGAACAGTACTACCCCATCCCGATGAAGGAATTGGAAGCAGCTCTAGCCATTTATCCTGAAAACGCAGGCGTAACCTGGGTTCAGGAAGAACCGGCCAACATGGGCGCGTGGTATTTCCTCAAGGTCAACTGGGAGAACAAAGTTTTGGGCCGTGATTTTTGTGGTGTAACACGACCTGCATCAGCCAGTCCGGCCACTGGCTCCAGCGGCTCACACAAAATGGAACAAGCCCGCCTCCTCGACGAAGCCTTCAGTTAAAGGGCTTAAGGCCTACCCGGGACCTTTGGTTTCGGATCCAGACGGCTTAATCTCAGAGTCACAGAAACCCGTGTCTAATGGCCCATATCATTAGTGGGCCTCGCATGGCCAATTAAATGCCAAAAGGCAACTTTATCCCAAGCTTTCCATCATTTCAGCGATTTGTTTTACGAACTCATCGAATATCCCAATAATCTGAATTTTTAAAAAAATAAGAAAACAGGGTTGACTAGAGGCAAAAGCTATTGATAGCATCACTTTCGCAAGCTTTCGACAACATCAACAAAGAGGAATAAATGAAAAAAATCAAAAAAATCGCAATAATGGTATTACTTGCCATGTCGGTGTCACCCCTTTTCGCCATGTTACCGGTGTGTGTTGTTGAGTGTGACTTTCATGCTATTGCTGTATACAACTTAACTGGATCACAGGAAGCCGCAGCTGATGCCTTTGCCCATTGCATTGCTGTTGAATGTCGGTAAGGGAAATGGCAAGTTGACCCGGTAACGGGTCAACTTTTTTAGGAGTATTTATGCTTTTTTTGCTGTTATTTTTGGCGTCCAATGACCCGATCGACTTTTATTTGAGTCAATATCAACTGGATGAACTCGGCGCATCGACCCCCCGCTTTGGTCTGTACCACGAAGGTTTTATTTATTTGGCGACCCGCCAAGCGGTTTTGAAACTGAACACCGCGGGCAAGGTGGCCTCTCGATTTGATCAGATCGGCCCAGGTCCCCGGGAAATGTCGCAACTGTGTAATGTGGGGGTCTCAAAAAACGCCGTGATGTTGTGGGACCTGATGGGGCGAAAGGTTTTGGGCCTGAATCCAGCCTTTCAAGTGGTTCAGCACGCCTCAACCAAAAAATGGGACCCGTTCCTGACTTCGATCTATTTGGACCAAGACCGCATGTACATATTTGGTCAAAAATATGGCCCGGGCCCAGGTGATTCATCCCAATTCACCGTTACCGCCCAAGCCATCGCTCTCAACTCACTTGAGCCTCAAGGCGTCGCAAGCGAACTGTTTCAATCCTCAACCATGTCGACAGGCGTATTGGTCGTGCAAAATGGTTCAGAACTGTGGGTGTTCCCAAAAGGCCTTTCCCAATTGGAAATTACAGGCTACCCATTAAATGCAGTCCCATCTCAAAAACACGTGAAAGTCCCGGTTCCACTTTTTGCAGAGGCAAATGAAGAGATATTAACGATTTCACAGGCCATTCACGCACCGAAAGACAAATCATTCCGCACCATAACCCTACATCAGGCACTTGAGCATAACGGCGGATTTCGTTTCTACATTCAACAAACGTTGAGTTCGCATGGAAAGACAGTGCAGGAACAATTTTTTGTGTTGGATTACGCAAACAACCAGATTGAAAAGTTGGAAGAAACCGAATGGGTGCCCCTCATTGCCATGTCCCCAATGGAAAAGATTTGGCCTTTTTACAAACCTGATATAGGGCTCCAACTGCAAAAAATCGAATAGGGCGGAAGATGAAAATCACATCTGGGGATCAAAAAGGCTACAGGTGGACCCAAAAAGCTATTCAAGTCAGGAATCTGTATCTTCCTTAAGATTTTTGAAAAACTTTTCTAAACCCATCCCCAAATCTGTCAAACACTTTTCAGTATCGGGATAATACTCGGACCTAAAAAAGAACACCCGGACATCCTCGTTATTTAGATCACAGAAAAAGAAATCTCCGCCACCATCAACTGCAAAAGGCAGAGATCGGGCAGGAACAATTTTCTTTGCCATTACAAGATTCTTATAAGCCGAAACGACTGTCCCCCGACCGGAATCGGAAATCAAAGGGAGGGTCTCACTCACGACCGTGTCCATAAAAGCGTCATGAAAGACACTTGGCACCGGGACGCCGCCATTATGATTCACAAAATGAAACATAAGGGGATCTGGAAATACGAACCCTAATTCAAGCGATACCTTTAGCACCTCCGATTCCGTCAACTTTTTGTCCAAGTGAATGAATTTCAGTTCAACCTCCGGGCCCTTAGGATTTAGACTTGTTTGGGGGGAAAGGACGGCAAACCAATCGCTTCTTTTAATGATTGGCGGATGCTGTTTACTTCGTTTTTTTGCCACCCTTTACGGCCACCCAGACGACAGCCACAAGGATCAGAATATAAACCGTGTAGCGACCAATCAACTCTGGCGAAATATCCATAAATTCTCCAAATAATAAAGCGGTGAAAAATCAACAACAATTATATACCCCTCAATTCTCTTCATTCAATAAATTTAAAGGAATCAGGGATACTGCTTTTTCCCTTATTACTACCATCTATCATCCTGTCTCAAAGTAGAGTTACTTCCATCGCTGAAAACCCAAACGCATTGACCTGAATTAAGCACAATGGACCTAGGTCGTTAGCTCCTTTTTCCTATGATCGACTCTAGGGATTGGGCTAATTTTGCAACGCCGTCGCGGATTTGGTTCGGGGTGAGCGCTGCGAAGCCAAGTTGGAGACCGTTATGCGCAAGGCCATCTGGGCTGAATCGACTCAACGCAATCGTCTCAATTTGGTTTTGAGCCAGGATTTGACTCACGTGCGCCCCATTTTCGAACGGGGGAAGCCAACCCACGGTTTGCAGTCCGGCTTCCACTGAGTGGAGGGTCAGCATGCCGTCCAGTCTTTGCTTGGCGCTGGTGAGTAACACGTCCAATCGCTCGGCGTAAACCTTGCGCATACGGTGCAAATGGCGCCCGAAATGGCCCTTCGCAATAAAGTCGGCCAGAATGGCTTGATCGAGAATCGGACCGTGACGATGCATCAGCGAAAGCCAGGCCGCGGCAGCATCCACATAGGTGTGTGGGAGAACGAGGTAACCCAGCCGCAAGCCTGGAAATAACAGCTTGCTGAAACTACCAATGAGCATGACCTTGCCCGCAGAATCCAAACCCTGAAGGGCCGGAATGGGCCTGCTTGCATAACGAAACTCACTGTCGTAATCATCCTCCAAGATGACCCGATTTTGGGTCCGGGCCCAATTTAAAAGGGACATGCGTCGCGCGAGGCTCATGGTGACACCGGTCGGGAATTGATGACCTGGGGTGGTGTAAATCAATTTTGCAGGTTCAAACGTTTCCGCATCCAAAATCAGGCCCTCACCATCCAAGGGTCCCGGAATAATAGGATGACCCAAGGCGGTAAAAAGTCGGGTAGCGCCGTCATACCCGGGATTTTCAACAACAACAGCATCGCCAGCCTGAAGGGTTAACCGAACAGCCAGGTCCAGCGCTTGTTGTGTACCGGTAACAATGACGACCTGCTCATCGGCACAGGAAACCCCGCGAGCTGCCCGCAAATATTCAGCAACTTCCTGGCGAAGCGGCCCGTAACCCAGAGCCGGACAGCCCAGTAGTTGGGCATTCCCCAACAACCGCATGCGCCTACTCGCGGTTTGATTCCATATTTCAATCGGAAACAAATCGGTTGCCGGCTGATTGGCCCGAAAAGGGCGAATCGGGCCCGGCGCAAGATTGCCAAGTGGTTTTAGATGGGGTAACCGAATCGGTTCGGATGGTTTGTGAGAGAGCCGAGATGCCACCCGCTGAGTAGATGCTTCAAAAAAGGAATCGGGCAGGACCTGTGAAACACGGGTCGCAGATCCTTGCCGGCTCACAAGGTAGCCTTCTGCTTTTAATTCCTCGAAGGCAGAGATGACGGTCCCGCGCGATACGCCATAGCGTTCCGACAAACTTCTGGTGCTCGGCAAGGCCTGTCCACCAACCAGCCGACGCGTAAGAATGGCCGATTTCAAGGCGTTATACAACCAGCGTGCCAAGGATTCCGACCCATCTGGCGGCGTCAACAAAAGATCAAGCACACGGTTTTCACGCATTAAAGTGGTCCATTCAGTTTTTTAAAACTGGTTCTTCTCTACTGTACCAATACCACTTAAATTGTGTCCAGGCCTATCCACATTATGGCTACTTTGACCGGAAGAAGGAGCACCGATGCAACGCAATGAAATACAAAACGAACCCCAAACCTGGGTTGCCAGTGAGGCCCTGCCCTGGATCCCGCTAGGTCCTGGCAAAGCCTTTAAACCGCTCATGTTTCTGCCTGAAAACACGGGCTTTGTAGAGCTCTTACGCCTTGAACCAGGCCAGGAAATCGCATGGCATCGGCATACCGGATGTGTGCATGCAATTAATTTGTCTGGATCGCGAGAATTGCACACCGGCGAACAGATTGGTCCGCTGGACTATGTATATGAGCCCGCAGGAAATGTGGACCGTTGGAAAGTGTTAGGCACGGAACCGCTTATTCTGTTTGTTGTGGTTTACGGCCAGGTCGAATACTTGGACGATGCCGGCAAGGTAACGGCTGTATTCACGGCAGAGCGATTAAAAGAGGTGGCAGCGGGAAAAGTTCACAGCTAATCCAAGGCAACTTTGATAGTTGCGGTTTTCAAAATTGAGGCTTAACACAAAAAAGGCCGCCCAGTTGGGCGGCCCTTTTGTTGGTGAATCAGATGATTACCAGCGGTTGGAACGCTCGCGCGGTTGACGTTCCATAGCTTCGTTTACTTTAATGGCGCGGCCATCAACTTCTTTGCTGTTCATTTTTTGAATGGCATTTTGAGCGTCGTCGCTATTTGCATAGGTGACGAAACCGAAACCGCGCGAACGTTGCGTTTCGCGGTCGAGCACAATGCGTGCTTCTTTTAATTCACCATGGGCACTAAACATGTCCCACAGGCGGTTATCATCAATTCCCCAGCTCAAATTTCCAACAAATAATTTCATTTTATATCTCCATAAGATCGTGTGGATGGTCGTTGCATTGCAAAGATTTCCGGTTTCGGTTAGGCCTAGCGGCAGAATACAGGTGAGCCTGTGAAAGTTTCCAAACACCCGAGGGGTGCATTTCCTATGCTGCTATGCCACTGTTAACCAAATTCGAACGGATCTGATTGAGATAAAAGCGATAAGAGAAGCAGAGAAAAACGGGCAACGTTGCCCATGCTCAATAGATAAAGGATAGATGAAAAAAGGTCGAAGACCTAATTTCGGGGACGTCCCGAAGGGACAATCAAAGGGCCATCCCCATTAGAAATGGCCCTTTGAGATCAATTACCAGCGGCTCGCGCGTTCGCGCGGCTGGCGTTCCATGGCTTCGTTGACTTTAATCACGCGGCCATCAACTTCTTTGCCATTCATTTGATCCATGGCATTTTGTGCATCTTGGCTATTGGCAAAAGTGACGAAGCCAAAACCGCGCGAACGTTGTGTTTCGCGGTCCAGAATGATGCGTGCTTCAGTAACTTCACCGTGCGTACTGAATAAATTCCACAGGCGATTGTCATCAATGCCCCAACTCAAATTTCCAACAAACAATTTCATTTTTTACTGCTCCATATCAGGAAAGGTTACGACCCGGGCACCGCCCGTAAGTCAGGTTACAGGTGTGGCCAAGCGGCAGGGGACACAGGAAAGGATTTAACCTTTCGGGTTAATGGTTTCATCTTGAAACGATCCAAGATGGAAGCCCATAGCTGCGGTGCCACGAATTTACCAATTGTGGTCGAACGTCTCTGATTGGGAAAAAAACAGGAAACTTGCAGATGCGGGAACTTCTCATAGTCATTCTGTGTGGGAACAAAGTCAACCACACACGGCACTCATTGTAGGACCAATCTTCTGGAAATGCAATGGGCAAAAAAGAAATGCCCGCCTGGGAGGGGCGGGCAGGTTTATGAACATGGTGCTCATAAGGAGGAAATGATCAAAGTGAATGTACCCTCTCCCTACGCCATGCGGCCGTGAGGGTGCTCACATTTTGTTCATTGCGGTTTAACTTCACAAAAATGGAAGAAGCCAATGAAATCTTTTAGCTCCTGGGTCAACACCTCAGCATCCAGGTCCTGGCCCTCTTCCATTTTGCGGAACCACATACCAAACGGGGCTTTTGAGCTCTGTTCGCACTCAAATAACATGATCGCCTGAAGACCATCCGTGGACGAGCCGTAATCGGAATGCATATCGCCTTTTTGGATCAGGAAATAGGTTTTCCCGCCATCCATTTCAAACACACCCCGCGAGATGATTTCCTGCATTTTGACATCGATATTGATGTTGGCATCACGTAGGGCGCGGTTGTTATCCGTTTTCCCTTCCAAAAAATCTTTGAGGTCCTGTTTCTTTTTTTGTGGGAATTTCATGTAGAAAAAGGCTTTGTTGCCCAGATCGCCATGTTTTTCCTCGGAAAAACCTTCAGGCCGATCGGTCAGGATGGCCATTTCAAAAACAGAAAAGAGCGAAAAACCCATCGCTGGGTAATAGCCTTCCGGGAAGGTATCAGTACCCAGGATCTGCTTCACCTTGGCGTCACGTGTCTCCGGATCTTTGATGCCCTTTTCGATTTCCTTGATTTTAGTGTACCCGAGATAACCAATCACGCCGGCAATGACCAAACCGATAAAGGCCAGTCCCCCGCATCCGATCAAAACCCAAAATATGGGACTTCGTTTTTTTTCACTCATGTACTTCTCCTCCTATTCTGCGTAGAGGGAACTCGGTCCCAACAGAATCGCATTAAAAACCAAGGGTCGCAGGCCGAGCAAAAAGCCCCGATAATTGGGATCTTCCGCAAAGGCAACAACGCGCCCGCGCCCGTGGTCCTGTACCATTAAAAACGCTTTATTGGCCAATTGGTTTTTGGAAGTTTCGGGAACCACCCCGGAAAGCACCAACTTTTCGCTTGGCGCATAACGGCCAATCGTGCGGCCCTGATTGAGACGAACCGGCCTCAAAACGCGATCGGATTCGACCATTACGGCGACCTCTGGCGCGGAACCCATGGCCAGCCAATGGTTGGCATCCAGGTTTGCGCGCACCAGGCTGCCCGGAATGGCGCGTGGCTCCTCTTGCAGCGGCTGAACCATTCCAATGGGATCGTTTTCAATCTTAACTGGTTCGCGTTTGAGATCTTCGCGCTCCAGCTCGCCGCCGGCCATTTCACGGGCACTGGCTAATAAGCCTACCCCTTCGGTCAGCGCCCAATCGGTACCTCCGGCAATGGTGACTAAGACACCACCATCCTGAACCCAGCGTTTAATCGATTCGCCATCCAGCTTCTTTCCGGAATAACGTCCATCCGGCACGATCAGAACCTGGTAACGATTGAGTGGCAAATCATCAAAGTCTTTTACTTTGACCGGCGTAACTGGATATCGGAACACCTGTTCCAAGGTGTAGCGCATCCATCCTGCCGAAAGGGAAGATGTTGGCTCATCCCACAGCATGGCAATTTTGGGCGGTTGCAAGTAGACCACATGGCCCGCACCCAAACCGTTGCCGGGCCCCAACCAACCAGCATCCGCAGGCAACAAGTCCACGCCCTCTTGAGCCGCCGTTTTTAATAACCAATCCAAATTGGCGCCATCCAGACCTTCGCGCGGAAAATAAAAGGCAGAAGGCGGCAAAATGCGATTGGCGACTTCGGTCGACTTGAAACAGGTATAAAGTTTGCCGCCTCGGGTCAGAAACTCACAGACCAAGCGGTAAACCCGATCGGATCGCGGAGCAAAATAGCCCAATTCTGGAATCGAAGTCGGGATTGACGACCGGTTTAGCGCAAGCGGTTCGGTGCGCGGCTTGAATGAGCCTTGGACCAGCAGGCCCTCCGTGCCATACGCAAGCGGCAGGGACCAGCCGGTCACATCATATATTTCAGACGGATAGCGCTTCGTGTGGCGTTTTTCCTGGTGGGCCAAAAAGGCTTCATCCATGGCCAATTCAGGCAAAAGCAGGGACTGAGCCAATTTTCCTGAAGGTTGGCTGAAGCGAATGAGGAAGCTTCCGGGTGACACGTCCGCCTTCCCGCGTTCCAGACTGGGATAAACCGTTCCCGGAACGCCTTTAAATCCCTCAGAGATTTGTTCCACTTCGATCCCTTGCGCCATAAGCAGATTGACCAACTTCTCCTCGCGGCCGGAGTCCGTTCGGTTCAAAACCAAATTGCGGTAATCGGCCTCCTTGCCCTGTAGAATCGCTTCCTCGCGGTAGGCGTAGAAAAACTGCAGAAGCTCCTCGCGATTCTTGGCAGCCAGCTCGATCACGGCGAAACTGGCATGGGCCTGATGTTGCACGCCTTGCCAGTGGTAGACCACTTCCCCATCGCGTTTTTTGTATTGCAATCCACCCACCGAAGCTTGTTCAAACAACATGCCCACTGTCCCTTGCAGGCTGGGCCAGGACTCTCCATAACCCGGATAAAAGCTATCGAACACTTCGGAATGGAAGTAGCGCCAGCCCTGTTTATCGAAGCGCTGACCTACTGCTTTGCCAAAAGCCTCATATTGATCGAGCATAGAGCGCGGTAAAAGCGGGTTGGCCGGCGGTGAAGGGGTAGCCGCAAAAAAGGTAGATTCTTCACCCATCTCGTGCAGGTCAATCGATACCTGCGGATACCATTGTAAATAGGCGGCGACCTTGGCCTGGGTTTCGACCTGGGTCATGGCAAACCAATCGCGGTTCATATCAAATAAATAATGATTGGGCCGACCCGATGGCCAAGGTTCGGCATGTTCAGCCGCAAAAGGATCCGGATTTCCGCCTGGCGATTGGACCCCGCGTGAATAGGTTACAAACCGGTCGCGGCCATCGGGGTTCTGGCACAGTTCCACAACAACCAAAACTTTATCCAGCATCTGGGCCAGTGAAGGTGCGGTTCCAGCTGCCAGGTAATAGGCCAATAAAATGCCCGAGTCGGTTCCGCTGGTTTCATTGCCGTGCACCGATTCATTTAACCAAACACAGACCGGTAATTGCGTTTTTAATTCAGCCAGCCGAGCCGCATCGGTGATCCGCGGATCGGCCAACTGTTGATATTTTTTCTGTAATTGATTGAGTTGATTAATGTTTTTCTCTGAACTAATAAAGAGCAGGCCCATTTCCCGGCCTTCCCAGGTGGACCCATGCGCTTGATAACTGACACGCGGCGAGGCATTGGCCAGTACCTTGGCGTAGGCTATAACCTCGCGATGCAGGGCCACCCTTTCGCCGAAATCAAACCCTTCAACCGTTTTCAAATGGGGGATCGCATCATTTATGGGCCAATCCTCAAAAAAGACTCGCCCACCGGCCGAGGCCGGACCCCATAACAACAACAAGGACAGCAACATTCCGGGCTCCCTCATCCACTAAACTCGAAGAATCGTATTGTACACCGGCCAAGAAAGCCAACCCAAACAAGCGGCCAGAAAGCAAGAAGGGGACAGTCAAACAAAGGAATAAAAATCAGTGGGATAGGGCGAAAGCGGGACCGAAAGTGGGACA
Source organism: Acidobacteriota bacterium (assembly GCA_020637335.1). Lineage (GTDB taxonomy): Bacteria > Acidobacteriota > Holophagae > Acanthopleuribacterales > Acanthopleuribacteraceae > JACJWC01. Next base: position 22,133 of record JACJWC010000002.1, on the reverse strand, counting down.
GTCGAATATTTAGAGACCTTTTTCGTTCCTCTTCTACCGGAAAGTGACTGTCCCTTTTTCGGATGTATCGATGAAAAGCGACTGTCCCACTTCATCTCTTTTTGTTGATAGGGCCCATTTGTGTTTTTGACAATTGAGGTTGGGCGTGGGTTGCTGCATTGGGGACGGGGTGGAGGGGGTTGGTCGCCATCGAGATGGCGACCGCCGGAGCTGTTTCGAGAAACAGCAGTCCACGAAAGCGCCCGAACCCGCTCTCGCATTGGCCCCGCATTGGCGCGGGTGAATCGGGGACTGTCGGCCAGGCTGGCCGACCCACGAGCGTTAGTAGTGGTATTTCAGGGCCAAAAAGGCTCGGCGACCGGGGTACTGATAGCCGCTGACCTGAACGATCTCCTCGTCCAACAGGTTTTCAACCCTGACTTCCAGTCGCCAAGCGGACCATTCCAGTCCTGCATGCCACTGAACCAGGTCATAGGCATCCAGATCGACGCGAACCAGGGCAAACGTAGCCGAGTCGTAGACCAGATCGGGTCGCGTACCGGTATGCGTCCACACCAACCCGGTAGACCATCGCTCCGACCGATACTGGACTTGGCCGCCAAAACGCGTCTCAGGCCTTCGGATCAAACCTGCGCCTTGTGCATCCTCGGTGTCCAAATACTCGGCCCAAAGTGAGGTTCGCCAATGCTCCCGAACCATCAAGGCCCGCAGTTCCAAACCCTGCATTTGCGCTTTACTTTGATTGATATATGAGGAGGAAAAGGTTGTCGGATTGGTGTAGAAATCGATCAATTCACGATAATCACTGCGGTGCGCGGTGGCACGAAATTGCCAGGTTTCTGTTTGGAACTGGTATCCGAGTTGATAGGTCGTGGAATCTTCAGCTTTCAGATCCAGCGAGCCGTATGCGGAGTAGAGTTGGTAAAGGGACGGCGCCCGAAAACCAGTACCAATGTGTGCTTCCAGCCAGCTGGAGGGTGTCAAACGCCAGGTTGCGGCGCCGTTAAAGGTTGTCTGTCCGCCGAATTGGTCGTGATCGTCATAACGCAAACCACCGGTCCATTCCCAGTCGCCGGTTTCTGTGTGAATTTGACCAAACAGACCATACAGAGTGGCATCCCCGTCAAATGTGCTGGTATAGGCATCGCCATTGTAATAGTAGAGACTGGAACCATCCGCCTTTTCCCGCTCGCTTTCCAAGCCGAACACCAAGTGGGTTACCCCGTTTAAAACCAGCGTATTACGCCACTCGAATTCTAAAAAATCTCCCGAATAGGCGTTGAGGCTGATTTGATTCGGGTCGCCGAATTCAGGCGGATTAGCATAGTCGCGTTTCGTTTCGGAATAGGAGCCAAGCACTTGGGCCTGGTAGCGTTGACCTTTATAGCGCCAACCCAGGTGGGCCAGATTGAGATCCGTTTTGCCTTCAGAATTTGGGTCATCACCAAAATCTCCGCCGAAGGCATCCAGATCGGATTGATCGCGCGTGATATGCGCGGAAAAGTCCAGACCTTGTGTATCGGTCAAGGTTTGTTGCAGGTTCAAACCCAACTGACGGTGACGGTAGCTATCTGCTTCCAAAGGATCCGCATAGTTGTCCAAACTGGCCGAAATGCCATCAGTCCGAAAATCCTCGCCATGGACCTGCAATCGGGTTTTTGCACCGTGCCAGCCGGCAGCCAGGCGAGAGCGAAAGTGGTTGTCCTCACCCAGCTCCAGACGAACATCGGCGGTGTTTTTCTGGGCCTTTTTGCTGACCAAATTAACAACGCCACTGGAGGCATCGGAGCCATAAAGCGCCGATTGGGGGCCGAGCACCAGTTCGATGCGTTCCAGATCCAAGGTGGAAATGCGGCTAGCATCGAAACCCCGACCGACATCGGAGGGATCGTTCATCTTCACCCCATCCAATAAATAAAGAACGTTCTCCGAAGCAGCCCCACGCAGAAAAACGCGTGTAACCTGTCCATCACCACCCGTTTGCGCAAGAGCGAATCCAGGCTGCGCCTCCAAAACATCGGCCAAGGATTGCCACTGATGGTCTTCAATTTCCTGAGCAGTAATGATGCGTACCGCGTTGGAGAGCGCTTGGATCGGACGCTGATCTTTACTGGCATAAACGGTAAATTTTTCTTTGATCTCAACTTGGTCTTGAGCCACTAAAGGACCCAGAACCAGGAACCCTAACATCCATTTCATAACTTACCCTCGTAAGATAGTTTTCACGTCGGCTCGAGTCTCCTGGCTTGTGTTTCATCCTTGGCTCCGTCTTCCCGCCTTTGATTGGGCAGTGACCTTCTTGAGCCGCGTCCACACGTACAGTCCCGGGGGGGCATCCGCTTCTACGGATTTCCTCTCGCCTGATCGTGGTTGTTGCGTCTGACCCCGAACGCGTCAACCTGGGAGTGCTCTGGCTTTCAATCGTAAGACTGAATTACAGTGGCGGGCACCGCAGCGGAATGTCACCGCTTTCCCTCCCGTTGTCGCAGCCAGTATGGTCCAGTCCCCATGGAAAAGCAAGCCACCTGCCGTATAATGGGCCCCGAAGAGGTGGACATGTTTTTTGTGAATGAACGGGACCGCTTAAATGTACGCATGATGGCGGTGGCCTTGATCCAGGATGCAATTGGGAAATTGCACGAAGAGACAGCATCCGATCTAGCTCGTTTTGAGGAAGCGGGCTTGGGTTGGCGCGAATGGGTCATCACTAGAATCAACGGTCAGACCTTACCGGTTGAATTCATTAAATTAGCCATTTACAAGAAGTGGTCCCAATGGGATCCTGCCGATGTGGAGGGGTTTTCGCGTCAAATTCTTGAGGAATGGGGCATGTTGGAGGAAAACGAATGAGCCAAGGCATCGCTAAAGACCAAATGGATCAATTCATCTTGGATCAGGTGCGGGACCATTTCAGTCCACAACATATGGATTTGGTCAATGAATCGCACATGCACGCCGTACCCAAAAATTCCAAGACCCATTTCAAGTTAATTGTGGTGGCGGCACATTTTAGCGGGCAAAAAAAAGTCGCACGTCAGCGGGCGATCAACAAAGTTTTGGCACCGGCTTTTGAAGCGGGTTTGCACGCCTTGTCGATGGCTTTATTTTCGCCCGAAGAGTGGGCACAATCGCCCCAGGTTCTGGAATCTCCCAAGTGCGCAGGTTCGCACTAATCCTTTTTTTGGTCCTGACAACACGGAATCAGGGTGAAGGTATCGGCTCCGGCCTTTTTTAGAGCCGTAATGGCGGGCCCGCGTGTGCCTTGATCCATCGCTTGCTGATACGCCGTGAGTCCGGCTTTGTTTTGCAGAAACGGATCTGCCCCACGCGCCAACAAGAACTCGACAATCGGCCCATAGCCTTTCGCTGAAGCGATCATAAGCGCGGTATTGCCTTGTCCATCCGGCAGATCGGGATTAGCACCCAGATCCAAAATGTAGGTAACCATCTCCTGCTGATTATTGAGCACGGCCTCAATGAGTGGGCGGGTCGACAATGTATCTTTGCCGTCAATTGAGACCTTTTGATCTTTGAGCTCGGAGACGCGCACGAGGTCGCCTTTCCCGGCGAAATACAAAATCGCCAGGTCTTTGTTTTTTTCAAAATCGAGTTCGGCAGCACCTTTTTCAAGAAGGAGTCCGGCCACCTCTGTATTGCCTAACCGGCGCGCAATCGTCAAGGCTGGCCAGCCCTGTTCGTCCTTGGCGTTAATATCGCAATTAGCACCAATGATCCATTTCACCATGCGTAAATCGCCGCGTTTAATGTATTCGGTCAAGGGATGCGGACCTGGGTCGCGCACAAAATCGAGCTTGGCGCCCTGTTGGGTCAGAAAAATAGCCAAATTGACGTTGTGGCAATACATCAGGGGGTTGCGGCCGAATTTATCGAAATGAGTCACATCGGCGCCCATCTCAACCAATCGACGCGTCAATTCAACGTGGTCGCGTTCTAAAGCAATCATCAGCGGCGTGCGGCCCAAACCATCCTCGCAATCGATTTTGGCACCCCAGTTCAATAATTGTTCCATCAAGTCGTAATTGGCCCGACGCGCAGCCAAAGCAAACGCCGTTTTTTGCTCCTGGTTTTGGCTTTCGATATCGACCTTATGGTCTAAAAGCAAACGAATGATGGCTGGCTGATTCTGCAAAGCTGCCAGATGGATGACTGCATTGCCCGATCGGTTCTGGATATTGGGGTCAGCACCGTTTTCGAGCAGATAGGTCACTACTTCTGCATGGCCATTTTGCGCACTGAGGATTAAGGCGGTGTTCTGAGCCAGCTTATCCTTGGCATTGACTTCCACCCCTGCGGCGATGGCCTGTTTCACGCCATCCAAATTCCCGTCCTTGGCCTGAGACAACAAAACGCCAGGATCAGCTTGGACGCAGAAACAAAACATCAAGAGCCACATGTAACACCCCCAAATCAGGATGCATTATAGATCCGCTGGCCAGCAGGAACCAGATTCAATTGACCTTCGGCAGGTTCCGCAGCGGCCGGACCAAGCCTTCCAACCCTTCAACCTTCAGGCTTAAGACAAACTCAAGCAACTCACCCAAACACCCTTTTGGAAAGCCATGGCGCTGAAACCAAAGGAGATATGCTTCCGGCAAATCGATCAGAACCCTACCCTTATATTTGCCAAACGGCATTTCCATGTTGGCAATTCGGATCAGATCCTCTTGATCGATCATGGATTAAGCTCAGACGATCATCTGTTCAACGGGCAGGGCGCCTGCCTGTTCGCGAACCATGGCGGCAACGGCTTCCGCCCAAACAGGCCGGTCATTCAAGCTGGGCACCCAATGGTAGTCGGTGCCACCAGCCTGCATAAAGGTTTCCCGTCCGCGCACACCGAGTTCCTCAATTGTTTCCAAACAATCGGCCACAAAAGCGGGCGAAAGAACAGCAACCCGACGTGCCCCATTGCCTGGCAATTCCGCTAACACCTTGTCAGTATAGGGCTTAAGCCAGGGCGTTCGGCCCAATCGACTTTGAAAACTGACAGCGAATTGGTCAGCCGATAAACCTAACCCATGGGCCATTTGCTGGGCCGTCTCGTAGCATTGTGCGCGATAACAATATGGAATTTTCTCCAGTCCGCTGATGCAGCAATCGGGAAAGGAAAGGCAATGACCAGAACGATCACTTTTCCGGATATGGCGTTCCGGCAAGCCATGGAACGAAAACAAATAGAAATCGAAGGCAGCCGGATCGGGCAATTCTTCGCGCAACACAGCATTCCAGGCCTTTATGAATAATGGATGCCGATAAAAGGGCGCCACAACTGAGAGTGATGGCACATTCCATTGCTTGGCCGCATGCCGATAGAGCAACTCAAGCGCAGTACCCGTGCTGGACGCAGCGTATTGCGGGTAAAGCGGAACGACCACAATACGATCCATCCCGCGATCGGCCAATTGATCCAATACAGAAGGAATGGACGGGCTGCCATAACGCATGGCCAACACGACATCAAAACGATCACCCAAAAGGTTCTGCACTGACTGAGTCAGACGCAAGCCAAAATCCTTAATCGGAGAACCCGATTCGGTCCAGATGGTCCGATACGCCTCCAAACTTTGGCGCGGTCGGGTACGCAAAATAATGCCGTGTAAGAGCAACCAACGTGCAACCGCCGGGATATCAATTACGCGCGGATCGCTTAAGAACTCAGCCAGATACGAACGGACCGCGGCTAAGTCCAACCGTTCAGGTGTCCCGAGATTCAACAGGATCACCCCAATTTTTGATGCCACGCCATGCCCCCAAAACGGTTGTCAAAAGTCGACCCGGTCCTCTATTCTAAACCGACCCGGGCCTTAATTCACAAGCACAAGGAAACAAGATTTAAACATGCACAACTGGAAAATCCTGGTGACCGGAGGCACATCTGGCATTGGCATGGCCTGCTGCCAACAGCTTTTAGAGAAAGGCTGTTCCGTGTGGACCTGGGCGCGTCACCCCGCCGACTGGTCCCACCCCAACCTGCACTTCATCGCCTGTGACTTGGCCGATCCGAAATCACGCGCTGCTGCCTTGAAAGAAACCCTATCGGCAACCGGTGGTTGCCTGGATGGTCTTGTCCTGAATGCGGCTTGGTATGCACTTTCACCGGGTTTGAGTGAATCCATCACCACCGTCCGCACGGCTTTTGAAGTTATTTTTTTTGCCAATTACGACATTCTGCGCAACTTGGAGTCCTCACTTTTGGCTGGCCAAGGCAAATCAGTCGTTTTGGTTTCGAGCACCTTATCCCATCGACCCTTAGGTGTGAGTGCCGTGTATTCCGCCACCAAATCGGCCGGGGACAGTTTGATGAAATCACTGGCCTTGGCCTACGCAGACCGCGGACTGCGATTCAACAGTGTTTTGCCCGGTGTTGTCGATACGGCCATTCACGAACCGCAAAAACCAGGCGATCCTTCTCGTGCCGAAAAAATGGCCCAAGTCGCCAACTTGCACCCTTTGGGCCGAGTTGGAAAACCCGAAGAAATCGCCAATATGATCGTACACTTGTTGGGACCCGCCGCCGCTTGGACAACCGGTGCCATGATCCCCGTTGATGGAGGCATTTCCCTTGCCTGAAATCCAATTTGGCCGAACGGTCCACTTTCGGGCCAGCCACTTTTACCGCTTACCCGAGAAAAGTGAAGCCGAGAACCGCGCCCGATTTGGCCCAGTTGCTGAGCCGCACGAGCATGACTATCACGTCACCGTGTGGTTGGCCGGCCCACTCCACGCGCCGGAAATGATGGCAGTCGATTTGGTTCAGGTGGACGCTGTGTTGCAACGCGAAATCGTTGAAAAGTTTAACGGTCAATGCTTAAACGAAGCAGATCCCTTTTTTGCTCATCACCTGCCTACCAATGAGGCATTGTGCGCCTACCTGGCCGAGCGCCTTGCACCGGCGCTGCAACCCGCACACCTGCGTAAGATTCGGGTCGCCGAGCATCCCGACCTATTCGCCGAGTGGCAGTCGTGAACCCCATCTTGGTCGCAACGACCTCCAAATACAAAAAGGCGCAATTAGCCGGGTTGGGTCTGGCTTTGGAGTGGGCTGCGCCCGAATACGATGAGCCGGATTTGCCTCATCTGCCTGCAGATCAGGTCGCAGCCGAACACGCCCTTCTAAAAGCTGAAAGTTTGCTTGATCGTTTTCCCAACCATCTCATCATCGGACTGGACCAAACCTTAATTTTGGACGGGCAAATCCTGCGCAAACCGGGCACGGTCGAGCGAGCAGTTGCACAATTGTCAGCCATGAGTGGCAAAACCCATCAGTTACATACCGCATTTGCGTTGGCCCAAAAGGGCAAGCCAACCGAGACACGGACCATTGTCGCCAACCTGACCCTCCTCCCCGACCTTACGGCGCATTTTTTGAAAGCAATGGTGGAACGCGACGAAACTTGGGACTGCGCTGGGGCATACAAAATTGAAGCATCTGCATGCACCATTCTCGAACGCGTGGAATGCGATGACCCCAGCAGTATCATTGGTGTGCCTTTGATTGCGTTGTGCCGTAGCTTGGCCCAACGCGGCTATTTTCCGACCCGTCAAAGGCAAGCCGAAACTTCTTAGTTTCAGCTCTTTGCATTTTTCTTTTTGCCACCCTATATTGCTTGGCAGGGTTGATACCGAATGCCTCATGTGATGGGCCGGTACACCCGTAAAGGAATACGTGTTGAAAAAAGTTGTTTCAACCTGGGGTAATGCTTGACCCCAACCCGACGATCAAAATTCACAGCTCCCACACAGACCGCAACCGCATCGCCCTTGATGAAGGCCGTCCTTTTGGCTATAATCGTGGGTTCTGCGTCTACGGACCGCAACGATTTGAGGTGACCAGTTTGAAATCAGAGGATATCCCCAAAGAGATTCAAGACCTTCTCGAAACCGGCAAAGAGAAGGGATTTCTGACCTACGACGAAATCAACGAAAATTTACCCGAAGACCTCGTCACACCAGAAGAACTTGACGAGTTATACCACCACATCGAAAACCTCGGTATCGAATTAATCGATGAAAATGCCAAGATTCAACATATCAGCGACGAAGCTGAAACGGAAAGCAGCGAAGGTCGCGCCCGGCCAATCGCCGGCACAGAAACCGTATTCGGCATCAGCGGGGAAGGCAAACGCGAAGACGGATCTTATGAGATCGATCTTTCGCCCGGCATGTTGGACCGCACCAACGACCCCGTGCGCATGTACCTCAAGGAAATGGGCAATGTTCCACTGCTCACCCGGGAGAAAGAAGTTTATCTCTCCAAAAAAATTGAGCGCGGCAAAGAAATCACCTTTAAGGCCCTGTCCCGCTTCCGTTTCCTGGTTCCTGAAATCTTGGAAATCGGTCGCAAATTAAAAGCCGCCCCAGAAGAAGCGGCCCAGAACCTGGAAATTCAGGATGATGAAGACCCCGAACAGGCCATGACCCGCAAAGTCATGCTGGCCCATTTTGAGTCTCTGGAGGCTCAAGAAGAAAAGGTCCTCCAATCGCAAAAAGAACGCGATGCCATCAAGAATACCACCACCAAAAAATGGAAACGCGCCAACTACCTGTTGACCCGTGAACGGATTCGCACGGCTTGGATCATTCGCAAGATCCCGTTCAGCACCAAAGAGCTTTCTCACCTGATCGAGATGGCTTCGCAATACTACAACTCGATCAAGACCTACGAACACAAGCTACGCCGCATCAACGAAAAATTGAACGCGCCGGCCTTCGCCAATATGCGCTCGGACTTGGTCAAGGAACAGGAAGACATCAGCCATTCCATGCAGCTGTTGGAAGCCGAAATCGGCGCCACCACTGAACGCTTCAAAACCAACTACACCAAGCTGAAAAAAGGTGAATTTGAAACAGAAGATGCCAAGCGTCAACTGATTGAGGCCAACTTACGTCTGGTTGTTTCCATTGCCAAAAAATACACCAACCGCGGCCTGCAATTCCTGGATCTGATCCAAGAAGGCAATATCGGCCTGATGAAAGCGGTCGATAAATTTGAGTACCGTCGCGGTTACAAGTTCTCGACCTACGCCACGTGGTGGATCCGCCAAGCGATTACCCGCGCCATTGCAGATCAGGCGCGTACGATTCGCATCCCGGTCCACATGATCGAGACTATTAACAAACTCATTCGTACTTCGCGTGCCCTGGTCCAGGAAATGGGCCATGAACCGACCGCCGAAGAAATTGCCGAACGCATGGAGATTCCCGTCTCCAAGGTTCGCAAAATCATGAAGATTGCGCAGGAACCGATCTCGCTCGAAACCCCGATTGGGGAAGAGGAAGATTCGCATCTGGGCGATTTCATCGAGGACAGTAAAATCGTGTCCCCGGTTGAAGCGGTTATCGGCATCAATCTCAAGGAACAAACCGAACAGGTGCTTGAAACCTTGACCCCACGCGAAGAAAAAGTCCTGCGTCTGCGCTTTGGCGTGGGCGAGGAAAGCGAACACACGCTAGAAGAGGTCGGCCAGAAATTTGCCGTGACCCGCGAACGGATTCGTCAAATCGAATCCAAAGCGTTGCGCAAATTGCGCCACCCTTCTCGCAGTCGCAAGCTGAAAGCCTTCCTCGAAGGCAGCCGCTTCCACAACTAACTTCACCTCGTGAAAATACCAAAGCCAAGCCCCACCCCGTGGTGGGGCTTTTCTTTTTGGGTGGCTTAACATGATCTACCTCATCGCTGCTTCCTGCTTGTGGTCTTTATCCTTCGGGTTGATCAGCGAGCTCTTAAAAGACAGCAACCCATTTGCTGTCAGCCTGTTACGCCTGGGTTTATCAGCCCTGGTTTTTTTGCCTTTTCTGATCCGCAAGGCCCATTTCAACTGGAAATTATGGCCTGTGGGTTTGATCCAGTTCGGCATCATGTACTGCCTCTACATCTCCAGCTACCACTATTTAGGCGCTGCTGAGATCGCAGTCCTGACCTTAACAACCCCCGTTTTTGTCGTTTTGTTGGACGGTTTTTTTGAACGGCGAATCAATGGTTACCACTGGCTTGCAGCGCTTCTGGCCATTGCCGCTGCCTACTGGGTAAAACGCGGGAATCCACTTGATTCCGCCTGGCAGGGCATTTTGCTGGTCCAGGCCGCCAATTTCTGTTTCGCGCTGGGCCAGACCCTGTACAAACGGATTCAAGCCCAGGCAAAAAGTATGGTTGAGGGTGACATGGCCTGGCTCTTCCTAAGTGCCTGTCTTGCCCCACTTGCTTTTTTGATCTGGCGTGCCGAATTGGGGACAGTCACCCAATTCAGTGGACGTCAATGGTTAGCTTTGTTGTATTTGGGCACAATCCCGTCCGGCCTGGCCTTTTTCCTCTGGAACAAGGGTGTTACCCAGGTTGCCTTGCCCACAGTCGGCATTTTGAACAACCTCAAAGTTCCCTTGGGCGTGCTGGCCGCCGGCCTGATCTTCCACCAACCCGTCCACTGGCTGTCCCTAATTCCAGCCTTCGTTCTCCTTTCAATGGCTCTCTTTTTAACCGAATGGACTAAAAAGTAGCGCAGGTCTCCAACTTGCTGCACCAGCCATATCGGGGATTTTCATTTTATTAGGTTCCAAAATTGGCAAGGAATTAAGTTTAAAGCAACCCGGAGACTGTATTGAAGGGTGCTTAAAAAATCTCCTCAAAGGCCAACCCAACTTTCTCTTTTGCTAGTCTATTTCAAAGCTAAGCAGGTGAATGTCCGTAAGGAAACCTTACGACTTTAGCTAGAGCCCAGCCAGAAACAGTAAGGTGCTGGAAAAATTGGGGTTAAATGGATATTTGGGCTTAAAAAAACGCCCGTTTTATGGTATAAGAGTTTGTGTAATTTGCTGAAAACAAAAACCTTAACCAAAAACGGAGCGTTTTCTTGAGACCAAAAACTGACCCACAGGCCTCGATTTTTGATATCTTCGCTGAGCATAACATTGGCCAAGAGCTCTCGGCAATTTCTGATTTGCTTGACCAACATCCCGCGCTGCATGAACTCGTTGCCAATGATTTGATCGACCCGAACCTCAAACCCACGGGCCGCAAGGGTTTTAGCGCCGAGCAGGTTCTGCGCTTTGCGATTCTTAAACAATTCACGGGGTACTCCTTTGATGAATTGGCCTTTTTCCTGGCAGACTCGGAGTCTTTCCGCACCTTTGCACGGTGCTGGAAAAAAGCCCCCAGGCGCAGCACTCTGCAAAGCCTGGTGAGCCGGGTGAGTGCAGCGACTTGGGAGTCCATCAATCGCTATTGGGTGCGCATGGCCCGTGAAAAAGGCATTGAGAGTGGCCACATTACCCGCACCGACGCGACGGTCATCGAAGCCAACATCCATGAGCCGAGCGACTCCAGCCTGCTTTGGGATTGTGTGCGCACCATCGCCCGTCACCTGCAGCACGGGAAACGTATTTTTGACTGCCGACTGCGCTGGCGAAACCATCAACGCGCGGTTAAGAAATTAGCCCATCAAATAGCGTTGGGTGCGCAAGGAAAGCAGCTTAAACACCTGTATCGAAAGGTAATATGCTATACCCAAAGAATGCAGAAAGCGCTCTCCAGCATGGTTGAACACCTGAAAGATCAGCCTTCAAGCGCTGTTTTGACCAAATGGTTGGACAAGGCTGATGATCTTTCAGAAATTACCATCTGTGTCCTGAGTCAAACCGATCAAAGGATCTTTTTGGGCGAATCCGTTCCGGCCAAGGAAAAGATTTACAGCATTTTTGAACCCCATTCAGACGTGATCATCAAGGGCAGAAGAGCCATTCAATACGGTCACAAGCTTAACCTCACCTCCGGTCGTTCTGGCCTGATTCTGGACGCCGTCGTAGAGGATGGAAACCCCTGTGACGCTTCGACCACCCTGCGCATGATCAAACGCCAAAAGGACATTTTTGGCCAAGTGCCGCAACAGGTCAGCCTGGACGGCGGTTATGCCTCCAAGGAAAATTTAAAGCAAGCCAAAGAAATGGGCGTGATTGAAGTGGCCTTCCACAAGAAACGGGGCTTAAAGGAAGAAGACATGGTGAGTTCCCCGACGCTCTACCGCAAGCTGAGGGCATTTCGGGCCGGAATTGAAGCCAACATTGCCAGTCTAAAGCATAACTTCAACCTTAAACGTTGCAACTGGAAGGGTTTAGCGCGATTTAAGGCCTATGTTTGGTCCTCCATTTTAGCCTACAACATGTTCACCCTCATTCGAGCCGGTTAACCCCAACCAAACCCCCAAAACAGAGAAAATATGTGACCCAAAAGGACGAAGTCTGTCCAAAATCAGCCTTAAATGCGGCTGGACCCCAAGAAACAGTGAATCTTCAAACAAAATTCAAAAATTGAACCACCATTCATATCTGAGATCCCACAAAAACCCGCCTTTCTGGCTGGGCTCTAGCTATACCCCTTTTAACCCCAAGATTTGCTCCATGACCTTACAGTAGGAAGGAACCGAGAAAAGCCGTTTGTATGTTTCTCGACCTTGTCGTCCGATAGCCTTTAAGTCGTATTGGTTTGCCAGAATTGCGCGGAGCACATGTTCAAGCGAATCGGAATGCGGCTCAAATTTGACACAGTCCACACCGTGTTCCAAATAGTCAGCAAGACCTGTTTCTTTAGATATGAGGAGAGCCACACCATTCATCAGTGTTTCCAATCCAACGGTAACTAAGTTGTCTGTTCGCGAAGGTATACAAACTGCCATCGAGTTATTAATTAATTTGTCCACTTCACTGTAGGGCAACCTCCCAAGATAACGACAAAATGGGGGCATTTCTTGCAAAACCGACTCGAGTTGGCCAGAACCCGCGATGACCAAAGAGACGCCATCCTTCTCCAATTCTTTTTGACATTTGGATACGGCTTTTAGAAGGATATCCAAGCCCTTGGATCGATCGAGCCTTCCCAAAAAACACAATTGTCGCGTCGGTTCGGAAAGCCCCTGAAACCGATCAGGTAATGGTGTTAAATGACTGATAGACTTGGACATTTTAAAGTGGCGATCAAAATCCTGTTTGGCACGAACTGAATTGGCCAAAACGCTATCGCAGAACAACCGATAAAACAGTTTTCGACGCCAAAACCGAAACATGCCCAAAAGGTTTTGCCGAGAACGGTCCAATTCCAATTGGGATCGCAGAGTATGGTAGTAAATAAATGTTTTGGTTCTTCGCCAAAACAGAAGTTTGCTGCCCAAAATCGCTGGAATGGCTCCCGAAAAATGACCAACCACCAAATGAGGTTTAAATTTGAGACCAATCTTCAAAAACCAAAATAAATGACGCAATTGATTGGGTCGACCTGTCCCCGGCCATGCACGAATTTCTAGACCTTCCGGCAATGGTTCTTGGATTTGGTGCTGCAGGACGCGAGGTTGATGTAAAAAAAAAATCACCTGATGCCCAATTTTTGCCAAATACACGGAAAGCTCATAGCTCATGGCAGAAAAGGACTCTTTCGAAAAATTGTGGGCGATGATGATTCTTTTTTTCATAGGGAGAGATCACAAGCGGCTTGTAATGGCGCGTTGGCCCCAAAATGGTTTGGCGAGTACTGGCCCAAAATTACAGACTTTATTCTCTTCGCACTTTGCCCAAAATTCTTGAGCATCCCAATGGAGAATTATCAAACCCTTCACCGCCGAGAAGGTAAAGCAAAACAGTAATTTCAAGAACAATTGCTTTCAGTGACCGCCCCAAGTTGCCCCTGAACTATCCGCAAAGGTGATACCCGCGCGGGATTCCAAATCCACACCCATTAGCGGTTGAAGGTTTCCCGCTTATGGCCTTCCAATCAATAGGTCTTACTTCATTAATCTAAACAGGGTTAGCTCGGGGGCTGCCTTTTCCGGACAGGTACTTTTCGACCTTGGTGAGCAGGTCGTCGGGCGTGGTGATGGAGGCCGTTGGGCATTTGGCGCATTCCGCTGGGAGCTGCCCACGCAAAAAGGCCTGGCGGAAACCCTGAAGCTCAGGTCCATTAAGGATCTCGGCCAAGTCCCAGCTTTCGGGCAACTGTTTAAAGATGGGCGAAATACAGCACACCCGCAAACTGCGATCCGCTTCGATATAGGCCGTACTCCAAGGATACAAACAGTTACGGGTTTGGCCCGGTTGTGTCACTGCAATATGGTCCAGGCCTGCACCTGCATCAGCATGGGGTTCGGAATCACGTTGGCCTTCCTGGCTTGAAAAAATTTTTTCGCGATGGCGTTGAAGCGATTCAGTCAACCCAGGGTGCAACGTCACCACTTTTCCGTGGGCACGGCCCAAGGCCACCGCCGTTTCGATGATCTGGAGGGCTTCCAGAAAGGGGCCATCGGGCAGCGTGGTCACATGATCCACATTTAGCGCATCCGGAACATGAGTGAATTTGGAGAGTAAAGCCAGGTTAAATTCAGAAACGCCCAAGGCGATGCCCATGCTGATCCATTCGCATAAACCCATCACGACCTGATCATTGGTCACGCAGTTCCAGATGATGCGCGGCGGCTTGGTCCCCTGAGCCAGAGCTGTCGCCACAATACGGGTCTGGTTATACAGGATTTGGCGGATATCCGAACTGCGCCGAATTCGTTTAGTTAATTCCCGGTCGACCGTATCCACGCTCACGGTAATCGAGCGATAGCGGGAGAGGGTCAACATTTCCTCTTCTGAATAATCTTTGGCTAGGTTCATGACCCCAGATACAGCAATGCCGGCCGCCTGAATCTGATCGACATAATGGTGCCAATGCTCAAGAAAGTGGGTTTCACCACGACCCTGTGCCACCACTTCTTGCACACCCATGGCCTGGAGATGTTCCACCAAACGGGGAAAATCGCCCACGTCCATATCCTTCGCATGGAAAGTCGGAACACTTTGATGGCAATAGGTACAGCGCAGATTACAATGCGAAGTGAGTTCGATCCAAACGGTATCGGTTCGATTCGTCAAATGGTGACCGGCGATGTGTGAATCCGTCTGGTTGGAAACAGTCAAACGATCCTCCAAAGCAGCGTTACTATCCTATCGAACCTTCCAGCAAATCCTTGATTAGCCAGGGCTGCTTCAATGCAATGAAGTATTTATGCAGTTAATCCAGGCGGAAACTGTCCACACAGGCCCGCAATTGACGCGATACGGTTGACCACTGACTTTCCAAAGCCGTTGCCGTAATCAGATAGACTTTGTTGCCGCGTTTATAAGCACGAGCATACCAATGCATCTGGCGATCGTTATACGTGCCGGCATATTCCCAAACCACATCGTTGGCTTGGAGGTTCTCATGCAGAATGCGCACACCCGCATCTTTAAACTGCTGATCGGAGAGCTCAGTGTAGTCCTTTATGGAACCCGAATAAGGTTGGATCTGAAGGTTCACATTCGGTGCAAAGGCCTGAGTGGCCGGCAAAAACATCATCAAGCTCTGGTAAGGCGTATCGCCCGATGGTCCCTCCAGTGGCGTTATTGAAAAGCCATTTTGTGGAAAGTGCATGCGCCCTGCGCCATCACCTGCGAACCCCAAAAATCCGACCCAACCCAACAGGACATAACTCATATAAAACGCCATCGTCGTCCTCCCCTTCCCAAGTTGCGCGGCCCGGGCCATGGCGAGAACTCCACCCCAAGACCAAGCGCGTTGCATCCATTGGTAACTAATACCGTTATCGACCCATAACCTGAAAACACAAGGTGATGGGAACCACAATCACCAAAATGGCCGACCCCTTTTGGCCTTTTTGAGGTTCAAAATTCCACAATCTCGTTGATTTAGCCTGTGCAGGCGCGTGGAATCGAAAGGGACCTTCTTTCTGAAAGTACATCCTGTTATGGGATACAAGAGCTCTCCGCCTGAACATATTTGCCCGGGCGGATCTGGCACTTTTATCTCATCGAAGTCACAGGCTTAGAGCGGCACACAGCCCGCAGGCATACTTCGGCACATCCACCCACGTCTGGGAACTTCACGCAATTGACACAGGAAATCCCAGTAATTCTCACCCCACATGCAATGTCCCTCGCCTTCAAGTTGGATGCAGACAAAACCACATGAATCCACTGGACGGCTATATCCACCGATTGAACTCAGCAATATTAAAGATAAAATCACTATTTTTCGCATAATTCCTCCTTTTTAGATCTGGATGGGTACCAGGTGAATGCGGTCCTGGTCATCCCGTTCCAGGACATACACGTGCTGAAATTGGTCCCATAAAACGGTTTGATTGAGTTGCCTTCGTTTTAAAAATCGGTGACTGGTGAAATCAAATTTGTAGAACCACACAATAAACCGTCGCGGCTCCGGAAATTCTTTGAGACGAAGCACTAAACACGACCCCTGTAGGAAAGCACCGGCCATCTGGTAGGCGCTGAATTGCGTGGTAGAAAAAGACTCAAACGACAAAAACGGCTCATCGGGCAGACCCGGTACACGATAAGTCGCGCCGGAGTCACCCCCCAATCCAAAAGACTGCAAACTGTTCAACCCTAAATGCACAAAAAAGACCGAGTCCCTTGTAGAAACCAACCAACCTGCTTGGCTACCAACCAATCGAACATCTTCAAGCCCCAGGCCCAATGCGAATTGCCAGTGTCCTACTTCATCGTAGACCTGGACCATGCGCCCATTTCTTGGATCAAACCCCACCACCCATTGCCGATTCTCAACCCAGAGGACATCGCGAGGCAAAAAGGGGTACTTTTCTTCGTGCGTGACCTTTAGATTTCGATCCAATTGGAAGATGCTGCGTTTAATGGGATCGCAAGCCCATAGGCGATCCCTAAAATATTTAAGGCAGCCGATATCCTGAAACTCGTGCGGACCAAGTCCCCGTTGATCATTGGCTGCAACGATCTCACCGCTTTTATCCAAAGCAAACAGGCTCCGGTTCACCGCATCGTAAAGGAAAAGGCGATCCTCCACTTGGACCATAGTTTGGACCGAGATGATAGCCTCCGGCAACTGCCAGCTATCACTGAGCCACACCCAAACCAGCAACATCATTTGAGACCGGACCAGCGATGCAACTGGTGCACCCTGTGGTGGTTAGGCGGCGGTTGGCCCTCATCATAGAACCCGACCAAATCCTGACCCGTGCCAAAGCGAAAATAAACACTGTCCGGAAACACCGTTTCGGCGTCTATTTCCCCCGCAACATCCACAAAAAAAGCATGGGTCTGGAAACCCAAGTCGATCGTAACCCCTTTCATACACCCATTAAGCCGACCCAACTGATAGAGCAATACGTAATGGTTATCTTCCTTAAAAAAGTTCCCGGTAAAAACAGCCATCAAGGCGCCGTGCATTTTCTGGCAATAACTTTCGAGTTGTTCACCGGGCCACTCAAAAAAAGGATCCATGACGGATGGGTCAAATTCCAAAATGGACTGGGGCAATTTGACCCGAATACTGGAAACCACTTGCAAATCGGGATCCAACACCCAAATCCGGCAAATGCGCGGGCACCACACATGCCATAGGCCATCGAGGAAAAACGAATACGCCAAATCAATTTCCAAGTCCCGACCCAAATCAAAGGCAGTTTCTGCTAGCGTGTTGCCCAACTCATCCAACCGTCGAAAGGTTAAACGCTGCCCCTGTTGATTCAAGTGGTACAAGCAGGTTTCTGCCCAATCGGCGGCCAGGGTTGGCCCACCCTTTGGACAAGCGATGGACCACGTCTTGCCAGCAGGATCTGCGACCCGAATTGGATCGGGATCGCGGTAGTGAAAGGCAACCAAGTGATCACCGCTCTGCCGATACAACCAGTAGGGTGAGACCGGCACATCCACCGGTTTTGTCTGATCCGCACGCCAATTGAAAAACTGATTTTCCTTGCGGAAATAGAAGCAACCTGAGCGGGTACTTTGCGCTGCCAACTGATCCGCAGCTAAGACAACAGATCGCCAGGAACCACCCGCCCCTCCACTTGGACAAACCAGAAAAAGACAAAAAACAAGATCTACCATCATATTTACACTTTTTAAGAACTTGAATTATCCAGAATATAAGTAGCCAAAAAGTTATTGTCAACGCCTTCCTATTATTTTTTGTCGCACCATCGGCTGAGACCCTCTATTTCAGCCATCGGCTACGGGCCGGGATTGACCGCACAGGCTCTGATCAGGGAAGATGGGGTATGTTTTCTCGCCCATCTTCACCCTTTTTGACGGACCTTTACCAATTGACCATGGCGTTTGGCTACTGGAAAACCGGACGCGCCCAACAAAAAAGCCTGTTCCACTACTTCTTCCGCAAAAATCCCTTTCAGGGCGGTTTCACCCTAACGGCCGGCCTTGCGGATGTTTTGGAGCTGGTCACTCAATTCCATTTCGACACGGTCGAGCTGGATTATTTGTCCAGCCTGAAAGGGGCTAAGGACTTACCGCTGTTTGAGGATGGCTTCCTGCGCCACTTGGAAACGTTACGTTTTAGCGGCGACCTGTGGGCCATGCCCGAGGGGACCGTATGTTTTCCATTTGAACCAATGGTGCGGGTCGAAGCGCCGCTGCTCCAGGCCCAACTGCTGGAAACACCCTTACTCAACCTGATGAATTTCCAATCCCTGATTGCGACCAAAGCGTGCCGGGTCTGTTTGGCTGCCCAAGGCGACCCGGTCTTTGAGTTTGGCTTGCGCCGGGCGCAAGGGCCGGACGGTGGCGTATCCGCTTCGCGCGCCGCCTTTATCGGCGGATGTGCCGGTACCTCCAATGTGGCTGCCGGATTCCGGTTCGGCATTCCGGTCAAAGGCACCCACGCCCATAGCTGGGTGATGGCCTTTCCCGACGAACCCACTGCATTTTCGGCCTATGCTGAAGCCTTGCCACAAAATGCCGTCTTTTTGGTCGATACCTACAACACCTTGGAAGGGGTTCAACACGCCTGCGAAGTCGGCCGCGAGCTGCGCCAAAAAGGCTTCTCCCTCTCGGGTATCCGCCTAGATTCAGGTGACTTAACCTGGCTCAGCCAAGAGTCCCGCAAGATTTTGGACGCGCAGGGATTCCCGGAAACGCGCATTTTGGCGTCCAATGATTTGGATGAGCATCTCATCCAAAGTCTCAAACTGGAAGGCGCCAAAATCGATATTTGGGGCGTTGGCACCAAGCTGGTCACAGCCTACGATCAACCTGCCTTGGGTGGTGTTTACAAATTGGCCGGCTTACAACAGCCCGATGGTGAATGGCAATTCCCCATCAAGTTGAGCGAACAGGCCATTAAAATCTCCACACCTGGGAAACAGCAGGTTAGACGCTATTTTGAGCACGGTGAAGCGGCAGGTGATGCCATTTTCGATGAGTTCCGACCGATCCCGGCCGAATCCAGCATGATTGACCCACTCGACCCCACCCGCAGCCGAACTTTTTCAGCCCAATCGCCCTTCGAGGACTTATTGGTCCCGGTCGTCAAGGCCGGCAGCCTATGTTACACACCCCCAAACCTGGCGGAGATCCAGAAGCGGGTGACATCCCAACTCGCGCTTTTCCATAATGGCATCAAACGCTTTGCCAATCCGCACACCTACCCGGTCGGTTTGGAAAGCCAACTGCACCACTTCAAAACCCAACAAATCCTGGCTTTGCGGAGGCATGAATGAAAGATGCGGCCCTGTTGCTTATCGATATCCAAAACGATTTCTGTCCCGGTGGCGCATTGGCCGTTGCTGAAGGCGACCAAGTCGTGCCGGTCGCCAATACCCTGATGGAACGGTTTAACCTGGTAATTGCAACCCAGGACTGGCACCCGGCCAATCATGCCAGTTTTGCAACCAATCAACCGGGCCATTCCGTAGGAGACGTTATCGATTTCAATGGTTTAAAACAAATTTTATGGCCCGTCCATTGTGTGCAAGGCAGTGCAGGTGCCGCCTTTCACCCCAATTTGAATACAGCGGGAATCCACAAAATTTTCACCAAGGGAACCGATCCCAAGGTCGACAGCTACAGTGGATTTTTTGATAACGGTCATCGGGTCGATACCGGCTTAAACGACTTTCTGGGCGGACGCGGCATTCGCAAGGTGGTTTTGTGTGGCTTGGCCCTGGACTATTGCGTCATGTACAGCGCGCTCGATGCCGCCTCGCTCGGTTACGAGACCCACGTGGTACGCGATGCGTGTCGGGCCGTCAACCTCCAACCCGATGATGGCGACCAGGCCGTCAAAAAAATGCATGACGCCGGTGTCCGCATCCTTTTCTCCGATGCCATCTGAACCCCGGCGTATCAGCCTGCTTCAAGGTGACATTACCAAAATCCAGGTCGATGCCATCGTCAATGCAGCCAACTCATCCTTGTTAGGCGGAGGCGGGGTTGATGGCGCCATCCACCGGGCAGCCGGACCGGAATTGGTTCATGCCTGTCGCTTGCTCGGCGGATGCAAAACCGGTCAGGCCAAGCTCACGCCCGGTTTTCGCCTACCGGCCCCCTGGATCATCCATACGGTCGGTCCTGTCTATCGCGATGGGATGCAGGGCGAAGCCCAACAGTTAGCCGCCTGTTACCGAGCATGTTTAAGCATTGCCGCTGAAAGAAACTTTCAAAGCCTGGCCTTCCCAGCCATCAGTTGCGGCATTTATGGCTACCCAATCCTGGAGGCTTGCAGCATTGCCATCCGCGAAATCAGCCAGTTTTTAGCCACAAACGCCTCGCCTGCCACTGTTGTCCTAGTTGCATTTGACTCGCAGGTCCACCAAGCTTTTTCCCAAATCCTACAAGACTTGGACTAAAGCCACACCCAAACAACTAGGGGTTTTTGGCGGTTGCCTTTACCTTCTCAAGCAGTTCCGGATCGTTGGGAAACAGATCCACAGCCACCAAGCGCGGCACCAGCTCCACTAACTTGGGGTCGAGCGCAAAGGCTTTTTTGAACAGGGCCAAACCTTCGCTTTCCTTATTGGCCGTAACCATCGTTGCGGCGGCCCAAAAGGCAATCTCAGCCTGTGCCGGCATCAGTTCAAGCGCTTGATTGTAAGCTTTTTGGGCACCGGCCATATCGCCTCGACCGATACATTCATCGCCTTCATCCATGTGATGGTAGGCATTGGCTACCTTCAACAGGCGCGACATTTCCCCCAGTGGATCCGCATGATCTTCAACCCGTAGGTCGACCACCTTGTCTTTCCAGGGCGATCCGGAAGATTTGATTTTGACGACCAGAATCGCCGCCGATTGTTGGCCACGCAAATCTCCGCCTTCGGCCTGTGCCGCTTTCAAAGTCGTTAAAAGTCGTTCTGCTAACGGACCGCTGCTTTTCTCAAACGCGTTCGCCATGGCTGGCCAAACGGTTGCTTTCTCCATGATATTGGCCTGGACCGAATAGGTTTTGCCGGTCTGGAAGCCCGCTTCAGCAATACATTTATCGCCGGTAAACGCCGCAACGCCGCCCTTGGCATCAATCATGGCCACCTGACGAACCCCAGGATTGGGGTCTTCTGCTTTGATCTTGGCCAAAGCCTGTTCGGCGGAAAGGCCATCGGCCATGAGTTGCAGGCCGCGATAGCCGTATGCGGGTTCCACCAATGATTGGGTGGCCACCACGCCGACCCCGGACTGGGCCCAAGGCACCACCGACCCAACCGAAAACCAATGGGATTGGACGGCAACCCCCATTTCCCCGCGTTCGGTATCAATCGCTACAATCGAATAGGTGTGGACCGGTCGCAGCACCGGGCTCTGCGGGTTTTGGAACAGGAGCAGACACAGCAACAACATGGTTCACCTCAGGTCGGAAAGTGTTTCTAAGCCTAGCGAATGCCCATCCCTTTTGCCAAGCAGGATTTGATTCGGACCATTTCGCCCACGCTGCCGAGCGTTAAGGCCAGGGCCAGGATGACCAGCGGGTTTACGCTCATGCCATAAGAAAACGAGGCCCCAAAAAATCAGGGCGGCCTGCAGCGGGAAACCCAGGTCAACCAGCAATTGTTTGGTACCCAATCCAAACAATCCGCCACTAACCTTGTCAGGTATCGACCAGGAGGCCAAAGGCCGATTGACCCGCGAGCCCACACCGACGCAGGAGTGTGGGATAAAGGCGAATCCCCCAATCGGGAGCCCGGACGGGCGATTGAAGGCCGGAAGAGATCAACACCGGGGAATTTGGGAAATGCAAACCATGCCATGAAAAACGGAGAGGTGTGCACTACTCGATTGGTTTGGTTATTTGAAACGCGGTAATC
>JACJWC010000019.1 GCA_020637335.1 Acidobacteriota bacterium | reverse complement strand
GCCGCTGCGAGGTGCGCGGGAGCCGCGCGATCTCCCACGAAACACTGAAGATGAATCAGTGCCAATACGTGTTTATTGAAGATTCCGACATCCACGGTGCAGAAGAAAATGCCATTGATGGGGTGGCCATCCAATACGGCCATATTCGCCGTTCTCACATTCACGATGGTGGCGATTGGGCTGCTTACCTGAAAGGCGGATCCGCTTATTTCGTCATTGAAGGCAACATTTTTTACGATGCAGTTGTGGGTGGTTTCACGGCCGGCCAAGGGACGGGATTGGAGTATATGGTTTCGCCCTGGTTGCATTACGAGGCGATGGATATCAAGGTGATCAACAATCTCGTGCACCACGTGGATGGCGCGGCCTTTGGCGTCAATGGGGGGTTGCGGATCCTGATCGCCCACAATACCGCTTACCATATTGGTCTGCGCAGCCACTTGTTTGAAACCGTTTTCGGTTCGCGTTCCTGTGATGGCGATATCGCGCGTTGTCAGTCCAACCTGGCCTTGGGTGCCTGGGGTGTTCACCAAACCGAATTTGCCGCTTTGGTGCCTGACCGATCCGTTTATGTTTACAACAATCTCTTTTTCAATCCACAGGGTGTGCAGAGTCAATGGCAGCACTTAACCGTTTTTGGGCCGGGTGCGAATCCTGCGGGTGCCATTCCGGTTGGAACGGTTGTGTGTGATCAGGATTTTCGTATGGCCGGTAATTGGATTTGGAATGGTCCCGCCGATCTTCCCTTGGGTATTGGCGATGATCAGGGCTGTGGGCCGAGCCATCCCACCTGCAGTGAAACCGCCCTGCGAACCCAGAATCGCATCAATCAGGCCATTCCCGACTTAACCGAACC
This sequence comes from Acidobacteriota bacterium, assembly GCA_020637335.1. Classification (GTDB taxonomy): domain Bacteria; phylum Acidobacteriota; class Holophagae; order Acanthopleuribacterales; family Acanthopleuribacteraceae; genus JACJWC01. The sequence goes on along the minus strand of JACJWC010000019.1, from coordinate 93,983 downwards.
CAGCCTTGAAGACTTTCGGCCGGATCCAAGCGGGAACATGGCCGATGAAGTTGCTTCGTCCATTCCAAATTTTGACCCATCTGGTCAGCCAAGTCCGCCTTTGGCGCCAGTTGGAACTTTAAGCAACCAAGTGCAACGCGATTTTTCTGGGGCAACCCGATCTGGCGCTCCGACGATTGGTGCCTATCAAATTCAAGCCGGGCAGGTCCTGGACAGTTTTCCTTTGGTCTTGCCCCATTGGACGTTTGTGAATGGGGCCTGGGACACGGTATTAGCGCTGGTCAACCGTTCAAACGTTGCGGCGACGGTGGAGATGACGGCGTTTGATAGCACCGGTAATTCTTTGGGCAGCAAAGTGATTTCGATCCCGGCCGGGAAAGGTTGGCGCAATTCGCTTATCTCGGAATTTCCGAATATGAGTGGATTGGCAGGTTGGTTGGGCCTCAATCCGGGTGGTGCAGACGTAACCGGACTTCTGACCTTTACCTTTCTTTCCAGCGGAGGCACCTCCAGCTTAAGCCTGGCGGATTCTTTTAGTAGCCAACTCACCCTGTCGGGTTTGCGCGAAGACAGTTCCTGGATTAGTGGACTGGCCTTAGTCAACCTGGCCAGTACCTCCCAATCCGTCAGTTTGAATCTGGTCTCCTTGATCGATGGCAGTGGGCAACAGGTTCAGCGCAACTTGGCGCCCGGTGAAAAGTGGGTCACGCTTTTGCGCGACTTGTTTTCGGGTCCGATACCCACCTACAGCTTTGTCCAGGTTAAAGGTTCGGCAGCTTTAACTGGATTTGCTTTGAGCTTCTCGAATGGCAACAGCCAGATTGTGGCCGTCCCGGGCCATTGAACGTCTGCTATGGGTGATGTGATCCGATCACATCAAGCGATCGCAGTCGCTGAAGTGTTCGTTCATCAGCGCTTCCAGAAATTCCTGGTCGATGGCATCAAAGGAACCGAATTCGGTGCTGTCCACATCAAACACACCGAGCAATTCGCCTTGCTTGTTTAAAATCGGCACCACGATTTCAGAGTTACTGGCAGCATCACAGGCGATGTGGTCGGCGAAAGCGTGCACGTCCTCTACGACCAGGGTTTTGCGCTGTGCGGCGCTGGCGCCACATACGCCGCGGCCCAGTGCGATGCGCAGACAGCCTAAGCTGCCCTGGTACGGACCCACGACCAATTCACCCTCAACCATGCAGTAAAATCCCACCCAGAAATAGGTGGGCAGATGTTGTTTACCGAGACAAGCGATGGTGGCCATTTTGGTGACGGGGTGTTTTTCGTCTTCCAAAACAGCGCGAACCGTTTCGATAAAAGATTGGTAGGCAGCGCGTTTCTCATTGGATTGCATAGAGCCTCCCGGCAAAATAAATGAGGTATTATGGACCAAATTGGTCGCAGGGCAAGGGCTTATGCATCGAATCTTCCTCTTTTTAATAGCTGGCTTGGGTCTGTGGGCCCAACCGATTAAAACCGTTTTTTTAGTCAAAAATGGGGTATTTAACTCCGAACTGATGGCTCCGTTCGATATTTTGGAGCATTCTCGCTACCGCGATCCCAACACTTATTTCCAATGTCTTTTGGTTTCGCCAGATGGTAAGCCAATCCGCACGGCCGAGGGCCTGCGACTGGAAGTTGATTTGGCCTGCAACCAGATCACCGATCTGGATGTTCTGGTGGTGCCGAGCACGGAAACCTCCATGGACAAGGATTTTGAAGACGCCGAATACTGCCGTTTTGTCAAAGAAATGGGGGCCAAAGCCAAAGTTGTGATCAGCCTGTGTGATGGTGCATTTGCTTTAGCCCATGCCGGTCTTCTGGACGGTATGAACGCCACGACCTTTCCTTCCGATCAAAAGGCGCTGGCCGAAAAATTCCCCAAAATTAAGGTGCATGAAAAGGTCTGGTTCGTTCAGGACGGCAAGTTCATCACCAGTGTCGGCGGTGCACGGTCCTACGAGCCCGCACTCTACCTGACCGAACAGTGGATGGGCCGCGAAAACGCAACCCGTTCGGCCCAAGGCCTTGTCATCACCTGGCCCGATCCGGCGATTCCGTTTAAGGCGTTTGGGCCGTTCCCGCCCGCACCTGAAAAGAAACCATGAGCCTGTTTCGATTCGATCTGCCTGAAGATCGGCCGGGCCTGCGCCAGGAGCAACCCAGCCGGCCGGAACACTATCGGCTGGAATACGATTTACCGGAGGGCTATTTTTCTGAGCGTTACGGAGAATTGCGGGCCTTGCGTGCGGAAGGGCATCTGGCCGAACCGATCCTTTTCTTTTTGATTACCTCGCATTTTGAGCAGTGGGTTGCGGTCGATATCCTCAACGAAGACATTTTGGAAGAGGAGCGGATCGAAGTCCTGGCCGAGCTGTTCGAAGCGATGGGCGAAATCGAAATGGCCGAACTGATCCTGTGGAACCCGCTCCATTACACCCAACTCAAAACGCTAGGCCGCCACCTCCTACTCGCCCTCAACACCAAACCCTGATTGGTTTTTTGTCATGAGCACATTTTGGATTTTGGAACGAACACACAAAAGTGAAAAGGTTCCCTTTCGGACATCTGAAAATAATCCTGGCTGCGAAGTAATGATATGCGCTGGATGTTCGCAGCGTGTCGAGAGGCGGCCGTGGACCCTAGGTCTTCACCTTCGGGATGAAGTATTTCCTTTACAAGATATCGATCAAGCGAGCATGCATCTGCTTGCCTCAAAAAGATTTCAAGACTTAATATCTGCAAATCTTTTAGTTGGGATCAAATTCCTGGAAATCATCGAGTATGAAGTTGGGATTAAGGGTAAAAAGGGGAAACGATTTCTTAAAGCTGTAATGGGAATGGGCTACAAAGGAATTTACGCAGTTGGATCTGGAGGTTCAATCGCAAAAACCAGCGGCGTATTCCTACGAAAAAAATGTGAAATTTGTGGGTTTAAAGAACACTCTTTGGCTTTGAATGGGATACACATTGATGAAACCCAATGGGATGGATCCGATTTTTTCCAGATAGAGGAACTTCCAGGTCCAACTTTTATGAGCGATCGAGCCAAATGTATTTTGGAGGGAGGTGGACTATCAAATTTTGCACCCATTCGAACAGAGGACTACAAAGTCCCATTCCGAGAACACCTAATTAAACGCTATAGAGATGAAGAATTTGGCGCATTTCTCCAGCCCTAAGAATCCGGGCCATCTTCCAATCGGTAGGCGTGGTCCAGAAAGATTCTGTCGCCCTTCGGGGCTCCGGTTTATTGCAGGCGTGATTTCCCACACCTCCTGACGTCGGTGTGGGCTCACGGGTTAATCGGCCTCTGACCTCCTTGCGGAAACTTGATTTTGATTGGTTGCTGACCCGTTGAAGTCCAGTTAAGCGATAAGACCTAGGTTTTGCGATCCGATATTAATTCCCGATTTTTGACCAATCTCATTAACGCCAAATGGGTTGGCGTCTCGCCATGAACGGTGGACTTGCTCTATTTGGACAGGCTTGTTGGTGTTTTAGACAAAACGCAGATCAAGGATTGCACCATTCGGTTTTTTGGGTCTGAGATAAAAATACAGGCCTGAAAGGCCGTGGTTTTCAAAGCCCAGGTCAAGTGGGCGAGCTTGGCGAGCCAACGCAGGCCTGGGGTCGGAAGCCCTCCCAATCAGGGAAGCCCTGTAAGGGCGTCCTTGTTTTTGCAACTCAAAAATTGCCATCGATCACCTCAATGAATCGATTCAGTCTAGGTCTGGGCGATTCAATCCCCCAAACAATGCCCCGGAAATGGCGACCTTACAGGCCGCTCCGAGGCGAACAGGTGGCTTGTCCGGGCCTGCGTTGGCTCGCAGCACTCACCACCTTGACCCGGGTTTTGAAAACTACCGACCTTACAGGCCGGTCCAACCGCGGCCCCTTTCGCGGCATTTCGCGTTTTTCGCGGTTAAACAAAAGGAACCGCAAAAGGCGCTAAATACGCGAAAAAATTCCGGAACTTTTTATGACTGCTCCTTCATTCGCCAAAAACTTGTTGAACTGTTTTGGGATCTTTCGTGTGAAATGGCTGCTCTCAAAGTGATTATTGTCGCCATGGAATTGACCACAGAATTCGCAGGTAAGGCAAACGCGGGAATAAATGAAGGGGAACTCGAAATAGCGGGCTAGGCGATCCCTTTGCCTATTTGTGGAATTGCCCGTAGGAATGGGGTGTTCCGCATCCTGCCACCCTGCGGCGAGCTGTTGTCATGGAATTGGCTCGCCCTGATTCCAGCCGCCGATAAAGGGCATACAGATTTGCAGATTGGGTATGTAGGCCCTAATCCCAAGTTTGGCAGCGGCGGGCGAGTAGGCCTGTCGCTTTGTTGAGGTCCAGGTCGGCCAGCAGGAGACCGGGCTGACCGTAAGGTTGGTAACACAACAAGGTCCCATCCGGATTGGCAATGGCCGATGTGGTGCCCGAACCCGGGCTAGCCGCATTGACCGATGCGAAATAACAGGTATTTTCAGCAGCCCGGCACAGGATCGCTTTTTCGTGGAATGAATTGGCCGGATCGCCAAACACGCTCGGTCGGTAACTGCCCGGTTCGGCGATATGGGCATGCGGATGAAAAACGACCTGTGCACCGCGGCGTGCGGACCAGCGCACGGTTTCCGGGTAACGCCAGCCTTCATGGCAAATGACCACCCCAAAAGTGAGCGGCCCGGCCGTAAACAAGTGCCGAGTGGTTGCGCGTGCTGGATACGTCGATTCTTCAGAGGGATCGAGCTGGCCTTTGTCCTGCCAACCGGCAATCGATCCATCTGCATTCACGACCAGAGCCGTTATTTGCAGACCCTGAGCGCTGATCCGTTCGGTGCCCAAAACCACGCAAATTCCAGCTTGTTTGGCCGCCTGACAGACCTGATCGGTGGCCCAATCCAGGAAATCCGGATCGGGTGCCGGGTAGGGCCGGCCGGGCCAACGATAGCCGGGCACGTAACATTCCGGAAAACAAATCAGGCCAGCCTGCTGGTGGCCAGCTTCCGATATCGCCTCACAGGCCTTTTCGACCGATTCTTCGCGGGACGGTGCAATGGCGATATTGGCCAAAGCGATGCGAAAAGGGTTAACACTGCCCACTGACGCCCCCAGTGATTTGCTGATCCAAACGTTGGTTTCAGGCGGCCATTTTTGCTTACCTGCCCGAATTTGCTGCCGAATTTAACATTGAAACGGCGCTCACTCCAGCTCCAGTTTCCGCATGAGCCAAATGGCCCATTCGCAGTGTTGGCTGTCTTTGGAATGGCTTAGGGTGAAGAGCTCGTCCTTTTCCGCTTCCGTCAAGGCCAATTTGCTGTGGAAATGCGGGCCATACAACTTTTGCAGGGCGATCAGGTAACGGTTATGGAAGACAAATTGGCGGTCGTCCAAGAGGTCGGTCGAACCTTCCCAACCATAAGCGCGACCGGGGTTGAGCAGTCGGGCGCGCACCAAATGATTGAGTTCGGTCCAGTGGAATTGGGCCAGAAGTTCGCTGCCGCCCACACTTTCCTGGCGACCTAGCGCTGCTTCAATCATGGGCAGCAGGGCTTCTTTGTTCTGCTCCATAATCTCGAGTTGACGCGGCGTGAATTGGTTTTCTGGCGATTCCATGACGAAATCCGAATCAAAAATGTAAAGGGCCGCTTGGGATAAGACCTGGGCGACCTCTTGCGACTGAGCTGTAGGCACTTGCGACCAGCCCAGCCAACTGAAGAGCAGGGAAAACATCAAAAGCATCCGGATCACGATTACCTCCGACTGAACCCGATGTTCCACTATGGCATAAAATCCCATGTTCAGCTTGAAATGGAATGGCCCGATTGTGCTGCTGGATGCATCAGCAAATGGCCGGGCAGAAAAAACCCATTGAAAATCTTGGCTTTTCGGTAGAATGGCTCAGGAGAATTCCATGAACTGCGAAGCCTGTGGTTATGAAATTGAAGAGGACGAGTTCCAAGAAAACGATGGCCTGTGCCTGGAGTGTTGGGCCAGTCAAAACACTACTTTTTCTCCCCAATTTGAAGATCAACCCATGGGATGTGGTCCGGATGACAGCTGCGTGCCTTACATCCACAAGGAAGAGGCCAGCGATTGAGCGGTTCCCGGGCCGGAAATATGGACGCGGCTGGAGTGCCTTGGCGTTTAGTTTGGGTCCTGGCTGGGCTGGTGGCGCTCACGTTTTTGCCAGCTCTGTCCAATTTCTTCATTAACTACGACGATCCGCTGTATGTCATCAATAATCCCTATTTCGACCCCGATCATTTCTGGCAGCGGATTTGGCAAAGTAACCAGGCGGGAAACTACCACCCGCTGACCCTGCTCAGTCACGCGTTGGACTGCGCTTTGTTTGGCCAGCATCCGGTTGGGCACCATGCAGTGAATGTGCTTTGGCATGTGCTGAACAGCTGTTTGCTGTTTGTTTTTTTGGCCCGATTGAGTCAGGACCGCTTGAAAAGTTTTGGCCTGAGTCTGCTGTGGGCGATCCATCCCATCCAGGTGCAGAGTGTGGCCTGGGCTGCAGAACGCAAAAATTTGTTGAGCTTTTTCTGCCTGATGGTCGCGCTGTTGTGCTGGCAACGATTCAAACAGAGCCGCAACAACGCGGCCTATGCTGCGTGTCTTGTTATGTTTGTTTTGGGTCTCTTATGCAAGGTAATCGTTGTGGTTTTGCCGGGGATCCTGATGGTGCTTGAGTTGTTTTACAGCGCAGACCAGAGCCCATCTCTGCCGCGTCGTTTTTTTGCAGATTTCCGGCGGAAAATTCCCTTTTGGGTAGGAGCGCTTGCTTTTGCTTGGTTGACCTTGCAATTGCAAACGTCTACTGGCGCGTTGGTGGAAGGGCGCAGCTTTTTGGATCGGTTAACCCATCCCATTGAGGCCTGCGGCCATTACCTGTGGAATACCGTTTGGCCAATGCGATTGGCCGTTGTTTATGTATTGGACCCCAATGTCGATTGGCCTTTTTTTGGTGTATCTCTTTTGGGATTGCTGGCAATTACTGCTTTTGTATGGGGTCTACGGAGTAAAAATGTTTTTCCTTTAATGGGTTGGCTCATTTTTCTGGGTGGACTGTTTCCCGTGCTGGGCATTGTTCAAGCCGGCATACAGGGCTGGGCAGATCGCTACATGTACATTCCGTTGGCAGGCTTGGCCCTGATGGGTTTGGCCTTGCCCTGGCCAATGCGGTTCCGTGAGCGCAAAGTTTTGACCCTGCTTTGGGTGCCCATTCTGGGGCTGGTCTACTTCACCCAGAAGGAAATCCGGGTTTGGAAAAATACGGAAACGGTTTTTCGAGTCGCCTATGAACGGACAGACCGAAATTGGTATGCGGCGGAATCGTTGGCCGTGGAATTCCTCAACCGCCATCAGCCATTAATGGCCCTGCCGTATTTGGATCAGGCCCTGTCCTGGTACCCGGATCATCCATCCTTGAACCGGACCCAGATGGAAGCTGATTTAATGTTGGGCAATTTAAGCCATGCGCGCCAGTGTCTCGAAGTGGTTCAATTGCGGGAACCCGACCGTGCTGAAACCTTGGGTCTGGAGGCCCGCTTACTGCTGGCAGAAGGCAAAGCGGTGGCGGCGATGCGCGCTGTGGATCGAGCGATTGCTGCCCAACCCAATCGGCCTGAATTTTATCAAACAAAAGCCAAGATATTTATTGAGCAGCATAAGCTAGTCGAAGCGCTTTCCACCGCACAGGCAGGCTATGCCAGAACCACCGACAGCAATCTTGCCAACTTAATCGAACAAATCCGAAAAAAGTTGGCGACGGTTCCTTAAGGAAAGCTGAGATTTACTGGCTGTTGATCTAAGACGGAACTGTATTGGATGGGTTTGGCCTGGGCATTGGGGTCAAAAGTTTTAACTTGGATTTTTTGACCCGCGCCAAAAAGCGCCTTTAAGCGTTGGGTGACTTTTGGAATAAGGTGCGCTTCAGCCAGGAGTTCGAGCACCAAGTCGCCCGATTTTTTTTGGTGCAAGGTGAATTGGATCCAGGGTAAATCGCGCAATTTGGCCGAAATGTCGATATTGTTGATCCACGTCCCTTGCTGGGTGCGAAACGCAACCGGCGGGCGCCCTTCGAAATCCTGAATGAGCCAACCGGAGTCGGATGGCTGCAGCCGACCAAAATCACCGGTGCGATAACGCAGTAAAGGCAGGAACGGGTTGCGCGGACAGGTGACCACCAATTCGCCCCACTGGCCCGGCTGGAGCACCTGATCTTGGTCGGGATCCATTATTTCCATGTAAACATCCGGACTGGCTAAACGGAAGCCTTGCTGTGATTGGTACGCAAGCAAGCGGCATTCGTTCATGGAATACACATTCAAAACCGGACACTCAAAGGTTTTGGTCAATGCTTGTGCAAATGGCTCGCTTAAGGTCATGGCGCTACTGACCAACGCATCCGGTCTCAACGCTGGTGCCACATGGCGTAAGTGGGCCAGAGCCAAGGGGTCGCCCGAAATGATTTGCGGATTCATATCTCGGAGATAAGCGCCGATCGCTTCGGGTTCGGGCCAGTCGCTTGAATTCAGGTTGATTTTGATAAAACCGGCGCCGTCCAGGTAGCCGGAAACCGATGCGTAGGTATAGGTCGATTTCTGGGCACAAACCAAGGCAATGACGACTTGGTCGGGTCCTGATTTTAAACGAATGCCAAATTCGGCCAGGACTTTCTTGAGCAGGATCAAATAACAGGTGGAAACATAAGGATGGGATAGGATGTCCAGGTGGCGACCGGTTGTGCCGGAGGTAAAATAAACCATTAAATCGTCTAACGGTTGATTATCGGGGACAAAAGCCCAAGGTTGGTCGTAGAGGTCCTTGCGGCCAACCGTTGGCAGTTCGGAAAAGCGTGTCGCTCCGCGGCCCAGCTGGCGGTAAATGGGGACATGTTCCACACATCGGGTCTGAAATGCGTTCAGCCATGCAGGCTCTGGTTCACTTGGCCGATGGAGCGGTCCTGCCAGACTCTTCTCAAATTCAGCACACTGTTCGCGGGTTTTGGGGTCGAGCCGATCTCCGCATTGGTGGTTGAATGTGGGCGCATGCACACTCTCCAGCATGCGCAATAGGTTTCTTTTGGCCGGTTCGGTCAGCCACGGGTAGCGTTCGGATTCCGTACAGGGCAGATCTTGCATTTATTCTCTTCCATAAGTGGCAGCGGCTTCCTGGGCCCGTTTACGCGCCATGGCCTCGCGGATTTCGCGAGCGCGTTGCTCGGCCAAGCGCGCCTTTTCCACGGTTCTGGCCCGTTCCGCCGAGTCCAGGGTGGACAAACGGTCTTCTGCTTGGTGAATGGATTCACCGGCTGGTCGCAGACCCAGAGCGCGCAGGCAGAGGCGTACGAATTCTTCGCGGCGATCGGACTCCAGGCGAACTTGTTCAGGTGTTACCCAATGGCCCAATTCGGCCAGACCTTTGCTCAGCCATTCGATGAGATGTTGCCGGAAAAGACCGGGTTGGTGGCCCAGCGGTTCAAACAGCAGCCAGGCGGTAAATGCAGCCAGCCGCATGTGGTTGCGGTAGGCTGCAACAGCCTGCTTTTTAAAGATAAATATACCGGTTTCATGCGCTTTTAATGGCGTTCCATCGATGTGCAGAAAGAGGTCATTGATGAGGGCGAGGATATTAAAATCGCCCAATTTGGGGTTCAAAGGGATTTCGCGCAGGAAATCGGCAGGCGTAGCGACCATGCGGTTGAGCAGGTCCGCCAGGGGTGGCCCTTCGCGGCGCGTCATCGCGGTTCCTCGTACAATTTTTTGCTGAAAGCACGTGCGAATGCTTCCAATTCGGGCCAACCCTTGATGGGGTAAATGTCCATTCCCATGCTGTTTGCCTTTTGCAATGCGTTTATTTTTTGCCAATCGCGGTACAGGTTCAAAACAAGACTACAACCACCACGCGCATTCGCCAACGCCATTTGGGCGATTTCTTCTCCGGCTTGGCCTTTTTCGTCTCGGTTGAATAAGGTGTCAACGCCTTCATCCGAGATGACCAGGATATGGGCGGGCCGATCTTTTGACGTTCGTTTTTCGTAGGTGTCACGCAAAATATGTAAGGGAAAGGCCGTTCCGCCGCCAAAGAATCCGGTTAACACGCGCATCAAGCGCTTCTCATCCGAGATGAAGCCGAACGTGGTGTCGAACTGGCGTGGACCGGACCACAAGGTGGCTTGGACGCGCGCCCCTACGCGCAGGGCGGAAAGGACCATGATCGCACCGGCCAGGGCCAGGTAGGAGGTATTGCGAATGGGGTTGGGCATGCTACCTGAACAATCGATGTACAAGTCTAGGTCCAGCGGGATTTTTTGGGGGTTGGCACCTTGAACTTTGCCATACACCCGTTTGACGGTGGTGATGCCGGGCACGGGATGTGGCGAAATTAATACGGATTGAAACCAGTCCGCTTCTTCAAAGGGCGAGCCGATGTCCCACGGTTCTAGGCCCTCCATTTGCGGTTCTTCGGTTTCTGGTTTGATTTGCTGGGGAAAAGGTACGAGATGCGGTAGGGCCCGTTCTTTGTAGTAACGTGCGGCAACGTCATGATCATCCCACTTCAAGCCCATGGCGCGCAGGATTGCGCCCAATTCGAACGGTTCGCGGCACTGCTGTTCGGGATTGCTGCGATTGGATTGAGGGTCGGGTTCCACTTGGTCGGCATCAGATTGTTGTGCGGGTGGGATCGGGTTGAGCCGTGGATCCAGCGCCGGATGGCCGGTGTCCAATTCCTCGGGATTGACGGCCACCAATCCACCGGGAATGCTATCGCCTTCCCCGGCGGCCTGGGTATCCAACCAGCCTTCCAAAATTTTCTGGGTCGTTTTGCCCTGGTTTTTGGCCAGGTAGGGAAAACACATAGCTGCAAACAGTCCTGCGCCGCGAATGGCTTCTCGGCTATAGACACGGACCAGGCGGGCGCCCAACTGGGCATCGCCCTCCATCTCGTCGCTGCATTTTTCGGCACACAGGGTTTGGCGTGGAAGGGCCCACAGGATCTCATAAATACGCATGTACAGGGACCAAAGCGGATCGGCCTGGGGATTGCGCGCCATTAATTTCTGATAAATCTCGTGCATGCGGGCCTGGGCCTGTCGAACGAGTCGGTCATTAATGAGCAAATCGGAAAACAGGTTTGCAATCAGGCCAGCCGCATTTTCGAAGCCTTTGATTTGGCGCAGGATGGCCGCTAGCATCAGGCCGTGTTCCGTGAGATCACCCGGACAAAAAACGTGATGGCCGATTTCGTGGCCTAATACTTCCAGTGGGTAATCTTCCAAACCCATGGTTTGAACCTGGCGCAGGCTAACAACTACGGCTTGATCGTTGAGGCGGATCATGGCGAAGCTGCTCTGCAATCCTTGCTCTTTTTCTTCGGACTCCGACCAACACCAACGCGGCTCGGACAATTGGGTAAATTTACTCCACAGGGACAGCGCATGCGGCCAGGCCGATTGCCAGGCAGTAGTAAGCGCGGTTGGGCTTAAGGGTTTAACGGGCGGGGATGATGAGGATGTCATGGCTAAAGGGAGAAACCAACAGACAGGTGTGGGCATCGCTGGCCCAATCCTGAATGGGCGGCCGTTGGGAGATATCCATTGTTTTGTCGCGGAATCGAACGGTTTGGCTATCTGGTCTTACGGTCCAATCAGAGTGGTGGTTATTGGATTTGGGGAAAGCTGTGGCGCTGTTGACCAGGGTTGCGCCAAAAGCATCAAAAAATAAGGTGAAGGTTTGGTGCCCATCCGTCGCCCAAAAGTGGTCTTGGTCGAAAGCAACCAACGGTGGACTTTTAAAGGGACCGCCGAATCCGCTAAACCCGCCCAAGAGTCGGAACTGGGGCTGTTTTTCGAGTGGTTTGTCTGGATGGTACCAGCGATTTTTGCGCAATTGGCTGATGCATTGGTGCCATTCGGCTTCGACAGGTTTGTCCTGAAAGAGGGGCAACAACCATTTTGCGGGCAGATTCTCCATAAGATCGAGGCTAGCCGTGCGGAATTGGGCCAACCCGGATCGCCAAGCGGTGACCAGCGCCATGGCGCGAAGGTTGGCTGCTGAATCCAGTTGGGGTCCAATTTTTGCGAGCCGCTGGCAAAACCCCGATAAATCGGCATCGTATAGGCGTAGCTGGTGCAGGGCATTAAACAATTCAGCCGGCACATGTTCAGGATCATCATTCACGGCCCGAGACAAATGGGGGAGTAGGTCTAGGAACAGCCGTTTGGATTCTTCGCCCTGCGCGTTTGGCCCGGCGTAATCGCGCGCAAATAGCTCTAACCCCAATAAATACAGGCCATCAATCGCAGCTTCGGAAAATGGGGGTTGGGTTTGATCTAGCAGGGGAGCAAGCGTTTCGACTAACCATTGGCCGAAGGCATTGCCGTCCAAGCGCGGATAGGCGTGACGCGCTTGATGAAACAGCGCGTTACAACGACTGCGGTGGGTGCTGAGATGGTTTTGCAGAATCGATGCCTTTGAGTCCATAGCCAAGATTATGCACCAGGTTGGGCTGGCTCGAAATAAAGGAACTTGCAAAGTGATGCCATTAAGTTGTGGGCAATTACTCCGATAATAGCCAGAGAGGCCCACCGCGGAAGGGGAGCTGCCGGATTGGAATTTTTTCATAAGGAAGAAGCGATTCGCATCATCCGGAAATTCATGTTCTGGATGAATGGGTGTTGGCTCGGCTGTATGTGCATGTGGGCATCTACCCACCCGCAAAAATGGGTGACGACTGACGATGGTTTGCCGCAATCCAATGTGACGACCATTCTTCGGGACCACCGCGGTTTTTTGTGGATGACAACAGGCAGTGGCTTGGTTCGCTATGATGGCACCAATATCAAAACCTATTATTCGGGAACGAATTACCCCTTTTCCCTTGTCCACCGCATTCTGGAAGTGAAGCCGGATGTTTTCTGGGTCTCGGATTTCTCAAAAGGGATTTGGGAACTGCATTTTGATTCGGTCAAATGGATTCCCGTGGCTGACCCCGATTCGAACGCGAACATCAATGAAATGATTCAAATCCCCGATGGTCGGGTCGTGGTGGCCTTGGAAAAGGACGGTGGATTTTACATAGTCGATCCGGAGACGCGGGCGATTGAACACTTTGACAGCCGAACCTTGGGCTTAGGTCCGGACCTGGTCTCCCTGGCTGGAGATGTGAATGGCACCTTGTATTTGGGCAGTGAAACATCAGGTCTTTACGTTTGGCGGTCGGGTCAGATCATCGAACATTTAACGGAAGAAAATGGTCTGCCGAGCAATACCGTCCGGGCGATATCCGTGCCCGGACCCGGCCAATTATGGGTCGGCACCAGTCGCGGTTTATACATTCGCGGTGAGCCTGAACGTTCCGCATCGTTTAACCAGGCGTTTGATTATTGCCCGGTGCTCAGTTTCTTTCGCGAAACGGACACAAAAACGTGGATCAGCACGATTGAAGGCGGCGGCGGAATAGTTTTATTTGAAGGCAATCAATTTAAGCCGTATTGGTCGGGCAAGGACCCGCGCACAACCTCGCGCAGCAACTGCGTTTATGTGGATCAGGAAGGTACTCTTTTTATTGGCTCCAGCGATGGGCTGGTCATTATCAGCCACCATCATTTCCTGAACTATGATCAGCAGGATGGCCTGTCGGATCCATACCTGCGCGGATTGGCTCAGGATACATCCGGCCGAATTTGGGTCGGTAGCAAGCAGAGCGGGCTTTTTTATCAGGATCAGGACCAATTTTTACAATTTCCAATGGATCCTCAGGCGCGTTTTAACGAGGTCAACACTTTGCGTTCTGTGGGTGACGAAATTTGGGTCGGAACGCGCAAAGGTCTGATGATCATCCGGGGCAATCAATTAGTGGCCAACGCGATTACGGAAAAGGTTGGGGATACGTATGTTCGCCAAATTTCGCCGCAAACGGATGGCAGCATTCTGCTGACCGGTTATCGCCATATTTTCCGAATTCAGGGCCAAGAGGTCGCGGAAATCAGCTATAACTTGGGCAATGGTTTTGCCTCATTGTGGGGTTGTCAGCAACATCGCGATGGGTTTATTTATGCGGCGACCAATGGCCATGGACTGTTTCGCCTTGAAGGGACCACCTGGTTACCAGTTAAATCTGATCTTTCCAACGCGGATGGGCTGTTGGGAATCGTGAAACAGGCTAATGGCGACTTTTTGATGCCGAGCAAGGAAGGTGCTTTCTGTTTTGATGGTCGGGCTATTACCCCCGTTTTTGATTTAAAAATCCCGGTTTGGGATATATTTCGCGACCGGCAAGGTGTTTTGTGGATTGGGACCAGTCAGGGCCTTTACCGCGATGACGGCAACACTATGAATTGCTACAACCGCGAAATGGGTTTTGCGATGACGGAGTGTAATATGCGCTCCATTTTGGAAGACCAAGAAGGCAATTTATGGTTTGGCGGAATTGGGGGTTTGGTAAAACGAGAAATGTCCCAAGAACCCTTTAAGAACCAGGTGTTGACGCCTTACCTAGTGGAACTGATTACCGCTGATAACCATCTTTTTTTCCCTAACGAGCCCGTCGTTTTTGACCATGCCAACAATCATGTCCAGTTTCGATTATCAACCCCAGTCTTTCGCAATACCTCCCATGTGGAGATGCGTTACAAATTGGAGGGATTCGATCAATCGTTTAAGCACTTGGACGGAAATTTTGTTCAGTACACCAATCTGCCGGCTGGCCAATATCAATTTGTTGCCCAGGCGCGGTTCATTTTTCAGGATTGGCCGGATCACGCCACCCGATTCTCCTTTCGGGTTAAACCACCTCTCTTTTTAAGTCAATGGGCGTTTGCCGCCTATGCCTTGGGCTTGATTGCATTGATTTGGCTTACCGTGCGTTGGCGCGTGCATCGTTTGCGCGTTCGGAACCTGGAATTGGAACAACGTGTTTCCGAACGCGTTGAAGACATTCGTAAAGCAAATCTGCAGTTACAACAGGAGATTTTGGAACGGGCTTCGGTTGAGGCGGCTCTGCACAGCGAAAAGGAAAATTTGGCCACTACTCTAAAAGCACTCAATGATGGTGTATTGCGATTGGACCCTGAGGATTCCGTCCAAATGCTAAATCGCGAGGCACTGATTTTACTCGGCAAATCGGAGGGTGTGATAGGCCAGCCGGTGGATTCCGTTGTACACCTGTTGGATACGCGGACCCATCAGCCCTTGAAGTTGAGTTCGCCAGACCTCAAGCGGCGCCTAATCGAGAAACCGGAGGAGCGATTAAAGGCCCAACTGGTTGGCGCTGAAGGACGTTCGATTTTGGTCCATTTATCTGGCTCGCCCATTCAGGACGCATCGGGTCAACCCAGTGGGTTCCTGTTCATTTTGCGTAATATTGAAAAAGAATCGCGCATGGAAGCTGAACTTTTTCGCTCCCAAAAACTGGATAGTTTGGGAGTCTTGGCTGGCGGGTTAGCCCACGATTTCAACAATATTTTGTCCGGAATTTTGGGCAATGCCCAGTTGGCGGGCCATCAATATCAAAATGAGCCAAAGCTTGCACAATATCTGGAGGGCATTGCAGAGGCCGCTTCTACTGCACGGGCATTGACTACCCAATTATTAACCTTCGCCAAGGGTGGCCAACCGGTAAAGGAGTTGCTCTGCTTGGAACCTGTTGTTGAAGCAGCGGTCATCTTTTCCCTACACGGGACCTCGGTTACCGTCCAATTCGACTTTGATCCCGACTTGCCAATGGTGCTTGCGGACAAAGGTCAGATCCATTTGGTGCTCAACAATCTTGTGATTAATTCTTGCCAAGCCATGAACAATTCGGGCCACATCCACGTTCTGGGAAAACTACTGGTTCTGGCCGAGTCCAACGGCTTGGATCTGCCGGCCGGTCGCTATGTGCAAATTCAGGTTCAGGACAATGGGCCTGGTATTCCGGAAGCGTTGCGCAGCAAGGTTTTTGATCCGTTTTTCTCTACCAAGGCAGAAGGGTCAGGATTGGGTCTGGCTTCATGCCACTCCATCGTTGAACAGCATGGCGGCGTTATTCGTTTGGATGAGGTCGCCTCGGGCGCCAGTTTCTCCATCTTTCTGCCCGCTTCAGCGGAACGTAAGGTGCGTAAACTGGAGCAACAAATTAAACGCGGTACGGGTCATGTGCTGATTATGGACGACGAAGATTTGATCCGTTCAACCTTAAGCGAAATTCTGCAGCATATTGGTTACTCCTCTGAAAGTGTGGCAGAAGGCAGCCAAGCGATTGAGGCTTATCGCCGGTCCGCCCAGAATGGAAAACCGTTTGATGTGGTGATCATGGACTGGACCATCAAAGGCGGATTGGGCGGCGAGGAAACAATCGGTCGCCTACTTGCCGAATTTCCCCAAGCCAAGGTGATTGTGACCAGTGGCTATTCCACCAAGGGCGCGCTGTCCCATTACCGCGATTTTGGATTTGTTGGCCTACTACCCAAGCCCTACAAAATCCAAGAGCTATCACACGTGTTAAGCCAGGTGTTGTCGCAGAAAAGTCTCCAATAACCCAGGTTTTCTGTCAGTGAGCGTGTCGGTTAATGCCGGCTTGACGGGCCACGCCACGCCATTCACTGCATCTGGCAAACCATTCATCCCAAATCACAAGCGTGGGGTTTGATCCAGCCGTAGGGTTTTATGAACCCCAAGAGGGGTAACTGGAGGTTAATCATGATGGTATTGATGTGTCTAGCCCTGTGGCATGGGCCAAGTGAAAGTGCGGACCCACTGGCGCTATTGAAATCTTTGGAAGGCAATTGGCGTTTGTCCTTTTATCAAATTGATGAAAGTGAAACGTATCAATTGGTGGGGACGAGTGAGTCCCAGGTCGAGATCAAGTTGGATGGCAAGCTCATTCAAGAGGAAACCACCATTCTCACAGCGGCAAGCCGTTTTCCGCTGGTGGTGCTTTACAGCTATGATTCGGTTCGACAAGTCTATCGCAAAGCCAGCACCGATGCCGTAACTGGTTTGATGGATATTCAGGAAGGGACACTGCAAGGCAAGGTTTTGACCTTAACCAATGTGGAACGCAAAACCTGGTTTGTGGGCTCATCCGGCAAGGAACTGGCTTTCAGAATTCAGTTGGATTTTAGCGATGAAAATCGCCCGCTCATGATTGCCGATCTCTCGCTCGATCACGGGGCCAATTGGTTTAAGTTCCAAAAAGTCCAGTACGAACGCCTGGCCTCAGGCGCCCAATCGGCCGCAAAATAGCAGAGACCTTTTCATCCGTTCAGCGTAATAAGTCCTGAGGCTTTGGACCCAAACATGAATTTCAACTTATTTCGATGGCTCGGGATCAGCCTAGCCAGCTGGTCCCTTTTTGCTTTATTAATCAGCGCTTTTTATGTTGGGTTTTCCGTGCCTGCAGCCAATTACTATGGGTTTTTCGGGTTTTGGTCGCGCTTATCGCTCAGTTTTTTGCCTTACGCATTGTTGACCCCGATTTTTTTTCAAAGGGGCTGGCAATTGGCCTACCGGGTGCAGCGTCTGTGGGCTTGGGTGGCTCAGACGCTTGGGCTTTTGGTTGTCTGGTATGCCGTTACGACCGTTTTGGCTTTGCCATTTGAACTGGCCTTTTGGCGACCGGATGGCGTAACGATTTTGCACGTTCTCAGTCAGCCTAAATTGAGTCAGGTCCTGGTCGCGAGTGTGAGTTTTGGGGCCATCAATGTGGGGGCGTTGTTAATGGCTAACGTGCAAGACCGTCACAAACAGCGCATCCAGTTGGCCCAACTGCGCCACCAGTTGGAGCAGTCCAAAATGCAACAGCTCAGAGACAAGCTCAATCCCCATTTCCTGTTTAACGCGCTGAATGGCGCGATTTCATTTGTTCGAACAGGCCGGTACGAAGCGGCAGAAGAAATGCTGCTGGCGCTCTCTGAAATTATGGATGGATTATTGAAACCTGACTTGCCGTTGTTCTGGTCCTTGCAGGAGGAATTCAGCTTGGTAGAACGGGTTTTGGAAATCATGCGCCTGCGTTTTGGTGAACGTTTAAGCATCGAAACCCGAATGGAAGCGGATACCAACCCGATCGAAGTGCCGAGTTTGCTGATGTTGAATCTGGTGGAAAATATCCTGACCCACGGCAGTCAAATTCCCGGACAGTGTCAGGTACGTTTGGCCTGTTCGATCAGCGATTTGGGTCTGACCATTCAGCTTCAAAACCTGCATGAATCCAAACCCGAAAACGGCTACCAAGGACACGGATTGGGTTTGCAACTCACCCGTGATCGGCTCGAGCGGGCTTATGGCGAAGGTGCATGGTTGTCGGCTGATCCGATTCCTTTTGGCTTTTCTGTCACTATTCGGGTTCCAGTTCGGGGGTTGGCATGACGTGGCGCGTATTGGTGGTCGATGATGAAAAACCGGCCCGTGACAACTTGATTTTCCTGCTTCGGGCCGAGTGGGCGGATGTTGCCATTCAGGAGGCGTCCAATGCTGCAGAAGCCCAGTCAATTTTGCAATCCAAGTGGCCACAAATTGTGTTCTTGGACATTGAAATGCCCGGCCAGGACGGCTTGAACTGGTTGCGATTATTGCCCAAGTCCGATCGGCCGGTCACCGTGATGGTCACAGCCCATCGCCAATACGGCGTCGATGCCTACGATCAGGCAGCCCTCGATTATCTGGTCAAACCCTTTCGCCGTGCCCGCTTTCGCGAAACCCTGCAACGCATCCAAACGGCAATGGATCGGGCCGAAATGGGCAACGCGGCCATCCGCATGTCCATAAACGCGGCCGGCCAATCGGGTTGGCAAATTCGCGATGGCGCCCGGTCGCTCTGGATGAAGCCAGAAGAAGTGGTCTATTTGGCGGCTGAAGGAAACTATGTGGCCGTTCACCTGGAGCCGGAAACGGTCTGGGTACGGGGTACTTTGGCTGAATTTGAAGAGGCGTTGCGTCATTTACCCTTTTTGCGTATCCATCGGCGTTTTCTGGTCGGTAAGTTGTGGATCCGCGAGGTGAAGAAACAGGCGGGCCGTTTTTCGGTCCTGCTCAGAACTGGCCAGAACCTGCCGATTAGCCGCCACCGGCGCCAGGAATTGGACATTCTTGTGCGCGGTTCATTGGACTAGCCATTGTCCAGGCGCCCCAAAGCCGATTGCCGAAACGCAAATAGTGCAGTTAGTGAGACCCGACTTTGGGGGGCATTTCACTAACTTTTGCCTGGATTATTCTTTAGGTTTTCTAAACTTGAAAACGAACCGGTCGGTATGGTCTCGGTTCGTTTGATAGTCGCGAAAGACATTGTAGTCGTGACCATCTTCTGGGTGACGTAACAGCTCGGATTCCGCTACAAATTCAAAACCGGCGGCCATGATCTCTTTTTTGACAAAAGTGGGGTCGATGCGATGCAAGGTCTGAACATCACGCGCCTCGCTACCCGATTCCGCCACATGGTCAATAACCACAAAAACGCCACCCGGTTTGAGGGCTTCGAAGATGGCGCGATTCATTTTTTGCCGATCGGCGCCCTGCCAAATGGTGTCGTGATAAAAGAGCACCATCATGGCCATATCCAGGTCTTTGGGCAATTGCGGCTCATCAAAAGGCGCGTTGATTCGGGTCACGTGCTGCCAGGACTTGCTTTTGGTTTCAAATTCACTGCCCGGTCCAAAATTAGCCGAAAATTTCTCCAAAACGAACGGTACGTTGTGCAGATAGACGTGACCTTTTTCACCGACCAAACCATCCAGGATGGCGGTGTAATATCCGGTCCCGCCGGAGAGATCAACGACCTTGTCGCCCGGTTTAACACCGACAAATGTCAGGATTTCCTGGGGCTTTCGGTTGGCGTCTCGGCTGCGATCACTTTCCAGACGCGCCGGATTGCTCACGGCCTTTTGAATGTAATCCGGAATGTCACCTGGGAAAATAAACAGAGCTAGGACAAGTGCTGGAACGCTAAACATTGGATCCTCCGCGATGGGTTGAGTCCTAAATGCTTACGCATTAAGGCGTGGAACGTTGCAGTCTATTGTTGACAATAATCTGCACGCTTCATTAACCAAATAGTTATCGAGGTCTTTCTACAACCTAATGAATTTCTTTTGATTTGACGATGGGGATCTGAGGAGGCCCTTTGCCCAACAGACTTATCCAATCGCGATCACTTCGCGGTTTTTGGCTTTTGTTTTTTTTCTTGTTGGTCCTGGTTTTTGCGGCATTGGGCCGTAATTGGAACAGCGCGGTAAAAGGTACCCTGGGCCGTGAACAGGAGCGCCTTAACGCGCAAAACCATGCGGTTAACCAAGTTTTCCACAATCAAACGCGTACCTTTAATCGGGTGTTTGCGCAAATCGAAACCACAACACCCGAATCCTTAAACCAAAAGGCTTTAGCGGCATTGGTCCAGTTGGTTCCTCAATTAAAGAGTGCGTGTATTTACGCTAGTGATGGCCAAATTTTAGTGTGCAGTAATCCGGATTCAGAAATTCGGTGGTCAAAAACAGAATGGTTCAATCGGGTTTGGAATCGATCTGCTCTGGGCGATTTCATTTTTGGGGTGGAAAAGGACGCAAACCTCCAAATTTATCTTGCACGAACTCAAACCTTAGGAATCCCTCATCTTGTAGTGCTGGAGTGGGATCGTATGGATTTGGAAGAAACACTGCGCTCAGTAAAACACCATCCGGATGTTTTGTCAGCCATAGGGGTACCTTCTGAGTTCGGCATTTTGTCCCTGCCGCCGAACCGTTTGTTAGAAGGCCAAATGGTGGAGTGGTCTAAAACTGGCCTATTGGCCAACCCAACAAACGATGAGATTCGTGTGTTTTCGCCCTTAACGCCAGCGACCCTAGTAAGCATCCAGATTCTGGAGCCTAGGATTGGGCAAGAAGCACCCGTTTTGTCAGCCATGGGTCGGAGCACTGCCGAGGTCCTCAAATTTAGGCGGCTCGAGTTTAAACAGCAATTAGCGGTGTTCTCTGCCATTTTTCTGCTTGGATTTTTTGGTTTGTTGTTGCTGCAAAAGCGCCAGAAAGAATTGGCGCGAAAGTTATACCAGGAAAGTCGGCGTATTCGCGAAAGTGAAACGCGACTCAAATTGGCGACCCAAGCAGCCAACGTAGGCGTTTGGGAATGGGAAATTGAAACCAATCGGCTGCAGTGGGACGAGAATGTATTCCGCATTTTTGGCATTCATCCCGATGTCAGTCCCAACGAGGCGGTATGGACGGCAAGTGTCGTGCCTGAGGACCTGGAAAAGGCGCGTGAATCTGTTGCGCTCACTATAGAGACTGGCCAAGCTTTAGAAAATGTTTACCGTATCCGACACCCGCAGGGCATTCGCATTATTCAAGCGCGTGCCATTCTGCGGACTGAAGGTGACGAACGTTGGTTGGTCGGGACCAATGAAGATATTACCGAACGCATTGAACGGGAAAACGCGCTCATGGAGGCCGAACAAAAGTTTCGCAACGCTTTTGATTACGCCGCGATTGGGATGGCCATCGTGTCCCGTGAGGGCAAATTTGTCCAGGTCAATCGGGCCCTTTGCGACATTGTGGGTTATGACCCTGAAACCCTATTGGCCAAAACCTTTCAGGAAATCACCCATCCCCACGATCTGGATGCCGACCTGGCTCTGGTTTTGGAAGTCATTGAACGCAAACGCAACGCGTATCAAATGGAAAAGCGCTATTTCCATTCCGATGGACACATCGAATGGGTTTTGTTGGCCGTTTCTGGCGTGGTCGATGCACAAAATGAGTTGAAGTATTTCATCGCCCAAATCAGCCGAATTACGGAACGGAAGGAGTACGAGCGCAGCCTGCAAATCGCCAAGACCAAGGCGGAAGAGGCCTCTCGCGCCAAATCCTATTTCCTGGCCAATATGAGCCATGAGATCCGCACGCCGATGAATGCCATTATTGGCCTGCTTTACCTGCTCAAAAAAATGAATCTGGATCAGGAGCAAAGTGAATACGTAGCGAAAACCTTAAGCGCTGCAGAAACCCTGCTGCATATCCTCAATGACATTTTGGATTTCTCCAAAATTGAAGCGGGAAAAATGGAGATGGAGGACCATCCTTTCCAAATGGAATCCGTTTTGGCCAATTTAAGCAATGTACTGGGTGTTGTGCTTCAGGATAAACCGGTTGACCTGATCTTTGATTTGGATCCCCGCCTGCTCAATGCGCTTCAGGGAGACTCTATTCGCCTGCAACAAATCCTGCTCAATTTGGCGGGCAACGCATTGAAATTCACGACTAAAGGTCATGTTCTGGTCCAAGTTGAATTACTGGCGCAACTGAATGATGGCGTGCAGGTGCGTTTTATTGTCGAGGACACCGGGATTGGTATTGAATCCGACCATTTGGATAAAATTTTTGACGCCTTTTCTCAGGCCGAAAACTCGACAACGCGTCGTTTCGGCGGAACCGGGCTCGGTTTGGCCATTACCCAGCGATTGGTTCAACTCATGGGAGGTCAGTTGGCGGTCCAAAGTCAGGTGGGCTTTGGCAGTCGATTCTATTTCGATTTGCCCTTTGTTTTTTGCGAGGGCAAACCCACAAGTCTTGGCAATCGCTTTGAGGGTAAGCGGGCCCTGTTGGTGGATCCCTACCTTACCTCTCAACAATCAACCTGCCGCTTGTTAACAGGGCTCGGGTTTGAGGTGCTTCTATCCAATAGTCAAGATCCAGCTGACGCGTTGGTTGCGCAGGAATCAGTAGATATTGTGCTGGTCGATTGCCACGTTGGTGAATTGTCCTGTTTAGCCTGGTTTAATGCCATTCGGGAAAAATGGTCTCCGCCCTTTCCATTGGTTCTTTTGCATTCCCAGCACGCCACCCGGGAGTTTGTACAGAAGCGGGCTATTCAGGAACTAAGTGTGAGATTGATTAGCAAACCGGTTTTACCAAGTGGGGTCAGCAGTGTCCTGTCTGAGGATTTATTGGGTTCTCCTGCGGAAATTCCTGCTTATGCCGATTCGGAGCCCCAACCCCTAGCCGGATTGCGTATTCTTCTGACTGAAGACAATGCCGTTAACCAACTGGTGGCCCGGAAGATCCTGATGGGCGAAGGGGCAGCCGTGTGGGTCGCTGCCAACGGCATTCGTGCGATTCAAATGTTGGAAGAGGAAGGACCGTTCGATGCTGTCCTGATGGATATTCAGATGCCAGAAATGGATGGTTACAAGGCCACCCAACACATTCGGACGGTCATGAAATTGGAGCATTTGCCCATAATTGCCATGACTGCGAATGCCCTTTCCGGTGATCGCGAAGAGGCTTTGGAACATGGCATGAACGACTATATTTCCAAACCTTTTAAGGTCAAGGAACTGGTTGAAACCATATTGTTTAACATCGGCCGTTCATAGAATCCGCGCGCGGCCCTGACCGATTCGGCGGAAATCAAGCTTGCGGTGCCCATTGACATCCTGTTAATGCTTGAGGTGTAAGATCAATTGGAGGGGTTTTTGACCCCTCCTTTACTGATCACTCTGGCGTTACACTTTCTTGTACGACTTGCGAGATGGGGCGGCCGTCAATGGAACGAACCAGGACCAGCACCGGCCCATCACAATAAATGAATTGGTTGGCAGAGGCATCCGGCCAGGCTAGACCACCCCAATCTTGGCGTGTCCCGCCGACGACTTGGTACAAACGGCCTTGATCATCGACCATACGGATCACCATATCCGAGGGCTCAAATCGCGAGCCCCGCAGGAAAATGGTTCCCAGAGGGTCTTGGCTTGGCGCGGTATAAGAGCCTAATCGACGGCGTTCAACGCCCCCACCATCGCCCTTCATGAACCAATCGATACAACCATCATTTAAGCGAACACGTGCAACGTTCCCGCCGCGATTGGCGACAAGGACATGTTCATTTCCGGCCCTGCGCATAATGTCCGGATTGTTGAACAGCGTTTCGCCTTCCGCACAGGTTGCCCCATGCGAGATGATCACCGGACAGCCAGAAGACTGCGTGTCCATTTTGAGCAGGGTGTTAATGGATCCCTCGGGTAAACACGGGAGAGTCGCGTTCCCACCTGATCCTGAGGACATAATGAGCGTTTTCCCATCGGCGAGAATGGTCACCCCGTCGACATCGCGTGCCGTCGCGATATCCATGCGCGATCCGTATTGGTTGGTCACGATAGTCGGGTCGTTGGGGTTGGCGGTGAGTTGATTGGGTTCTTCGTTTTCCAGCGGCGGTAATTTGAAGACACCATCATTGCCATTGGAGCAGAACACATTGCCTGCTAGATCACTGTCTATGGTCCATGCCCCGGCCAGACCGGCGCCATAGGCAAACACATAGCTGTGGGTTAGGAGTCCCGTTTGCGGGTCGCGATAATGCTTGGTGATGTTGGCCCCATCGATATTCATCGAAAAGATGTTGCCCTCAAAATCTTCGCGTGCATCCGAGGAACCAACGATCCCTTCCTCAGGACCTGCCCAGACAATCGCTTCGAGGCCCGGCGCTAACCAGGTCGGAAGACCAGTCGTTGCCTTCGCTTCCAAATTGAGTTGGCTTCCGCCCTCGATGGAGAAGGTGGCGTAGGACTTTAAATAACCGGATTTGGAGATGGTCATTTCATATAAGCCAGCAGGTAGCTGATCAAACTGAAAATTCCCATTGCTGTCTGTTTGGGTTTTGAGGCCATTGGCCAGATCCACCTGTGCATCGCCAACCGGTTCATTGGTCGTTTCATCGGTAATTGTTCCGGTCAAGGTACCGTTGCCAAAATTAGTTTCAAATGTGGAGGTTAAATTGCTGGTATTGGCGGTTATCCCGATAATTTTGTTGAAGTCACCGGATAAATAGATGGTTTTCCCGTCGGAACAAACGCCGGCCGTGGACACCAAACTGGGTGTGATGGCTGGCCCAAATGCGACTAAGCTGACCTTGTCGCCCACCGCTGCAAACAGTTTTCCGCCCGCATTATCGTATTGAAGCAGTAAGCCTTGCACGCTGTAGAGCGGAGGTTCGTTCAGGCCGCCGATAAAATCGTGGCGGGTATTGATCTCCTCATAACTTCCGTCCAGGTTTTTGCGAATGATTTGACCGCCTTTATACGAAGCCCAGATTCGGCCTTGCCCATCAAAGCCTACCGAGGAGAGCGCATTGTAAAGGGTGCCAGTAAATTGGGTCGCTTCCTCCGGCAGGAACACTGGCGCGAAATAACCATCAAAGGGATCTACCCGTAAAAGGGAATCGGGAAACAGACCGGGAGGGCCATAGCTGCCTTCGCCGACCAATAAGAAGCCATCGGGCAGAATGGAAATGCCGCGGCCACCGGGGATAATGGCGAATTTTCGGAACTGGTTTTTGGTCCGATCCCACTTGGCGATTAAAAAGTTACGAACAGCAAAGTACAGAGTTCCGTCTGGCGCAAATTTCAGGGTGAACCCGTTGCTGACCGCAATCAGCGGCTTGGCATCCACAGTGCCACTGGCCGGATCAATGCCGATGATATGGCCTGGAACAACGCCCGGCCCATTGTCACCCAGCGTATTGTCCACGTAGAGTTTACCGGTTAGCGGGTCAATGTCCATGGCGCCGGGTTGACGCAGGATAGGCGATTCACACACGACCCGCGCGCTGAAACCAGGGGCAACAGTTAAACCTTCGACTTGTGACCAGCTAAAGCATGATCCGCCCAAAAATAGCAAAAGGCTCGAGATTCTTTTCAGAATTTCCATGTCATTCCTCCCATGATTTCCCGGCCAAATTCTTCGCCAACGCCTTGAAGAACGGGGTCAAATTCGTAATACGCGACATGTGTGTCATCCAGGATGTTCCAACCCGAAAAGTACAGGGCGACACTCTGGAAGCGAGGGATTTGGTAGGTCAAATTGAGGTTGACCAGGTTGTAAGACTCCTGATTCAAGCGGGTAAAACTGGCGGACGGATCGTCGCGATCCAATTCTGCGTCCTTGGTTTTGCCAACATACAGGTCTTCCATGTAGAGTTGCCAAAACTCCGTAAAACGGTAGGTCGCGCCCAAAACAGCTTTCCATTGCGGGGTGAAAAACGTTTCACCCGATAGGTCGTTGAGCCCATCTGGTTTTTCATAACGCAGGTTGCTATTGAGCCGAAACTTGGGGTTAATGCGCCAAAACAACCCGATCTGGGCGCCCCAACTATCCGCGTCAGCCAAGTTCTGGAAAGTGGTTGTGGTCGTAAATTGTTGGGTGACCGGATCAAATTCGATGTCTTCTAAAATGCCCGAATCTGGGTTTCCGATCAGCCCTTTATATTTTTCGCGGAACACTTCCATCTGGATTTGCCAGGCCTCGTAAGTGGTCGTCCAACTCAGGTCGATCGACTCAATAGCCTCATTTTCCAGTTCGGGATTGCCGATAAATCGGACCGAATGGTTTTGGTTGGGCACATTGACCGTTACCTGGCTGAAGAGTTCAAACAGACTAGGTGCCCGAAAGGCACGCCGTTGTGAAAGTCGAAAATACATGTGTTCTTGAGGGTAATAATTCAGACTGGCCGTATAGCCATAATCCCCGCCAGTCGTGGAATCGTGATCATTGCGGTACCCCAGGCCAATGAGCCAGCGGTCAGATAGCAGGCGGTAGGTAATATTGCCGAAAAACGAGGTGATGTTTTTATCCGTGTTCGCCACCAAAGACGCCCCTTCAACCGGACTGTTTTCTTCGGGTTGAAATGTGCCTTGATGATCTATCTTGCGATATTCCGCACCGGCAACCCATTTCAGGTTGCCAAAAAGCGCATCACCAACAAATTGTAAAGTGCCATCGAGGGTTTCCACTTTGCCATCAAAAAGGCCGGGATTGTTGAGCGCTGGGAAAAAGTAGCGACCATCATTTGAATTTGGGTTGTCTGGGTCGGGCCGATAGGCGGTGAGGCTGGTCGAAGAGGGCAAGAGCTCCGTGCTGTATTGAAATTCATTGCGATAGCCCAGGAATTGAAGGGACCAGGCATCTGCAACTTGCCACTGGAAATCAGCGATTAAATCGAGTTTTTGTACATCCCATGGCGCTCTTGGCAGGCCGGGTTGCGGAATTACCTCAATTTGGCCATCCGCATAGGCGACTTCTGTTTTGAGGATCATTTCATTGTTGGGTTTCCAGACCCATTGACCATTGATTCGGCCCATTTCCAGGCTGTCCTCATTGCGGACCAAATTATTGGTAGTC
Source organism: Acidobacteriota bacterium (assembly GCA_020637335.1). GTDB lineage: Bacteria > Acidobacteriota > Holophagae > Acanthopleuribacterales > Acanthopleuribacteraceae > JACJWC01. The sequence continues at coordinate 66,834 of JACJWC010000019.1, read as the reverse complement.
GAGTAGTGATTGAAACCTTGGAAAAATACATCGGATTCATAGGAATCGGCTTGCTCGTAACCGGCGCTGACCCGAAAGCCACTGCCTACAGTTACTTTTTCAAAAGCGGCTTGGGCTTGGGCATTGGCGTGTGTCCCGCCGGAGGCCTGAAATGTCAGACTATTGGTTTCGGCTGATTTTGTGATGATATTAACGACACCGGAAAATGCGTTGGCTCCGAACAGCGCGCTGGCCGGACCCCGCACCACTTCGATGCGGTCGATATCCATGGGATTTAAGGCCATGGCATGCCAAAAAGTAGTGCCAAACAAATCGTTATATTCTGTGCGGTTATTTGTGAGGACCAACAGGCGTCGATTAAAAGTAATCCCTTTTCCGCGAAGAGAAACTTCGGTTTGGGAGCGGCCAATCCGCAACAGGTCAACCTCAGGCAGTCTGGCCAGGAGGCCGGGAATATCGGTTTGGCCCGCGTTCTGGATTTCTTTGTTGGTAACAACTGAAACGGGCACAGGTGAATCACTCAGTTTGGACTCTGCTCGGGTGCCTGAAATGACGACAACATTTAAGACATCGATAACTTCAGCTTTTGTGTCTTGGGGCGGCTCCTCCTGTTCTTGGGAAAAACCATTCTGGGCCCATAAATAGGCAATAAGCATCATTAAACGCATCACAACACCTCTCCATGTGCGCTTGATTGGGTCAGGTTTTTTTGACAGGAGCGCTAGCCGTAATGGAAAAACGGAAGGGCCTTGTCATCTTGGGAAGCGGGAAGGTATAAGTTGTTAAATTGGAATACACTACGGGTGTTTTGACAGTTGACTTGTTTGAAGTGATTTCCCTAAACTTATCGGCCTTTTTTTTTCGATTAATAAGTGCCCGGATATTTTTTTTATTTTGCTCCGTCGGACCTGGGCCAACACCGCCACTTTTCCTCATTAAATTATGTAATTTTCGGCACCAAAGGCCGTCCGAAAAATGAACGCTTTTGCCTACATTTTCCATTGGATGCCGGCTTGCCAGATTCGGCCGCGTTGCTCGCCGACCCCGCTGAGAACGGCATCGTACTCGAAATAATCTGGCTGATCTTCATCCAGAAGATTCCAAACTTGGACCCGCAATCGCCATTGTTTTTGCAAAACCCACATCAGGGACGCGTTAAGCAAGGTGGACTCGCCCAAGTTTTCCCGGCTAAAAGCGGCGGAAAGCGATTCTTCTTCCAATTCCGAATCGCGGGTTCGATCTATCCATAACGCTTCCAGGTAGCATTCGTATCTGCCTGGCGATTGATAAGTGAACGCCGTGTTGAACTTCCATCTTGGGGTCAGAAAAAGCTCGCCACTAAGAGTGTTGAGCTGTTCTGGCCGCGCATATCTCAGGCTGGAGTTTAAACCACAGGCGTCGTTGGGTTTATAACGCCAAGTTAATTGCGAACCCCACATGTGGGCCGATGCCAAATTTTGAAACGTTGTTGTCGTGGTGAATTGCTCGGTGGTTGGGTCAAATTCGATCTCATCTAAGATACCTGAATCGGGGTTTCCGATTAACTTGTCATAGTCCTCTCGGAAAACCTCTATTTTCCATTGCTGGTTCCCATGCCACCAATCGTAAATCAAGTCCGTTGCTGAAATGGTTTCGTTCTCCAGTTGCGGGTTGCCTTCATAACGTACCGCATGGTTTTGGTGCGGCACCTGCAGGAAGAGCTGGGCGTGTAATTCAAAAATGCTGGGTGCGCGGAAGGCCCGTCGATGGATGATTTGCAGTCGATGGTCGGTTTGCGGTGTCCATTGCAGGCTGGCATTGTAGCTCCAGTCCGATTCGGTTTGATCATCATGGTCATAACGCAAGCCCAAATTCCACAACCACTTGTGCTCCGTGCTGCGGCCTTGCACATTGGCGAAACCAGAAAGGATCGATTTGTGTGCATTGGCCACCAGGGATTCGCCTCGAAGTGCCTGTGGCTCTGATGTGGGCAAAAAATCGCCTTGATGGTCGATGGAGCGGTATTCCAAACCCATGACCCAACTCCAGGACCGTTCCGGACTGCCTTCCCACTGCAAAGTGCTGTCCCAGGTTTTGGCAACTCCCTCAAAGTGACCGGGTCGGACCAGTGAGGGAAAAAAATACAGGCCATCACGATCGTCTGGATTTCGCAAATCGGGTCTAAACGCTTCAAGCTGAACTGCCGCAGGCAGAAGATCGGTGCCATATTGGAATTCGTTGCGGTACAAGGTCCAACTCAAGGAACCGGGGACCCACCCTTGATTTTGGGCCTTAAACAATTGACCGGATTGCTCAATCGCCCAAGGCGCGCGTGGTAATCCCGGCTGCGCCAACAAGGCCAAAAAACCATTGGCCTGGCGCCACTGGGCCGATAGCTTCCAATCTGGATTGGGGCTCATTTGCCAGGCAACTGACCAGCGCGTGATGCCGAGCCGATCAGATGATTCGTCAACATTGTTGTGCGTGGAAAACCGATTGAAACCCTCGAAAAATACGGGGTCCCCAAGCCGGTCAGCCGCGTTATATCCTGCACTGATGCGCAGTCCGTGACGCTGAAGGGTGCCGTCCCATACAAAAGCGCCCTCGCGTTGATTTGCCGTGCCGCCACTCAGCTGAACTTGTTTTTCGGAGCTGCCCGGTTCCCGGGTGATGATATTGATGACACCTCCGAAAGCATTGGCCCCAAACACAGAACTTGCAGGGCCGCGCACAACTTCAACCTGTTTGATTTCTGGGTTGAGGACGGCCAACGCCTGCCAAAAAGTAGTCCCAAAAACGTCGTTGTATTCCGTTCGTCCATCGGTCAGGACCAGAACCCGGCGGTTAAAAACAATCCCTTTCCCGGCCAATGAAACTTCAGGTTGGGATCGCGAAATGTGCAGGACATCTACCTCGGGAAGGCGCGCCAAAAGGGTGGGTAAATCCCATAATTCGGACGTTTCAATCTCCTTGTGCAGCACCACCGATATCGGCACGGGTGCCTCGCGCAATGCCGCTTTGCCTCGGGTTGCCGATACCACCTCCAAATTCAACAAATCTTCCAGTTTTAAGGCTAATAGGTCGTTTTCAACCTCTTGACCAAATGCTGCCGAGCTCAGGAAAAAGAACATGACCAAGGCGCCAACCTGTGTTACCCAACGCGATTGAAAGCGAAATTGGGTTTGAGTTGGCCCGTTTGTCATACAAATTCCCTGCAATCACCATGGTTTGCTCACCTTATCGGAAGAATCGGAGAATAAATAAGCTGAGTGCAGGTGTCGGGCAAAAAAAGAGCCCAATTGCTTGGGCTCCTAATGGACTTAAATTTGTTCTAATTTTATTTGGGCATGAGCACTGTGTCGACGACGTGGATAACGCCGTTAGCGCACTCAATATCTGTCTTTATGACGTTGGCACCATCTACTTTCACCTGGTCCTTTGCATGGATGGAAAGCGCTTGGCCCTGAACCGTTTTGGCTGTTTCCAATTTGACGACATCCGAGGCCATTACTTTTCCAGCTACCACGTGATAGGTCAAAACTTTGGTTAAAGCTTCCTTGTCCTTCAACAGGGCTTCCAAGTCCGCCTTGGGAATTTTGGCAAATGCGGTATCACTCGGCGCAAATACGGTAAAGGGCCCTTCACCTTTGAGGGTGTCGACCAAACCTGCTGCCTGAACCGCTTGAACCAAAGTACCAAATGAACCGGCGGAAACGGCTGTATCGACGATGTCTTTTTTGGTGCCCGCGCCCGAACCTGCCAGAACCCAACCACTGACCAACAAAACTGCAAGATACTTCATGATTTCACTCCAATAGTAGTTTCCGGAACCACCCGGTAAAAGGTGATACGCAGGTGTCTAATAAAAGTTCAAAAAAAAATTAGACATTAAATAAAAATGTTTTTGGAGAGGTTGGGATAGTGAGGGGAAAGGGTGTGGTTTGGGGCCGGCCAAGGTTTGGCTAAACAGGCATCAATCGCTTGAGTTGCCTGGGTGAATCGGTCTTGCCACGAACCTATTAAAGCGGAGTACGGGGCGTTTACCGCTTGGAGGACTTGTTCGAAACGTTGATGCATGGCGTGGCGAATATGCTCCCCGTCGCGTGTACCATCTTGGACAAAAGGTGTGTCACTTGTGCATAGAAGATACAAATCATGCGGTAGGTTCCGGGCTTTGGCGTAAAGGTCGGGTCGACTAAAGCCCAAAAATCGCTCATGCCAAACACAGGTCGCGAGGGGATCGGTATCACAAATTAGAAGACGTGATGCCTGACGCGCCAACCCATTTTCGGATTGAATTTGCTGATTCACGATGTGTAAGAAGTCATCGGAAACCCAGTTTGGATTTTCAAAACTAACCAGACCCCGGCTGAGGCGTTCTTCCCACAAGGTCCGGCCATATTCAGGCACCCATAACGTTTGGTAATGTTGTGCGAGCTGCTGCGCCAGGGTTGTTTTACCGGTCGATTCTGCTCCGATTAAAACGATTCGGCGCACAAAAAATGCGCGAACCGCAGGTTCCATGAAATGCGAGTGGGCCCATGGATCGTTGCGGATTTGGGTCGCCGAAATGGATAGGTTTTGGCGTTTGGGGTCCACACAAACATGACGGCATCCCAGGTAATAGGCGTACGAATCGCCATAGGATTCGGAACTAAACACAACATCTGGTGCATAACCCAACCGATTGCGGGTCAGTTCTGCCCAAAGCTGGGAGTTGTCATCATCTCCATGGTCGAGGACTTCGTGGATCTGACAGTCGGGGTGGCGCTCTCGGACCCATTGAGCGCGCAGAGAACCTGGAATCCATTGGTCTGCCGTGTAAATAACAAAAACATCTAAATGGTCCACTTGAGCCCGGGCACTATCGATCAAAAAGGCGTGACCTTTATGGGGCGGATAAAATTTGCCCACCACCAGGCCGCGAATCATGTGGGTAGGCCCTCGATGTGGGCGGATTGGGTTTCGCCGTAATCGCGCAGCCAGGCCCGCAAGCCGAGGACACACAGCCCAATAAATATGAGGTAAAGCAGGGCGGTGAGATACAGATTTTTGTGCATGTAGAGCCAAATATAGACCACATCGGCAGTGATCCATAACCACCAATTTTCAATGCGTTTCCGAGTCATCATGTACTGTGCGGTTAAGCTCAAAGCGGTGGTGAAGGCATCGCCCCAAGGGGTTGTGCTCGGGCTGTAAGTTTTCAAAAGCCAGCAAATGCCAAAGGTCGTGGCTAGAACCGAGAACAGATAGCCCGCCATTTGTTTGGGTGTTGCTTTTGAAACGGCCAAAGTACTGTGGTTTTCCCCGCCATATAGCCAGTTCCACAGTCCGTAAACGCTAATGACCATGTAGAAAATTTGTAACAGCGAATCGGCAAACAGATGAGCGCGCCAAAACAAGACCAAAAAGAAGATGTTATTAAGAATGCCAATCGGCCAGGTCCAGGGGTTTTGTTTGACGACTAGATAAACACAAGCCAGACCTGTCAGGAAGCCCAGCCATTCGGTCCACGTGACAGCCAGCCACTGTTCCGCAAGCCAATGCATGTTACACCTCGAAATTTGGCGAAGTATAACATGCTGATTGGAGAGCGGTTAGCCTAGTTTTTGGCAGGTTCGAATTTGAGTGAGGCCGAATTGATGCAATAGCGCAAGCCGGTCGGGCGCGGTCCATCTTCAAAGACGTGACCCAGATGGGAATCACAGCGGGCACAGGTGACTTCTGTGCGAATCATGCCGTGAGACGTATCGCGAATTTCTTTGATGGCCGTTTTGCTGGCGGGCTGGAAGAAAGATGGCCAACCGGTCCCACTATCGAATTTGGTGTTGGATTGGAAGAGATGGGCGCCGCATGCAGTGCAGTAGTATTCGCCCTCTTCGTGGTTGTTCCACAAGTCTCCGGTGAAGGCGCGTTCTGTACCCTTAAGTCGGCAAACATCGTATTGCTGGGGCGTTAAAACTTCTTTCCATTGGGTCTCAGACAATGCTTTGGGATCTTTTTGAGCCATTTCAAGTAACTCCTTTGAAGGGGCTTTGGAGGATTGGGCACAACCCAGCCCAACACAAAGCAATAAACACAGAACCATTTTTTGGGCCATAAGTACACCTCCTTACCCATCAAGAGGACAGCCTTTGAAGCGAATTTATTCCGAAACCGTCGAAAAGCCTTGAAGCTCCTGGAGGCGCAGGTTAAAGGTTGCCTTGTTCATGGGTTTCTTTTGGTACAGAACGCTGCCATCGTTCAGGAACGGTTCCAATTCAGGGCTGGGCGCGTTGCCGGAAATCATGAGCACCTTCTGCTCCGGGCGATTTTGTTTGATGGCTTTTAAGGTTTTAATACCGTCCAGTTCGGGCATGGAAACATCCATGGCAATCAAGTCATAGCTGTTTTTATGGAGCATATCCAAGGCCATTCGACCGTGCTCTGCGGTCTCTGCCTCATAGCCAAACGATTGGGCGAACTTCTGCAAGCACTCGCGGATCAGAGGTTCATCATCCACGATGAGGATCGTGCCCTGGCCTTTTGCCAATTGTGGTTTTTCGAGCGGACCCGAAGTTGTTTCCGTGCTTAAAGGAAAAGTCAATTCGAAACAGCTACCCTCACCGGGCTTGGACTGCAATGCGATATGACCCCGATGGTGTTGGACGGTGCCATAAACGGCCGAAAGACCCAAGCCTGAGCCCATACCCAGGCTTTTGGTGGTGAAGAACGGTTCAAAGATCCGACTTTGGGTGGCTTCATCCATGCCCACGCCATTGTCTTCAAAGGAGATGCTTAGGTAGTTGCCGGCATCCAAAAATGGCTCCTTCTCAGGGCTCAGCGTTTTGTTGCAGGTGTGAACATGAATCCGCCCATTCGACTCAATGGCATCGCGTGCATTGAGCAATAAATTGAGGAACGCATTCTCCAATTCAACGGCATCGCCCAAAATCCAACTGTCTTTTGCGGCGAGAGTCGTTTGTAATTGGATAGACGGTGGCAGGGTTCGGGCAAAAAGATGCAGGGATTCCTGTATAACCACATGCACATCGAAGGCATGCAGGCGCTTTTTATCAAAGCGACTAAAGGAAAGCAGAGACTGGATGAGTTGAGCTGCATTTTCCGCACTTTGAATCATTTTGTTGATTTGTTCAATTTGGATTGGGTTGTCGATTTCTGACTGGAGAAGTTCCGCCATGCCCAAAATGCCATTGAGTTGGTTGTTAAAGTCGTGGGCAATGCCTGAAGTTAATTGTCCTAGCGCGCGTAACTTTTCAGATTGGCGATGCATGCGTTCCATGGCCCGCGACTCCGTTATGTCGCGATTGATACTTAAAATGCATTTTTTGCCCTGGTAAACAATGGCTGAGGCGCTGATCTCGAGCAGGATTTGTTTGCCATTGGGCAGTTTCTGGTGCGTCTCAAATGTAAAAACCTGGTCGGAGTCCAAAATCTGTGGGGTGAGCTGGTCGCCTGTGGTCGTGTCTAGAGAAAAATCGCGCAGGGAACGACCGATGAACTCCTGCTCAGTTAACCCGTAAATCTCGGTAGCTCTGCGGTTTACAGCGAGGACACGTTCGCTGAAGGGTTCCAATACGATAATGGCATCGTGTGAGCTTTGGAACAACACTTGGTAATCGGCCTGTAATTTTTCCAGATGTTCGGTGCGTGCCTGAACCCGTGATTCCAATTCGCGGTTCAGCTCCTCAATGGCTTGATTACTGATTTGTACCCGTTCCAAGAGCGCTATTTTTTCGAGGTTTTGCTCAATACTTTTGCGAATGGATACACTAAATGTATGACCTGTGGCCATTATGATCCAGGCAAATACCAGACTTAATGCGAATACTAAATAAAAGGACTGGCCTTCGGCCAGGAACCGGGTAAGTAATGGCGCGCCGGCCAGTAAGACAAAAGGAACATAGCCTTTCTCCACAGCGCTATAAACCAATACGGTACCTGCACACAAAGCACCAATCAGAATGGTTAAAGCGCCTTGGGCCAATGGATCATTGCTCGGCATAAAGAACCAGGCGCTCAGCCCCCACAACAGACCTGAAACGGCCGTGAACACAAGAAACTTGCGAACTAAGGATCGGACTTGTGCTTCACCCATTTCGCGATGGATGCCGTTCAGTTGAATCAGACGAAAAGCATTCACTGCAACATGGGCCGCGACCCAGGCCAAAAGCCAGCTATGGGCAACGTGCTTCCAGACCAAAAGCGCCGCTATTGGGACGGAAGCAGATGTCCCATAAATACCTCTTTTGGCGTGTTTGATTAAAAACAGGCGCAGGTGGTGGTCAACTTGATGGCGATCGATTAGGGGCATCTTCATGTCAGGTCAGTGGGTTCCTCATGGATGCATAACCCAATGTCGCATGAACCTTGTTCGGGATCCAGGCGAAAATGAGTTTCTGAGTGATTTCTGTTCATGTTTTTTCGAGACAGCGCGCGACTTTGAACCTTATCGGGTCTTAAGCCAGCGCAGATAATTGCTGTAACGTTGGTGTAGATATTTTAGGTTGAGAATGTCGTCGTACAGATGGCCATAAAGTTTCCGGCCTTTTGTCCAATCGCGCAAAAGCTGCTCAATCCGCACCAATCGCGTTTCGACTTCGGACTGACTCAATCCTTCTAAACCTTTATCAAGTTCGGCACGCATTGCGCCGACTGGATCGTCATGGTCCAAATTCAGACGATCATATTCAGCACAGCTCAAATCGAATAGGCGGCGCAACCAACTAATCTTATCTGAGCGCAAGCAGGCGTTTTCACTGGCCTCGAAAAAGGGGGCTTCGGGGTTCATGACCAAACGGTCGTGCAGGGTGAATGGCAGGATCTGGCGGATGTCCTGTAAATCGACCGTGTCACTGCCGCGGAAAAAGGCCATTGCTTTGACATAGGACAAGGCTGTTAATAGGGCCCGAACGGATAAGCCATTGCGGGTTTGCACGCCCAAATCCTTAAGACGATCGGTCCCAGTAGCCGCTTGACTGAGCTGGGCTACATCCTGGCCACCTACCCGTGCTGTGTCCTTGGTCTTGTACTCCAGTTGTTCACCGGCACCCTCCAAAAATTCAAATTGGCTGCAGAAAAACTCGATTCGGCGGCGTAACCCTTCCGGTAACTGGACGGCACGGATGGTGGACTCCATCTGATCAATCTCGGTTTGCTTAAACACAATTTGACGCGGCATGACCTCTTCTGGCCGGATGCCTTCCTCAATCCGCGTCAGCAAATCTTTGAGGAATCGACTGTTGAAATGCAATGCCTTGACCACCACGTCAATGCGGTCACGTAAAGCTTCAATAACCTGGTAGGTCCCTCCACCCTCATCATCATTGGCAGTCAGGAACCAAGCCGCCTCTGGACATTCGTAAACCTGATCCAGAATCTCGGCATAATTGTCGGCCAAAACAGTCAGGAGTGCGGATTGGGTTCGAGTGGGAATACGGTTGTATTCATCGATAATTTTGACCCGCATACCCAACCATTGTCGCCAGGCAATCCGGATCGCATCCATGCTCTGGGCGGCAACCAAATCGGCAGGAAGAGGGTTGCCGAGCAAGTCAGAAATCGTCATTTGCGGTTGGCCTTTTTGAATGCCGCGCCGTACCTCCTTAAGCGAGTAACCTGCAAGCAAACCCATTAAAACGGCACTTGCTGTTTTTCCACGACCCGGGCCACCGACCAACAGACAGCGCCGACGCAAGGCAAAGGTCAAAAGCGGCAATAAAACAAAGCTGGAATAACTCTGGTCGGAGGGTAAACGAACGGCACTTTTGGAGTCACCGAACCGGAACTCGGTGCTGGGTCCATCTTGGTATTCGATATCGTAATGCGGACTGATAATCGCCTGGTTCACGATCCAGAAATACGCCTGGCGCAATTTTTCATCTAATGCAAGCGTCTGTTCCTGGCTCGCTTGGGTTTGGATCGGCCCTTCAAACAGGTTGGCCACATCAAAACTGGCGCTGGGTGCGGGTTTTTGCGGCCGGGTTGGCGCTTGGGGTACGTGCTGGAAGAGTTGCTTGAACATCTGACGATTCTAACCCAGCTCGGCGAGCCGAATCGCAAGCTTTTTTGGGGTGGCTGTTATACGTTCCTCATTTTGCGCGCTAAGCTTTTGCTGACCCTGCAGGGAACCAGTAAGATGAGCTGGCTTGGAAGGAGATAGGTGTTCATGCTGAATTACAGCACTCTGGATTCTGGCGAATCGTCCCATGTTGTGTATCGCTGTCTGGTGGGCAGTCGTGTTTATGGCACGCACCACGCCAACAGTGATCGTGATACACGTGGCCTTTTTGTTCTACCCTCAACTGCCTATCTGGGGCTAGAACCTGTGCCGAACCAATTGGGCGATGAAAAGGGCGACCACGTGTTTTATAGCCTGCGTCGTTTTTTTGAGCTTTTGGTCCAGGCCAATCCCAGCATGCTGGAACTGTTGTTTATCCCTCAAGAATTTGTCCTCTATCGCCATAAACTCCTGGATCCGGTGTGGCGCAATCGCGAGCGGTTGATCAGTAAAAAGGTTGTTGATTCCTTTGCCCGTTATGCACAGTCCCAGCTCAAGAAAGCCCGAGGCCAAAATAAATGGGTTCACAACCCCTGGCCAGAGGCACCACCTCAGCGTTTGGATTACTGCTGGTTCCTGGCCTTGGACGAACAGTTCAAACCCCTACCTTTAAAAAACGTGGGTCTGGACTTACAACTCTGTCATGCGGTACAGGTTTCCCATTCGCCCGGTCTCTACCGGATTTATCACATCGGGGCCAATGCTCAGGGTGTTTTTCAGGATGGCCAGGTGGTCTGTCATTCGGTTGAACCGGGTCAGAGCCTTGTCGGACTGCTCCAGGTACGAGAAGATCTGTTTGAAATCGCCAAACGCGATCATCGCCACTATTGGCTGTGGCGGGCCAAGCGCAACGAGGCACGCTGGCGGGACCAGGAACAAGGCCTGCTCGATTTCGATGCCAAAAACGTTATGCACACCCTGCGCTTACTGCTGTCGTGTCGACACATTCTACAGGAGGGTCAACCCTTGATCACTGTTGATGGGCCCGATCTCGCCCTATTGCGTTCCATATTGGCGGGAGAGAAATCCTTTGCCGACTGCCTAAGCCTCGCCAAAAAACTGCTTCAACAGTGTGAAACGCTAGCCGATTCGTCTGGTTTGCCCGAACAGCTGGACCTGCACTGGGTTCAGAGCCTACTATATGAAGTGACCCGGGAATGGGAGCGCCTCTATGTTCGCTGAAATCCAGGCAGCGTTGCGAACCCTTTGCGAAAAAGAACAGATGACCCTGCTTTTTGCCTGTGAATCAGGCAGTCGGGCCTGGGATTTTCCATCGCTCGATAGCGATTACGATGTGCGGTTCATTTACCACAAGGATCCGCGTTTCTATTTCCGGCTCAACCGCGATCGCGACCATTTTGATGCCATGCTGCCAAACGATTTGGATATAAGTGGTTGGGACCTGCCCAAGGCTTTGAACCTCTTTCATCAGGGCAATGTCGCACTGTTTGAGTGGTTACAGAGTTCCATCGTTTATTTTGCTGATGATATTTTTTGTACTCAGTTGCGCAAATTGATCCCAGACTACTTCAACCCGCGCAAGGCGGTGTATCACTATTTGGCTCTGGCCAAAAACGCGGAGATGAACAAAGCCGATGATGGTACGGTCCGCTATAAAAAGCTCTTTTACCGTCTGAGAGCGCTGTGTGCCGCCCATTACGTGGAATTGCGCCGCGAGATGCCGCCTACCTCTTTGCGCAAGGTTTTGGAAGCGCATTTAGAACCGCAGCAGGTTTGCGGGGTGATTGAAGAATGGACCGAACGCAAGGCACGTTCGACTGAGGCCGATCGTCTGGCATTACCCGATTGGGTTGAAACCTGGTTATCCGGTTTGGAATCCCACTTGGAAGAGTGTGTCTCCGTGTTGCCCATCGCGAGGCGCAAAGATTTCGATCCGCTCAACGAACTTGTGCTGACCACGCTTGGGGTATAGGTCAGGCTAGGGAAATTAAGGTCTCTAAAGCCTTTAAGGATGTTATGGACCCTAATGACCTTTTTGAAAACGCAAAAAAACCGCCCTCGGGCAGGAGGGCGGTTTTTGACCCGGTCGGGTGAGGGGGGAGGAGGGCCCGGGTCGTTGGTTTTTCGCTTTAAATTTGGGCCAGACCGCCGTCGACAGGAATATCGACACCGTGCAGGTAACTGCCTGCTGATGAACTGAGCAGGAGTGCGACATTTGCCACTTCTTCAGGACGGCCAAATCGTTTTAGAGGAACCATGCTGGCAAATCCCTCTTTCATGGCGGGTTTTTGTTCAGCAGGGACTTCCATTTTGTCAAAAATGGGCGTTTCTATGGGACCGGGGCTGATGGCATTGACCCGAATCCCTTGCGGGCCTAACTCTGCGGCCAAAGCTTTGACCATTGCGCTGATGGCACCTTTGGTTGCTGTGTACACGGAAGAGCCGGCAAACCCGCGATCTTTGACCACAGAACTGATGAACAAAACAGAACTCCCGGCCCCGAGGAAGGGCAGCGCTTCTTTGACGGTGAAAAGCGCGCCTTTGACGTTGGTATCAAATTGGTTATCGAAAAAGGCACCATCGACTTGGTCCAGGGGTCGGAATTGGGCTTGGCCGGCGTTCACGACCAGGATATCAAGGCGTTTGGTTTTTTTGGCCAAGGCCTCAAACAGGCCATTGCGGCCCTGGTCGGTGCTGATATCGGCTTGGATGCCGACGGCTTTGGGCCCCAACTCTTGGACGGCCCGATTCAGCGTTTCGGGGTTCCGGCCGGAGATGGCAACAGACGCGCCGGCCTGGACAAATGATTGAGCGATGGCAAATCCGATCCCGGAATTACCGCCGGTGATGAGTGCGAACTGATTCTGAAGCGACATAAAAACAACCTCGAAAATATAGTAGACCGGTCGGTCAAGTTGTATAACGCTATGGTTCTTTTTTTTGTTTCAATTTTTTTGGTTTTTTTTGAGATGTACCGATTGGGCCAGGGCAGGAGGTCCATCATGTCCGCTTAATAACTCTAATAACCAGCCCCTTTTGCCTTCACTTTTTTACCCCAACTCCTGACACACTTAAATAAAATTTAGTTTGAATTAAATAAAATTAAGTATTATATTGTGCTTGAGTTGAGTTTTGTTGGATGGTGGTCATGGATTCTCATCTGGAACCCTGGTTGGCGGGCTTGGATTCAGAGGATTTTGCTTTTATCAAACGCTTTATCCTGTGTTCTGGCTCGCTCAAAGAAATGGCCAAAATCTACGACGTGTCCTATCCCACGGTTCGGATCCGGTTGGATCGATTGATCGCCAAGATCGAGGTCTGGTCGCAAGCACAAGAGCGCAGCCGTTTTGAGACCGCGTTGCGCGCCTCTTTTGCGAGCGGAAAAATGGATTCTGAGACCTTTAACCAACTCTTAAACGTGTATCGAGAGGAACAGGAGGATTAAGATGATCGTTATCTTGTTTTGGTTTGGGTTCCAGCCACAAGCCGATTTTTGGGTCAGTCATTCATTCCTTTCGGGCAAGGTTGTCAAGTCGGAAAACCAATTCGTCTGGCAGGGAGAATGGACCCAAGACCAACCCTTCCCGCTTCTGATTCTGGAAAACCCCGACATCGAAGGGACCCAATATGCGGTTCGAGGTCAAGTGCGCGGCGAATCGGTGCAAATGGCCTACTTGGAGATGTGGAGTGTGTTCCCCGACGGTTCGCGTTATTTCACGCGCACCCTTGGCGAGACGGGAAGTATGGCCAAACTGACCGGAACCTTTGAGTGGCGTAATTTCGAGTTGCCGTTTGATACATTGGGAAAAGTGCCCGCGCCGGTGCGTTTGGAAATCAATTTGATCGGTCTGGGCCATGGCCAAGTCCAGATGGGTCCGCTTGAAATCGTCTCGGTGAGCAGGAAAAAATCCGGTTGGTTAATGATCTGGTTTGGATTATTTGGTCTGGCTGTCCTGGCCTTGGCTCTTACCTTTAGCATTGATGGATTGCGCAGGTGGGTTGGGACACCTCAATTGGGCTTGGTCGGTCTGGGCCTGTGGGGCCTGTTGGCGGTGTTGATGCGTCCGCCCGGCCAAGTTCTGACCCTTGTTTTGGCCAGCTTGTCCGTCCTATCCATCCTGCTTGTCCTGATGACATGGCGGTCTGCACAAAATTTGAAAGCCGAGGATGAATTGCGCAAAATCCAAGCTTTTGACCGACGTTAAATCCTGGATCAGTCAAAAGATGGATTCTACTTGGATCGTTTGCTGCTACGGGCGTTTTCCTGGCCTGGCTCTGGGGCCAGGGATTGGGCAATCTGCTTAACGGTCAAACGGCTGCGTGGCCATTCATTTTGGTGTGTACAAACTCCAGGATTTTTGCGGCACTGATGACGACCATCAATTCGTCTTTGAGTTGGCAAACACCCGTTTTAAATGAGCCCGCTTTAGCGACGATTTTATCGGAACTGCTTTCGGCATAGGTGGTGATTTGTTTACTGGCCACATCAATCACATCGCCAATGCGATCGACTAAGATGCCAAAAGACTCCCCGATTGACTCCTTGAAAATCAACAAACGGTTTTCGGGCTTTACTTCCTGAGCTTCCTCTTCCAGCAGGGCGGACAAATCCAGGATAAGGTAGATTTGGCCGCGAATATTGACCAGGCCCTTGACTTCACTGGGTGCGTGATGCACGGGTGTAAAAGGCATCAAGCGGTCGATTTCCTTTACTTCCAATATATTGACCCCAAACAACTGGCTGCGGAGCCGGAAGGTGCAGAACTGAATGATTTCCTGGTTTTCGGTGGTTTTTTCAAGCGCCATGGTGTCCCCTACACGTGGATATGGCTGCTGCATTCCTTAACGGTTTGCAGGAGTTGTTCACGTTCAAGTTTTATTTCGTAGTAGTTGAAGCCGGCGCGCATGGCGCGATCCTTGTCCCGATCGCTTTTAAGCGAGGTTAAAGCGATGGCGGGTATGCGTTTGTTATGGCTTTCATTGCGGACTTTGCGAATAAACTCAACCCCATCCATGTGCGGCATTTGAATATCGCTGACAATCAGGTCTACATTCTCTTTTTCAAATACCTCAAAACCCTCCTTGCCATCGACGGCTGTGATCACCTCGTAACCACTGGCCTCAAAATAGCCGGAGACCAGTTGGCGAAAGAAAAGCGAGTCTTCAACCAACAGGATGCGCAAAGGCCTTTTGGTTTCCTTTTCCTCGTTTTTGTCTGCAAACCAGGAGGGCTCAGCAATCTCAATCAGGCGATAAATATCGGGAAGGATGGTCATTTTCTTGCGGATGAGACTGGTACCGACGATCCCATCCTCAACATGCGATTTGCTGTTGAGGTGAACAATGGTTTCTTCAATATCGATGATTTCGGAGAGCAGAATACCGAATGGTCGTTTGATGTGGTTTGGGAGCAGCAGGAACATGTTCTCATTTTCAACGGTAGGTGACACTTTGAGTAGGTGTTCCAACCGAAGGACCAGGGTGCTCACCCCATCCACAGTGTAGTATTCCTTGTCGCCAACCCTTTCAATCTGTTGGTTTTCAATCGTTTCAACCCGCTTAATGACCGCAAGAGGGATGGCGAATTGTTCGCTTTTTCCAGCCCGGAAAAGTAAGAGGTTCTGTTTTTCGTCCATGTGCAGATCGCGTTTGACTTCTTGATGTCCCGCGTGAATGGTTTCGAAAGAAACGTTGGCGTGTTTGGCGATACCCTGCACGTCGAGAATCAAAGCCACAGAACCATCACCCATAACGGTCGCGCCCGAAAAACATTTAAGACCTTTTAAGGCGTTGTGAACGGGTTTGACAACGATTTCTTCTGTTCCAATGATGCGATCGACGATAAGTCCAAATCGGTGGGCGCCGACCTTTAATGAAGCAAACATGACCGATTGCGCGTGCTGGTACGTGGGATCTTCCTGTTTCCTTTTTTCAGTTTCCTTTTGAATGTCGGTCTGGATTTTGCGGTATTTATCGCAGATTTTGGCCGACTCCCGCGTACCAAAGGGTGTGGAATTGTTGAATACCTCATTCAGCCGAACCAGGGGCAACAATTTGTCGCGCAAACGAAAGACTTCCTGGCCGCCTGCGCTTTCAATTTTGCTGCGCACTTGGTCGTCATACAAGCAAATCAATTCTTCAACGTTAACTTGTGGAATCGCGTATTTGAGCTCGCCAACCCCAACGATCAAGCTGGGCAGGATGGCCAGGGTGAGCGGCAGGCGGATGCGGATGGTGGTGCCTTCGCCAAAACGCGAGTCGAAGTCGAGGACACCGCCCAAGGAACTAATGTTTTCTTTAACGACATCCATACCCACGCCACGGCCCGAAACCGTGCTAACCGAATCGGCGGTTGAAAAACCGGGAAGCAGGATCAGCTGGTTGACCTCATGGTCGCTCATACGCTCGAGTTCCGCTTCGGTTTTCAGACCGCGTTCCAGGGCTTTGGCCTTGATTTTTTTATGGTTCAAACCGCGGCCGTTGTCGCGAATCTCCATGTGGATTTGGCCACCTTCGTGAAAGGCGTGAATCATGATTTTGCCAACGGGTTCCTTTCCGGAAGCCAATCGTTCGTGGGGCGGCTCTATACCGTGATCGCAGGAATTGCGAATCAGATGGGTTAAGGGGTCGGCGAGTTTTTCCAGAATATTTTTATCCAGCTCTACCTCGTTGCCCGAAATTTCCAACTCAATCTGTTTGCTGAGTTTTTTGCCGAGATCGCGCACGATGCGCGGGTACTTGTTGAACAAAACGCCGACCGGTTGCATGCGCGTGCGCATGATCGTTTCTTGCAACTCACTGGTGACATTGTTGAGGCGTTGAACCGTGTGTTTTAAAGCCGTATCCGCATCACCCATGGCCTGAAGCTGTTGGTTGCGGACCAAAACAAGTTCGCCGGCCAGACGCATCAGATGATCCAGCAACTCAACATTGATCCGAATCGACTCTTTCTGTCGAATTTCCTCTTTGGGCTCTCTCTTTTCGATGGATTTGCTGGGCGTTTTGACTTTGACTTCGAGCTTCGGGCTGCTGGATTTTTCGGGGGCTGCGGCGGGTTCCGGTGTCTCTTCCCCCACGGGCCGCGGTTTGCGGGTCGTAAACAAAACTGCTTTGTCGGCGTCGGTTTGAGCGATGAGCTCGATAATTTCGGGTCCAGCGGCAGAGACAAATACCATCCACAGTTGCGAAGTTTCCTGATGGAAGACCATGTCTACGACTTTGCCGGTTTGGGCCAAATTCTGAATGACGTGTTCAGGCGTGTTGCCCAAGCTTTTCCAGTCGCCGGGTCCATAGGTCAGGAAATATACGTTTTGATAGCTGACCGGAATGCTGGAAAGATCGATTTCTTGTCCGTTTAGACCGACGACGGTATTGGCATCGGGCCCGGCCTGGGGAGGTGTGATGGGGGTGGGCAACCCCGACTTGGTTTCCACTTTTTCTTCTTTTTGCGTCGAACTGGTGACCAACTCGTTGAGCATGGCTTCCACATCGGAAATATCTTCATCATCACAATTCTGCAAATCGGCCGTGAGCATTTTAAGCGTGTCTAATCCGGATAAAAGCCCGTCGACCAACGGTCCAGTCAATACGATCTGGTCATTGCGGACCTTGTCCAGCAGGGTCTCCATGACGTGGGTGACCTGGGTGATGTTGCGCAGATCCAAAAAAGACGCACAGCCCTTGATGGTATGTGCTGCGCGAAACAGGAGGTTTATGGAATTTTTTTCCGCCTGCTCGGGTGCTTTCTCAATTTTGAGGAATTCGTCCTCGAGGACTTTAAGGTGTTCTTCAACTTCCTCTGCGAAACTGGCAAGTTCTTCGGGGTCCACAGCCATGATGTCCATCCTGAAGGCTAAGCTACTCTTTGCCTCTATCGGCAGATTGAACGAGCACTTGAGCCTCTTTTTGGGAAGAGCCAACACGCGACACGCCTGCCATTCTGCAGGTGCCTGAAATCAAAAATTAGGCTGCAGATATATGCTTCATGCCTAAACCTTTAAGCGTGTTTCGTCGAGAAGGGGGTAGGGAGGTTGGCAGTCCGGATGAGTCAATCCTTTTTTATTAAAGATGGATCGCGCATGTTCCGCACCATGCTGGACGAAATGTTGCGCAGCCAATTGGGCTGGACTGCCTTGGGCTCCGTATTTGAGGAAAAGTTGGCCGAAAACCAGTTGAAGAGCTGTAAGCCGGAAAATATCTTCTGGACCATTAGCCGCGAGGAAGCCCCACCGCACCAAAACCTATTGCGCAGCCAAGTGGGTTCACGCTGGATATTTTTGTGCGGGTCCAATCATGGCCGAGTCCTGCCGGAAGAAGGTTATTGCATCGAAAAGCCCAATTTTTCGGTCAAAGGTTCTGAAATTCCGCTCCTTTCCAAATTGCGCAATGGATTTGAGCCCAAACCCTCGCCCATAGCGGTGGCTGTTGAGTTGCCTACAGCCAGCGTCTCGCCGGTGTTTGGGAGCAATCCTGTTCATGTCATGAAAACCCTTAAACAAGGCATTTTTATTGGCAGCTCCACCGGTGGACCCAATGCCTTAATGACCTTGTTGCCTGGCTTGGCCAGCCTGGAGGTGCCTATTTTTATTGCCCAACACATGCCGCCCAAATTTACGGTTTCTTTGGCCCATTCGCTTTCCGAGGCCATGAAGCGAAAGGTTAAGGAAGGTGAAGCTGGCGAACGGGTCCAGTTAAATTGTGTTTACCTGGCCCCGGGCGGCTTCCACATGACCGTTGAACGCGATAGTCAACGCCAGATGAGCCTTCAAATTTCACGTGATCGGCCCGTCCATGGCTGTCGTCCGAGTGTTGACGTCTTGTTTGGCAGTGCGGCCCAGTATTACGGTCGCGCTTCTGTGGCGATCATGTTGACCGGGATGGGCGAAGACGGCCGAGAAGGGACTCGGGCCTTAAAACAAAATGGGGTCTGGGTTGTGGCCCAGGACGAGAAAAGCAGTGTGGTCTGGGGCATGCCCGGTTCGGTGGTCAAAGCCGGTCTGGCCGATGCCGTATTACCCTTGGATCGCATTGCTGAAGCGGTGGTCAGTCAAATCAAGAAGGGAGCGCTCCTGCTATGAATCTCACTGCCGAGGAGTTTCAGCTTCTTGCCCAATTCATCCACCAGGCCAGTGGCATCTTCATCAATGAAGACAAAAGCTATCTGGTTAAACAGAGATTGACTCCGGTCTTAAAGGCCGAAAAGTTGGGTTCTTTTAGCGAGTTATATCAAAAATTACAACGGCGCGATAATTTCGCCTTGCGCGACCGGGTTCTCATGTCTATGACGACCCACGAAACCAGTTTTTTTCGCGATAAACATCCCTTTGATGCCTTTAGCCAATCCCTCTTGCCCAATTTGTGTCAACGGGTCAAAAAGCGCAAAGCGGCGATTCCGGCCCGGCGCGGACCGAAAGTGGATATTTGGTGTGCTGCCTGCAGCACGGGTCAAGAGCCGTATTCCTTGGCCATGCTCATTTCAGAATATGTGGAACGCAATTGGTTTACAGGCGTTGCCGTTGAGGATTTCCGCATCCTCGCCACCGATTTCAGCACTCAGGTCCTGGTTCAGGCCGTTGAGGGTCGCTACAACACTGTCGAAATTGCCCGCGGGTTGGGCGATCGCTACCGGGACAAATTCTTCTCTAAAGAAGGCGATTATTGGTACGCCAATGAGTCCATTCGGAAGATGGTCACCTTTCAACGACTCAACTTAAAGGACCCATTTCTCAATTTAGGTGGCTTCGATGTCATCTTTTGTCGCAATGTCCTGATCTACTTTGATGAAGAAACCCAAAAGAAAGTGATTCGCCAATTCCACGAAATAATTGTCGATGATGGATTTGTTGTCGTGGGCTCCAGTGAAAACCTGTTGGTGGATAAACAAATCTTTAAACAGGAACGCCATTTAGAAACGGTGGTTCACGTTCCCAACAAAGCTTAAGAGGCCATGGCCTCGTTTTGAAGGACTAGATTAAATTCGTAGTTGAGGTTGAGGATCAGCTTCCAGATCTCCTCTTCATGCCAGCGCGCATCCCGTTCGATCAAGTCCAAGGCCAGAGGATCGAGTTCATAATATAGGCTGTCGACGCCCGTTCCAGTACCGCTCAACATGGCCAACAAATCGGCGAGGTGCACAACTAAGGCCAAGCTCCGGTGGGGGGCAGGGCACAAACTGGGCGTGTGGTGGTGGGCGATGACATCGATAAAGACTTGGGGTAAGTTCCACTCACGGGCCAACATGGCGCCAACTTCTGCATGGTTACACTGAAACAAATCGGATTCGATGGCCAAGAAATTCGTTTGTTGGCCCTGGGCCTTTTGCAATTCACGGACCTTGACCTCCAGAAGCGCCGAGAAAACTACCTTTCCGATATCGTGGGTCAAGGCCAAAGCATAGGCCAGGTCCGCGTTGAGATTGGGGTCGATGTTGGGACCAATCAGGCGAGCCGCTATCGCGGACTTGAGCGAGTGCTCCCAGAGATCCATTTCCATAGCGCCATAACCGGCCAAACGAACCTTGACGATTTTGCCAACGGACGTTTTGAGCGCGAGCTCGGTTAATTTTTGCGAGCCTAAAAAAGTAACCGCACGCTGAATGGTATCAACGGGTTTGCTTAAGCCAAAGGCAGCACTATTGACCGTTTTCAAGCAAAGGGTTGAAAGGCTGACATCCTGCTGGATCAAATTGACCAATTCCTTCATGTGGAAATGATCTGCCGAGAGCATGTTGATAATGGCCAAAGTGGAGGCAGATAAGGGCGGAAGATCGCTGATTTTTTTTACGATTAATGCGGTTTGTTCATTCATAGGATTTGTAATAATCCTCCGGGTCGTTCTACGGTGATTTCCCCACTGCTAGGCGAAACTACGGCAATTTTGGATTCGTTACCGCCCAAATCCTGTTTGTGTGGTTGCAATCCAAACAGCTTCAACTGCTGGATGATGGCATTGGCAATCTTTTCTCCGAGCCGAAAGCGCGGATGCGCCAATTGGCCCCCACCGACTAGCGCAATGCACCAAGTTTGCGGTTCCGGTGCAAGGGCGAGCATGCCTTCGTGTAACTTGGCGACAGCAGAATCTGCAAAAAAACCGGGAATGATTGTCGATTTTTGGCGGTCGAGGCTGGAGTCGGGTAATACGACATTGGCCATACCCGCAATCGGAGGTGCGACAAAAATGAGGGACACACAGCCACCCAAGGAAACGGACTTTAAAGGGGTATTGCGGCTGATTTGAAAGTCACCCATACCGACCAGCTGGGGTTTTTGTACGGATAAGTCTAAGGGGGTGGAAATGTTCATGAGGATGTTATCGGGATTTTTGTAAGAGGGATTAGGTCTTGTCGCAAAATTTACGCATTTTGATGGTTCTGCCACAACTCAGCCACTGAGCCGAGATGTTTCGACCAGTTTTCATGCTCGTAGGCCATTTCTTGAGATACACACACAGCCATAAAGGCAAGTGGGCTACCCGGGATGAGTTCGGCGCGAATCCAATACAGACCTGCCCGGTATTGAAGTGCTTCGATGCTGTTATGTACGGTCTGACCTTGGTATTCGCCTAATAATTTTTCAAATTTTTTGAGACGTGGCCCGCGAAAAGCCTCCTGCAGGATGGCCAGACCTTTATTGATCAGGTCACGGGTCAAAAAGGGAAATTTATGCGCCAAACCGATTAAACTGGCTTGGTCCAGATCGACAATGCCCACAAAGTTCCAGGGCTCCTTTTTGAGTAAACCCAGGCAAAAGCGGTTGAAGGGGCCTTTCTCCAGGTTCCAGGACAACCGCTCCTGAATGACGGGCGTTGGCATTTCATAGGTTCCGCTGCGGGTCAACGTCGCTTCATCCTTTTGACGGGCAAATTCGAGCAGCAGCCCTTGGAGCGGTTGTTCCACATTGCGCTCTGAAGGGAGGCGGGCCAGCGATCGATAGGAAATTGCAAAAGCGGGTTCGTCCAGAAACCGAAATAAGGCGGGCACACCTTGTTCTTCGCCGAATTGCGCACTCCAGATTTCGCCTTCGACCACATCACACAAAGCGACCATGCCATTCACCATTTCGATCCGCAGGCGAATGGAGTGACGACCGATTGCGGCCAGTTGCAAAAAGTCCTGAACCTGGAAAGGGCCGGCGGACGTACCCAGGTTATTTTCAAAAAGTTGCTCGGCGACGACCTTGCGCAATTGGGGCAGGGAAATGGGTTTGTCCAGGATGGTGATGCCTGCTTTGTATTGGAGCCGGTCCGCGTATTGGTTCTGGTAGGCGGTCATGACGATCAAAGGCCCATGTGGCGCTTTTTCACGGTAGAGTTGGATGGAGTCCAACCCCGAACCATCCGGTAAATTTAAATCGGAAATAAGCAGGTCCAGGCTCGTACTGGCAATGATTTTTTTGGCCTCTTCGTTTTTGGAGGCGGTCAAGATTTCCAGGGAAGGGACCTTGGATAAGCCGCGCACCAGGCCGCGCAGCAAAGCGATCTCATCTTCTAGGATCAGAACCTGGTACTTCATGATGGCTGACCTTTTATCGTGAATTGGATCGAAGTTCCCGCGCCTTTCTCGCTTTGGATGGAGAGCTGACCCCCAATTTTGCGCACACGCGCCTGGACCAAGGCTAAGCCGATTCCGGAGCCATGCGCTTTGGTTGAGAAAAATGGCGTCGTCGCCCGTTTTAAGACGTCTTCATCCATGCCGCAGCCTTCGTCTTCCACCAAAACGTTTAGCGCATCTGAATTTGACCCAATCTGGAACCGGATCGAACTCCCCGACTTACTGGCTTGCAGCGCGTTGAGCAACAGGTTCTCCACTAATGAAAGCAGCCATTCGGGATTGATGTGTGTCTCCAAAGTAGGGGCAAATTGGCCAGAAAAAGCAATGCCGTGATGTTCCAATTTCTTGTGCCATCGATCGCAGAAGGGCTTGAGTTCCTGGGCCAAATCCGTCGGTTCTTCGAGGTAGGGAGGCATGGATAACCCGCGGTGTTCCAGGATGCGGTTCATGTGTTTTAACTCTGCGAGGATGGCTTCCAGATCCAGTTTTTGGTCGGGCCGTGGGTTGTCCTCCAACAGCAATTCCAACAGGGTGTATGCGCTGGATAGCGGGTTTTTCAGCTCGTGTGCAAGGCTGGGTAACACTTTTTCGATGGAGCCCAGGCATAGATCCAGCTCGCGCTCAGCCTGGGCCAGTTTGGGTTGGGTCACATCCTGAAAAAGGACGAGGTGGGCATCGGCAAATGGCTCGTTTAGACCTTGGGTTCGAAAGCCGATCCATTGCTCGGGTCCGGTCTTGCGACCACGCCGTTGTACCAGGGCCGAGCCGGGCCGTTCTGGCGCATCCTCTGTCATGACGTGGGGCCAATTCCCAAACAGGTCATGCACATGGAAGTGACCACCGGATCGGAATTTCAGGATGCGTTCGGCTTTTTGGTTGGCAAAGAGCACGTTCCCATTGGCGTCATATACCAAAGCGCCTGTTGGCAATTGGTTGATGACGGCCAGGGCCAAATCGCCATCCGCAAAACCGGTTGGCTGGGCTGCTGGCTCGAGTTGGGACCGTTCGGGTCTGCCGGGCACCTTATACTCCTACGAGATTTAATGTGCCTATCGGGCCAGCGGGTCAATTCAATTAGCGAATTTTTCCACGAATCAGATAAATTTCGGGCCGGTTTGTTTGCCGACTAAATCGCATAATCTGTAAAAAAATTTTATTGTCTGGGGTTGTTGCGCATGCGGCGAACGGGTTGATTCTGATTGCGCCGATCCTGAATCCGGCGAATTTTTTGGAAAATCTCCCGCTGGAACTGTTCGTAAAACACAAAAAAGGCCAGGCTTTCTTGGGGTGTTAATATTTTTTGCACATCGGCCAGAAGGTTCATTTCGTTGGTATGGATTGCCTCGCGCAGGCTGCGGTAAGTTTCCAGCACTTTTGCCTCTTCACCTTTTGCGACCTCTTGATGGCTGATACGCTGTTTCAACTGATTTTCCTGACGAATTAAATCGAACTTACGATCTTCATAACTGTCCAGCCGTTCGTTGAGCTTCAGCAATTTGTCCTCGCTTAAGTCCAGGTTCTTTTTGGTTTCAGCCAAGCGGATAAAGCGAATCGTGTCTTTGGCTTCTTCGAACGGGGTTTCTTGGGCCCAAAACATGGGGCCCAGGCACAAAAGGATGAGGAATTGCATTTCAGCCCTCCTGATAGGCATCAAGGAGTAATTGGGTCTCCTCGGAGTCCAGATTGTAAAGGTCCTGACTGGGGTCGGGTTCGAGTAATTCCAACCAGGATTCATAGTCTTCCAAATCGGTCGCAGGTGCCTGGCTCAGCTCGGGCTGACCGTAAATGGACTCCAAAAACTGCAAAGCTTCAGTGTCCAGTTGGGTGAGGGGATCTGCAGATGAGCGCGGCATCCAAACCAAAAACACGAGTGCAGCTGTGACCAGCGAAAACCCACCCCAAGTCAGCCAGGAGCGCCAATGGCGTCGGGTCGGCTTCAAACCGCGAGTCTCAATCTTTTGTTGGAGGCGCGCTTGGAAATGGTTCCAATAAGCAACGCCGGGATCGGGATGATCCAAGTCCTCGAGCTGGTTCATGATGGCGAGCAGTTCGGGGTCACCGTCGGTTTCCGTTGGATTTTCAAGCCAGGCTTCAAATTGGTGTTTATCCATGTCGCGCCTCACCTAACATGTTTTTCAATTTTTGGACCGCGTTAAAAAGATTGGCCTTTACGGTCCCGATGGAACATTGCATGATTTCGGCCACTTGTTCACAGGTTAAATCTTGAAAAGTTTTGAGCATCAAGGTTTCCTTCTGCTTGGGCGGCAGTTTCGCGATGGCTTTTCGCAAAGCCAAGCGTTCTTCGTCTTCGAGTATTTGGTTGAGTCCCGTAGGATCAGCAGCCAATGCGTGTTCTTCGGGCTCCCCGCCGCTGTCTTTGCTGATGCGACCGGATTTGAGGTGGTTGAGACTGAGGTTGGAGACGATGCGCAAAAGCCAGGTTTTGAGTGAACTGTCTCCGCGAAAATGAACCAGGGACTGATAGGCGCGCAGGAAGGTTTCCTGGGCCAAATCGTCGGCCTCTTCGTGATTTTGGGTGAATCGATAAGCAACGGCATAAACGGGTTTCCGATATTTAAGCACGAGTTGGTTAAAGGCGGCCTCATCTCCAGCGAGAAAGGCCGAAATGTGGGTTTGGTCCTCCCCCACGTCTGGTTCAACCATCGTGGAAGCTGCCATTACCTGATGTTTGTCAACAGCCATGGGGGAGAAACCTCGGACCATCATCGCTAGTAGAGACAAACCAAAAAAGAAAAGGTTGAATCCCAATTAAAAATTTATTGCAGGTTGCCATTACTCCATGGTTCATCGGCCTGCGGGCGAAAACCATTAATAAAATCGCGGGCCGTGAGCAGTTTCTTGGCGGCCGGCTGGAGTTTGAGGATACGCAGCGCGGATTGGTTTGCGCAGCGAACCAAAAGCTCTTTTTTAGGTTCCAAGAGGAAGTGGCCCGCACTGCCCGAGTCGTGGGTCGCTATGGCTTCTGCCTGATCGATGCGAATGGCTTGGTCGCGAAAGGTGGCCCAAACGCCGGGCCAGCCCTCAAAGGCTCGGATTTGATGGCACAGCTCCGTTGCAGATGTGTTCCAATCCAAATTGCCCATCGCTTTTTTGATGATTGGCGCGTAGGTGACCTGCGATTCGTCTTGGATTTGCGGGTTGATGGTGTGCAGATTCGGTAAGTGCTCGACCAGAAGATTTGCCCCCAATTCCGCCAGACGCGATTCAAGGGCACTGCGACCTTCACCTTTACCCACCGAAAGTTTGGCTTGCACGTAAACGGGTCCTGCGTCCAGTTTTTGAACCATGCCCATGAGGCTGATACCGGTTTCGCTTTCGCCGTGTAAGAGGACGTGGTGGATGGGCGAGGCACCGCGCCAGCGCGGGAGCAGGGATGCGTGCACATTGACGCAGCCCAAACGCGGCGCATCCAGCAGGGCCTGGGACAAGATCTGGCCATAAGCCGCAACGACTAGCCAATCGATTTCTTCGCTGAGAACCCATTGGATGACCTCAGGCGCACTGGCGCGCGCCGGTTGAAAAACAGGCAGGTCCAACATCAGGGCGGCCTGTTTTACCGGGCAAGCGCTGGGTTGACCGGATCGACCTTTGGGTCGATCGGGTTGACAAAAGACACCCGCAATTGAGAAATGGGCTGCGAGCGCTTTTAAGCTGGGCACCGCGAATTCGGGCGTGCCCATGAAGGCGATTTTCATGTATGCCAGGTTCCCGCTTTTTGGCGTTTAACCACTTTCTTCTTGATGATTTCGCGTTTGAGTTTGGAGACGCGGTCCGTCATCAAGACCCCGTTTAAATGGTCAATTTCATGACAGATCGCGCGAGCCAAAAATCCTTCGGCCTCTTTTTCAAACCAGGCACCTGCCAGGTTTTGGGCCTTGATTTTGACTTTTTCGGGTCGCTCGACCACCGTGGTTATATCGGGGAAACTGAGACAGCCCTCTTCGTCTTTTTGGATACCCGACGATTCCAGGATCTGCGGGTTAATCATAATGACCAGTTGGTCCGGGTCTTCACCGACCGTGGTGTCCACAATGCAAATGGCTTGCGCCACCCCGATTTGCGGCGCGGCCAACCCTACGCCGTGGGCTTTGATCATGGTTTGGTGCATCTCGGCAACCAGTCGGGTCAGATCGGCATCGAAGATGGTGACCGTTTTGGTTTTTTGGGTGAGGACAGGGTCCCCAAAGACAACTATTTCTCTCATAGTCCTTTCATCCTGCCACTGGCTCACTGCGAACGGGTGATCCAAATGGATTCAACAATTTCGTGTATTTCTGGGTGAGAGTTGACCAGATTCTGGAACTGGTCCTGTTTTAATATTAAAACCTCAGTGTCTTCCAGGGCAAGCACGCTGGCGTTGCGCGGTTGTGAGGTTAACATAGCGCCTTCACCAAAAAAATCGCCGCTGCCCAAGGTGGCAAGCTTATAGATCTTGGCATCTTGCTTCATCAGAATTTGGACTTTGCCCTCAGTGATTAAGAACATTTCAGAACTGCGCTCGCCCTGACGACAAATGACTTGGCCTTGCGCAAAATTTTTGGTTTCCAGGGCCATGATTAATTCGACCAGGGCATCCTTGGGAAGGGTGCGGAAAATCGGCCAATGTTTTTTGTTTTCAATGACATGGCTCGCGTCACCGTTTTTTTTAGGTCGGAAAAGCGAATCGATGGCGTCGTCAAACGTGTTGAACATTGGATCGTCGTCATCCGCTTCTTCCTCTATGGCATTTTCCTGGATTTTAAAAACGACCCCAGCGGGCTCTTGCGGTTCGGGTGGGATTTCAGCCACAGCCATCTCTTGTTCAGCGGCTTCTTCCATGGCGTTCAGGGTTGCATCCAAATCGAACTCGATTTCCTCGTCCCAAAAATCATTGTCCAGGTTGAGGTTGGCGTTGCCAATCGATTCTGATTTTTCCTCAATGGGGCTTGGGGTTGGACTGGGCTCTTCGAGCTCCATGTCAATATCAGCAAATAAGGCTTCGGCTTCGTCGGCATCCAGGTCCCAGGAGGGTAATTCCTCTTTCTCTTCGTTGTCGGCGATGGTGGTTGGCGGATCGCGTCGCACTCGTGGTGCTTCTTCCCCCTCGGTTTCTTCTTCGGGCAGGGCCGACAAGGCAAGATCCGCTTCATCAAGGTCCTCGCCCTCCGGAACGACCATGGTTTGGTCTTCATTGGCCACAGCGGTTCGCAAGGACTGGAGGAAGGTGCTATTAATCATGTACTTGGGCACTTTTTCATTGAACTCGGTCATTTTCTGAAGCAATTCTTCGTTTTCCGGGTCCAGATTGAGTGCTTTTTTGAAGGCGGCCACCGATTTGTTGAAAAAGCCTTTTTTGCCGAAGTAATCGCCAATGCGAATATAAACCTTTAGCGCATTTTTGGTATCGCCCATACGGACATAAAGGTCCGCCAATTTCAGCAACAACGTCGGTTCATCCGGTTTGTTGCGCAGTTGCTCCATGATCAGCTTCAAGGCACCTTTCAGGTTGCCTTCCATAATCAATTGATCCGGAGTTTTATTTTTTCCGGTTAATTTACTCCAAAACGACACCGGGTCCACCTCGCAGGAACTGCGCCATTATAGCAGAGCGCGAATCGCCGATGCCATGCTGCACGTTTAGGCATCTGTGCTTCCCACCTCCTATTTCGGCCAAGAAGGGTGTTGGCTTGAATGTGAAAGACATCAAGCGGGGAAAAAGCGTTGGATTTGACCTAAAAACCATTCGCTGTCTTCTAGGGAAACGGTATGGCCACAATCGGAATGGCTTGCCCATTCGGCTTTGGCGACAAATCGGGCGATATTGCGTTCATCCTCAAACGTCACCAACTGGTCTTGCTCGCCGCGCAAGAAAAGGGTCGGTAGCGAGATATTTGGCAAGTCGTCGAGCGCATTGGGATAGTTTTTCAAGCCCTCAAACATGGCCAATAGACCTTCGCGGTTATTGCGATGAACCGTACCTTTTACGAGAAATTCCGGGTCCTCGAATTTATTGAGAATTTTGGGACCCACTATGGTCGGTAGCGAGCACCAAGCCAAGCCTTCAACCCCGCCCAAGACCAAACACTCATACCAGGACCGCAAAGTCGCTTTGCGCCAAGGACTCACATGGGTGGCGGTCGAAACCAACAAAAGTCGATCAAATAAATGCGGATAAGTCGTAACCGCTCTAATGGATACCCGTCCGCCGTGACTAAAACCAGCCAGGAGCGGCTTTTTGATACCCGTTTGGTCCAGCACGCCCAGCAGGTCCTCCACATGGTCATCCAATTGGTAAGGCTGCTCGCCCAAAGGCGATTTGCCCTGACCTCTCGGGTCATAAACGACCCAGGTGTATTGGGGATTCTGGCGGCACAGGGTTCGCCAATTGGCACACGTTTGGGTTAAGCCCGGTGAAACCAGAATCGCCTTGGCGCCCTCTCCAATCACCTCGTAATAGACGGAAACCTTCATTCGGCGCCGGATCCTCGCTTGCTCTCCAATTCCTTGATGCGTGTTTCCAATTGGTCGATTTCACGGTTCAATTTCTGGTTTCTCATGTAGAGCTTGGCCAGAAAAAAGCTGAGAACCAACCAAATGGCCGTGTAGGCACTGGCCAGGTAACCGAGATTTTTCATACATTTTCCTCCAAATCCAATGTTCGTCTGCGCAAGGCTTGTAAGCGTGCATCGCTGTGGACCAATTCAATACCGCGTCGCCAAAAATAAATGGCCAGAAGCGAAAAGGCGGCCAGTGCCAGCAAAAGGGCATTAACCATTTGCGGATCCTTTATCCCGCTCTCCTTATCGCCCATGATGACCGGAGAGGGGTGTTGGGTCTCAAACCACCGGGTTGAAAGGTAGACAAAAGGCACCATGACCCCGCCGGCAATACCGAGGATCGCACTCAGGCGCTCGCGTTTTGTAGCGTCATCAATATAGTCGCGCAGCATGACGTAGCCCAAAAAAATTAACCACAAAACCAACATGGAGGTGAGCCGTGCATCCCAGGTCCACCAGATGCCCCAAGTCGGTTTCGCCCAGATCGGTCCCGTTATCAAAACCAGCGAACCAAACGCCAGACCGACCTGTCCGGCTACAAAGGCCCGATGGTCAAAAATCTGCTTTCGGGTGACTAAATAGGCGATGGAGCCGTACAAAACATAGAAAAAGGCCAAAAACGCCGGCCAAATGCTGCCGAGATGGAAATAGAAGATTCTTTGAACGTCGCCCTGTTCCCGGTCGGCAGGTGCAATCACCAAAGCCCACAGAATGGCACATTCCATGACCGCAATGAGCAGGGCCAAAAAGATTGCATGGATTAGCAGTTTCCTGGCAGTCATGTCATTCCTCCAATAAAAATTCGTAAACCAAAAATCCGATACTCAAGTACACCACATTAATTGCAACCAGAAATTGCCACCAATCGGTTGGGGTTTTGCCTTCCAAACACAATTGGGTGGCTTGTGTTCCCGCGATCAGGACAGGGACCTGAAGCGGGAGCTGAATGATGGGAAAAAGAATATCACTCATTCGCGTGTTTGCGGTTACCGCAACGATGACCGTTCCGACAGCGACAAAACCGAGGATGCCCAGAATCAGGCTCAACAAAAGCGGGAACAAAGCGGACCCGGGATTGAATTGAAAAAAGAGCACGAGGATGGGCACTAACAGGCACAGGGTGAAACCCAAAAGCAATGCATTGCTGGTCACTTTGGCCAAATAAATCCAGCCCGCTTCTTTGGGTGCCAGCATTAGGGCACGAAAGCAGCCGTTTTTGAGTTCAGAGGCATGGGTGCGGTTCAAACCCAAGGTGCCACTAAATAAAATACAGACCCACAAGGCGGTGGTTGGGATGTATTCGATCGGCATGCGGTTGGCGGCAGAGGCGAAGTGGAAGGCGGCCATAAGAATGACCGAGAACAGGAAGCTGGACAAAAAGATCTCTTTGGAGCGCATTTCCCGCACTAGATCTTTGGCCAACATCATTTTAAGCGTGGAGATGGCCGGTGATGACATTAAAGCTCCTCCGGCAGTTCGCTGCGGAACTCTGCTTCCAACTGGGCGCGATCATACTGGGTCCGTTGCAGCTTTTTAACCAGGCGCCCACGTCTCAGGATCCAAAATTCGTCCATTAGCGCATGGCAATGGTCAACTTCATGCGAGACCATTACCACCGTTCCGGAAAAATCGCGCAGGAGTTTTTGCACCCGCTCTATCCCGCGGATATCCAGGCCGCTAAAGGGTTCATCGAGCAGTAGCAACTCGGGTCGATGCAACATGGCCCGTGCAAAGGCCAGGCGTTGAGTCATGCCTTGCGAACAGGCGCGAACCAGGCGATTCGGGTCTCCGCTCATGCCAACCGCATCCAAGTGATCCAAAATGGCGTCTTTGCTCAATCCCAAGTCGTACATGCGCGAAAAAAACAGGAAGTTTTCCAAAATGCTGAGGTCTGGGTAGAGCATGGGCTGGTGGCTGAGCAACGATAGACGCTGGCGGATCTCTGGCTTCTTTTTTAGCTCGCGATCACCATCTAAATAATGGACGTTACCCGTGCTGGCCTTGCTTAATGAAGCAATGACGGTCAGCAAAGTTGTTTTCCCTGCACCGTTGTGGCCCATCAAGGCAATGCGTTCGCCGGGCCCCAATTGAGCGGTGAGCGGGTGAAGGGCCTGCACCTCGCCGAAGTTTTTGCTGACTGCCTCGAGGTGGACCCGAAAACTCAAGCGTCCGCCTCAATCAACGCGTTGGCCGCCCCGCAATGCGGGCAAAATTTGAAGTGCGCTTCACAGGTTTTGCCGCAGTTGGAACATGAACTTGCCTCTTGGCCGGGTAGGCTTTCACCACATTTGCCGCAGTAACGACCTTTGGGATCGGTAGCCGCGAAACAGGCAGGGCAGGCCGTTTCAGGATCGATATCTCCACCCTGATGGTAGATTTTGGCGATTTGCAAGACCAAACGCCGTTCGATGTTGTGGTAATCCTCTTCGCCGATCCGTTTGCGATTGTGCGCTTTCTGCGCATTGGCCAGGGAGCGCATCAGGAAATCTACCCGTTCGGCAGCGGCCGTTGCATCTAAACTCTGGTGTGCGCTGTGGCTTCGCCACAAGGGCGCGGCAATCCACAAGGCCATTAACAACATGAATCCAAAACCTGCGATGAGCATCAGGCCGGTTCTCCTTCCATCAGCGAATGTTCCTGGCGGACCCGTTCGGGTAAGCGATGACCAAACATGCTCAGTAAGGTGCCACAGACAAAAATCACGGTGCCAATCCAGACCCAAATCACTAGCGGGTTCACGTAAATATGTAGGACCACGGTGGGATGTTCGGCCGTGTGTTGGTCCGAAAGACCGGCGAGAACCACATAAAAATCTCGGTTGAAATGGGTTTCAATAGCCACTTCACTTGCTTGCGAGCGCGAGGCTTTGTAAAAGCGTTGTTCAGGATGCAATTCGCTAATTTTTTTGCCGTCTTTGAGCAGGTTTATTGTGGCCAGCAGTGCCGAGTAGTTGTTGGTCTCTTCCTGCTTAACATCCGCAACCTGAAAGGCAAAGGGTCCAACGATCGCCGACTCGCCCAGGGCAACATCTTGTTTCGTTTCCTGATTAAAGGCCGTGCCCGTAATGCCCAAGGCAATTAAAAATACGCCGAAGTGGACCACATATCCGCCATAACGGCGTTGGTTCATGCGCACCAAGGACAAGAATGCTGAAAGCAGGTTTTCTTTGGCCCGCTTGCTGCGTTGCCAGATCGCGGTGGCAAAATCTTGAATGAGAACGGTGATTAAAAAGGAAAGAACCGGAAAGGAAAAATAGGCAAATCGGCTTTGACTCAAGATGGGAATGCCAGCCAGGAACGCAATCACGCCGGCGACCAGGCCCCAGCGAATTTTCTTTAAAATTTGACGATCGGCGGATTTTTTCCACAGCAAAATCGGACCAAAAGCCATGAGGACGAGCAGCAGCATGAAGATGGGCAACTCTACGATGTTGTAAAAGCCGTGTCGCAACTCGATTTTTTTGCCAAATAACCACTCAGTCAGGATGGGGTACATGGTAGCGGCTAACATGGTTCCGCAAATACTGAAGAACAGAATATTGTTGAAGAGTAGCGATCCTTCACGGCTGGTGACGTTGTTTAAATTATTGTCATCGCGCAGCTGGTCTAAGCGCCAAACCGTGACCAGCGCGCCCAAGAACAGGTTTACCAACAAATAAACCAGGAAATAAATCCATATTTCACTTTCGGCAAAGGCATGAACGGAGCTGATTAACCCCGAACGGGTGATGAACGTGCCAAAGATACACATCAGGTAGGTGCCAACGATGAGCACGACGTTCCACAGTTTGAACATGCCGCGCGTCTCTTGGCCCATAACCGAGTGCAGGAATGCGGTGCCCAGGAGCCAAGGCATAAAGGAAGCATTTTCAACCGGGTCCCATGCCCAGTAACCACCCCAGCCCAATTCCATGTAGGCCCAGGCGCCACCTAAAACGATACCGACCGATAAAATCAGCCAGGTTGTTAAGGTCCAAAGTCGCGTGATCCGAATCCATTCGCGGCCCTCTAAACGCACGATTAAGGCAGCCAAAGCGATGGCAAACGGGAAGAGAAAGCCAATATAGCCGGCATAAAGCAACGGTGGGTGGATGATCATGGCCCAGTGTTGCAACTGTGGGTTCAGGCCGCGACCATCCGCAGGGAACAGCGGTTGTAAACCGACTTCGGGAACGACTTGCGACCAAACTTCAAATGGATTGGCATTAAAATTATTGATCGATAGGAAAAAGATTAAGGCCAAGCCGATAAAAACATAGGACCAGGAAAGCAAAAGTCGGCTCAATTTTCGGGTTGCAAACAGGAAAACGGAGGTCCAGGCCGATAGAATCAGAGACCACCATAGCAAGGAGCCCTGGTGCCCGGCCCAGACTGCAGTTAGTTTGAATTTCAAGGGCAGGTGTAGATTGGAGTAGCTGTAAACGTAGGTGTAGCGGTACTGGTCGGTCACCAGCAGGCCAGCCAAACAGATCACAGCGATCAGCACGCAAACGCAGGTTGCATAAAATGCCCGTTTGGCGGCTACCCGCAGGGTTTCCGAAACCCGAATGGCCGAGACCAAAGCTGCAAGTGTACCGAAAATTGAAAACGCGAATCCGCCCATCAGGGCGAGGTTGCCCAAGCTACCCACGTGAACCTCTCTTTATTTATTGCGATTTAATTGACTTGTGCCGGTTGGTTGGCGGTTTCGGTTGGTGCCATCGCTTCGTATTTGGAAGCACATTTTGCTTGCAGATGAACGGCATCAAACACTCCGTCCTTGGCCATGGTACCCGTTACTTGGGTTTCGGCATGGTCCTTAAACAGGTCAGGCAAGGGCTCTTTTCCGACATAGCGTACGGGTAATTCGCGACCCCCTTCCTGAATAACAAACTTAACAGGAGGCACGGTTTTATCAATGCTGCCGGCCACAATGCGGCCCTTGATTTTTATTTGTTGGGTTAAGTCGGTTAGGTCAGAGGGCAGCTCGTTGACCTTAAAAGACTGGTCGGATGCGTTGAGGTTGGTCACCATCATCCACGAAATGCCGCCCAAGATCAGAAGAATAGGAACCCACAGTTTTAAATGCATATTGGCCTCACTTGACCTTTCGCGTCCAACGCGAAAGGCGAAAACTTCACGTGGCAGCCGATTGCTGACCTTGCAATCGGATGTCCTCAATACATTCTAACAATTTACTCAGGGGAAATGGTTTAAGAAGAAGCGGGGCGTGTGGAGTTTCTCGCTGAATATGGTGATGTACTTCTTCATTTCGGCTCGAAGTGATGTATATGACGGGTGGTTCCATCTCCCATTGGTCACTGAGTTCGCGCCAGATATTGGGTCCCAGGTCGGAGCCGACGAAGTAATCCAGAATGAGAAGGTCCGGAGGCTGTTCACCCGCCAAAGATTGGTAGCGGGTCCAAAACTGAACCTCAAACCCCATTTTGTTTAAGAAGTTCGTCAGGGAGCGCGCAATCATCTGACTGTCATCAATTATCCAGACCCGCTTGATACTGATGCCTGAAGAGGGTTTTTGATCAATCGTTTGTTTGGCCTGGCTGGCGATTTCCTCATTTGGGTGACGGGCCAGTTCCTCAAAAATTTGGCGGAAGACGGGCAGTTTGGAAAAACTCATTACATGGATAAGCGCTTTGAGCATGACTGGCTCGTGATAAAACTCCTCAAAAAAGCGAACCATTTCGGAGCTGAACTCGGTTTGTTGATCGGGGTCGATCGTTTTGCACAAGGTTTGGGCATTTTGCGAGAGCATTAACATCCAGCGCCCGCGATGGTAGTGGTTGAGATTGGCGAATTCTTCGAGAAATTCGGCCAACGAGTTGGGGGTGTTGAGGTGCGCTAGTGTTTTTAAATCACCCAAAATGCGCAGGATAAGGGTTTTCATTTCCGATTCGTTTTCGTTGAGGACCTGGACCCAGTTTTGCAAAAATTCTGTCCAAACCTGGGGTTCTTCATAATCCAACGGATCCTGGAGCTGGAGAATGTTCAGGGCCAACAAGGCGATGCTCGGCTTGGGGTGTTTCAGAAAAGGGAGCCAGGGCTGGAGGCGTAAGCCGCGTCCTGACGCGTAAATGGGGCTCACATCTTTTTTCAGGATGTTGACCATTTCAAGCCAGATTTCTTCGCCATCCTGGCCCTCTGCGGGTTGAGTTAACTCATCGATTTCCGCTAACCAGCGCCCATTGGAATTCTGCATATAAGCTGCAAGGGCCTGGGCGCGCAGAGACCAGGGCCAACGCGCAGTGGTGTAGGGACGGACCAAGTCCGCACTTTCGCTGGTTTTGATATTGGCGGCCACTTTGAGGGCTGCAATATAGTACTTATGCGATCGGGCCTTTTGTCGTAATACATTGAAAACAATACTATTACTTCCCGGAAATGGGGCGACAATTAGGTGCTCCATCAGGGCAAGCCAAAAGGGTTCATTATTAAACTCAAGTTGTTGGAGAATTTCTTGCCGCGCGTCACAGCGGAGCACTATTTGGACCAAATGAGGCATTTTGTCGTCTGAGCTTTGGTTTTGGAGGAATTTCCAAACCTGTTTGGGAAGGCTTTTGAGCTCAAATTGGCTGATAGCCTTCAGTAAATGTGTCATGCCTTCAGGGTCTTCCTCGTGGGCCAACCATTCGAGTAGCAGGTTAAGTCCTTCTTCTGAGCGATAACCACCCAGCATCGCCACCACGATCGGGTGTTCCCACGGGTGCTCCCTCAACATGCGTTCGAATTTGGGGATCATGGCCTTGCGCTGGAACAGATTGGCGAGCACGCCCAGGGATCTGGCCAGATCCAAAATTTCTTGAGGTGGGGTGCGCGTCAGCAGATAGACCTGGCGGGTGAGATGTTCCTTTTCATCCTCAGGGCTTTGTTCATTGTGGAAGGTGCGGAACAAAATGGCTTTCATGGGTTCCCACATCTTGGGCGGCCAGCGGTACTGCTCGTATAAAAACACCAACGCTTCCGGCTTGAGACCCTGTTTGACGTATGCAAAAAATTGTCGGGAGATCCCGGCTTGGGCTGGACCGGCGTCGAGAATGGGCCACTTTTTTATTTTGCCCAATGCAAAACGAACCCATTGCATCCAGATTTGGTAGCCCAGGACACATTCTTCCAGGCGTCTTTCCAGGATGCGCAGACTTTCCGGCTGCCCGATTTGTTCCAGGAGCTTGGCGACAATGGATAAGGCTTCGCCCGTCACGTATTCCAGTTTCTGATTGAGAAAGCTCACGGTGCTTGCGCCGCGATTAAGCAGCAGAATTTCACCCAGTTGTTGCAATTTTTCGGGGTTGTTCAGGTTCTCGTCAAATTCCTGTTGAAATTGGTCGCCGCTAAAATTGGATCTTAATTGTTCGAGGGTTTTTTTGAGTGCCGAATTGAGTTCCCACTTAAATTTGGGCCTTGCCGCCTCCAATTTTTTGTAGGCCGAGTAGCTGCCGATATAGCCGTAAATCAGCAGCATGGATTTTGCCTGTAACGGGCTACGTTCTTTAAGAATGCGGTTTAGGAAACCATCGATAAGTTGCTCGTTGTGGGTGCCCCAATCCACCAACCATTCCAGGAGGCGAAATAGCAGCGGTCCATTAAATCGAAACAGGCCCTCAGCCAGGAGATCGGGAAAACTTTTTGGGTCACGGTTAAATAAGTTGCTCAGCCGTTCACCCATCTGAAGGGCCGGGCCTTCGGCTATCTCAATAAATTCGTTTAAGCTGGCAACGTCTGTCATGGTTTCCTATAAAAACATGGCTTCGAGAAGCGCTCGAAACGTTTTCAATGGGATGTTCTGGGTCTCGGAAACATTGATGCCCAGCAGATAGGTTCCCGATTCTTCTTGCTTGCGGTGGCGCACCGCAGCTGTAAATTGGATGAGTTCGGGAAATTGCGGGAGCTCTACCTGGCAAGCAAACGTATCCGCCCCATGAAAAGGTGTTTCTGAACGCAGCAACATGCCACCAGCGCTTACGTTCACAACCTCAACCAGGAAATACTCTTCTTCAGTCTGCGGCTGAATCCAGAGCTCCATGTGGCAGCCAAACCGCTGATCCCTGCGACCACTACTTTTAATCATGAAGTAGGCCTCCCAACCTGTCCATCTGCTCATCGGCTGCGTTTTGAAAAAAGTTAGTGAATGGTCGGATCTAAGTTAGAATGAGCCGGTTTGGAGGTCTTTGATGTTGCAAATTTTGATCACCAGCTTGTGCTTGACCCTTCAGGCGGGTGATTTCCACGGCGAGCTCCTCAACGGAACGAAGCCCGGTGCGGGCAAAGCCGATGTGGTCAGCTTAATTCTGCTCGACCAAACCATGCAACCGGTTGCCAGTTTAAGCGATGTCGAAGGCGCATTTACCTTGACCTATCCCGATTTCCAGCCCGGTCAACAGTTGATGGTTCAAGCCATCAAGGGCGGGGTGCGTTACTCCAAAACCATTACGGATCCGAATCAGGCGGTTCAAATCACTGTTTACGACAACGCGAAGCAATTGGACATTCAAACCCAAATGAACACCGTGGTGCTTTACGCCACGGGTAATATCCTGCAAGTGGGCCGCTTTTACAATCTGCTTAACCTTTCGAACCCGCCGCGAAGCTTTGTCCCGGATGGACCATCCGCCGAATTTCCTTTGATCGAAGGTTATCAAACGGCGGAATTGTCCACCCGCTTTGAGCGGAGTCCGGATTTACGTCAGTCTCCTGATATTTCCGATGGCGTGATGAAATTGCGTTATCCCTTAAAACCGGGCAATACGCAGGCCACCGTTTCAACCAGTCACGCCTATTCGGAAATGGGAGTGCCCTTAAGCATACCGCTCCCAGAAAATACGCCTGACATTCGGTTAATGGTGGCACCTGCAACCCTCGAATTGGAGGGGCCAGGCATCACTTTAATTGAGAAAATTGAAGGCGAAAACCTAGCGTACTGGGCGTGGTCTGGACCGGGCAACTTATTATCTCTGAACTTGAAGGGTGCCAGCCTAAAAAAGGAATTGACCAGTCAGTCAGGACAATCCCGTGGGGAGATTCAGAGCCAACGCAGTCCCGACCCGCTCAATGAACATCGAATGACTTTAATTTTTATCTTGCTGGGTGCCATTCTGGTTTTTGCTGTCCTTGGTCTTGTCATTAGGCCCAGCCATTCCAAACCGGGAGGATCTCAATCGTGATCTTAGCGTTTCTGGATGTTCTTACCCCGTCCTGCGATCGGCTTGCATTAATCAGTGCCGATGGGCAAACAGCTCTGGGTTTAGCCCCAAACAGCCCCCTGTGGGCCGAACTTCAAGCACGCGGCGAGTGGGGCAAATCTTTCGGTAATTTCCACTATTTAAATGATGGCAAAGGTCGTCTGGCCCTGCTCAATTTGGGTGAAAAGGTGTCCGCCTCGGTTCTGCGCAAGGGCGCGGCGCGGCTTTGGCGTGAAGTTCGTCAAAAGGGTTGGAAGGAAGTTACGCTGGACCTTTCGGGTCAACCCGTGAACCATCAAATCGCCATTTTAGAAGGTTTGCTGTTCAGCGATTACCAGTACCTCGCGCTCAAATCCGAACCCTCTAAACTGGAGCGGCTACAGAAAATTTCCCTGGTGGGTGTGCACGACAAAGCGGCGTTGGAACGGGCCTGGGCGACTGCCCAAGCCACCTTGCGGGCCCGCGACCTGGCCCAGATGCCAGCCAATGTCCTGGATCCGGTCCGCCTGGCTCAAATGGCCAGCGAGTGGGCGGAAACCTTTGGTTTTAAAGCTGAAATCCTTGAAGAAGACGCTATTAAGGCGCTCAAAATGGGCGCCTTGCTTTCGGTGGCTGCGGGTTCCGCGAAACCGCCGCGTTTCCTGGTCTTGGATTACCATCCCGAAAATGCAACCCGTACTTTTGTCTTTGTCGGAAAGGCCGTTACGTTTGATAGCGGAGGCCTTTCTCTGAAACCTGGGCCCAGCATGCCCGAGATGAAAGGCGATATGGCCGGCGGGGCAGCCGTGGTTGCGCTCATGACCTGTCTGCGCGAGAACCAGATTCCCTTTCGTGTTGTAGGCCTGGTGCCCGCGGTTGAAAACATGCCTTCAGGAAGTGCCACACGGCCCAGTGATGTGGTCACCAGCATGTCGGGTATTACCATTGAAATTAACAATACCGATGCGGAAGGTCGGCTCATTCTGGCGGATGCCTTGACCTATGCCGATCGATTTAAACCGGACTATGTTATCGATTTTGCCACGTTGACCGGTGCGTGTCTGATTGCTTTGGGCACGGATGTGTGTGGCTTGATGGGCAATGATCCCGAGCTTGTGGCACGCATATTACAAGCGGGAAAAAATGTGGATGAACCCTTTTGGGAACTGCCCTTGGTCGAGTCCTACGACGACTTGCTCAAGAGCCAAACCGCCGATGTGGCCAATGTCGCCGGCACGCGGTATGGCGGTGCAATTCTGGCCGGTCTCTTCCTGCAACGCTTTGCCAAAAAGTACAAATGGGCCCATTGTGATATAGCTGCGTGTCTCAACGAGAAACCCAATGATCTGAGCCCTGCCGGTGGTAATGGGTTAGGCGTGCGAACCGCGCTGGAACTGCTGAATGGATTTCGATGAAACGATCGCATCGCAACGAGAAATTCCAGAAAAAATCTTCGCCGGATGGGGCTTTCTTCATCAGTGGCCTCAATGGCGTTTTGGAGTGTCTTCGGTCGCCGCATGTGCAGGTCCAAAAGCTCCTTTTTCACAAATCGTTGCCCGATATTTTGCTGCCGCATTTAGGCCGAGTCGAGCCGGAATCGGTCGCTGATGCGCTGACCCCTCTGGGTAGCCTGGTCCAAAATGTGGCCGCCCTGGTCCGTCCTCCCCAGTGGCCCGACCTGGATAGCCTGACCGATCGCCTGTTTCAGGAGGGCGAAACGCCGCTCTTCGTTTTTTTGGATCAGGTTCAAGATCCCCAGAACCTGGGTCAAATTATCCGCACTGCGGAGAGTGCCGGTGCGCATGCCGTTGTCCTAACCGAACACCGATCTGCCTCGCTGACTCAAACCGCTGCCCAGGTCTCACAAGGCGCGTTTGCCTGGTTACCTGTCGTTTCCGTCGTGAATTTGCGCCAGACCATGGATCGCCTCAAAAAGGACCGCTTTTGGGTCATGGGTTGTGAGGCGGATCCGCAATCCAAGCCCTGGTTTGAGGCCGATTTTCGCGATCCATCTGTCATTGTTTTAGGTAGTGAGGGATTCGGGTTACGCGATTTGGTGAAACGATCCTGTGATGTTTTGATTCGGCTGCCGCAGGCCGGTCACATCACTTCGCTCAATGTGAGTGCGGCTGCTGCGGCCGTGTTGTTTGAGGCGGCGCGCCAACGATCGCTGAAATAATACGTTACAGTTCGGTGTTTGAGCTGCCAAGGAGGGCTTTATGTTGCTGTGTTTCTGGATTTGGGCTCAACTGAACCCATTCACGGCCCAGCCGGAAATCTTTGACGACCTGCAAAAAGTGTATGACGTAATTGTGCTAGAGGATGGCCGGGTCGATTACAAAACCTTAAAATCCCGGCCCGACTTGATCCAAACCCTCGATCGCGTCAGTGATTACGCTTCGCAGGTCGATATTCTGCAGCTCAAGGACAGGTCCGTTCAGATTGCCTTCTTCAGCAATCTCTACAATGTATGGGTTCTGCGCGGCGTGATCAAAGCCTGGCCAATCGGTTCTGTACGCGAAATCAAAATTTTATTTGGTTTTTTCACCCAGGAGAATTGGAACCTGGGCAACCAAAAAATCTCCTTAAACGATCTGGAGAAGCTCTGGATTCGACCCCTTGATGCACGTACGCATTTTTTGATCAATTGTGCCAGCGTGTCCTGTCCCCATCTCAGTTCTCAAGTCTTTCGGCCCGAAAACGTTGAAGACCAAATGGAACGTTTGGCCCTTGCCTATCTGTCAGACCCGGCCCAAAACCGTTTTGATCCGGCCAGCGGCGTTTGGCATCTCTCGAAGATTTTTGATTGGTATGAGGCCGATTTTGGCGGTCGGCAAGGCATAATCGAATTTATTCAAAAACGCGTGCCGGACCAGGCCAGTTTTAATCCGCGCAAAATTTTGCATATCGATTACAACTGGAATCTAAACGGACCCACTCAGTAAGTTCCGCTTGATTCGCGATAAATGGCTTGTTCCATTGCGGCTGTTGGGAAAGCTTCACGGCTCTGGTATGCTTGAGGGACACCCCATCGGGAGCTGGAATTGACGCAAGCTGTCGTTTCCATATTGGTACGACCCGCGGAGGGTCAATCATTCACCTACCATTTTCAGGGAGATTCTCTCGTGGTGGGCCGCTCCTCTCTGTCCGATTTGGTCGTGTTGGATCAATTTCTCAGTCGCCGCCATGCGCGCATCTTTTGGCAAGGTGGCACGTTGATGGTCGAAGACCTTCAATCGCGAAACGGCACCTTTCTGAACGATCAGATCCTGCATCATCCGCATGCGCTTGGGCCCGAGGACGTGGTGCGCCTGTCCGGGTCCAGCCTGACGATTGGCGATATCATGCGCGAGGAGAAGCTGACCGGCGAACATCGGATCAGCTTGGAACAAACCGTCTTTACCAATGCCTCAGATATCCTTAACAGGTTAAAAGCTCCAGCGCCTGAACAGCAGCAGGATCCGGCCTCGATCAAACGATTTTTGGAGCATATGCGCATCATCAACGATGTCCACATGGCCTTAGGCCAGTGGATGAGTTTGGCCGAACTCATGCAGTTGATTCTGGATCGAATCTTTTATTACCTTAAGCCTCAGGAAGGCGTCATATACCTCAAACAGGGCAATGGCCAGTTTATTCCGACCGCCTCACGCGCGGCCAATAATCAACACGTAGTCCTGAAAGCGCCACAGAGTCTGGTGGATGAAGTCGCGCAGAAAGGCCAAGCAGCAATTGTCTACGATACGGCCACCGATGAGCGTTTCAGCGCCTCGGACTCCATTCTCTCGCGGGGTATTCGCTGCTTGATCGCCGCTCCGCTTATGGGACCGGAAGGTTCCATGGGCATGATTGTCCTGAGCTCGCAGGCGCGCACCATGACCTTTAGCCAATCCGATTTGGATTTGCTGGTATCGCTGGCCTCGGTCGCTGCCCTGCGCATCCACACCGCAGAACTGGCAGAAGAAGCGGCCCAACGCCAGCGCTTGGAAGAGGAATTGACCCTGGCCCGTCGCATTCAAGTCGCACTTTTGCCGGCCAAACTGCCTTCCATTTCTGGCTTCTCCTTGTATGCGGTGAATTTCCCCTCGCATGGGGTTTCCGGCGATTATTACGAGGTCGTCAAGCGCAAGAATGGCAAGGAATACGTCCTTATGATCGCCGATGTAAGCGGAAAGGGCATCAGTGCCAGCCTGCTGACTGCTTCTTTGGAAGCGCTGGCTGCGGCGCCGATCGAAGATGGATTACCGCCCGATACTATTTGCGAGAAGCTCTCGCGTTTACTCTATCAACGGACGCCGCCAGAGCGCTACGCAACCTTGTTCATGCTTCAACTCACCCCGGGCAAGGATCAGATTGTCTACTGTAATGCTGGCCACTTACCCGGCTTGGTTTTGCGCCAGAATGGGACCGTTGAACGCTTAGGCGTGACGGGCGTCCCGATTGGGT
The DNA here is from genome assembly GCA_020637335.1 of Acidobacteriota bacterium. Taxonomy (GTDB): domain Bacteria; phylum Acidobacteriota; class Holophagae; order Acanthopleuribacterales; family Acanthopleuribacteraceae; genus JACJWC01. The sequence continues at coordinate 24,133 of JACJWC010000019.1, read as the reverse complement.
TGCTGCGCGCGAGCTCGTATAAACTCGGTCAACTGCAAATGAAGAAAGGTGAGACTTTGGTCCTTTACACCGATGGGATTACCGAGGCGCTCAACCGGGAAAAACAAGAATTCGGCATCGAGCGCTTGGCTGAGTTAATGAGTCAGCATCGCGATAAGGTTTTAGCCGAAATGGTCGACCAATTGGAGGCCGATCTGCGTAATTTCAGTTTTGCAGGTCCTTCGGACGATCGAACAATCCTGCTTTTGCGTCGGGAGTGAGGAAAACAAATGATGAAAGTGCTCATAACGGGGGCGAGTGGCCTGATCGGGAAACGAATCCGTCAGAACATAAAACCGGGCCACATCACCTGGGTCGCGCTCAGCCGCAAGGTACGCAAACCGGAAGCAAATACCCAATGGATTCAATGGGATGCACTGCAGCGAAGCGCACCTTGGGACGAAATTGGTCCCGTCGATGGCATTATCAACCTGATGGGAGAAGGCATTGCCGATAAACGCTGGTCTCCGACGCGTAAGAAACTGCTGGTGAACTCACGTGTTTTGGGTACGGACAACCTATTAAAACCCCTGGAAAAAATGAATTTGCGCCCCCAATGGTATTTGGGGGCTTCGGCCGTTGGCTTTTACGGAATCGATCCGCCCGGGATTTGTAGTGCGGTTTCGCCACCGGGCAAAGACTTTTTGGGCCAAACCTGCATCGCCTGGGAACGTGCCCATGAACGCGCGCGCAGTCTTGGTATGCGCGTTGCCGTTCTGCGCATTGGGCTTGTGCTTGATCCTTCCGGTGGTTTGCTCAAAAAAATGTCGACTCCGTTTAAATTGGGACTTGGCGGTCCTTTGGGGGATGGCCATCAAGGCATGAGTTGGATCCATATTGAGGATTTGGTTCGAATCTTTGCCTATTTGCTCGACAATCCCGTGCAAGGCGCCTTCAACGGGTGTACGCCCGGGGCTGTGAGCAACCGCGTTTTTAGTCAGGTCCTGGCCAAAACGTTGGGTCGACCGTGTTTTTTTGCCGCACCTGCTCTGGTTCTGCGCTTGGTTTTTGGTGAAATGGCCCAAGCCATTTTGGGCGGTCAATTGGTCGTACCCGAAAAGCTCCAGAATGCTGGATTTCAATTTCATTTTCCCGATTTGGAAAAGGCCCTCAAAAACCTGTTGAACAAATAAAGGGCAGCACGGGGCTGCCCTGCAGAATTTAAGTTTGTCGGTCCATTGTTTTGTGCGCATCGATGATGAAGTCGACCACATCAGGATCGGCCAAAGTGGTCAGGTTACCCAGGTTCTTATATTCGCCCTCGGCAATCTTGCGCAAGATGCGGCGCATGATTTTTCCGCTGCGCGTTTTGGGCAGGCCAGGAACGATCAGGATTTTGTCCGGTCGCGCCAATTTGCCAATGCGGTTGCGGCACTCTTCACGGATGGCGCTGACCAGGTCTTCCTGACTCAAGTCTTCCGCCTCGGTGTTGAGGATGACAAAGGCAAAAATGCCTTGGCCTTTAATATCGTGCGGATAACCAATCACGGCTGATTCTGCGACTTGGAACACGCCATTAATCGCCGCTTCAATTTCCGCGGTGCCCAAACGGTGGCCTGATACGTTGAGTACGTCGTCGACCCTGCCGGTAATCCAATAAAAGCCATCCTTATCGCGACGACACCCGTCGCCGGTGAAATAGTAACCGGGATAAGGCGCGAAGTAGGTTTGGACGTAGCGTTCGTGGTCCCCATAAATGGTACGCGCCATGCCGGGCCAAGGTCGTGCCAGACACAAATGGCCGGTAGCCTCCTGGCTGGTGATGGGTTTGGCGTTTTCATCCATCAGGATGGGTTGAATGCCAAAAAAGGGTCGAGTAGCCGAACCCGGTTTAAGATCCGTGACACCGGGTAAAGGCGTGATCATGATGCCACCCGTTTCCGTCTGCCACCACGTATCAACCAAAGCGCAGCGGCTTTCGCCTACGACCTTGTAATACCATTCCCAAGCTTCAGGATTGATTGGTTCGCCGACCGTGCCTAAAACCCGCAGCGAACTGCGATCGTGTTTAAGTACATGTGATTCTCCTTCACGGGCTAATGCACGGATCGCCGTGGGTGCAGTATAGAAGATGTTGACTTTGAGCCGTTCGATGGTTTCCCAATAGCGGCTGGGGTTGGGGTAAAGCGGCGTGGATTCAAACATGACCGTCGTAGCCCCGTTGGCCAACGGTCCATAAATAATGTAACTGTGACCGGTAATCCAGCCGATATCGGCTGCACAGAAATACACATCACCGGGCCGATAATCAAAGACATGATGGTGGGTGGCCGCGACATAGGTCATATAGCCGCCAGTCGTGTGCAGCAGGCCTTTGGGTTTGCCCGTCGAGCCGGAGGTGTAAAGGATAAATAAAGGATCTTCTGCATCCATCCATTCAGCCGGACATTCCGGACGTTGGCGTTTCATTTCCTGGTTGAGCAGATGATCGCGGCCCGGAACAAGCGGAATTTCGGCAAAGGTTCGTTGGGCGATCAACACGCTTTTGACACAGTCCACGCCACGCAATGCCGAATCCACAATCGATTTCAAAGGGATTTTTTTGCCACCCCGCAATCCTTCATCCGCGGTAATCACCATTTTGGCTTGACAATCCAGGATCCGGTCGCGAACGGAGTCGGCAGAGAAACCGGCAAAAACGATGGAGTGAATGGCCCCAATGCGAGCACAGGCCAGCATCATGTAGGCCAGTTCCGGAATCATCGGTAAATATAAAATGACGCGATCACCCTTTTTAATGTCGAATTGGCGCAATACGTTTGCTGCCCGACAGACGTGTTCATGTAGTTCGCTGTAAGTGATGGTGTGCCCGGAGCCCGGCTCATCCGCTTCCCAAATGATGGCGGGCTTGTCGCCCAACTTATCTAAGTGTCGATCGATACAATTGAAACTCGCATTGAGTTTTCCACCGCTGAACCACCGAAAGACAGCACGCTTCATATCGCATTGTTGGACATGGGTGTAGGGGTAAAACCACTCCAGCCGCGCCGCGTATTTGGCCCAAAAATGATCGGGTTCGTGAATCGAGCGCTGGTAAATTTCGCGGTATTGATCCAAGGATTTTATTGACGCCTTTTCCTGAATTTCCGTATGGACAGGATAAACGGGTTCCTCTTGGCTCATGCCTTACTCCTCTGTATCTAATCGTGTTTCCAGGCTGGTACCACTATAAACTACGACCTTCACTTCGCAAAGGGTCGGCGTTTGCCATTGCCTAATAAAACAAAATTTCGAATAATGGCCTTACTGCAACCCAAAAATCAGGAGTTTTTTAATGGATTACAACGCCTATCAACCGCCTGCAGTCCCTCAATCGAGCATGCATCCAGCCCAGGACGCGAATGCCGTTGCGCTTCAACCCTTGGTGCGTTCGGTTGGCTGGATCCGATTCCTCGGAGTTATGTCCATTATCATGGGCGTTTTCGCTGTTTTGAGCATTTGGGGGATTTTAATCGCCTGGATCCCGATTTGGTTTGGTAGCCTGCTCATGCAAACGGCCAATCACCTCGATAACGGCACCTATTATCAAGGCATGGAGAGTTTGGCTAAATCCCTAAAACTACAGGGCATCTTGATCATCATCTACATCGCTATTTTTGTGCTTGCGATTGGTTTGGCAATTGCCTTACCGCTGATGACCAAATTGGCGGAGTAAGGACCAAAAAAAAGGCGGGCAAAAGGCCCGCCTCTTTTTATAAGTGTAGTCCGCTTACTTTACTTCGCGATGCAAGGTGTATCGGCGAAGGAACGGGTTGAATTTTTTGAGCTCCAGACGGTTCGGAGTGTTTTTCCGGTTTTTGGAGGTCGCATAACGTGAGGGGGGCGCACCTTCCGCTTTGGCTTCCGTGCACTGTAACAAAATGTTGATTCGATTCCCTTTTTTGGCCACAACTGATTCCTTAAGAAAACATTGATTAGCGCCTCATCCGGCCGCAAAGCGCAAGTCTACCTGTTTCGCGCAGGCGATGCAATCCCTTTTTTGAGTGTCCAGGCGATTTACATGCGTGGGCGAATCAAGTTTAAGAGGTACTGACCATATTCATTATTGGCCATGACTTTGGCTTGTTGCTCCAAGGTTTCTGCATCGATAAAGCCCTTTTCGAAGGCGATTTCTTCAAGGCAGGCGATCTTGAGCCCTTGGCGATGCTCGATGGCTTGGATGAAATTATGGGCCTCAATCAGCGATTCATAGGTGCCCGTGTCCAGCCAGGCCGTTCCACGCTCCATTTTGACGACTTGCAGCGCACCGCGTTCCATGTAGATGCGGTTGACATCGGTGATTTCAAACTCGCCCCGCGCTGACGGTTTTAAGTTGGCAGCGATGTCAACGACCGAATTATCGTAATAATACAAGCCTGGCACGGCATACGGACTGACAAATTGTTTGGGTTTTTCCACGATCTGAACAGCCTTGCCATCGTTGTCAAAACTCACCACGCCGTAGCGTTCGGGGTCTTTAACCCAATAGGCAAAAATCAGAGCGCCTTCTTTATGGTGGACGGTGGACTCCAGGGATTGGAAAAAGGAATTGCCGTAGAAAATGTTATCGCCCAGCACCAAACAGACCCGATCTTTGCCGATAAAATCTGCGCCAATGGTAAAGGCTTGGGCCAAGCCTTTGGGCTCGGGTTGGGTCTTGTAGGAAAAGGACACGCCGAACTGGCTCCCGTCACCCAGTAAGCGTTGGAATCCCGCCTGATCCTCGGGTGTCGTGATAATCAAAATTTCGCGGATACCAGACAACATCAAAACGGAGAGCGGGTAATAAATCATCGGCTTGTTGTAAATCGGGATGAGTTGTTTACTGATCGCTTTCGTGATCGGGTAAAGTCGCGTCCCTGCACCACCTGCCAATACAATGCCCTTCATGGCTCCTCCTGCTGCAATAAATGACCGGCGCCCATCTTACTTGGCTCCGCACGGAGGATCAAGGCTCCTTAATGGGTTTGGCTGCGTTCTGCGGATTCAGGCGGTGTATGGCCGCGCCACTGTTTCATACTTTGGGTCGTGCCAAACATCCCAATAATTTTGTCGAACAGGGAAGTTGGCAAGAGGCCGCGGCTGATCGTTGCCAGATGCACGGACCACGGTTTTTTTAAATAGGCCTTACCCTTGGCAGTCGCACGTACAACCTGCCTGGCCAGGTACTGTGGGGTCAAAATGGGTGTTAAAAAGGGTGCTTTTACCCCTTCGAACAGGCCTGTCGAAATATAACTCGGACAAACACAGGTTACTTTGAGGTGATGATGGCCCAATTCGGCCATTTCCGTACGCAGGGATTCGGCAAAGCCATTGGTTGCCCATTTGCTCGCTGCATAGGTTGTTCCATAAGGCAAACCTAAAAAACCACTGGCGCTGCTGATGATGACGACGTGCGCTTTTTCGCGTCGCAACATACGCGGCAGAAAGGCATAAGTCACGTTGACCACGCCCATGACATTGATATCGACCGTGCGCTTGTGTTTCTCCAAGGGCACTTCCGTGAAAGGCCCACCAAAAACGATTCCGGCATTGTTGACCAAAATGTCGATGGCACCATCTAACCAAATCGGATCGGCTTGCTCAAGGACCTGGGCCGGATTGGTAACATCCATGACATAGGTGTCCACTTGCAGCCCTTCCTCACTTAGGGCTTGTTTGGCTTTTTCCAAGCCCGCCTGATTAATGTCCGTCAAGGCGATTTGACAGCCTTCATTGCCAAAGGCGCGCGCAATTTCCAGGCCTATTCCTTGTGCGCCGCCCGTGACCAGTACCCGTTTCCCCGCAAATGAACCCATACGCGCCTCACTTCCTACTCCGATCCTAGCAAAAATGAATGGTGATTCAAAATAGGTTTTGGACGCTCTATTTTTTTGTTTCTGCGCCGGCTCTCAAGTCTTGCTATGGTGGTATATCTAATGGTCTGGTTTGTTAAGGAGTTCCGTCCATGATTTACACGATTACCCTGAATCCATGCCTGGATCGGCATCTGGAGGTTGAGGAGCTGAAATTCGACGATGCCAATCGTATCCAAGCTGAATCGCGTTATGCGGCGGGTAAAGGCGTTGATGTTTCTGTCGTCATTACCGAACTGGGCGGGAACTCGATTGCTTTGGGGTTTGTGGGTGGTTATGCCGGTTTAGAGTTGGAGGGCATGCTGGTCAATCGCGGGGTTAATTGCGATTTTGTTCAGATTGGTGAAGATACGCGCACCAATATTCACATTCTCAACCGCAAAACGGGAAAACAGACCTCGTTAAACGCCAAAGGACCGCATATCAAGGCGGTCGAACTGGGCATCTTCTGCAAAAAAATTCGCGATTTAGTGCCTAAACCCAGCTTTGTTTCCATGAATGGCAGCATTCCACAGGGCATTACGCCTAGTATTTATAAACAGTTGAGCTTGTGGCTTAAGGCGCAAGGTGCTCGAATTGTTTTGGATGCCGATGGCGAAGCATTTCGCGAAGGCCTGAAGGCAGAGCCCTTTCTGGTCAAGCCCAATCTGCATGAACTCGGCCGATATTTTGAGGTGGACCTGAAGAATGCGGCTTTGAGCGAGCTAGCAGACTATTGCCAGAAGTTAAACCAAGCTGGCGTTGAAGTTGTGGTGCTCAGTATCGGTCAACGCGGTTTATTGGTGACTCAAGGCCGCTTAGGGTTGCACATTGTTGTGCCCAAGGTAGAGGTGCGCAGCACGATTGGCTCGGGCGATTCGGTGATTGCGGGCATGCTCTTCCAGTTGAGTAACGGGTCGACCTTGGAAGAAGCGGCGCGCTGGGGCGCGGCTTGTGGTACGGCAACGGCGATGACGACGGGAACCCAATTATGCCGTCGCCAGGACGTTTTGGACCTGTTGCCAAAAATTAAGGTGAAAACGCTGTGAATCTTTTTGTTTACGGTACTTTGCAACCCGGCCATAGCCAATTTGACGCATTTTTTGGTGCCGACCAAAGGACAGAGCCGGCTTGGATTTTTGGGCAAGTTGAGCAATGGGCCGGATATCCACTCCTGCAAATGAATCCCAAAAATGTTGTGAGCGAAGCAAGCTATTCTTGGCATCGCGATGTAAAGCACTTTGATGCAGTCGGCCTGGCACCTGAAGAACCGCTCGAGTCCAAAGTACCCGGATTTCTTTTACGCGGCGCTTTGACGAATCGGAATATCGTCGAACTAGATTGCTATGAAGATATTCAACCGCCAAACTTTGGCGTGTATCGACGCTGGCTCACTTGGTGTTGGCGTCCAGATCCCGTGGCGGTCTGGGTTTATGCCAAAATCTGCGATTAGATCAACACCAGCGCCTCATTTTTTCGGTCGAAGCGGATGCCCTTGCGGTTGGTTAAGTGAGCCCCACCCAACCAGCGATCCAGGCGTCGATGTTCTTCGGCATGGGCCTGACCCATCAACACGGCGCGGCCTAACTCGGTCAGCAAGAGCTGACAGGCCGGGTCATTGATTTCGGCCCCGATCCCTGTCAAGAGGCTCGGTTCGGGTTCGATCAGGCCTTCGACACTGGCAAAAAATGAAAGATCGCCCATGAACGGTGCGGCCTCTTTGCGATGCACCCAACGAAAGACATCGCCCAGGCGGGTCACTTCTTGGGAAACAGCGGTCAGGATTAGGCGTTCGGTCAGATTGATTCCGGATTCCAAATCGGGAAACTCCTGCATGAGACGCAAGCGGTTCTCGGCATAAAAGGGACAATCCGGATCCGTTAGTGTATTGAGATCCAACGGATTGTTCTGGAAGGCAGCCCAAGCCTGGGTCCAAGTGGATATCCATTCGGCGGCCAGGGGGACACGCTGGGGATAAAGCGCGCTTAATTGTTTGGCATTTAATTGACCTAAGCCGAAGAACGGTTGGATTTCAGGATGCGATCCGATGCAAATCAATTCGGTTTTGTCGAGTTTTTGTCGGCCCGCCAGGTCATGGACAATCTGCCAGATCTGGAGTTGGTCGTACAAATCGTGTTCAAACCACAAAACGACCTGGGTTTCGGGGTTAAGCCCATCCAGGGTTTGCCGACGATAGGCGAAATCCTTTTGTACATCCGCCAACTGCGTCCAGCCGCGACTGGCCAAAAAATGTGCGCGCGCCTGATCCAACTCTGCTTCATCGGCTCCTGCTGGGATGGGGCCCTCATGTAGAACATCGCGCCATATCAACAGGGGCGTAAACCCCGCACTCTGCAGGGTTTGGCCTACGGCATCGCCATTGGTAATGTGCAGGATTTCCATCTGTTGGTCCTGGCTGCCGCTTATGGGGTTTGGAGCGTTTTCAGAAAGCCCTGAAATTTCTGGAAAAAGACTTCTGGTTGTTCAACAAAGGGGAAGTGGCCCGCATCCGGGATTTCATCGTAAATGCCTTTGGGAAAATAGGCGGCCAACATTTTTCGACCTTCTTCTGGCATGGGGTCCGATGCGCCATAGACGACCCACACCGGCACCTCTAATTTTTGCATGTCACCATCCAAATGATAGTGGCCTAAATTGCGCACCAGACCAGAGAGTTTGGCGCTTTTGATGCCGTAGTCGTCGGCAAATTTCAGGTTGAGTTTGTCGCTGTCCTCAGGATTGTGCAGGGCGGCCTTAAAAGCGATTTGAAAATAGGAACGCATCGTTTCGGGGTCCCGCGAGCGAAATAATTCCGTGTCCTTAATTTTCTGCATGGCTTCGGTGAATTCGGGTTTGACTCGCGCTGAAAAAGCCTGGGTAAAAGTGGCGGCGTAGTGATCATCGCCCATGACCGAATCAACCAACATAAGAGATTTCAGGCGTTCCGGGTGCGCTTTGGCGTAGAACATGGCGATTAAACCGCCGTATGAATGGCCCAGTAAATGAAATTTTTCCAGTTTGAAATGGTCGGCAATCCCATTGATGTCGGCGACAAATGCGTCCATGGTGATTTGATCGGCTTCAACATCAACGCTGGACGCCCCGCTCAAACGTTGGTCAAAAAAAATGACTTGGTGCGTTTTGGCCAAGGTTTCAAAGGCCGGCAGAAAGTAATCGTGGCTGAGACCGGGTCCACCGTGCAGCAAAATAATGGGTTCTCCGGATCCAATTGACTTAACCAAGAGTTCTGTTCCATTAATTTTGACCAAATTTGGTGACGCTTGAAGCAATAAACAAAGTGCGAACAACATGGTGGCACCCCTTTCCAAAGCGGCCATTATAACGAGCATTAGGAGCTTGGCGCAAAAAGGAATCTGGTTAATACAACTAAAGGGGACTCCATTTTTCCCTTGGTTGAGGCAACATGGGCGTGTTTTTTTGATCCAAAACCGTTTGCCAGTGCTACCAGGTTTTAGCTGGATTTCAGATGAACCTTTGCCAACTGTTTCAACAGCTCCCGTCTTGCATAATGGTCAGAGAACGTGCATGCGCCGGAAATTTTGATCCAACCATTCGCACCTAGAATCACCCGATAGTCAACTAGGCACTCCCATCCGTCTGAGCGAGTGTAATGTATCTCTATCATGGCGCATTCTAATTGGCCCAACCACCCCTTCTCAACCGACAATACCTCCGCCTGTGCTCGGTCATTACTTTCAATTGCTTCAATTTTCTGTTTCATGGTTTCAAATTCATTTTTCTCAACCAGGTCGTGGGCTGATGAATAGTCAGCATAATCAAAATGAAAGAAACACAAGGGAATTGGACCACCCAAAGCGATTGCGGCATAAGCTGGCTTCCACTCTATCTTGAATACGTTACTATTCCTTTTTGGCTTTACTTCTTTCCAATCTTGGGAATTACTGAGTTGTGTGCAAATGGCCTGCATTACAGGGTCTTTTACTTTTAAAAACCGCCAAATACGAAAATATGCGGATTTAAGGAAAAAAATCAAAATATACCCCTTGTGTTCACATCTTAGCCACAAGCTTAGGCCATGTCATTGGGGCAAATTTACAAAATTGGTCCCAAACGGGTCTCCTATCCCCGGTTAGGGGTGTGGTTTCGGTCCATTCCCGCAAGCTGCGGAGTGAAAGTTTTGGCCGGAAATCCGGCGACATCTCTGGGGGAATTTTGGGGCGTCCATGTCCACGACCCATTCAATCCCGCAGACTTTTTGAAACCCACCCAGATTGACATGCCCTTCTGCCAAGGTTCCGGTCTACAATAAGGCTAAGTGCTTCTATTTAAAACCTGATTCCGGCTGAGGTGGTGCAATGAAACTACTCTTTTTGTCTCCTGGCTATCCCTCCGAAAATCCCGACTTTGCCTACGGCGCCGCCGAAATGGGCATTCAAGTTTATGGCGTTGGGGATCAACCTCAGGCCATGTTGCCCGATAAAGCGCGTAAAGCACTGACCGCCTATCTGCAAGTCCGATCCTTGTGGGATGAGGACGCCGTCTTGGCCGAAGTGCGCAAATGGGTCGGTCGGCAACAGTTCGATCGGGTCGAATGTGTGTGGGAGCCCGGCATGGTCCTGGCCGCGCGTATTCGCGAAATGCTGGGTACACCCGGCATGAACGTGGCCCGGACTTTGCCCTTTCGCAATAAGGAGATGATGAAACAGGTTCTGGATTCTGCAGGCTTGCGCACGCCCCGTCACCGCCTGGCCAAAACGATTACCCAATGCTGGGAATTTGCCGAGGACATTGGTTTTCCCATTATTTTGAAGCCGATTGCCGGTGCCGGTAGCGCGGATACCTATCGGGTCAACAATGCCGATGAATTGCGGTCCGTATTGCCGCGTCTGCGGCACGTGCCTCAGGTCTCCGTTGAGGAATTTGTTGATGGCGATGAATTCACTTTTGATACGGTCACCATCAACGGCCAAATTGCCTACTACAACGTGGCCTGGTACCGGCCGCGTCCCTTAATCGCGCGTTCCAATGAGTGGGTTAGCCCGCAGGTGATTGCCCTGCGCCATGTCGACCAACCCGACCTGCGCGAAGGCGTCCGTTTGGGCTTTAACGTGATCAAAGCGCTCCAATTTGAAAGCGGATTTACTCATATGGAGTGGTACCGCAAGGCCGATGGCGAGGTGGTTTTTGGCGAGATTGGTGCTCGTCCCCCCGGTGCCCGCCAGGTCGATCAAATGAATTTTGCTTGTGATATCGATGTGTTTCGCGGGTGGGCGGAGGCGGTGTGTTTCAAACGCTTCTCCCAAAATATCCAGCGCAAATTCAATGTGGCAACGGTGTATAAACGCGCACACGGTCAGGGCACCATCCATAAAATGACCGGTTATGCCAGCTTGAAACACCGCTATGGGTCTACATTTGTTTGGGAGAACCTGTTGCCGATTGGTTCAAGGCGCCGCGATTGGAAGCAAACGTTGGTCTCGGATGGCTTTATTATGTTGCGCCACCCTGAACTCAATAAAACCTGTGCCATTGCCGATGCGATCGGTGAAAAATTGAATCTATATGCCGGATAGGAGTTTCACATGAAGCACGTTATCTTTTGCGCCCCCTACTTTTTGCCGGCTACCGTTCGCTTCATCGACGCGGTGGCCAGTCTACCGGCGACCCATGTTTCCCTGATCAGCAAAGATCCGCCCGAAATGTTACCTGCCGGGATTCGCCGCAAGCTCAGTGGTTACGGCGCAGTCAAAAACGGAATGGAACCCCAGGAATACCTGAATGTCGCCCGCGCGCTGATCCACAAGCACGGACCGTGTCATCGATTGTTTGGCGCGTTGGAAGATTTACAAGTTCCGCTGGCCCAAGTGCGCGAGGCGCTTGGGGTTGAGGGCATGTCGACCCAGGTTGTGACCCAATTTCGCGATAAAAATGTGATGAAAGATGTCTTGCGCGCCAATGCCGTACCGTGCGCCAAACACCAGTTGGCCGCTCACGAAGCGGAGTTGTGGCATTTCATCCGCCAGGTTGGTTATCCGATTATCGTGAAGCCGCCAGCAGGTGCAGGTGCGCGCAACACCATGCAACTGCGCAACGATCAGCAAGTCCACGATTATCTGCGTCAATTTCCGCCTTCAGCCATGCGACCTGCGTTGGCTGAAGAGTTTATCCAAGGCCAGGAACACAGCTTTGACAGTATTTGTATTCGCGGACAGATGGTTTGGCATTCCATCACCCGTTATTACCCCACTCCGCTGGAGGTTTTAGAGAACCCGTGGATCCAGTGGTGTATTTTGTTGCCGCGCGACATTTCGGGTTCGGAATATGACCCGATTCGCCGGGCTGCTCAGCACGCGTTGAAAGCGTTGGGTATGGGCACCGGTTTGTCGCACATGGAATGGTTCCGTCGTTCCGATGGATCGGTTGCCATCTCCGAGGTGGGGGCGCGACCGCCGGGTGCCCAAATTACGACCCTGCATTCGTTTGCGCATGACATTGATTTGTACAAGGCCTGGGCCAAAGTCATGGTTTACGAGCAGTTTGATGTTCCGCGCCGCAAGTATTCTGTCGGCGCAGCCTACCTGCGCGGCCAAGGCAGCGGACGCATCAAGGCCGTGCATGGTTTGGATCAAGCCCAACGCGAAGTCGGAAAATTGGTGATTGAAGCCAAACTTCCGCAAGCTGGCCAGAAAGCGAGTGGCACCTATGAAGGCGATGGCTACGTCATCATGCGCCACCCGGACACCGAAGTCGTCAAGGCCGCCTTAAAACAACTCATCAGCACCGTCCGAGTCGAAATGGAAAGCTAATCTGTTTCCGATTCAGTTGTTTAACGTTATTGTCTCCCCTTCGTTTTCGAGCCCGAGGAAGGTGTCGATTTCGAATCCTGCCGTCAGTTACACAAAAGGTTTTCATTTAGCCGGTCAAGAAATTGCTCAGTTAATCATCCTGGGATTTCACCAAGAAATGGGTCAGGAGCCTTTTGGCAGCTTTTCTATTCTTAGGGAAAAGCCTTCCTGATCCAAAAAGTAGATATAGCCTCCTATGTCGTCGAAATACATCAAGTTATGGCGTAAACAATGGCCGATTTTAAAGGGTAGCTTCCCAATTTCCTGGCCGTCCATCACGAAAACCCTGACTTCATTTTGTGTGGTGATCTGTAAATATTTATTGCCGGATGATCCAGGAACAAAAGCCGCTTTTTCTCCAGTACGAGGGGGCGCTTCAAACGTCTCAAGTATTTGACCATTGGGTGCCATGAGTACGTTTTGGCCCCCGGAGTATCCACTGAAGGAGTAATTGTAAATATAGGCTTTGGCTTTGGCCTTTTGATTGATCATCAATTGCGAACCCACCAGGGCGATCTTTTCCTGGTTCAGGTCAAATTTTGTGCCTTCGGGGTTGAGTGCCGGCATCCAAACCAGGTTTTGGAAATCGAATCGGACGAAATCACATAAATAGCTTTGGATTCGACCTGTGGGCAAGTCCAACTGTTTAATGGGGTATCGCTCATTCGAGTTTTGGGTCAATTTGCCGAACACTAAAAGGAGTTTGTCCGGATTGGCCCAGCCCATGCCCATCGCCTTTAGGTCATTTTGGGGTAGACGGAAATTTACGCTTTGAGGTCCCGACAAATGATTGAGGTCGTATTTTAACAGCGCCCGCTGGTCGCACAAATACACCATCAATATATTGCCACCATTGGCAAACAGGAAATTTTCCTGACCGTAAAACATAAGAGATTCCAATGTTTGTTTTTGGCAATCTATGACCAGAAAACCTTTCCATTGGTCGAGCGTTAGGAGGAGTTTGCGACCGCCATCTAAGGGGAAAACAGAATAGGCTTGATAGGGTAAATTGATTTGGCCGGAGTCAGCTCCGCTTGAAGCAAAGGGTTTAGACGTTTGGGTAGGTTTGCCTGTGATTTTGCTAGTGGATGGGTCCTGAGTATCGCGTGATGTTGGGCCGATAATCATCTGACCTGATTGCTCCTGGATAACCCGTGCCGCATCCCATTTCAAATCAAAATCCCTAACCACAGTATGCGCTTCAGAATCAAATCCTTTATAAGATATGTAAATTTCTGGCCTGGTTTGATTGGGGACATCAAGTGCAATTTCTTGCCAAAGGTAATCTCGGTCGGAATTTTTAGGTTTAACTGTGGTTTTAAGGCCATATCCGGCTGACATATTGATTTCCTTCACCTTTTTGGGAGAAAGAATAAGCACCTTGAATTTGATGCGGTTGGTGTCACCGGACAGAATTGAAAATCCCAAATAATCTGCTTGGACGATACCCCCATTAAAGGCGCGCTGAACAAAATCAGCCGGGATACAGGCTCGGCGTTGACCTCCCGGTTGGCCTGGGTTAGAAATGCCGACCAATTTGCCCAAAGCATCGACAACCGGCGCGCCCTCGGAAGCGGGGTCTAGAAGGTTGTACAAATCGATCCATTGGAGTTGTTCTGTAAGTTTGTCCAATTGAACATCCGCGTTCATGCCCTGATCGGCTAAGTTTGGGGTTGGGAATTGGGCGGTTTCCTTAATATCTAACACCCAGACCTTTTCAGGGCTTGGTCGCCAAGACAGGCGAAGCTCTAGCGGACTCAGGGCACCAAGTCCGACCAAGTTGGTTTCAAAAATGGCGAAACCCACGTCCGGACACGACCAACTAAGGCGAAGGTCTTTTTGGATGGTTGCGGCGCCAGGCGGGTGTAGGGTTGCTTTTATAGGTTTACCCTTTTCACTTAGGATACGCGGCCCGACAAAGAAGGCCTTCTGCTCCGTTTTGGCGATGAGGAACCCGTATTTTTCCTCATCACCAGCCCGTAACCATGCAAGGGCACTAAGTGCTTGGCGCGCTGCTTCTGGGGAGAGCGTGCCGTACACAGGTTTAGGGTTATCGATCAAGTTGGGTAGTTCTGTTTGCGCTCTGCATGAAGGGATCAAAATCAAAATCCACATCACATTTCGATAAATCTTCGCCATCACTTTACTCCACATAAAGGCCAAAAAAGCCGTAATGTAAAAAGCCTTGCGGCGTTTTACCTTGAACCAGAATTCGATGAAACCCAGGTTGTTTTGGGGCAATCCCTTCCACAGCTTGGTTTTGGAACTTCAGGCCAGAGGGGCCCTGGATGACCTTGAGTTCGGCACCCGGCCAAATGGGTTTTTTAGAAATGGTGATTGAGAAGGGCTGATTTGGCTGAGCCTTAACGGTGTGCGGGCTGCACCAAAAAACCGATTTCTTTTGCAGGCTTGAGATGATTTCCGGAGAAAAAGTAGTAATGCGGATATCGTTTCGAATATCAACCAGACAGTTGTATTCGGGCACAAAATAGGCGTCTTGCCAATAAAGAGGCAAGCGTGGCGAAAATTTGAATTGAATCGCTGGTGTCCCGCTTGCTCGGTCGACCAAGTAAAAACTTTTCTCGGGGTTAAATTCCAAATACAAAAAAACCCACTGACCCGATAGATCACCCGTGAAATGACTTACTGAAAACGGGCGCCATTCTTTTTTGAGGTCATTAAATGCATAATACTCAGGCTCTTCGCCATAGGGGGGGAAAAAACCTGGCTGGGTTTTTTGAAGATAGCCTGAATCGTTGGCAGCCACATACTTTTCCAACGAGTGGTACTTTTTCACAAAGATGGGGTCCTTTTTTTGGAGTGACAACCGGTAGGTGTTGAACTTGTCGCTTTCCTGACAAACAACCCAAATTTCCGCATCGTTGGCCCAGCCCATCGACACGTTTTTCACTACTCCGATGAAGGGCGATAGAAAGCGCTGCTCCTCCTTGCCAGAAGCCAAATCAAACACCACAAAATCATCCGTTGTGGTGTCGTAGTAAACCATGCGCTTGCCGCCAGCCGCATAACAAACGCTTTTATAATTCGGCAACGTAATTTGAATCGGCAAATCGCGAATGGCCTTTTTTTCTAAATCCAAATAACAAACTCGGTTCTCCTTTGAATTTTCAAAAAACCAATAGCGGCCCGATCCGGCAAGAAGATGAAATTGGCCCGGTTGGGGAATAGTTTGTTGACTGTAAGATTGGGGTTCAAATGGCTTGATGATGGATGGATCTTTCCAACTTGTTTTTTGAGCTTGGCCATACACGCTGAGGCAGGTAATGAGGAGAAATGCGGATGCAATGGATTTTTGGGTCATCCTTCTACCTCTTTTGATTTTCTTTGGCGGAACATAATAATTTCTCCTGAATTCCGTAACGATACTGGAGTGTACTAAACGGGGTTTCCGTCTGGGTGGTGTGATACCGGCTCTCAATGGCGAACTGACCATACAAAAATCCATCACTCGGATGGTTTTCGTCCTGATGGCCATAAACCGGGACATCGACATGCCAATTGAATACTTTGTTGGCGTACGGTAGCGTTTCAACGAACTGCACGCGGACTAAGGCGCCACTGAAGCAATCACCTTTGGGCAGCCGCAGGTTGATTAAGGGATTTGTTGCGAACTCAAGTCTTAGGTTTTCGGTCGTTTGGGGCCTATTTCCTGGGACGAAAATGGATTCCTGCACAAAATCGGTCAAGTAATCGTTTATTTGGTAGTCCAGACCTTCGTCTTCTGGGACGCAGATTAAGAACATCCCGCTTTCCTTAGGATCAGCTAATCCGGGTAGGGTAATTCTCTTTTGATCAGAAATGTTTATCAGGCGCCACAGCAGACGGCCGTCTCGAATCCATGGGTTCTGGGCAGGAATACCAAGTGTCGCGAGGAAGGGTAGTGTGTTGCCAAAGGTATTGGGCGCCAATTCCTGGTAAGTGAAGCGTTCCTTTTTTGCCGAATATTTCACGAGTTGGAAAACGTAATAAGGCCCTTCCAGGGCGCTAGATGGGTCCAAAATGAAATCAGCGTCAGCGCTACATTGCACTGCACACACTGGAGAAAAATCCCGCTTAACGATTTGAGGTAGGCTTAAGAGCGGGATATTGGATGCTGAGAATTCGGATGTCTTTTTGGCCTGCACACTGAATTTTGGAAATTTGATTAACCCTGATGTGGCGTTTCTGGGCGCATTCAGGCCAATGGCTATATCCGGCAATTCAAGCGCAGCACAGGTTGTGGAAAAACTTCTTTCCAGGTAGGTATATCGGTTCCTGTTCCGACCGGGATCTAACGAAACAGTTAGCGGGCTACCGATCACAGTCTCCGAAAAAGTACCAAATCCGTCGGTGATTATCTTTTTTTGTTCCAGCGGCGTGGAGAGAATGAGTGCGGTTGAGGGCATGGGTTTGTAATTACCAGAAAAGACAATACGGCCTTGAACTGAACAGGGATTGGCAATCCATATTTGATCATTGTGAAGGGTTGTTACCCCATAAATGTCCTCAATCTTTAGTGTAAAGTTGATGTTTTCCGCATTTGCGTCTGCCTTCGCCGAATAGGTGTATTGCTCGTTTTGAGTCAGTGTCAACCATTCGCCCTGAACTTCCAGGGAACAGGTCTTGATCTGGTCTTTATTGCCAAAAATAGCTTGAATTTGGTAAGCGGAACCTGCCTGAATCATAAAAGGTCGGCGAACCTCTACGGGTTGGGGCTTGTTGCGGAAATGGACATTTACCCAAAAGGGTGAAGTCGTTTTTCCCTTGTGCAAAAGGGTATAGGTAATGGTGTTTTTGCCTTCTTGAAAGTCGGTGAGGGTATCGGTATAGCTCTGCTTTTGTGCAGTTGGAAGTTCTGCAAGGGGCATCCCGTTGCGCAGCAAAGTCAGGGGCTCTTGGTCTGGATTGGTGATTTGGAGTTCAACTGCAACCTGGGCGCTGGTGTAGAAATTGTTATTGCCATCTTTCAGGCTTAGGTGAAGGTAGTCGGGCTGCTTAGCAGGTTGGGATGTGCCCCTTGCCTTTTCCAAGGGAATGAAATCAGACCGCACTTCGGTGCGAAAACCATAAGGATTTGTAGCCTCGATAACAAATTGAACGGCTTGATCGGTATCAGGCGGATAGGCGATTGGCATACCGATCAAACCCGTTGAGAAAGTTGTTTCAACCTTGCTGCTTTGGCCCTTTTCATTAATGGCCATAATTTTTACTGCAATGGGCTCGGCGTAATCGGCAAGGAAGAAGCGAAGCGAATCGCTTCCAAGCCTTAGGATGGGCGACCAGGAGGGAATGAGGGTGGGACCTTTGTCTTCCAAGAAGTAATACAGGTGGTGGTTTTGTATTAGTCCCCCAGCTCGGTGGATTTCAAGCGGTAGATTGTTCCAGCCCGGCTTTAAGGGACTGCTGACCCAGAAGGGTTGGCTAACGTTTGCAACGTCCTGATTTCCAATGCGGATGGACGCAACATCGGGCGGCAAATTTAATTGAATTTTGGGCTGAGAATTGGTTACGATTTCACCAAACCACTCAGCCCTAGAAAGAGGCCTTCCCGCCGTCTCCCGGGCTTGGAGCGCGGACTTGTGCCGATCAATTTGATTTTGGGCTTCTTGTTTGTTCCACCTAGGGAAATTCAATTCTTCGTCCCTGGTGATTTGAACCTGAAGGATTTGGCCCTTGCGTGCCAGGGTCAATTGCAGTTGTGAATGCAGGGGGCCGATGAGCGCGTGATTTAACGGAATGTTGGTGCCTCTAATCCTCATTACGGATGGCAAGCCATTGATTTTAGAAATCACATCTTCGGGCAATATGCCGGCCTTTTTTGCGGATTGGCCATCGATGCGAATGACCTTGATTCCCGTGTTCGTTTTCTCGGTTACCAGCCCAATCCCGGCCATTTCCGGGTTGGTGGTGAGAAGGGGTTCACATTGTTCTGCCCAGTTTAAATGGTCTTCCTGTCTCCCACCGATGTCAAACCGTTGGCTGGGTGGGAACCGTTGCGACAATTCCAAGAGTTCAGCCTCCATAATTAATCGATAGGGCGAGTCCGCCAGATAGTGGTAGGCCAGAACATAATCCCGCAGATAGCGATGAGGCTGCCATTTCAATAGGGTGCTAAGGAAATGCAGGGTTAGTTCGGGTTCCATGGTCTGGGCTGCCAACATGTCCTCAAAAATGCAATCTTTAAGCACGTCCAAATAATTGGCTTTCTCCGAAGTTTCGATCATCAGGCTGACGGCGTACAGATCAAGGGGGAGTTGTGAACAATTTGATAAAAAACCAGTGGGTAACCTATTTTGTCGAATGCAAAACCCACTGTTGACAAACCGCCAAAAATCATTGTTTTTCAGGTATTGCGGGATCCAAAAGAGTGTGTTGACTTGCATTTCATTTTTTAGATTGAATTCGAGCCAATCGTTGGCGACGCCCTCCACATCCAGTTGATATTTCAAAAGGGGGCTCAAGACAGATTGTTTTCGGCCGGTCGGCACTGGCTGTATGCGGAAGCCTTCCATGGCCAGGATTAAGGCCGAGTCCAAACCACCGCCCTGAAGGAACTGTTGCATGGCATTTGACCCGTCCTTGTCGGCTAGCCTCGGATCTGCGCCCATTTCGTAAAGTTCTGAGAACCCAGGAAAAAACGAAAAATTTTCATGTAATAAACCGCGACCCGAATGCGTGAACTGGCCATCCATTGTGGCGCCAGCCTTAACCAGGAGCAAAATGCGATCAGCCGAAATACTGCTGTTTTGACTGTATAATGCGCGATTCAAAATGAGTTGTTTGAACTCATGGTCATCTAACCATTGGATGACAAGGTCAATCGGCACCTCTCCGCTCTGGGGCAACAGGTACTCCAAAACGTTGTTGCGGCCGTCAGCTGGCCAGAGGTTCGTGCCCGTAGCCTTCAAGGCATTCAAGAATGCTTCCCATTCAGGCCGACTAAAGTCTTTAAACCTGTAGTGGGACGGACCAACTTCAAAAAAATAGGTCATGAAATTGGGATAAACGCCAACGGGTTGGTCGACGTCTGCGCCTGCCCTGATTAACTTGGTAAAAAGGCGCATAGGTAATTTTTTTTGGGGTGTTTCGTAAAGAGCATTGAGCAGGGTCGGTTCGTTTTCGGTTTTTGGATTGGCACCGTGGTCTAAGAAGAATTCAAAGGCTTGGAAATATTTTTGATTGAACAAATAGAGCAGGGTTGATCGGCCCTGAATCCTGCAGTTGACGATTTCAGGATGGGCCTTGGCGTATTCGATGATGCCCCCCTCACCTCCCGTTAAAACCGCCAGGGGTATCTCACAGTCCGCCTGGCTCCATAAGCAGGTTAGCAAAATGAAAAGGTTGATCAATGGTCCTTCCTCCTTTTCAATCGGCCGGATCTGGGACGGCCCCAACCAGGTAAATGCCCCAATCCTCCGCCGTCCAGAAAAGCACATTCTCTTTTGGATCGAATTCAGCATTAATGACGGACCAACTTGGCTTCTTCAGATCGGTTGTATTTCTCGGACCTAGGAAATAGGTTTCTCCGGCCATTGCTTGGTCTGTGCAACGATCATAGAGATAGCGAATCGAGGCTCTTTGTTGAGGGATCACGTCCTGCCACTGGAGTTGAAACACTTGGATCTTGGCCTTAGCCCTCAAATCCTGAACCACATTAAAGAGGCCGAATCGCTGGGCAGAAGGCAACCCGCGAATGGCTAATCCTTGGATTATTTGGATGTCCTTGGTCGGAAGTGGCGTGCACCCCTTTTCACTAAAGGCAAAAAGCTCGAAGGGTAGGTGATCGGTTGGGTCGAGTATACGCTTGCCGCTCAGTTCGATGGGCCCGGAAACCGTTCGAAAGGCTTGGCTACAATCGGGAATTTCAAGGTCTGGCGGGCTGGAACTGGGATGATCTATCCAAAAGAATTGCGGCAGGCTGGACCCGCCTCTCTGCCAAGTCAAAAGAGCGGGAAATTCGTCCAACTCGAATTGAAAGTGTCGGTTATCAATCGCTAGCCAATCATCCTGGCTAAGCGTTTGGAGACGCAACCTTCCCTCCACATTTGGGTCCGAAAGGATTGATCCCGCCAAAATGCTCGGTTTACGGATAGCAACGTTCCAAAAATAACGTGTTTCCACACCGAAAAAGGGCAACAGCCTCAGCTCAAATGCATAGAGACCCATGCCGACCTGGGCCGTCATTTTAAACCACGCATCCGCTTGTATTTGGGTTTGAATCGTTTGGCCGTTTAATCGCAACTCAATAGATTCCATCGCATCCAAACTGCGGGTTTGAATGTGAATGCCAAAGGGCTGGCCAGGAGAGACCACCTGTGGGTATTCAATTAAGGGCTCCTTGCCGGGAGGAAAGTAATAGCAAAAAAGCTCTTTTTCATATGAGACCTCGTCCAGCTGAACGGAATATTTGAAACGGTTTTCGCCTTCTATCAGGTCGATTGAATCCACAAAGTTCAGGGCAGAGGTCGAAATGGGCATCCCGTCCCGATACACCTGTTCTCCAGGTCGGGGTCGGGCGAACCCACCCGTTATCTTGAGTTCAGGTCGATTGCTCACATAGGGCGATTGGGGGTTCAAAAGGAAGAATTCTTCCATCGTCGGGTCGTGTGGAATGACCACCTCTGCAGTTCCAAGCTGCCCGTCCTTTTCAGCGCGCAGCACAAACTTATTGGGCCAATTTGCCAAGAGGGTGACAGGAATGGCAAAGGATCCATCCGCTGGGATCAAGATTTCCTTACCTTGAAAGAAAAGTCGGCTGGAAGGGGGGAGCACCTTGCCCTGAATAACAAGTTCCTTGACCTTGACCCGCGTTCCGGGCAGGGGCGATTCGATCTGAATCGCACAGGCAATGGGGTTTTGCCACCATGCAACGATGAGTAAAAGGGCCGTCATTTGGGCTCCTCTAAAACATAGGGCCAATATCTTTCGGGATCCTCATACAAGAATTTGGCAGCGGTGAGTTCAACCAGGGCATTGGCCGTGAGTGTGGTGGCGAATACCGCTCTTTCAGGCTCGGGACCTGCGGCAATAATCAATACGGGTAGCTCTTTGCCCTTCTGGCCTACCCGCTCATAGTGAAAAGCTTTGCGCTTCAATTCGGGAAGAAGTTCAACCCCCGAATTATCGACCCAACTCAAATGGTCAATCTGGGTAAACCTATCCTTTGGCATAATGCCAATTAATGCAGCTGAACTGCCCGGCGTAACCCGTTTGACGGTTAGACTTTGGCCATCCAGGATTGGTAATGTTTCAATGCCGATGGAGTAATAGGCTTCGGCACAATCCTGGAATTCTGGCAAAAAGGGCGCTATTTGGTTTTGCCAATGCCGTATTTCACTGGGTTCCACGCTGTCTGGAAAATCAATGCCTGGCGCATATTCGCGGGTAAGACGCTGGAATTGTCCACGTAAAACCCTGCGTTTGAGCGGCGCCCAAAAATTTCGTGATCCAAAAGTATTGCAATACACATCCACGCAAGGTGATAGAAAAGCCTGAGGATAGGTGGGGAGAAGCATCCAAACCAATTCACTCAAAACCGATACCTCCAGCTCGTTGCTGGACAGCACCTGAAATTTCTCTTTTAACGAATCGATATTTGCTGGTTTGCCCTCAAGGATTTCATAATAAAAAAATCCAAGATAAGCCAAGTTCAGCTTTCCATCCTCTAAAAGCAATTCTTGATTGGGGGGTTCAAAACAAAATTGTCTGAATTCAGGCTGATAGGCATGGATTTTTGAAATGGCAAAATAGTTCGCGGTTGTGATTGCAATCATTAAGGGGTTGTTCCAAGGACTGGTGACCGGCCAATTCACCTGTTTTGCCAATAAATCCCCAAGCAAATAATTTCGGAAAGCATAAACGGCGTAATAAAGGCTGGACCTGCCCTTGATGTCTGTTTTTGCCCAGTCCAAATCTTTGGCCATAAAGCAATGAATGGCCTCGGGATAACCCCAACTTAAATAGACCATTAGCGGCGTTTGGCCCTTATGGTTTTGGCAATCGGGTTCGGGAAATTTGCTGAGTAATAAATCATAGGCGCGCGCGTCCCATTCCCGATTTAAATGAAAGACCGTATTTCCGTTAACCGTTATCGCGCGCGGATTCGCGCCATTTTCAAGCAGGATTTTAACTTCCTCATAGGATCTGGCCCTGAGGAGCTGTTGGGTCAGATTTTGGCGTCGAAACGGATCGTTTTGTGTTAATCCTGTGATAAAGGCAAATAACTCAGGTTGGTCCGCCGGTAAATAATCCAAAATGTAATGCTCATCCCGCACTTCAAATAAAATCCAGCCTTTTTGCCACATTTTTAGGATCAGTTTTTGGGTGGCTGCAATTAGGTCATGGTCTGGGCTTTTTGCTGTGTACAAATGACTTAACCGTCTAACAAGTGCGTCCTGGAATCCGCTCCAGCCTTCCAGTTCATTCAGGTGGGCACCTTTATCGATCCATTTGTTGAGCGTGCGAAGGGCTGGCTCACCCTCTTCCAGATAGCTAGAGAGGTAATGGGTTGTCAAACAGACCATAATATCCTTAGCTTGCTTATGGATCGTGGTCTCTGCTTCGCGGTAATTCATCTTGCGGCAGGCCAAGAGTAGGGCTTGGCCCTCGCTTGGTTGCTCCAGGCGGATAGGATTCGCTTTGATGTAAGCAATCAGCGTCTTTTCATTTTTTAGGGCTTGTTGGAGGCTAGTTGATTGTGGCCAACCAGATGCAGACCAACCCAGAAGCACGAAGACATAAAGTGTGTGTTTGGGTGTCATGTGTAGTCCGTCCAACAAAATCCTTAATTTCTCCCCGGTACTTTTTCTGCGCGCAGCAAAAAACCGGAATGGTCCAGGAAATAAAAATACTCGCCTAAATCGTCGAAATAGAAGGCTTGAAGCAGTTCAGAGGCCGCTACCTCGAATGGGAATTTCGCGACCTTGCGTTTTTCGGGCAACGAAAGGACAAATGGGGCAAATCTCTTGTCAAAATGGGTCCCTGTATTTTGTAAAAGGAGAAAAGCTTTACCGTTGGGGCCCGGAACGAGGAGGTTGTCACGCGATTCGAAGAGGAGATTGTCTTTGAGGTCAAATAGTGCGCCAGTCGATAGGGCATAGAAACCCGTTTCTGTAAGCGCTGTTATTTGGCCTTGTTTCTGGTTGGATTCCACTTTGAGGGCGCCATCAACGACAAATCCCTTTTTCGTGTTGCTGAACATTAGACGGGTGCCCTGGGCATCCATTGGCCAAAAATTTTGTGCATAAAGTAGGCCCAGTTTAGTTTGTTCCACTTCTTGCCATGCGCCCGAGTTTAAGTCTAAACGGTATAACCGCTGTTGATTCTCTTGGATAATAACGAGAAGGTGGTCCGTTTGACCAAATCCCATACAAAGGGCCACAACTTCACCAGGTGGTTTGGGTTGGGTTGAAATTTTCCTGACGGGCCCTTGTTGGTTGAGGTTGTAAGACAGGA
>JACJWC010000018.1 GCA_020637335.1 Acidobacteriota bacterium | reverse complement strand
AACTGTTTTCGTCGCAAGGGTTACCACGCTGCAAGCATGGCAGAAATCGCCCGCGAGTCCGGCATGAGCGCCGGCCACATCTACAACTACTTCGAAAGCAAGGAACAGATTATGAGCCCACTCCGACGAAAGGAGGGGTGGGAAAACAGCCGCACAAATTGGCCAGAGCCCAGCGGGCGACTGAGCGTTCGTTTTGGTTACCGCGTTTAAAAAAACCAAATCCATCGGCATGCCCACACAACGCCATTTATCCACGCCATGGTTTGGGATTCCCCGAATGATTTGGCGTTGTTGGTCTCAACCGGCCTTCAATCGCCCATCCGGGCTCCCCGATTTGGGGGGCGCTCTATCCCACACCTCCTGCGTCGGTGTGGGCTCACGGGTCAATCGGCCGCTGGCCTCTTTTGGATCCTTGACTGATAAATTCTCGGATTGTTTGGCTTGGGTGCCAATTGCTGCGTAGCCTGGCTTTTCCGAGGCGGCACCCCATGAATTTTGGGTCCGATCTTGCTTTCGAATCACGACCGATGGTTTTGCACAGAATTTTTTTGACTGTTCTTATCCGAATTTACAGCGTTACTGTCCCTGGTTCACCCCATATAACTTGTCCTTTTCCAGGCACTTTGATTTATCGGGCTAGCGCCATTTGCGGGTTGGCAACCTGCGTTACATAAAAAAATTAAAAAAAAGGTTGACCCATTTCAAACCTGTTGTACCATTACAACGTATGGTACATATGGAGTGACCTACTATGGAAATATTTATCGACCTCGAAGATCCCAACCCTCTGTTCGCCCAACTCATCCAACAAATTAAAGACGCCATCCTCAAGGGCGACCTCGAACCGGGCGCACCGTTACCGTCAATCCGCCAACTGGCCAATGAGCTGGAACTCAATGCCAAAACCGTCGCCAAAGCCTACCAATTACTGGAACGCGATTCTGTCATCCAGACCCGCGGCTACCGCGGCACCTTCGTTCACCCGGATGCAATCGCCAACTGTGGCCAGGACATTGCGCAACTGGTTTTGGACAAGATCGGCGAGGCGATTGAGACCTGCCGTGAGGCGGGCGCCACCGATAGTGAAATCCGCATCGCCTTCAGCCATGCCATGAACCGAACCTCCAGGAGAAATTAAAATGTTAATCACCTTTTCCCACTTCACCGTACTGAGCATTTTTTATGCGGTGTTCCTAAGCCAGATCCTCCTGGTTTCTGTCTTTTTCCCAACCCAGATTCGGCGACGGATCCTGTATGTTCTGGACCATTTTCCGCCGGCCGAGTATCCCAAACTCTATCCATGCGATAACACCGGGTCCTCTGCTGTGGCGATCCGGGAGCGCATGCGCATCTACCGCTTCGCCAACACCTTTATCGCTGCGATCGGTCTGGTTTTCCTGGCGGGAACCGCCATTTCCGGTTACCAACCCAGTCCCAAAGGCGGCGATGAAATCTTTGTTTTCCTCTATTTTGCGCTTCAGGTCTTTCCATTCCTTTATCTGGCTCGCATGGAGTACCTGCAACTCAAGGCCTTACGCAAGAACTACACAGGTCCACGCCGCGCCGATATGCGGCCCCGTCGACTCTTCGACTTTGTTTCCCCGCTAATCGTCGTTTTGGCAATCCTGCTCTATTTCGTGTGGTTATTTCTATTCCTGAGTTACCAGGGCAGCCCGGCCGAATGGGGCACAAAGGTCTACATCTCGGTGACGATGATCAGCGCGATCAATATTTTTTATGCCTTTTTCATCTACAAATCGATTTATGGCAAGAAGATCGATCCCTATCAGGCCTCTGAAGACCGCCTGCGCAACATCGAATTCATCGCTAAATCATTGATTTTCACCAGCATCACCATCAGCATTTTTATGATCACAACCCAAGCCGTGGATCATTTTGAATTGGAAATCTTCGACCCACCCCTAATGAGTGTCTATCTGCAAATGTGTAGCCTGATGGGCATCGGCCTGATCCTGACCAAACTCAAGGTGGAGGATATGAATTTCGAAGCGTATCGCGGCGATGCCAATGCCCCGGATGGAGACCAATAAAACCCACCATGCGAGCGGGCCAAATCTCTATTAGCCACCCTTCTTGTCATTGAGGAATTCTCTGATGGGGCATTTTCCGGCCCATAGAACGCTCGAATTCCGCCTGAAAAGGCCTTTCAACCCTTAGCCCAAACTGCGCCTGAAAGCACTTTGCATCAGACGATCACGATCCGATGCCGCAATCCGGTATCGAGAAGGAGTTCCTATGTTCATTTTGATCCTTTTCTTCCTTTCTAAACGTCCTCTCCTGACACAACCCCAGCACTGGCAAGGTTTTCTCGACCTGGACAGCGGAAAAGTAACCATTCAAGTCATGCTCAGCGAGCAGAATGGCCTGCAGTCCGGACACCTGGAAATTGTCGGCAAAGGCTCCGCACCATTCGATTCTGTCGCCTGGAACGAGGAAGGCCTCAGCTTCGAGGTTCGCGCCGCCGACTTGGCTTTCGCCGGCAAGTACACATCGCCCGCCACCCTGGTCGGAATCCTGACCCAACGCGATGAAAGCCGGGAACTCATTCTGAACCAGTTAGAGGCCGACCCATCGACCCGGCCAACCGCCAGCCAATTAGCGCAAGCGCAACTCCAGGCCCTAGGCCAAAAGGTCCAAAACATGGTCGATCAGGAGGAAATCGTCGGCGGCGAACTGTGCATCATCCAAAAACAAAAAGTCCGGTTTCGCCAAGCTTATGGCTGGCAGGATAAAGAAACCAAGCAAAAAATGCCAACTGATGCGCTGTATTGTGTGCGTTCAATGACCAAACCGCTGACTGGCACCCTGATCCAAATGCTGATCGACCAGGGCAAATTAAATGAAGATACGCCGGTCCACACGATCCTGCCCTTCTTCAACACCCCAGAGTTACAGGACATCACCGTCCGTCATCTGCTGACCCACAGCTCTGGATTTCCCTTTTCAACCATCGATCGACCGCTCAACCAATACAAGGACCTAATGCAAGTCGCTCGCGAAGCGGCCGAACAAGGCATTAACTTCAAACCGGGCAGCCAGTTCCAGTACAGCGACGCCAATGCCGATATCCTCGGCGCGATCATCGAAACTATTGAAAAAAAACCGTTTATTGAAGTACTCCAGACCCGCCTTCTCGATCCGCTAGCAATGAAGGACACGGTTACCTTGCTCGCTCATACCAATGCACCGACCCGCGCCCGTATTCCCAGCGCCTATTCCGGTGGAACCGCAGCCTGGCAGCAACACTGGGGCCCGAACGATGCCGATATCTTCCCCTTTTTCCTGCCTTCGCAAAGCCTTTATTCGACCACCACCGACTATGCACGTTTCCTCCAACTCTGGATCAATCAGGGGTCCTGGCAAGGTCAACAGCTGCTGAGTCCGGCTGCCATTAATCGAGGCTTGACACCTGCATTCCCGATTCCAAAAAATCCAAGCATCTTTGCCGAATCAAACCCTGCCTATGGTCAACAATGGATTCTGCACACCAACCCCCATTTAATCGCCTTCGGCCACGATGGATCCGATGGCACCTATGCCTGGGCCTTCCCCGAGCAGGACCTGATCGTCCTTTTCTTCACCCAGTCGCGGGGCAGCATGGCCGGCCTGAGCCTGGCCCAATCTCTCAATGAAATGCTTTTCCCCAAGAAAGAGGACAGTCACTTTTCAGCGGATGCGGCAGAATCGGTAACCGCTGAAGAGGCAGCGGGGTTGTACTGGGACGAAACCAATGCCTTGGCCTACTACGTGGTGATCGCCCAGAAGAACCGCCTCATTTTGGAACGACCGGGCAAGATGCGCACCTTCTTCAAACCGGGCAAAGTGCCCAATCGCTTTGAACATGAAGCGCGCAATGACACCTATTTGGAATTCGAGCGGGATAGCAGCGGTCAGGTTCAAGCCATGCGCACCTGTTTTGCAGGCAACATCGAGTTGGACCCACGCTTCCAAGTGGATACGAATGCGGCTGCCACCCGTGAAATTCTGGTGCATTTCCGAAAAGCGCATAACATGGCCACCATCGATACGGTCGGACCGATCCAAATGGAAGGCACCATCAACTACAAAACGCGCAAGATGGAAGGCCAGATCAAATTGGTGTTTGATGGCCAGAACCAACGTTTCGAAGTGCAAATCGGCGCGATGAAAGAAGTCAGCGTTACCACTGAGGAGGCGGCCTGGGTCGGTTCTTCTGCTACAGAAACCCAAGCCTTGCAAGGGGAACGTTTGGAGGCCGCCCAACTGGAACGCTGGGCCAATCGATTCGGTGATTGGACTCAAAATTATGCCCAAGTACATGTGCTCAAGCAGATCCAATTGGGCGATCGCGCCTGCACGATGGTGCGCGTTGTGCCGCATCTGGGATCTGGTGCCACCATGTTCATTGATAACGAAACGGGCCAGTTGTTGCGCAGCGATAGTCTGGTCCAGATCCCGGGTCTAGGCGTGGTCGGCATCATCAGCCATTTCGACGATTACCGCGAAGTGGAAGGCATCAATCTCCCCTTCCACGCGCGATCGCTGTTCGCCACCCCGCTCATCGGTGAGGTAGAAGTCACCTTCAATCAAGCTGAACCCCACGCCAAAACGCGCAAAAGTACCTTTTGGCCGCCCCGCAACCTTAATTAGAAACGATGGCCGCAGGCTTTCCGGAAATGGACCTTCCGGAGGTCTGCGGTTGCTTTTTTCATCGCTCGATGAGTGGCCATCAGGGTTTGAAGCGTCCTCATCCCCCAGTTGGTCACTGCGTTCCCTTACTGGGGGCCTCTATTATTCGGGCCCTTCGGACCCGCTGGGTGGAAGGCTTGACGTGGAGTTAACGGCAGACCCGGGCAAAACGGGCTACCAACCCCACCCTTCAGGCGCTGGCCTACTGAAAAGTGCTTGAATGCGATTGAAGCGAATTTTCGGCCTTTTGGGGCAAACCGGGTCCAGGGATGTCATCCCATGCATCTTGGAACCCGGTTTTTCTTTTGTTATTTAATTTGTGACACACCTCATTTTTGTCTCTGGTTGCGGTTCACTGATCGGGCGTACAATCCATGTAACGATCCCAAACATTTTGCAATTTGAGGTGCACCGATGGCGGTTCTGGCTGTGTGTTGGTTGCTGGGTTTTCAGGATTGTTCCGATGGTATTGTCTACGACGACGGCACCCGTGATTTCGATATTGGCTTCCTAGCCAGCACCCAAGAAGGGATTGTGGTCATTCCGGTCACGCCCTCGAGTTATCCCTATGTCATTAACCAAGTCTGTGTTGGCTGGGGGCGCGCGGGTTCGGCTGATGCACTCGACTATGAAATCGTTATTTATGGGGACGATGGCACACCATTCCCGTTGCTGGCTGCCTATCCGGCCAGTGCCGCATCCATCCCCACGATCCCCGCTTTTGACTTCACTTCGACGTCAACCCTCAATGCCAACTTTCAGGGATTCGTAATCGAACAGGGAACCGTCTTTGTCGGCGTTCGCTGGTCGCCTAATCTATACCAGGATTTTGCCGTGATTGGCGATGCACCCGCCATGTTCCCCGGCTGGTATTCAGCAGCCAACCTCGGACCCTGGACGCTGAACACCAACTCCGTCCTGATGATTCGGGTCAGCGACTCGGTCAATTTGAATCCGCTCCTTAATTACTGGGCAGTCCAACCCATGTGTACGCCCCAAGCCGCCACCGTTCTCGACTTTATCGCCCTGCTAAACGGATCCGGATGCGCTTCACCCTAAATAAAAATTGGGGGCAGGGCAGCCAGGCCCAACCTACAAGCGATCTTCCAAACGGATCCGCAGGGAAGGAAGACGAGAGGCCACCGTAAGGTAGCCTTAGTGATCACTGGGTGATATTAAGGACATGGGGGACCGATGGTGTAGAAGCTGATCAGGTCGAGCATGTGGGTCGGATGGCCCAGGCAGTTGGGGTTTCCATTTTGCCAACTGGCAAGCATGTTGTAGAAGCGATCAAGGATCGTCGTGCTTGGGGCTAACATGGGGAAAACATCATAGGTTTCGTTGGTCTCATCGTTGATGATAACGCTGGCATAAAAACCTGTTCCGAGTTTTGGATTATTGCCAATAATCGGGCGCCAGGCGGCTGTGTCGACATTGGCTGGATCCACCCCGGGCGGATTGAACACATCGCAAAACGAGGTAGCACCGGGCGGCAATAGGTCCAGACGAATCAAGATCAGCTTGCCATTCTTGTCGCGCAGGGCGTGCTGCAACACGGTTTCTTCATCCACATAAAAGGAGACACTGACTTTAGATGGGTCCTGAACCAGCGGTTTGTGAACGCTGACCCCGTTTTGTGGCTGGAGTGGCGGGATAAAAATTCGTATTCCATCTATTTCCCATTGGGTACCCGAGGTGCCAGGACTCTCAGCCGGGTTCATATCAATCATTCCAGGAGGGCTTAAAGGCAGGGTTACCGCATTGCGATATTGACTTTGGCCCGGGGCCGTTTGGGTCAAAGTGGCGAGGGCCGAATTGGTGCACAGCGCGCGACTTTGTAAATCTAAATCTAAGGGTGTACTGACAAAATCCAAAGGGTGGCGTTGGTAGAGAAACGTTCCCAAGGATTGGTCAGGCAGGATATAAGGTCCCAAAACCGGTTCAGAGCCCTGAATGATCTCCACGCCTTTTAAAAGGTCGTGGTGATACACCAGATGCACACCCGGTCCACCCGAGATCCAAGCAATATAGGGACCTCCCATTGCCGGCAACAGTGTGTTGAGATCCACTTTTTGCTTGGCCCAAGGTACAACAGGAACCGTTTGGCTCGATTGGACCGTTCCATCAGCCGCACGAATTTCCAAGGTGTAAGATGAGATTTCGGATGTTTGGTTGAGGACCTCCAACCAATGCGGCTCGGACACGATCTGCAGATCGTGAACCACCAAAAGTTCCTCCGCAAACAAGCCCATAGGTTTCATGACTAACGAACGATCAAAATAAGTTCCGGCAAGGAATTCCTTCGTGATGGTGATGATTGCTTGATGGACGGACTCACCACAGACATAAAACCAACCATCCCTAGCTTGGGCTCCATCGTCCACGTAATAAGATTTGAAGTCCTCGTCAGTTACAGTGAATGGCAAGGGGATATCGCACATTTCAACACCAGAGGCGCCCGTGCGATCAAAGGACGTCGAAAAGGGGTTCTGCCCCCGCTTATTGCTTGGGCTGCTAAAAAAGCCTTTTATTTCAGTGGAAAAGCCATCGCCTAATATGCCGAATCCGCAGGAACAATAGTCACCCTCTGCCGGTACGACCTGGAAAATGCCCAACAAATGATTGTCTTCAGGCGTGGCCTCGCAGCCGATTCCTGAAATTGAAATGTCAAAACCAATATGGCCCAAACCGGCGTTGGTGAGGATCAGCGTACCTTGTAGAACGTTGCCCATGGCCAGACTCCCCAAGGAACAGGTTAATTGGCCATTTGTCTCTGTAAAAGAATTGCCATCGACATCGCCAGATACAAAAGTACTGTTGCAGGGTAAGGGCAGAGATACCATGACCGAATCGACGGTGTTTGAGCCTTGGTTCATCACTTCAAAATCAATCATAAACGCTGCGTTACGCGGCACAATATCTGGTGATTGAACCAGTTGGATGGCGAGGTCTGAAGAGCTGGCGGCTGGGTTGCGGGTCAAGGTCATTCCGGCAAATTCAATAAAGGAGCTGCAATCCGATGCCTCAATCACCACAAACCCATCGGCCAAAACGGCAGATCGGATGGCATCGATCTGGCTGCTGGGAATGGTGTAAACGGTCGGGTTCGGGTTGCTGTCAGCATCCATGGCGACTGGTCCAAATAAAACACCCGGTCCACCATCGCACACGCCGCCCGGCATGTTGTTGGCCGCCTCTTCGGTCAGAATCGCAAAGGACTGTAAAGACGGATCCCCGCTATACACGCTGAACTGCCAGTCTTGGCCCGGTGGAACGTTAAAGGCCAGGGTGCTGGAGGTGCCGGTGGTGCAACCATAGAGCAGCATCCCGAAATTGATCATGGGCGTGATGCAGACATTGTTAGGGTCAGTACAGTTCAAGGTTTGCGCGTAGCAGCAGAACCATAACGGAAATGTGAACAGGCAGATTCTCTTCATGTGGATTCCTCCCAGAATGCGGTTTCTAAATAGGGAAGTGTAAAAACGCATGGGAACCTCTAGCGAAGAGGATGATTTTTTTATGCCTGACGATTCGACGGTCTAAATATCGAGCCCATCCCGTGTCTTTTGGATTTTGAGAGCTCGTTTGCGTCAATAATTTAAAATGTCAAAAACATGCGTGAGGGAATTTTGATGTGTGCTTTGGTGTAGAAATGTGGCGAAATGGGAGCATTGGCGAAGCTGGTCCTTTGGCCAACGCAAGCCGAGATTTTGAGGGCCAGATATTCCGTTTCGGTCATGATCTTAGCGTAACTTACGCCAAACAAACGACTTTTTGTGAGTTCAGGGTTCCTTTGATAGGACTTATGATTCCCGAAATATAGCCCGTTGAGCCTGCTGTCCTCGCTTGTTTTTGTCTAAAGCTCGGCCTGGCAAAAATTTTTTTTGAGACAATAATAAAAAGTGTTTGCATTTAAAGGTACAGGTGCTTAAAATGCAAAACATCAAAAACGAACTGGTGTTTAACTGAAATGAGTCAAACATTTTTTTACTCGATTGAAGGTGAGAGCGGAAAACGCAAAGAGTTAAATCCTGAATATTTTTTACCTGAGGGCTGGAGCCTGCAGGCAGATTTTAAGGAACTCATCCAATTCACGGCGTTGCACATATGGGAAACCCAGAAACGCGCCGCCTGGCCGTGCAACATCACCTTGTTTGAAGGGCCGCGCCAATCCGCGTTTGGAACCTTCGAAGTCTATATCAGTCATTCTTTGCCCAGCTTCTACCTGCGGTCGTCGAAACCGCACGTCCAAACCAAATTAAAAAAATCGCTAAGTGACTGGACCCGAGAAATTTTTTCCAGAATGTGGGGGGCAATAGATCACTAAACCCCCTCCCAAAAAATATCAGATCGAATGACAGCTCATGCGGAGCCAATGGCAAACATAAAAAAATCCGTCCAAGGTGCCATTGCTTTTCTGACGGTTTAGGCCTTCCTGAGCTGGAATCGGCTTTGATTATTTTATTTGTAACTGACCCCATCACTAACAAAAAGTTTGAAATTGATTTTCAAACCAAACCCAAAAAAGGAGACCCCAAATGTTTCTATGCTATCTACTCTTAATGTTCGGAGATTTCACCTGTGCCAATGTGCGTGATGCAAAATTTGGACATTTAAAGGATCAAGATGGAATATCCGCACAGAATAAACTGCAAGGCCAATTTCAAAATTTGCACACTTTGCTCAATGATACTATTGATGATGAAATTCAATCCGAGGAAATTCTGAGTCTAATAAAGAGCATAGGAAAAAATTTAAATTCCCTTAACGATTGCGTGGCTCGGGATATCAATGCCGGCAATATTGGAATCTGGAATGGAACCGCAATCAGTCATGAATACAACTTACATATGACTGATATTTTTAGAAAAATTAAAGACAAAGATTCTGCAATTCAAGTACTTGATGAGGATCACTCTATCTTTGCAAACACAACAAAAGACCTGGAAACCCAATTTCGGAAAGGTAGTATTTATCGGGAATGGCAAGAAAAAGAACATGCAATCGCTGCGTTTCAAGCGGTATTAAACAACCCAATTCTGCAACATAATGAGCTTTTGGATATGGCTTGCCACAATACGGTTTTTAATACCTGCCTGGCGCTTGCTCTTTTACAACAGGGGAAAATGGACGTTGCCGGGGCTTTAAATACCTACACCTTCATGTTGGATTATGCTGATTCCATTGGGATTTTTTCACCCTTGCTGTTCGATGCTATGTTTAACCTTAACTCCTTTGCAATCAATAGTAAAAAGTCCCAAGTTCGGACGCGCTACAACAGTTTGATGAATCAATACGGGGCCACGCTCATGGCCGGTTTTGATCCCTCGCTTGACGAAACCGCTTGGCTTACAGCGGTCAATCAGCAGGAAGACCGTTACGCCGCAAATCGCAGTGCATTTACCGACCCAACCCAAGAATTGGATTGCCTCGAAATCACAGCTTTTATTGTAAACATCAGCCCGCCGTCTTCTCGCTAGGTGTTTGGCAAAAAATCTTTATCCTCTTTTCACCTAAAAGGCCTGCGTGCCATTCGATAGGAGTCAGAATGCGATCATTAATGTTGTTCATTATTTTCAGCGGTTTGGCTTTCGGGCAAAACATCATTTTCACTACTGTCTACGAAGAAACCACCGGCAATTTGCCCGGGCCCTTTTCCGGCATGAGCATTCCAATTGGGGTATGGCACCTCCTGCAATATACAGGGGGATGGGGCGGCAATAATCCGCCCCCTCCCCCTCCGCCCAATGGCTGCACAGCCGGCGGAAACTCCACAATGGTGTGGGATGAAATCCTAATGTTTGAAAACATCGGGTCGCCCAATTTTGTGGCCATGCCTTCAAGGGGGCGATGGGGAAATTACTTTTCGGGTGCTGTTGTGGCCACGCGTGCTCCAGGTGAACGCTGGAGCAATCCCGTCCTCCTGGCGCAGAGTAACGGGGGTAATTGGGAATCCTTCTCGTCTCAAATTATCCAAGCCACAGGAGAAACAGTCGCCGTAATCGGTGACTATTCATCTCATCCCGAAAACAACACGGGGACATTGACTCTGCGTGGTGCGCTTAGAATGCAATGTGGCAGCCAATCCCCATACCTTGTCAGCCAAACCTATTCATTGACGATGCTGGATCCAGACGAAGAGGTGTTGGGAGATTACATTGGTGGGGGTCCATATACTCGACTTTCAAGTTTAGAAATTGGTTACAAAGGCACTCAACCTTCTTACCAATGGCCAATGCCTTATGAACACATTGAACCCAATTTTCTTGAAGGAGCCGTCCAACGCCTAACCATTCAGGAAATTGCCGTGTTAGCCGCGCCGGGCATAACAATTTACCCCGAATCTGTCATTCCCGAAGGGACTTTAATTGGATTACCCTCCGGCATATATCCAATATTTCTGCACAGGGACAGATCTGTAAAAAGATTTAGCTTCTATAAACCCAATTGGCTCGGCGAAGCCGACACGACACAACCATATTATCTCGGTGTTGTGCAGTGTTTCCTTAGTGTAGGCCCGCCTCATCCCTGAGTTTGGTGTATTCATTTACAAGCCGAAGTAAAGCCGGCATCAACACTTTAACGAGCAGTAACCAGGGCAAAAATCGCTAGCCGACCAATTGGTTTGGTTGGGGAAAAGATCCCCAAACTAAGGGGCTCGTGATTTTTTGCCTGCGGTTAGCCATCTGGTGAGAGGAGAAAGTATGCGAGCATTGATTTTGTTGATTTTTTTCTGTGGAATGACCTTCGGGCAAAACATCATTAACATTATTGTCTACGAAGAAACCACCGGCAACCTGCCAGGCCCTTTTACAGGTTTGAATATTCCAATCGGGGTCTGGCACCTGCTTCAATACACCGGGGGCTGGGGTAGTAATTCTCCGCCACCCCCACCTCCACCCAATGGATGCACCGCGGGCGGTAATTCCTCCATGGTGTGGGATGAAATCCTTATGTTTGAAACCATGGGCTCTCCCAATTTTGTTTCAATGCCGCTCAGGGGCCGTTGGGGAAATTATTTCGTGGGTGCAGCCTTGGCTTCCCGTGCGCCGGGTGAACATTGGAGCAATCCAAAGCTAGAAGCCCAAAGCAACGAAGGAAATTGGGAATTTTTCTCTTTTCTAACCACTCAAGCGACAGCTGAATCAGTTGCCTTGATTGGTGATTATTCGTCTCACCGGCAAATCCATACCGGCACGTTAACCCTGCGTGCGGAGCTTCGGTTGCAATGTGCTAGCCAATCTCCTTACATCGTTAGCCAAACCTTTTGCCTGGCAATGATGGATCCAGAAACCAGTTTTTACAGGAGTTATTTGGGCGACCTACCGACGAGACATTTGCGTTCCTTTGTTTTAGGCCATAAAGACACCGAACCGGCAATGCAATGGCCAATGCCCTACGATTATTCGGAGGAAAATTATATTGGCGGTAATCCCCAGCCAAGTATAACCATGGAAGAAATAATGCTCCATGCGCCTCCTGTTCTCGGCTTAGACTTCGAAACGGTTTATCCTGCCGGTTACATGATCAATTTGGCACCTGGCATATACGACATCTACATGCATGTCTATCAAATGTTCCATGTTTTTACCTTCTACCCAATCAGTTGGTTGGGCGTTGTTGATGAAAATTATTACCTGACATGTGTTTTTGTACTGCACGCTTTTCAGGTTGATGGTGCCCCATTTTAACCGCGCGTCTGCTGACCTGTCCCGGCCATATCCGAACTCCGGCCAGGTCAGCTTTTTCAGTTGTGCTAAATTATTTTTGCCAATATAAGAACCGCTTTTTTCTTGAAAAGAGAGTGGTGCTCCAGTAAATTGATAATAATTATTTATTATGATCAAAAAGGAGCCTGGTCGTTTATGTTTACCTTCAAAGAAGTCAAAAAGGATTGGAGTCAGGAGGAATTGTTGGACCAGGAAGGCATTTTTAGCCTAAAAGATGTTGCCAAAAAGCTGGGCACGAAAACAGTCGTGATTCGGCGCCAAATCGCTAAGTTGGAACGCGAGAATAAGGATGCTCAACCCTGGGAGGTCATGGGTGTTTCCAACTGGGCAGGCGGAACTTATTTGGTAGATATGCAGCGCTTCAAGAATTGGTGGAAAAAAGTTCCCAAGGAAAAACGTTACATTAAAGAACAGCCCGAATACCAAGAATTTCCTAAATTGGATTCGATCAAAAAAGTTTTTGAGCTGACTGGCGTCTATTTGTTTGAGGATGTCAAAAGTTTTTTGCCCATTCCCGAAGTCAGCCTGAAGAATTCCATCCGCAAATCGACCAACCCTGAAAGCGAAATTGGGGTCTGGTGTGTGGGCAAAGTATTTTATGTGCGCATGGAAACCTTTCGCACCTACTTAGACCAAACCGTCCCGTTTTTTAAGGATTTTCTGGCGCGTAACTGAACCTCCGTTACCGTTCCTATTTGGATATGAATGAGCCTGGGTGTTAAGGCTGGCCTCACTTGTGTGCCCACAAAGCTGCTGAAGTTACGCCACCCTGCCTCGGCTTTGAGTCGCCATATTAGATATTTAAAAAGACCGGCTTAAGCGCTTCCACGATTGGGAGGAGCAGGGCGCCTAAGCCGATCTCTTGGCTAACTGTTTCTATCCTTTACTTATATATAAAGGATGGAAACAGATTTTGCGGTTGTCAGTGTTAGGTCTCTCCAGTTCCTAACCTAAAAGACGAAAACTACTTGCTAATGGCCTCGTGTCACATGTCTCTTGCTAGGCTTCGATTAGGTGGGGGCAGAATTGGGGTAGCCATTTGACGACCTGCTCGCCGATCTCCTCCGTGCCGAAATAGGATTCACCTTCCGCGACCAGATCCTTGCTCCAGACTTTTTCGTTGATGGCGCGCCAGACCGTATCTTCCACTGCTTTGGCTTCCTCCTCGAGTTTCAAGGCATGGCGTAATAACAGGGCACAACTGAGAATGGTGCCATACGGATTGGCGATGTTCCGACCGGCCAAATCGGGTGCGCTGCCATGGATTGGCTCAAATAAGGCGGTGCCATCACCGATACTGGCTGATGGCAACAGCCCAATCGAACCGGCCAAAACGGAGGCTTCATCGGTGAGGATATCGCCGAACATGTTTTCGGTAACCACCACATCGAAGCGTTTGGGCGTTTGGATCAAGTGCATGGCAAATGCATCGACCAATTGATGTTCCAATTCCACACCCACGGTTTGCGTTTCGATGTATTCGCTGGTGGTTTTGCGCCACAACCGCGAGGTCGCCAAAACATTGGCCTTATCGACCGAGGTTAGCTTGCCTTTGCGTTTACGCGCCAGATCGGCCGCTAACCGAACGACCCTTTCCACTTCCTTGCGCGAGTAAGCACACACATCAGCGGCATGTTCGGTGCCTTCGGTTTTTTCGCCGAAGTAGATGCCGCCGGTCAATTCGCGGATCAGCAGCAAATCCACACCAAACAGGCGATCCGCCTTGATTGGGGCATGGTTGACCAGTGCCGGATGCACGGTGACGGGTCGCAGATTGGCATACAAACCCAACGCTTTTCTTAATCCCAACAACCCTTGTTCGGGCCGTTTTTTGGCTTGGGGATTGTCCCATTTCGGTCCACCCACCGCGCCCAGCAACACGGCATCGGCTTTTTGGCAGGCTTCTAATGTTTCCACCGGAAGCGGTTCACCCAATTCGTCTAGGGCACAGCCGCCGATGGCGTGGCTCTCAAAATCAAATTGGTGGCCCCACAGTCGGGCCACGGCACTGAGTACTTTTTCGCCCTGGGCAACCACTTCCGGGCCAATACCATCACCGGGAAGCAACACTATTTTGGCTTTCATGAGGCCTTCCTTTCGAAATTTTTGATTTCCGTCTGATGGGAAAGGATGAAATCCAGTTCATCCTGACCGCGCAACAGGCAGGTCCGTGAAAACGGGTCAATTGCAAACGGTGTCTCGTTTCCATTTGCATCACGCAAGACACAGGACTCCAGGTCCACCGACCATTCCGCACCGACCTGTTGACTTAAATCTTGGTGCACTTCGGCCGAAACGACAATTGGTAAGAGGCCATTTTTTGTCGCGTTATTGCGGAAGATGTCAGCAAACGAGGTGCTGACAATTGCGCGAAAGCCGTAATCGACCAAGGCCCATGGCGCGTGTTCGCGGGACGAGCCGCAACCGAAATTATCGCCGGCCAGCAGGATTTGAGCGCCCTCGGCTAGTGCTTGATTGAGCACAAAATTGGGGTTGGGTTGACCATCGCTGGTGTAACGCCAATCCGAAAACAGGTGTTGGCCCAGGCCTTCCTTGATCGTGACCTTAAGGAAGCGGGCCGGGATGATCTGGTCGGTATCAATATTGGCGGCGGGGATCGACACACTCTTGGCTTTAAACTGACGTAGCGGCTGCATGGCCTACCTCCAGAAACAAACGTGGATCGGTCACCCGACCATTAATAGCCGCCGCTGCCGCAGCCTGCGGACTGGCCAACAGCGTCCTTCCGCCTTTGCCCTGGCGACCTTCAAAATTGCGGTTACTGGTGCTGACCGCCAATTCGCCCGGTTGGAGTTGGTCGCCGTTCATGGCGATACACATGGAACAACACGGTTCGCGCCATTCCGCGCCGGCTGCTAGAAAAACCTGGTCCAAACCTTCCGATTCGGCCTGCTTTTTGACCGCAACAGAGCCGGGTACCACCAACGCGCGTACGCCTTTGGCGACTGTGCGATTCCTGAAAATTTGTGCTGCTGCGCGCAGATCCGAAATACGGCTATTGGTGCAGCTGCCGATGAAGACGACATCCACTTTTTCCTCGGTCAGCGCACGGGTTTTTTCAAAGCCCATGTAAGCCATAGCTTTTTGATGGTTGGGGTCCGGGTATTTTGGCAGGTTGTGGGTGACACCCACACTCATGCCCGGATTGGTGCCATAGGTCAGCATCGGTTCGATCTCGTCGGCATTCAGAACCAGTTCACGATCAAAAACAGCATCCGAATCGCTAAATAGCTGCCGCCATTTTTCCACCGCTCGGTCCCAGTCGGCTCCTTGCGGTACCATTTTCCGACCGTGTAGGTATTGGAAGGTAGTTTCGTCTGGTGCGATCAGGCCGGCGCGGGCTCCGGCTTCGATCGACATGTTGCAAACCGTCATGCGTTCTTCCATCGACAAGGCTTCGATGGCCGATCCGCGGTACTCAAAGACATAGCCGGTTCCACCGTGCATGCCTAGTTTCTGGATGATGGCCAGAATCAAGTCTTTGGCACTCACGCCGGCTTGTAACTTGCCGTTGACAGTGATGGCGAAGCTTTTCGGTTTGCGTTGGAGCAGGCACTGGCTAGCCAAAACATGCCCGACCTCACTGGTGCCGATACCAAAGGCCAGCGCACCAAAAGCGCCGTGAGTGCTGGTGTGGCTGTCGCCGCAAACAATGGTTTTTCCGGGCTGGGTTGCGCCCAGTTCTGGTCCAATCACGTGCACAATGCCTTGGTGCTCGCTGCCCAATCCGTGATACGGAATGTTGAATTCGGCACAGTGTTGGCCCAAGAGGCGGACTTGTTCTTCAGCGACGGAATCGACATAGGTGCGTCTTCCATCTGCTTCCGCTTGTGACGATGGAACACTGTGATCGGCCGTAGCCAGACATAGGTCCGGTCGACGCACGTTGAGTCCACGACTCTTCAAAAGCCGAAACGCTTGTGGAGAAGTGACTTCGTGGATCAGATGCAAATCGATGTAGAGTAGGGCCGGTCGGTCTGGTCCTTCCGGCGCTACCAGATGTTGGTCCCAAATCTTATCTAATAAGGTTTTTGCCATGATTCATTCACCTCAAAACCAGGCATGTGCATAGAGTAACGGTTGGAGCCAGCCCCAACGATCCGGGGTTGAGCCATTAAACAAACCAAAAAAGTCGGTCTGGACCTGACGGGTAATAGGACCGGGTTCACCGCCGCCCACCTGAATACCATCCAAGCTGCGGATAGGCACAACTTCCGCCGCCGTACCGGTGAAAAAGAGTTCATCGGCCACATACAGGTATTCGCGGGGAATCGAGGTTTCCTCAACCTGAATGCCGCGTTCGGCCAGCAACTGCATGACGGAATCGCGGGTAATGCCTTCCAGGATTGAGTGACAGGTTCCGGGTGTCATTACTTTGCCATTGCGCACGACAAACAAATTCTCCCCGGGCCCTTCGCTGACCATCCCATTAATGTCCAACGCCAAGCCTTCATCGTAGCCATTGCGATGCGCTTCTTCACAAATCAGGATGGAGGAGAGGTAATTGCCACCGGCCTTTGCTAAGGTGGGATGCGTGTCTGGAGCGGGTCGTCGCCAGGAACTGATGCCGACCGACACCCCGCCTTGGATGCCATCGGCACCTAACAAGCTCGGCCATTCAAAAGCCGCAATGGCCAAATGCCAGGGCGTTTCTTTTTTGGGTAAAAGTCCCATGCTGCCGTAGCCGCCAAAGATGATGGGTCGCAGGTAGGCATTGGATAAATCGTTGGCCTTGACCAGTTCGTGACAGGCATCCATTACCTGATCAACATCGTACGGAATTTCGATACGGTACATGCGCGCCGATTGGAACAGGCGTTTGATATGTGCGTCCAGCCGGAAAAACAGCGGGCCTTGCGGCGTTTCGTACAGGCGGATCCCTTCAAAAACACTGGTTCCGTAATGTAAGGCGTGGCTGAGCACATGAACTTGCGCTTCGTGCCAGGGCACCAATTTGCCATCCATCCAGATGGTTTGGGCTTCTTTGATACTCATGAATGGGCTCCTTTTTAGCTCGTCGCGCGGAGGGTCTGCGCTTGGTATTGGGATTCAATGCGGTTGAGGATGCGGCACAGCGCACGGGCAGTTGCTTCGGCCGGATCGGGATGGGCAAAAACGGCGCTGAACGTGTGTTCGGCGTTTTGGACTTCCAAACGGACTTCGCCCTGTGGCGTGCCATTGCGGGCCCAACTGCGGAATTGGAAATTGCGCAACAGGAGCGGGAGTCCGGCCAATCGACGAAAGGCCTGAAACAACGCTTCGGTTAGATTGGAACCACAGGCTGCTTCTCGCGCCTCCTGGCCTTCCGGTGTGTTAACGACCAGCGCGATCGTGGTGATGTCTTTGCTGGTACTGGTGTGTAGCGAGTTCAGGGCCCAACGTTGCTGATGCGAGCCGGAAACGGTTTCCCACAGGTCTTCGATGTCCAGATCGGTCAGGTTCTTGCGTTCATCTGCCAGACACTTAAACGCTTGGAAAAAGGTCTCAAAGGGTTGGGGTTCAGCATGCAGGTTGCGCGCATTCAACCAGTCTTGTAATGCGTGACGACCGCTGTGTTTGCCCAGAACCAATTGGCTGCTGGGCACCCCGACGTCTTGTGGCCGCATGATTTCGTAGGTTTCCGCGTTTTGCAGCACACCGTGTTGGTGGATGCCGGCTTCGTGTGCGAAGGCATTGCGACCGACAATCGCTTTGTTGCGTTGGACTTCCAGCCCTGTCACTTCGGAGACCAGGCGGCTGGCCTGGTGCAGGTGTTCGGTTTGGATGTTGGTGTTTAGATGGAAGTAATCGGAACGGGTGCGCAGGGCCATGACAACCTCCTCCAGGGAGGCATTGCCGGCCCGTTCACCGATCCCGTTGATGGTACACTCTATTTGCCGGGCACCCGCCCGAACGGCGGCAAGACTGTTGGCAACAGCCATGCCTAAATCATTGTGACAATGAACGCTGAGTCTGGCCGATTCAATACCGCGAACGTGGCTTTTCAGGTACTGAATCAATTCGGCGTACTGTTCGGGAACGGCATATCCGACGGTGTCCGGTACGTTGAGCGTGGTGGCGCCCGCTTCAACAACGGCACTGAGTACTTCGGCCAGGAATTCGGGTTCGGTTCGCGAAGCGTCTTCGGCGGAGAACTCCACGTCCGGGCATAGGGCTGCGGCTAATTTGACCCCTTCATAGGCGTTTTTGAGCACGGCTTGGCGGTCCATGCGCAATTTGTGTTCGCGGTGAATCGGGCTTGTGGCCAGAAACACGTGGATGCGCGGATGTTTGGCGAAGCGCAACGCGTCCCAGGCGCGGGTAATATCTTTGCTTTGGCATCGGCAAAGGCCAGCGACTGCGGCGTTTTGCACCGTTTTTGCCACTGCGGATACAGCTTCAAAATCACCCGGACTGGCGATGGGGAAGCCCGCTTCAATGACATCCACTCCCAGTTGTTCCAGGACTTGGGCGATGCGGATTTTGTCTTCCAGGTTCATGCTCGCGCCCGGCGATTGTTCGCCGTCGCGCAGGGTGGTATCGAAGATCCACACATGTTCAGGATCGCTGCGTTCACTCATATCGAACCTCCCACACCCTGTTCCGCGCCTTGGCTTTGGACCGACAGCACTTCGTAGAGTTTGGCAAGGTGTTTGGTTAAATGGGTGACCGAGCGGGTTCCGGCCAGTTCCAATTGGATTTGTAAGGCGGAATCGCCGCGCATGGAGCTGGCATGCATGCCAACCACGCGGAACCCGCGAAAACGAATTACGCCGAGCACCCTTTCCAAGGCGCCTTCCAAGTTGTTCAGGGTCAATGAGCACAATGCGTTCATGTCGTTACTCCTTCCATCATCTGGTGATTGGCGGCGCCTGGCGGGACCAGGGGCCATACGTTAGCCTTGGGATCGATCAAGGCATGGATCAATAAGGGGCCGGATTTGTGGCGGATCAGATCGACCAGCAGGTCTTCCTGGTCTGCCGATTCAAAGCGCATAGCCGGAATTCCGAAGGATTCTGCGACCTGCACAAAGTCGGGGTTATCGGATAAATCGATTTCGGAAAATCGGCCGTTGAAGAAGAGTTCTTGCCATTGGCGGACCAGGCCGAGGGACTGGTTGTCCAACAACAAGATCTTGATCGGTAGTTTGTAGCGGGAGATGGTGGCCAGTTCTTGGACATTCATCATGAACGAGCCATCGCCAGAAACGCAGATAACGGGTCGATCGGGATGGGCGAATTGCGCGCCGATGGCGGCCGGAACGCCGTATCCCATTGTTCCAAGCCCAGATGAAGACAAGTGCTGGCGCGGGGAATTGAAGTTCATGTGCTGGGCGACCCACATTTGGTGTTGGCCAACATCGCAGGTCACAATGGCATTGGCACGGGTCGCTTCGGAGAGTTTA
The DNA here is from genome assembly GCA_020637335.1 of Acidobacteriota bacterium. Classification (GTDB taxonomy): domain Bacteria; phylum Acidobacteriota; class Holophagae; order Acanthopleuribacterales; family Acanthopleuribacteraceae; genus JACJWC01. The sequence goes on along the minus strand of JACJWC010000018.1, from coordinate 75,823 downwards.
TGTAACAAGCGCGGTGCATAAATGCCTTCGCCCGGTGCGTCGTAGCGCCAGGGATTGGAGGACTTCCACAAGGCACATTGTTTTTGCCAGGCATCAATGGCAGGGGGTTGGCTACAGGCTTCGAAGAAGGATTCAAACGAGCCAGAGTAGGCGACATGCGCACCGCGTAACTTTCCGATCTCGGCTGGGTCCAGGTCGACGTGGATGACTTTGGCTAGTGGCGCAAATTCCTTGAGTTTGCCGGTGGCCCGGTCGTCAAAACGCGCGCCCAGTGCGATCAACAAATCGCAATCCTGAACGGCGTAATTGGCGGCCTTGGTTCCGTGCATGCCCAACATGCCCAAACATTGGGGATGTGTGCCCGGAATCGAGCCAATCCCTTTCAAGGTGGTGACTGCCGGTAAACCTGTGTGTTCCAACCAGTTGACCAGGTTGGTTTCCGATTGGGCAATACCGACCCCACCGCCGATATAGGCCAGCGGGCGTTTGGCTTCCAAGAAAAGTTGTTTGGCTCTGCGCAGAGAGCTGGGATGGACCGGATTGGGTTGGGGCACCAGTCGGGGACCGGCACTGATATCTGGCATGATGGCTTGAGTCAGGTCTTTGGGCAGGTCGAGAACGACCGGGCCCGGTCGACCGTTTTGGGCCAGTTCGTAGGCTTCAGGTAACATCCAGGCCAGGTCTTCCAAGGTGCGCGGCAGGAAACTGTGTTTGACGATTGGCATGGTAATGCCCAGAACATCGACTTCCTGAAAGGCATCGGTGCCCATCAACACGGTTGGCACTTGGCCGGTGATGGCCAGAACGGGAACGGAATCCAGATAAGCATTAGCCAGGCCGGTGACCAGGTTGGTGGCGCCCGGTCCGGAGGTCGCCAAACACACACCAACCTTGCCACTTGCCCGCGCATAGGCATCGGCTGCCAGCGCCGCACCTTGTTCGTGGCGAACCAAGATGTGGCGAAATCGGGCTTCGACCAATGCGTCGTACAACGGCATGATCGCGCCGCCCGGGTAGCCAAAAACCGTATCGACACCCAGCCGTTCCAGGGTTTTGACTACAAAGTGCGCTCCGTTCATGAGGCCGCCTCAATTTTCGGCTTCAACCAGGACATGCGGGCGCGTAACTGACGGCCAACACTCTCGATCGGGTGGCCCAAGTCTTCGCGTTGCAGCGCTTTGTAGTGTTGTAACCCGCGTTGGTTCTCCTTGGCCCATTCCTGTGCAAAGGAACCATTTTGGATCTCGGTCAGGATGGTGCGCATGGTCTTTTTCACGTGCTGGTCAACAACGCGTGGGCCGCGGGTCAGGTCGCCGTATTTGGCGGTGTCGCTCACAAATTGGTGCATTTTGGCAAAGCCGCCTTCGTAGATCAGGTCGACAATCAGCTTGAGCTCGTGCAGGCACTCAAAGTAGGCGATTTCCGGTTGGTAGCCGGCTTCCACCAACGTGTCGTAACCCGCTTTAACCAATTCCGTCACGCCACCGCATAACACGGCTTGTTCGCCAAAAAGATCGGTTTCGGTTTCTTCGGCAAAGGTGGTTTCAAGCACACCGGCGTGGGTCGCGCCCAGGCCATGGGCATAGGCAATCGCTTTGTCCAGGGCAAATCCGGAAGCATCCTGGTGCACGGCAACCAGACTGGGAACGCCGCGTCCTTCTTGGTACTGGCGGCGAACCAAACCGCCCGGTCCTTTGGGCGCAACCAGAACTACGTCCGTCCCTTTGGGTGCCTGGATCAATTTGAAGTGGATGTTGAAGCCGTGGGCAAACAGCAGTGCTGCACCCGGTTTCAGGTTTGGGGCAATGTAGTTCTCGTAAAGTTCGGCCTGAACCATGTCCGGGGTCAGGATGGCGACCAAGTCGGCCTGAGCCACTGCTTCACCAAAACTAAAGGGTGTAAATCCATCTTCTGCGGCCTGTTTGGCAGTGGGCCCGCCTTCGCGTAAACCGAGTACTACGTTGTGGCCACTTTCCTTGAGGTTGAGGGCATGGGCCCGACCCTGAGATCCATAACCCAATACGGCTATGGTTTTTCCGGCCAGGACGGAATCATTGACATCGCTTTTCTGAAATACTTGGGTCATTTGGAGTTCTCCTCTTTGTAGGTAGTGATAGCGCCTTTGGAGGCGGATGAAACGAGTTGGGCGTATTTGCTGAACACGCCTTTCACGGGCGGGACCGGTTGGATCGGTTCCGATCGGGAATTCAGGTCGGCCAAGGTCTGGATTTGGCGCTGGTCGACATCAATTTGGATGGGGTCGCCGTCACGCAACTGGGCGATGGCGCCACCGGCAGCGGCTTCGGGCGCGACGTGGCCGATCACGAACCCGTGGGTTGCGCCTGAGAAGCGGCCATCCGTGATCAGGGCAACGCAATCGCCCAGGCCCGCGCCGACCAGGGCACCGGTGACTGCCAACATTTCGGGCATGCCGGGCGCTCCTTTGGGACCGACATAACGGATCACGATCACATCGTTGGGTTTGATCTGACCGTTGCGAATGGCGTCAAAGGCATCCTGTTCTCGGTTAAACACGCGGGCCGGTCCGGTGTGTTGGCGCTTCCCACTGGGCGGTAACTTGATGATGCTGCCCTCGCTGGCCACATTGCCAAACAAAACGGCCAGGCCACCGGTCTTTTTGATTGGATTCTCCAAACTGCGGATCACTTCCTGACCTTCGCCTTCGCGGTACTTGGCCGCTTCTGCCAATAGGGATTGACCGGTGATGGTCGGTGCATCCTGGACCAGGCCGGCTTGGGCTAAGCGGTGCAGGGTCAGGGCCACACCGCCGGCGCGTTCCATGTCGGCTGCGTTGAAGCGGCCAGTGGGCTTGAGGTCGCAGATGACCGGTGTCCGTTCAGAGATGCGGTCAAAATCGGCCAGGTCGAGATTTACCCCGGATTCCTGGGCCATGGCCAGTAGGTGCAGAACGGAATTGGTCGATCCGCCCGTGGCGGCGACCAGCGCGATGGCATTCTCAAAGGCGGGTTTGGTGAAAAGGCGGCTGGGCATCAGGCCTTCGCGCAGCGCCTTCATGATCATCTTTCCGCTTTCGTAGGCAACTTGCGATTTGCGTGGGTCAAGGGCGGGTACGTCGTTGAAACCCATGGGGGACAAGCCCAACGCAGTCATCACGCCTGCCATCGTGTTGGCGGTGAACTGTCCCCCACAAGCACCGGCACCCGGACAAGCCCGGTCTTCCAACTGTTTGAGGTCTTCCTGGGTCATCAGGCCGGCGGAACAAGCCCCAACCGCCTCGAATACGTCTTGAACCGTTACCCCTTTGCCCTGGAACTTGCCTGGCATAATCGAACCGCCATACAAGAGCAGGGAAGGCACTTGGCAGCGCGCGATGGCCATGGCACAGCCGGGCAAGGTTTTGTCGCAGCCGGCCAGGGTGACCAGCCCATCAAGCAGGTGGCCTTCAACGACGAGTTCGATGCTGTCCGCAATTACTTCGCGGGAGATCAGGGAGGCGCGCATGCCGGAGGTGCCCATGGCGATCCCATCACTCACCGCGATCGTGTTGAACTCGATCGGGGTGCCGCCCGCGTCGCGGATTCCCTGTTTGACCTTTTCGGCCAGGTCGCGCAGGTGCGAATTGCAGGGTGTCACTTCGGTCCAGGTATTGGCAACGCCGATCAGCGGTTTGCGCAAATCGGCATCGCTCAAACCGGTCGCTTTGAGCATGGCGCGGGCCGGTGCACGGCTCACGCCTTCGGTGATTGCGTTGCTGCGCCAGTTGGAAAGGTTCGTTTCGTTGGGGTCCATTTTTTTACCTCGCGTGTTTTTGGGTAAAAAAAAAGCCCCGCACCTTTTTGTTTTAGGTGCGGGGCCTTTTTTTGATTTCGGTGGGTGTGTTTAAACCGGGGGCCCGCACCTGATGGTAAGAATAATAATCACCACAAGCACAAGAAGAAGCAGGCTAATAAGGTTCAGAGCGAAAGAGGAAACGGAAGATTGAGACAGGCCACACGCTGGGTTAGTGTTGTTAAAAGCACCCAGTTGATTGTGAAAGTGGCCGAACATAAAGTTCCCTCGGCTATAAGTTTCGCCAATGATACGCCCCTTAATCGGTCTGTCAAGCCCTATTTTTTGAAGACATTGAAATTTTTCTTTCAGCCGCCAGATGTTGCGCTGAAAAAATCTCAATTATAAAGTGTTTATTTCAAGCTATTTGAGGCTATATTGGCAAGGCGGTTTTAACCGAAGTCGATCGATTGTTAAATTTTGATTGGCCTCATGAAAAATTCCAGTAACCCTGTCCCAGCGAAAATGCGGCGCACGCAGGATCCAAATGTAGAACGGGTTGCCAACCCGTTATCGGCGCCAGCCGATTGGTCCAAGCCATCCCAAACCGCCCAAAAAAAGGACAGTCATTGTTTCACGAGATGTTCTTGGTTCAATTTTCCCCAAGTCCAAAGGGTTTTGAATGGGGGCAACCGCAATTCCGAGCACGGCAGCATAACTGGTGAATTCGCAAAAATTCGCAGGGATTGAACAGAATCATGCAAGGTTGCGGTTACGCATAGTAAGCGTTGTTTTGGAGTATTTTTCAAGCTTCCGCAACCCAATCAGGGCGTTCTTTCCAAGGGGAAAGATCTGGAGGACAAAAACCCTCGAAAATAGAGTGCCTTAACAAAAAACCCCAAATGAAAACAAGAGGCCAGAGGCCGAATGATCCATGAGTCCACGCCGACAAAAGCAGGGGTGGGAACAGGGTGCCGCCAACAATCAAGAGCCCAACAGGGCGACTGAGCGTCTGAATAAAATTCCAGGCAAGCCAAATGCATAAAATTGAAAATCGCCTTCGTAACACGAAGATTAAGGGACAAACCGTATCTGGATAAAGGTCCGATTCATCGCCAATCGCCCGTGCGGGCTCCGGGTTTGAGAGTGGGTGCCCTATCACCTCCTTCGGCGGTGTGGGCTCCCAGGTCAATCGGCCTCCTGCCTCCGAATTTTCAAAAAGATGGGACCAGGAAACTTCCATGACGGAACACCATTCGCTGCGCACATGGATTTCTTTTTGATGATTCTCTTCGTGGCTTCGCGTCTTCGTGTGCGCATTCTTCAGGCGCTTGACCTCGACATGAGACGTACACATTCTCCGGTCCCTTTTCGCGCACTTCGCGTTTTTCGCGGTTTTAAAAATAGAACCGCAAAAGCCACGATTCGATATGAGCGATCGGGAGCGGCTTTTCAGGGCAAATGCAACGCCCATTTCGGACCAGCGCAATTGGCCATGCCCTTTCGGATCTCCTCGAGCAGGATTTGCACGACCTTGGGCAGGTAGTCTTGAACCAAAAACGGGATGGCAAAGGTATCACTCAGCCAGGGATTGTCGTCAAACAGGCGGTTGAATTTTTGCTTTGCAGCGTAACGGTAATCCAGCGGATTGGCCCGTTGCGATCTACGGATGTTGGCAAAAAGATTTGAGATTTCATGATTAGTCAGAGGTGAGATGTGTACTGCATCTGGAAAAAGTGGATGAGTAAGATGTCCTCCCAAAGTCCCATACACACGATTATGTCATCGCAATCCTGGATTTGGCACACTTCAATAACCGTCGTAGCCCTAACAAAATAGGCGGCAATCTGTTGCTGGAGGGCTGCTGGGTTCATTTGACTTAATGTACCCATGATTTTGAGTCTCTGTATTTCAAATTTTCGCCGCCGCGGATTCTGGCTCAGGGCCTGTAACCCTTTACGGAACCCTATTAACCCTTGCCAATCAATTTCCAGGTTTTTGGCGACCATTGGTACTCTCTTGCCGATTCGAAAAAATGGCGCAGAATATCACAAAGAGAGCCAGATAAGTTGGAAAAATTTTTAGTACGGTATGGTTTTCTTTATTTGTATGCCCGCTGACCGGGTTACTTTCCGTCGGTCTCCAGAATTTTAACGATTATTCGCAAGGTATTGCGGTTGCGGGTGGTTAGCGAAGTGTGGAGCTTTTTTCCCAGCTGACTCAAAGCAGCCAAAGCTTTCATTTCCCGTTTGTAGATGCCGCACACGAAGCAAAGAATGGGACAGTCACTATTTATGTCTGCGATTTTGGGGCAGGCATACTAAGTATTTAGGAGTGATGATCTACGCTTCCCTTTTCGCGCGCTTCGCGTTTTTCGCGGTTGAAAAAAAGAACCGCGAAAGGCACGAGAAATCGCGAAATGGTCTGATAGGAGATAGGCTGCGTTATTGGATTATTTTTATCGGCGCAATATGGGCATATGACAACCTTTTTTTAGAGGGCCATTAACAGCTCCATTCGATTCTGATTGGTCCTATGTTTGATTCAGCGTTTGGTGGTTACTGACCCTCGGTTTCCAGAATGTAGATGATTTTTTGGAAGGTGTTGCGATTTCGTGTAGTTAGCGACGTTTGAAGCATTTTTTCCAGTTGGCTCAACGCGGCCAAAGCCTTCATTTCGCGTTTGTAGATGCCAAACACGAAACGATGCTGGATCTTCAACACTTTTACTTTCCAATCGTCCTCGTTTGGCACAAAGAAAGGGGTTTCAACGGGTTGAGTGTTGGCCTGAGCCATAACACTTACAAAGGGAACCAGCTGTTTGTTTTCGGCCCAACCAGTAAAAGGGTTTGTTGCCCAGATTTGAAGCAGTTCATTGGCCTCACACATCATCAGTTCCAATAGAAAGGGCGCGTTTGCTTGAATGGCTTGCCGCAGGGATTCTGAAGGGTGATTACCCAAGGCAATAAAAGTTCCAGCCGCACCGATATTGATCAGTTTGAAGGCTTTAAGCGTTTTGGCCATTTGACTGGGTTGCAGGCGCCGGTGCCCACCAACATTGATCCCCTTGAGAAAAATAACATGCGCCAATGGTTACTCCCACACCAATCTAAGTTTTTCTTTTTTAATCCGCAAAACCAAATGCATGGATCGGGGCACGCCGGTCTACTCCTTTCGCGGCATTTGCGTGTTTCGCGGTAGAAAAAAAAGAACCGCGAAAGGCGCGAAAAATAGCGAAAGGGTCTGATCGGTGGTCAGGGGAACATGGGGTTGGTTTTACAGCTTGAGCAACTGGGTGAATTGGTAGAGGTCGGCCAGGAGTTTTTGGGGATTTTCCAGGGCGGGGAAATGACCACCGGTCTCGGGTTCGGTCCATTGGACGAGGTTGTACATCCGCTCAACAAATGTCCGTGGCACGAGGAGGTCGCCTTCGCCGGGAAACATGGATATGGCAGTTGGGGTGGTGATGGGTTGATCCGCTGCAACTGGAGAAAATGCCCGGTGGCGACCTTCAAAGTAACGGCGCATGGAGCTGTTAATGGTTTGCGTGACCCAGTAGAGCTGAATATTGGTAAGCAGTTTGTCCATCGGGAAGCATTCCAAAAAAGGCAGGGTTTGGTCGCGCCAAAAATAAAATTTTTCTGCGATCCAGGCGGCCAATCCCACCGGTGAATCGTTGAGCGCATAGGCAATCGTTTGAGGTGTGGTGGCTTGGATTTCGGCATAAGCGCCCTTGGATTTCTCCCAGTGGGCGATCCGATCCAAATAGTTGAGTTCCTCCTGGGTTAGATCGGTTGGCAGGGGATTGGGCCATTCCAAATCGACCGAGGCAATGTGAATCCCCAACAAAGAGTCGGGATGGTGGAGCGCCATGGCCGAGGTTATGCGTGCACCGACATCGGTCCCGTGCATCAAAAACCGGGGGAAGCCCAATTGGATCATTAGTTTCTGAAAGTAGTTTTCAACCGCGACCCAGCCTTTTTCTTCGGGGTATGTGGAGAAACCGAAACCAGGAACGGAAGGAATGACCACGTCATAGGCGGGTTGTCCAGGACCCGGATTCGTCAGCGGTTCGACCAGCTCCAAAAGTTCAACAAAGGAACTGGGCCATCCGTGGCAAATGAGAAGGGGAATAGCGTTGGGCCGGCTGCTTTTTTGATAAACAAAATGAATTTCGAGGCCCTCAATTTGGCAGATGAATTGAGGAAATGTGTTGAGGTATTTTTCCTGTTTGCGCCAATCGAAATCTACTTTCCAGGCCCGGTGGATTTCCTCGATGAACGGCTGTGGCACGCCATACCACCAATCGCTTGCCGGTGGTCCCACAGGCCAGCGTGTTTTGTGAAGACGGAGCTTTAATTCGGCTAATTCCGCATCAGGTATTTGAATGGAAAAGGGTTTCATTAATGCCTCCTTCAAATAGCCTAGCAGGTGGAATCCGAACTTGAAGGGTGGTCTGAATCCTTTTACGAGGTTCCCATTGCCTAAAACCCAGCGGATGACATCCAGGCTAAAAAGGCGCGGCGAAATGCGTGGGATTTAGAAATTGACCGAAGCTTTAACCGGCAGAATTTACTTTTTTTTGTTGGTCATACGCGATTTTTTGGCCATTTTACTTTTGGTCTTGCGGGCTTTTTTGGCGGGTGAACTCATGCTGCGTTGACCTTTTTGTGGCGCACCGGTTCCTTCGGTGAACCAGGTTTTGGGACGATAACCGTGCGGTTTGCCGCTCGCTTCTTTCTTTTCTGACGCATCACCTTTTTCGCTAGGCTCGGTGGTTTCAGGTTCTTGCTCGGTCATAACCTCTCCGTTTCACGGTTCAAAGTCTAAGCGCACATCCTACCACTCTCGAAAGAAGGACAGTCACTTTTCTTCCCAGTGAAGTCGAACAAGTGACTGTCCGGTTTGGGTTAAGGAATTGGTGGTGGATTAGTCTTTTCTTTGGACCGGTTTGGGCGCAAAGAGGTCAAAGCCGTTAAACGAAAGACCCAGCACTTGGATTGACTTAGAACTGTCCTTGGTTTCGAAGGAGCAGACGGCGTTGGGCCGCCAAAGGACGAAGTTGGAGAGGATGGCCAGGATTTTTCCGCCGGGCGGGACATCGCCTATCACGGCTTCGGCATACGTCGCACCGCTGACCCGATCTTTTTGTACGACCCAGACCCGAGTGGTGGTTTCTTCGCGCAGATTGAGGATGGCAACGCCATCCGTGTAAGCTTCAGCGCTGGCGTCCATTTCCATGATACTGCCTGAATCCAGGCCTTTGGCAATGTCGATGGCATCGGCCCAGGCACCGTATTGGGTCTTGCTGGATGTGTAGAGTAGAGAAACTTCGGTTTGGGGTTCCGTCTCGTAGATCGCAATGTGCGAAATCAAGTCATCTAACCCGTTAAAAAGCCCGCTTGACCCGTACATCGGGTAATATTTTGTGGCTTTTGCAGCCAGTGTGGGCGCTACAGTGGCATAGCGGAACCCATCATCATGGTAACCAGCAAAAGTTATAGTAGTGCTTGTGTTTCCCCGGTTGTAAACCTTTTTCGTTCCTGTGAAACCGCCTGCTTGTTTAGGGATGTGCAAAAGCCAGCGATTGAAGAATGTGTAAGGTGTTGTGCTGGAAAGGGTTTTGAGCGACGGCGGAATCCACAAAGCCATGGCATAAGACCGTGTCCCAAAAAAATTGGATTTAAAGGCCCGTGAAAGCCTGTAGGTGTCGTTTACTGAAACCCAATCTGGATTGAAACCAAATAAGGTGGGCCAAGCAACCTCGCTTTCAGCAACGGCACCGCCTGCAAATAGGTCGCATTCTTTATACAATTCGCCCGCCCAGACCAGTTCGTCCTTGGGGTTGTTGTTGATCCAATCGGAATTGGGATGGGGAAACAGGATTGCCGAGGCATCCCTTCGAATCGTTTGAGAATCCACAAAAGCTGCAGCGGGTATCGGCTCATGGTAGGTGAATTTCGACATATCGTGGTTTTCAAAGGCACCACCGGATGATGCGACCACGCCGAATTAGGCCTCTTTACTATTCACTATTCCCGGGACATCAATTGCATACGAAATTAACGGTTCCTTAGAATAGCTGCCGTCCTGGCTGTGGCGGATTTGCATGATCCCATTCATGTAGTCAATCCAGACATGGTTGGTCCCATCTAAAAAGGGTTTGCTGGTATTCGCGGTTGGCAGGGTTGCGTGAACCGTATCGCCATTGGTCAGGATGCCAATGTGGTTCGGGCTCGGATCATTGGTGCCTCTTCCACACCAAGTATCCATTTCTACTGCAACACTAGAGCCAATTCCCTTGTAGCCCAGTCCGCCACCCCCTTCGCCTAAGGCTGTTCCATTTTGAATCACAAAGGCCAAGCCATCACCCCCGGTTTCGCCACCACATTCATCGTTGAAACCGCCCGGGTTGGTTACGGTAAAGACCAGATAAACATGCCAATTGGCCAGGGGGAATTTTTGGTTGGAGTAAAAGCCGCCTGTATTGGCCGCACTGGCACTGGTGAGCCTGATATTAACCCCGTTGGACAGGCTTACGAGTCCTGCATCTCCTTTTAGTGAAATCTCCGAGGTGTCTTGAAATCCTTCTTGAACAAGGGACCTTATCGTTTGGCCCCAGCCTTGATTGATGGCGACCAACAAACTTAAACAAAAGTAGGTTTTGATCATCCGTTTCCTCATAACACTTGCTCCTTTGTGTTTTGGTTAAGGGGGATTTTCTTTGTTTTTATTTGGCCTCCAGTTCCTTTCCGCTCGTTGTGTGGAGTTGAGTTGAGCAGAAAGGAGCTGGACGTTTTTACATGAGGTTGAAAAGGCGCTGGCTCTTCACTCGATTGCGGTCTGCGTCGTTCCACCGCCGCCTGTTATGGGTGACCAATGGGCAGCGCGTAATTTCCATTTACCGTCTTCCTTCACATAGACTTCCATGACGCGAGTCAGGTAGTGGCTGGCCAGAGCACCGCCCTTGGGTTGCAAGCTGCCTTCCGAGTAGTACATAGCCACCGCGGCTTGGCCTTCCACGAGCGTAATGACTTGGATATGCTTGGGATAGATTTTGAAAACGTCCCATGAACCGCCCGTATCGTTGGGCGGGACTTCTTGGAGCAAACCACCGCTCGACCAAAACTCGAGTGATCCATTTTTGGAAATTCCATCGCCTGGTCCGGTCAGGTTTTTCATGGTGTATTGGTTCCCATCCACGATAGTTTTAAGCACCTCTTTTTCCGTGCTGGTTTGGGCGAGCAGGGCTAAACCAAAGGCAAGTGTTGATAACGTCATAATTATTTTCATATTCATTCCTCCCTGGCGTTGGGCAAATGGGCGCACCTCTAGCTGTTCGAACAACGCCCCTCTGCGGTTCAAATTGTTAAGCTAACTCACGATTTTGCAGTAGCTTTTGGCTTATTCCAATGTGGGCCCTTCAGGCGGGTAATTGCAAGAAAATTTTTTTACATGGGGAGAATGGAAGGCCTGATAATTTCAGTTAACCCCCGTCAAAGGGTCACCAACAAAGGCTTTTTTCCTTAAAGCTTGTTAGGGGATTGGATCAATATTTTTTATTTTTAACCCTAAGAATTTTGGGGCATAAGTGGGAAGCTAGACTAGGGTGCCTCTCTTTCTTGCCGCGCACATCAATGGCAAAAAAATTTTCACCAGGGTCTAATTCTTGAACCACGTATGAATTCCAAGGCGTGGATCTTTCTCCATAATGGCTGATGGGTGCTATCCGGTCATTTTCGCTTCGAAACGTGCGATTTCTTTTCCTGCTTTCCTGCTGTCTGCGTTGCGCGAAATGGTGACTGTCCCCAACTTTCCAAGAAAAAAGGCGGAGGATAATTTCAGGGATTGCGCCTAAAGGCGTGAAAGTAACGCCATTTGGTTTATATCCCTTTCAATCAAACCCCTGGCTTACTCGGAAAACGCCTGTTCATGGGCTTCTATGGCCAAACTCAGAGAGTCGTATCCTTCGGTGCGCAAATTGGGTGGGTTTTCCCTAAACAAAGTCAGCTTCTGATCATTTAGATATTGCGAATCTTCCCTGGTAGCATCGTAAAAATCGGCGCTTTGAACGTGGAATTTTCCGGATTCCAAGTCTTCGAAGCATACAAAACACATTGACCTGGTCTCAGAAATCCATTTCCAAACCTTAATTTCTCTGAACATACTGGCTCCTAAATAATGATTATGGAGTTGGCCGATCTTAAATTGTATCCGGTGAATCGGACTGGATATGGATCTTGTGGCCACAACGGGTATGTCGGCTAGGCAACGGCTCTTGTGGATCCGGTTGAAATCGGAAGTGGCACCAAGGGCAGGTTGTCCAGCCTTTTGCGTTAAGGACAGCCACTTTTTGGGTTTCTAAAGCAGATGTTTCCTTAACCCATTTTTCCTCCTCTCCCAAGCATTCTGAGCAATAGCGGGCTTCAGTTGGATTAAGTCCCGGCGAAAAATGGCAAGTTGGCCATCGAATCGTATGGGGGAAGTCAGCCTGTCGGGCCAGTCGGTATTCGGCAGCGAAAGCCTTTTTCACCAGATCAGATTCAATGGTACGTTTTGTCCAGTCCAGCTCTTGGTTCTGGATCGGCTGATGATGGATTGGGCATCGCCGCTGGAAAAGCCGAATAATTCCTTCGCACAGAAAAAGGAAAATGAAGGAGAACGCTAGGCCCAGCAGCATTAACGCCATAACAGGTGAAAACAGGGTCCAAAAGACAAGTGAATCAACTTTTTTAGCGACTTAATTGCCAAACCGCCTCCCGTATTCTCCATACGCATTGGTTCGTTTTCGGTTTTTGCCCGCCGAAGGCCCAATTTGGGGTCACCAATGGAACGAATTAAAGTCTGGTGAACCCGTTCCTTTTCGTCAGGTAGGTTTAGACGGATGGCTGAATTGGCTTCGGCGGTCGTTGGACTTTGGCGCAGGGCCGCGCAGCTTTGTTTTGAACCGAGCTTACTCGCCTCAACCTTTTTCTGCGCTATCAGGGTCTTATGATGACTGTCTCTTTCATTTTCGCTGCTCCGGGTAATTACTTGGGCTGCCCTGCTGGCCGGTGTTAAAGTTGGGCTCAAATGCGTGGAGGCTCTTATGTGGCTGATGTGTCTGCTTCTTTTCCAGGAACCCGTAAATACCGAACTCTTTGCTGTGGATTGGGATTCGTCGGCCGGCGAAGCCAAAGTCGAAACCCTTAAACGGCTTACGTTTAAACCCGGCTATGATAATCAACCCAGTTTTATGGGCGATTGGGTTCTCTTCACATCTGACCGCAACAAGGGCCAAACAGATGTTTTTAAGGTCCATGCCAAAACCGGAAAAACCAAGTGCGTGGCAGAATTTTCTACTGGCGAGTACTCACCGCGATTGAGTGCGGATGGCCACTCTTTTTGGTGTGTGCGGGTAGAACCCGATTCCACCCAGCGGATCTGGACCGTTGATTTAAAGTCCAAAAAGGACAAAGTGCTGTTCCCCGAAAGTAAGGGGATTGGCTATTACCTGCCCTTGCCAAATCAGGAGGTAATTGCCTTTGTTTTGGGTGAACCCAACCACTTGGACTTAATAACCCCTACAGGCCAAACGGTGATTGCCGAAAATATTGGTAGGGGTATGCAGGCGGACCCCAATGGGTCGGGCTTTGCTTTCCTGCTGAAAGAAGGCGAATCGGGTTCCATTCGACGTTATGAAAACGGCAAACACTATGCCTGGGCACCGGCCTTGGGTCAAAGCGAAGATTTCCTCTGGACCCCGCAAAACCATTTGATCATGGGCGACGGCGCCCAGCTCTTTCGTTGGAACGATAAGATGGGTTGGCGACCCTGTGGCGATTTTTCTAAGAGCCAACTCACCAACATTTCCCGTCTCGCCCTGTCTGCCGATGCCAGCCGATTGGTGTTTGTGGCGGAAGTTCCTTGAGGACAATCCGTTTTGAACGGCCATGAAAACTGAAGCTTGGATTTACCGCCAATATGGCGGACCTGAACAACTTTCGCTGGAGGAGCGCAACCTTCCCGCCCTGAAACGGGACCAGGTTTTGGTTGAGATGGCAGCCGCTTCCCTAAATGATTGGGATGACGGTTTACTTGCGGGTCGCCCCTTCATTAATCGCGTTTTGAACGGACTTTCCCGTCCAAAAACCCACGTGCTTGGCTGTGATCTGGCCGGTACCATTCTTGAGGTAGGCCCAAATACACAGCAACTCAAAGTTGGGGACCGCGTATTCGGGGACCTCAGCAGTTCTGGTTTTGGCGCATTTCAGCGCAAGGTGGTAGTGACAGAAAAAGCGCTCACCCAAATGCCAGTGGGTCTTTCTTTTGAACAGGCAGCCGCCTTGCCGCAAGCTGGCATGTTGGCCTTTCATCTTCTGGAACACACCGATCTCAAACCGGGCAGCACGGTGCTTTTAAACGGGGCCGGTGGCGGAGTGGGAACGTTTTTGTTGCCGCTTTTGCGCGATCGCGACTTGCGGGTGACGGCGGTCGATAAGCGTGAAAAATGGGAGGTTTTGACCCGCCTGGGCGCTGAAACGTGTCTCGACTATCGCGAAATCGATTTCACGACCCTGCCCAAATCGTTTGACCGAATCCTGGATGTTATGACCACGCATTCCGTGGCAGACCTTCGAAAAGTCCTTGCGCCCCATGGTCGCTTTATAACCGTTGGCGGCCACATGAATCGTTTGCTTGAATGTTTTCTGCGCTCCCTTTTCTCACGTTCACCCAAGACCTGGCAAGTAATTGCCCTGAAAACCAATCGCAATCTGAGGGAACTAGCGGAGTGGGTCCTGGCTGGGAAAACGGAATGTCATATCGATCAGACCTTTCGCTTTGAAGAACTGCCCAAAGCATTTGAGACCTACCGGCAGGGTCTCTTTTGCGGCAAGTTAATCCTTAAATCTTAAGCCTGAGCCGTTGAAGGCTGCTTAGGCAAATAAGGATGCTAATGGTTCACGGGCCAGTTTCAGGACTGTATCGACGGACCACTGGTCGTTACTGTGTTGTCCGTAGTAGCAAGCCAGGATTTTTCCGTCTGGCCCAATCAAAAAATCGGCAGGTAAACCGTCAATGCCTTCGCCTGGCGGGGGTAACTTCACGCCTTTGCTAAAAAAGCCTTTTGCCGCGGCGACCATCGCACTGGGGTGCAAGCTTGCGGCTTTCTTGGTTTCCACGCCGAATAACTGGTACAACCGTTTTTGCGGGTCTGCAAGGACTTCAAAAGGTAAATCGCCTTGGTAGGACATCATGTCATGGGCGGAGGAGTGAAACACCGCCACCTCGTAGATTCCATTGTTTTTCAGTTCCGCATGTCTCCTTGCGAAAGATTGCAAATGCAGATTGCAAATAGGACAGCCCGCAAATCGCCTGAATTGTAAATGGGTAATTAATTTGGAGTTTGGAATGGCGATGTTTTTTCCGTGAAGGTCTGACCATTCGATGGGGTCTATGTGATGGCCAATGGGTAGGCGCATAAATTCTCCTATTTGGATGTTTGGGCCAAGTGTGGCCATGGAAAGTGACTGTCCTTAATTTGTTGGAGGCTTTCGCGTACCGCATCGCGCCACGATTTTTGCGGAATGTAACCCAGTTTTTGGGCCGCTTTTTCACTGGGGCAATACCAGTCCTCGCTAAGTAAAACAATTGAACGGGTCAAAAACGGTGCTTTGCCTGGCAGGAAGGGATACAGTTTTTCCATCAGCCAACCAAAGGCATAGCCCATCGCATACGGCACCGAAAACATCGGCTTGGGAAGGCCCGTTTCCCGAGCCAGAAAATTTAAGAACTCGCGCATGGTTGGGAACTCCCGTCCGCAAATATTGAAGCTTTCGTATTTCTCCAGGTTTTTTGCCGTAGCCGCCAAATAATAGGACCGCCCCAAATCTTCGTCAGCCACCAAAGCCAATCGCTTTTGGCCGCCGTTTAACCATGGCATGAGTCTGGTTTTCATGCGTGGCAGGATGGCGGGCACCAGGCCCAGGCTATTTTCTGCACCGACAAAGTGGCCGAGGCGCATGACGATCATATCTGTTCCGCGCTGCGCGTTGGCTTTCATCCAACTGTCAATATCGATCAGGTAATTGAGGTGTGGCCAGTAGGATCTTTTCACCAGTGCTGCCGTGTCAATGCCTTTTTTTCCGGGCAAAGGCGGATTGCTAACCGAAACGGCGGAGGTAAGCACAATTCGTTTCACACCCGCCTGGATGGCCTGTTCAAACAAATCCAACGTGGGCAGAAAGAAATTTTCGCGCTCTTGGATGGGGTGACCCCACATGGAAGCCCACGTTCCGCAATGGCACAAAACGTCAATGCCTTGAACCACTTGCTTGCGAAATTCGGCATCTCGCAGGTCGCCGATGCGCCACTCCTGGGCCAGGGGATACTGATTTTGGGGGTTGCGACAGGAAGCAATCAGTTCCACATCACCCGCTGCAGAAAGGGCCTTGATAACTTGGCGGCCCAGGAATCCGCTCCCACCGGTAACTAAAATTTTTGGGACAGTCATATTTCCTCACAGTGTTTCCAGCCATTGAGATAAGGCCTCGGTTTGAATTTCGATGAGTTGCGGGTTGTGAAGGCTGTGTGCCAGGAGGCTTGCACCTTGCAGGGATGAAAGCGTTTGCAACGCCAAATGACCTTCGTTTGGTTTGCCCATGGCTTTGAATTGGTTTTCAAGCCAGGTCAATAACAATTGAAAGAGTTGGGCGGCTGAATCGGAGAGTGGGCCGCGTTTTTTGTTTAGCTCCGTACACAGGGACCCAATTGGGCATCCGTGATCCTGAAGTGAAAACCGCTCTTGTGCCACATGATCGATCAGCGCTTGTATCCGCATTTTCGGCGATGGATCCATGTTCCATTCCTGAAGAAGGGTTTGATATCGTCCTAGAAGAGATTCGATTAATGACTGTCCCAAATCTTCCTTGGTCCGAAAATAGTAGTAGACATTGCCGAGCGGCACTTCGGCGTGTTGGGCGATATCGGCCAAGGTGGTGGCCTGGAACCCTTGTTGATAGGTGACGGCAAGTGCAGCTTGAACCAATCGGTCCCGTTTTGAGTGTTTAACGTTCTGCATCACGACCTCAATTCAAGTTAGTTGACTAACTAAATCTAGGGAGCATGGTCAGGGAGGTCAAGTGTCTTTTTTCAGGTTTAGGATTTGGTCTCGCGGACCTTCATCTGGCTTGCTGGTTCTGCTTGGAAGTGGTGATAGCTGTTTTCCGTGTAGTACCAAACCTGATTGCGCCCGCCATCCTTGGCTTTATAAAGAGCTTGGTCGGCAAAATGGATGAGCTCAGCGCGGGTTTTGATGCCAGAATCGCCCAAGGTGCTTACCCCCACGCTGACGCTGACAAATCCAAGCGGTTGTTTTTGGCCATGCGGGAATTCGGTTGTTTGGATGGAACGGCGGCAGCGTTCGGCAATGGCCACGGCGACATGCAAAGGTGCACTGGGCAGAAGCATAATAAATTCTTCACCCCCGTACCGGCCGATCAAATCAAATCGCCTGACCGTCAGGGAAAGCAGTTGGGCCACCTTGACCAAAACCTTATCGCCCTCGGGATGACCATTTTGATCGTTATATTTTTTGAAATGGTCGACATCAAGGAAAATGACCGAAACAACATCACTGGTTTTTAGGCATCGCGAAACTTCTTGTTCAATTTGCCGCTGCATATAGGCGTGATTAAATAATTTGGTTAGTCCATCGGTCACAGAAGCATCTTCCATGGTCTTCAGTTTTTGGTTGAGGTTGATTTTCTGCGAGAGCTGCGACAAAGTGATCATGCCATGCACCCCATAAATGGGCGGATGGATGACGCCGAAACAGCCACGCAATTCCTCAAACTCAAAGCGCTGGAGTTCGCGATCGGTGGCAATCAAAACGCATTCTATTTGCTGGGGTAGGCTAAGCAAATTGGGTAGCCATTCCTGCCACGCAATTGAGGAATCTGTCAGATCGCAAACCATGGCCATAATGGACTCATGCAGGATGGTAAATGCCGCGGCTTCTGGCGAACCCACTTGGGTAAAGCTGGATGTTGTTCGGCCCCAAGCCATTTGCAATTGAATGAACCGCTCTTGATCGGAGCCGATAAACAGGATTTTCATAATCCATCCTGATTCGTAAAACGTTCAGCTCTTACTATCGAAAATAATGGTGAATAACTCAAGTGACAATAAGCACATATAAATGGGAGCTTGTTAGTTGCGTGCTTTGCAAGGGATCGCTAATGCCACAATTAAGCGAGAAAAATCTCAAAAATTTCGTTGGCCAGCAGCTTTCCTCTAAGGGTTAAGCAGATAGAGTCATGCCTAACCTCAAGCAGTTTTCCCGACAAAAAGGGATTTAGACGAGACATTTCGGATTCCGAAAGCCAGGATAATGGAATGCCAGTTTCTCTACGCAGCCCTTGAATTTTTTTTTCAGAATTCAAACGATGACTGTCCCATTGTTCGCGCTGGACGATGCCTGATCCGTATTGACGAACTAATTCCATCCAACGCGACAGGTCTGCTTCATTTTGATAATGCAAGTTGCCGATTTGGCCATGTGCCGCAGGTCCGACTGCAAGATAGTTCCCACAATTCCAGTAGTTTAGGTTGTGAATGGACTGGAAATCCGTCCTGGCAAAATTGGAAATTTCATAAGCTATCAAGCCCATGGAATCGAGTTTGGCCTGACAGAATTCGTACCATTCGGCTTGCTGGTCTTCGCTGGGCAATAGGTTCGCCTGTTTATCGATTGGGCTGGGCAAGTCGCGTTCCAGCATGTAAAGCGAGACATGCTCAAAACCTAATGTTTCGATTGCGATTAAGTCATTTTCAAGGCTTTGAAGCGTTTGGTGGGGTAAACCGAGCATAAGGTCGAACGAGCGCCCCCGCGGGAATGCAGGAACCTTTGTTAATGCCTTATGGGCTTGTTGTCCAGAATGCGGGCGACGGATGGCTAGCAGGCTCGGGTCATGAAACGTTTGTACACCCAGTGAAACCCGATTAAAACCCGCATGGATCAGCCGCTCGAAATCCAGGTCTTCAATGTCGTCGGGATTAATCTCCAAACTGATTTCGCAGTTGGGCAACAAGCGATGGTGTCCTTTAAGTGCCTCTAAAATCCGGACTAAGGATTCGGTCCCGAGTCGCGACGGTGTACCGCCGCCAAAATAAATACTTTGCAGTTCCCAACCCGAATACTGCATGGCAAGGTGTTGCATTTCTTGAAGCAAGTGCGTTTCGTATTGCTTCAGCCATTCGCTTGCGTTGCTTTGTGGGTGCAGCACTTTAATATCGAAGTGGCAATAATGGCAGCGTTGTCGGCAAAATGGGACATGCACGTAATAACCGCATTGCAAATCCATTGTTTGGCTTTTCATGAGGTTGGTTCCGCAATCATTTTTCCTTTTCTTAACCGAAGCAAAAGCAGGGGCATCCACAGTGGGGCCCAACCCGACCGACGCACCTTGGTCAAGCGGCAAACGTGACCATCCAAAACAACATCCAGGCTGGACCAACCCACCCGCAAAATGGTGCCATTGGGGAGTTGACTGCGAACGCCGGTTTCCAGACACCGCTTAAAGCGAAATTTTCGACGACCCACCTGAAACAACATCGGATGGTGAGGGTAACAAGCCCGGGCACGTCGAGACGTCTCAACGGCAGGGGCCGATGGGTTCAAATAAGTGAGCTGGGTCGTGAATTTGGGGCAATAAATTGCTTCGCCTTCCTGCTCTGTGCCCGAGGGATTTCGATCCTGGGCTTCCAGGGCCGCGGGTAGGAAATGTGCCGCAGATTGGATGGTTCGAAAGTACAAATCATCGTAACAGTCGGTGGGTTTTTGAGGCAAGGGGACCTGCAGGTAAATTGGACCAGCATCCAGCTCGGATGTGATGCGGTGAAAGGTGAGGCCCATGGATTCGCTACCGGAATCCAATACAAAAAAAAGTGGGTCGCCCCCGCGAAATTGCGGCAAGAGGGAGGGGTGTATGTTCATTCCGCCGCGAGGGAAGAGCCGAAGGGTTTCATTTTTGATTAAACGAGGCCAGCTGAAAACCAGCAACAGGTCAGGTCGGCTCTGCTTAATCATGGAGTGAATCGAGCCTTCTGAAAGGTTTTCGGTCACCCGAATGGGGATGCGCGCGGCAACACAGACATCTCGTATGTCCCATCCCCTCAAGTTTTTACGCCAATAGCGCAAGCCGCGAAATTGTTGCGACATGACCCGTTTGGGTATGGGCGACATGACGCCGACAATTTGGTGTCCAGCCGCGAGCAACTCCTTAACCAAAACCCCGGATAATCGTTCGCCGCTGGCCAGGAGGATACGCATACCGGACCTTGATTCGAAATTTAGAGCAGGTTGCTCGCCAACTCTGCCAACGGAGATCGTTCGCCTTTGGTCAGCGTGACGTGACCGTAGATGGATTGGCCTTTAAAGCGCTGGACCAGGTAGGTGATCCCATTGGTAGTTGTGTCGAGAAAAGGGTTGTCAATTTGGTTGGGGTCACCAGTCAACACAATTTTGGTGTTATGACCCGCTCGGGTTATGACTGACTTCACCTCATGAGGTGTAAGGTTTTGCGCTTCATCGACCACAAGGTACTGATTGGGAATGCTAC
Organism: Acidobacteriota bacterium; assembly: GCA_020637335.1. Classification (GTDB taxonomy): domain Bacteria; phylum Acidobacteriota; class Holophagae; order Acanthopleuribacterales; family Acanthopleuribacteraceae; genus JACJWC01. The sequence continues at coordinate 55,473 of JACJWC010000018.1, read as the reverse complement.
GGCCACGCATATAGGTTAGCGGCTCGACCTGGAGCCAGCCTTTATCAAACAAATATTGGTACGATGGCTGACCTTTAAGCGTGTCTTTGGCATTACAGGAAAGGATAAATTCGAGGTTATCAAAAATAGGTTGCATCCAGGGCTTGAGTTTGTCGTCCACATCGCCGGGTAGGAAACCCAAGTCTTTACCCAGCGGTAAAACAGGTCGCGCGACCAAAAGCCGATGAAAGGCACCTTCGTCTACTACTTGATGCAGGCCAGAAGCTATTGCCAACAAGGTTTTACCGGTTCCCGCCTTGCCAATTAAGGTCACCAATTTTATGCGCGGGTCCAGTAAAAGTTCCATGGCCAATCGCTGCTCGAGATTTAAGGGTTTGATGCCCCAAATGTCATAAACTGAATTGACGGGAATTAGACGATCGCCCTCCAGTCCCACCCGCGCAATGCTGCTCTGACTGGGGTTTTCCTGACTGTGCAGGACCACAAATTGATTCGTCATTAAACCCGAGATTGGCGAGGGCAGACTGCCTTCTTTGTGCAGGCGGTCGATCATTTCGCGCTCAACGGTTAGTTCTTTGTAGCCCGTGTATAGGTCATCCATGGCGACCTTATCGTTGCGGTAATCCTGAGCCGGAATGCCGAGCGCATCTGCTTTGATGCGCAAATTGGTGTCCTTGGTGACCAAAATGCAATCGTGGTGCTTTTCGTTGGAATAGTGGACCGCAACGCCCAAAATGTAATTGTCTGCTGAGAAATGCGTGTTGCTGCCAATTTTTACCGGTTCGTTCTGAATGACTACTTTTAAGGAGCCGCCTTCATCCAACTTGACGCCTAAATTGAGGCTGCCTTTTTCGCGTTCCTTATCCAGCAATCGGGATACGGTACGCGCATTGCGACCCACCTCGGATTGATCGCGCTTGAATTTATCGATTTCCTCCACCACTACCAGGGGAATAATAACGTTGTGCTCTCGGAACTTGTGGATTGCGAACGGGTCGTGCAACAGAACATTGGTATCGAGCACAAAGGTTTTCTTCATGGGCAAACTCCTGGCGAGAAGGATTTTAGGCTGAAAGTAGCTGGGGCGCAGGCGTCCAAACGGTAAATAAAAAAGTTTCGGTTTGGAAGGGCTCCTACGATGTGCAACCCAGTTCCTTTCTAAGCATGTGTTGGCCGAGTATAGCATGGGAACCAAATCCAGTACGCCTTATCTGTTCTGTTGCATGTCCATTTTTTCGGATAAAAGGGACAGTCATATTTCTTGGTTAATATATAAGGGTTTTGGTTAAAGCGAAATTCTGCTTGTTTATGCAGAATATCGAGACAGCGATAAATTTGACTTGTTATAAAAATTGCCGTAGTTTATATTTTTAAAACAAAGCATGATTTAAAGAGGGTGCAATATGACCAAGGCCCGTAGCTCGGTTATTAAGGATCACGAAGTAGGCATTTATCACTGCTATTCACGATGCGTTCGCAGGGCTTTTCTGTGCGGTATCGACCGATTAACCGGCTGCGATTACAGCCACCGACGCACTTGGGTTCAAGAACGCTTAAAGGAACTTTCAAACATTTTTGCCGTCGACGTATGTGGCTATGCAGTCATGGAAAATCATTTACACACCGTTCTGCGTAACCGGCCTGACATTGCCGAAACCTGGTCTGCAAAAGAGGTAGCTGTGCGCTGGCGCACCCTTTATCCCACGCAGCGCGACCCTCAAACGCAAGCACCAATTGCGCCCAAGGACGTTGAAATTGGGTTGATAGCGGATTCATTTTCTAGGGTTCAAAAATACCGAAAACGACTTTCTTCATTATCTTGGTTCATGCGCAATACCAATGAATGGGTAGCCCGGCGAGCCAATGCAGAAGATGAATGTAAAGGCCATTTTTGGGAGGGGCGTTTCAAGTCTGTCGCCCTCTTGGATGACGCTTCTATCCTATCCTGTACGGCTTATGTCGAATTGAATCCAATTCATGCGGGGATGGCTAAAACACCCGAAGAATCGGATTTTACATCTATCCAAGACCGCATTAAGGCCCGTCAGGCAGAACGTCATTTAAAGGCGTATTTAGATGCGATTCCTGGAAAACCAACAGATCAACAGGCTGAAAAGATTGCTGCTTTGCGAGAGCAGAGCGAACGTGCGAACTGGCTTTGCCCATTACAGGACAGCGCTGCCCGAAAAGGATTTTTATACCTGGATCTCGACGCCTATCTGCGTTTGGTAGATTGGGCCGGTCGACAGCAGCGTTCTGACAAGGCTGGCTCGATTCCTTCAGACTGCGCCGAAATTCTCGACCGATTGCAACTCGAACAAGACGAATGGTTGGATGTGATCCAATCGTTTGATCAGCGGTTTTATCGGGTAGCCGGTACTGTTCAAAATATGGTGAAGGCAGCTTCCCAGGCCGGGCAGAAATGGTTTCATGGACTAAATTCTGCCCGTAAGCTTTTCAAGGTGTCTTAAAAGCTTTTGCTTTTTATTGATCAAAATCGAAATGGGTCAGCCTTTTTTATAAAAAGCGTATAAGCCTAGCTGTCTCGCCTGATCACTTGATCTCGAGCGCTTCCTCAAAAAAAGCTTCCACCATAGGCAACGACTTGATTCTTTTGACATCATTGGACTTTTTCCGGACCTTCTATTCGCCTACAAGCGAAAAAAGGACAGTCGTTAATTAGGATTATTTTTTTGAAAACGACTGTCCTTTTTGAGTTTTTGAAATTTTTGAGGTGTTTGGGCCCAAGTTGGCAAATGGAGGCTAGAAAATGATTAAAATACAGGACGTTACAAAAAAAATCGCCAGCTTTTTTGTAACGTCCTGATTCAAACTGTGCAAGCCTTTTCTACCTTAAAATGCCTGTCCCTTTTAGGAGGCAGGGCAGCAGGAGCTTCTGAAGGTAGTTATTTGTTTTTACAGGTTTCTAGCCAGGATTGGGCTTGTTTGGCGTAGGCCGAGTTGGGCGGCAGGCGGTCCACCGCATTTTGAAGGTCCACGGCAGCATTTGACTGTCCCATTTGGCATTGGCAGTGGGCCAGGATGGCTTCGGCGTGGGCGCGTAGGGTGCTGGTTGGGGGGTGGATGCCGGCGAGTCCATCCACGGCGTATTGGGCGAATCTAAGTGCTTCGTTTAATTGGTGTTGGGCGATTTTGAGCAAAGCTTGGTTGCGTGCAATGCTGAAACGCAAGACATGTTTCTCGCTTAAGCGCTGATTACAAATGGAGGAGGCTTCCGAAAGCGCCTTTTCCGCGGCATCGATTTCGCTCTGCTCCAACAAAACGACGGCCAGATTGTTTAAGGTTATGGCCAGGCTGGGATGATCCGAACCATAAACCTCACGTTTCAACACGACCAATCTCTGGAAACTCTCTGCGGCTTTTGTTGACTGTCCCATTTCAAAATACAGGCTGGCTAAATTGTTGAGACTGGTCAGGATTTGTGGGTGTTGGGGCGGGAAATGGGTTTCTCGTATGGATAGCGCATGACGCCAGGCGCGTTCGCATTGTTCCAAATCGTTTTGTTCTTTATAAAGGAGCCCCAAATTATTGAGACAAGTAGCGACTTGCGGATGTTCAGAGCCGTATTCTTTTTGCATTTCCGCTAGCGCAGCTTTCAGGGTTACCTCTGCCTCGGACGACCGCCCGGTGGTTTGCTGCAACAAGCCAATATTCTGCAAGACGCCGGGGCTTTCTTTGTCCGGATCGGATTCTTTAAGGTAATTCAAAGCCTGACGAAACGATTGTTCAGCTTCGGGGTAGTGGCCCTGTTCGCGTGCAACCAGTCCCATCTGATTATAGATGTGAGCGACAAGGACAGGTTTTGCCGGATTAAGCTCCTGGGCGTGTTCCTGAGCCTGCTCGACCAATTCCTGGCTCCAATTCAGGTCCCCCTGGTCCCGGCGCAAAAAACTTAACCGTAACAGGGTTTCCACATAGTCAGACTTTGCCTCAGGCAGACCTCTTTGCAGCGACTCCGCCTCGCTCAGACACGTTTCGGCTAATTCCAATTGACCGAGGTTGCGTTGCACCCAACCCAATACCGAGAGCATTCGCGCTCGGACCTGTTCGTTCGTTTTGAGTAGTCGGGCATGCTGGGTGCCTTCCGCAAGCAAGTCACTAAGCGTGGGTTGCTCTTTGGCCTTGGGATCGGCCACTCTGAACACATTGAGCAAGAATTGAGATACTTCTTGGGCCGTATCGCGTTCCAATCGGGCCAAGTCTCGTTCATGGGTAATGATCTGATACTGCCGAAAGGTCGAAAAAATAAAAAGACCGGAAATGATCATGAGGCTGGCAGCTAATGCAGCAATGCCCGGATTGCGATTTAACCATTTGGCTAGGCGCTGATTCCAGGGGGTGCGTCGTACCCGAACGGGACGGCCTTCTTGAACGGCGGTCAAATCGTCTATGAGTGCGCTAACATGTGGGTAGCGTCCACTGGGCTCCTGGGCCATACAGGCCAAAATAACGCTGTCCAAATCGCCGGCAACAAACTTGCCTAGTGGGGAATCCCGATCCCCCTGAGCAATGCGTTTGCTGGGTGAAAGTGGGACAGTCTGAGTCATGGCGAGCAGTAGCTCGCTGGGATTATTGGCGGGGTAGGGCAAAGTGCCCGTGAACAGTTCGTAAAGAATGATTCCCAAAGAATACAGGTCTGATTGTGCATTGAGGCGTTCGCCTCGCCATTGTTCAGGGCTGGCGTATGCAGGTGATAAGGCCTGGTAGGTCACTGTCATTTCGTTGCCAGATTCCGTTTCCAAAAGGCTGGCAATTCCGAAATCGAGCAGTTTGGGTTCGCCTTTTTCATTAACCAAAATATTCGCTGGTTTCAAATCGCGGTGCAGAATCCAGGCGCGATGGGCAAAGCCAACTGCCTGGCAAACCGTGATTGCCAATTGCAGTCGTTCCTTGCCATCTAGCTGGTTTTGCTCAGCATAGGTCACCAAGTCCACGCCTTCAATAAATTCCATGATCAGGTATGGAATTCCGTTCTGTTCGCCCCCATCCAGCAACCGCGCAATGTTGGGGTGCTCCAATTTGGCTAGGATTTGGCGTTCGCGATTAAATCGTCGGATGGAAGCGCTTTGATGGTGGTTAAGGGTTTTGAGGGCAACGCGCTGTTGGAAGGGCTCACGGCGCTCCGCAAGATAGACTGTCCCCATTCCGCCTGCGCCTAATTGGCGCAGGATGTGGTAAGGGCCGTATTGGCCGTGGGCGGCAATCGGTGGTTGAACCCCGGCAGAAGCGTGGGGAAGGGTTTTATCGTTCTCGAGATATTGAGCCGATTCAGCGGCATCGCTGGCGCGAATCAAGGTCAAGACCTGGGGGATCAGGCTGGGATTATCCTGGCATTGGTCCAAAAGCCAGGCCTCGCGTTGGGCCGGGTCCATTTCAAAACATTGATCAAAAAGTTGGAATACCCGGCGATCAAAGGTCATGAGGCCAACTCGTGGTAGAGCCAGCCGCGTGCCTTTTTCAATTCCGCGTGAATGGTGGCCACGGAAAGGCTACACAGCTCGGCGATTTCTTCGATGCTCAAACCGCCAAAAAAACGCCAAACCACGATTCTGGCCTTGCGTTCATCCATTTTGGCCAAACGATTTAAGGCCTCGTCCAAATCAGCAAAATCATGACTGTCCTGAACTTGGGGACCGAGGGGTTCGGAGAGGCTGATTCTCAGCCATCCGCCGCCACGTTTTTGGGCTTTATTGCGGCGCGCATGTTCGGCCAGTATATGGCGCATGACTTCCGAAGCGTAGGCCAAAAAATGTTGTCGGCCCTGAAAGGGAACAGGCGAACTGTTTAGAATTTCCAAATAGGCTTGATTAACTAGTGCGGTGGCTTGTAAGGTGTGGTCTTTTCGCTCATGCGCCATGTGTTTCTGGGCTAAGCCTTTTAGCTGTAAATAAAGGGTTTGCCACTGGGCTTCGCTCAAATTTTGCTGATGCAGATGGTTCAAGGCGTGGGTAAGATCGGGAAATTCCAAAACAGCTCTTTTCGTGGGTTCTGATCTAAAAGTCGCACACGGCAATGCGCAATGCAAGGGGTTAAGGTTTGGTGGGGAACTGGGTCCAATAACCGATCAATTCCACGCCGGACTCTGCAATGCGCGGAAAACCAATCACAACTCGGCCGCCAAAAGCGTCAATCCCGTTATAGTCGCCAAAGAAGCCCCTTTCAGAGCATTCAAAGGCAGGAACCGAAAGCGCGAGGTTTGAGAATGTCACACCGCCATCGGTAGATCGGGCTAAATAGGCTTGAGTCGTGAGTTTTTCCCCGGCCCGTTGGTCAAGGAAAACAATGTTGATGCTGCCATCCAGGTCATCAACCGCCATCCATGTAAAAAGTTGGTTTGCATTTCCGGCATCGTTGTTGACCCGCACAGGATCTGACCAGGAGGAGCCGTTATCGCGAGATGCCATGCAGAAGACATCGGTGTGGCCATTGCGCTCATCAATCCAATTGACATACAGGCTGCCGCGAAAGGGCCCGAAACTGATGTCTGTCCCGGTTACGGGCATGCCATTATGGCGCTTCTTGCCTTTCAGAGGAATGTCCCAGCCACCGGGCATGGTTTGAATGACTTGGTCTGTGCCAAAAGTGATGCCGCCGTCCGTGGAGCGGTCAAAATACAAACCTTTGGGACCGGCCCAAACCAAGAAAATTTCACCATTCACACCCACACTTGGAACAACGCCTTCAACTGTATTGTCGCTGTCCTGGCAGTCACCGGGTTCATCTGAAATGATGGTAAAAGGTTGCCAGGAAGTGCCTTGGTCGGACGAACGCGAGAAACAGATATGACTGCGGTGTTGGGGATCGTTGCTGCCGTATTTTTCAAAACGGGTCCAGGCGATGTAGACACACCCTTTAAACCGGTCAGAGGTTCGATCCACCACCAGATAAGGTTTGTCTTCGAAGGGCATAAGCATATTAATGTGGTCCGCCACCGGCACCGGGTCAGACCAGGTTTGACCGCCATCGCTGCTGGAATTGACAAAAACGCCGGTATTATTGGTTTTGGCGGTTGGATCAAAAAGTCCCGTAAAGGCAATGTAGGCATGGTAAATGCGGCCTTCGGAGCTGGCCGCCAGGCTGTCATCGCCCTGAACCCGCCCATCTGGATTGGGAAAGGTGGTGCTGGCGACAGTTTTGCCAAAGTCCTGAGAATAGTATGAAAAGTTGGAAATCCGAATCTTGCTACCTTTCTGGGAGCCCAATGCAGCCAAAACGGTTCGATCGGGATTGGCCCGATCAATGGCCACGCTGACTTCGGAGGACCATCCGCCACCTGGAGGCGCTAATACATGCCAACTTGCCGGGGGCGGTTCTTGAACAAAAATCGTCAAGGTCATCAGCAAAAGGTTCATGAATGCTTCCTTCCCGTTCGAAAATATCTATTTTTCTGCGTAAAGATTAAATCTTATGGCCGCATTCGTCGATAGGAAAAGCAGGCCAATAGGCGAGTTCATCGGGACCAGGGGAGCATGTGAAAGTACCGACCATTGTGTGGAAGAGCGCAGATGTTGAAGTGGTCATGAGCCTGATGCCCGGCGATACGGTTGTTGGGCGTTCACGCGAATGTGATTTCCGTTTGGACGAGGCCAGTGTTTCGCGTAAACATGTGGTTTTTCGCTGGGATGGCGAAAGTCTGGCCGTGTTGGACCTGGGTTCTTCGAGCGGAACCTTGATTAACCAACAGCGCTTAGAGCCCGGTCAGGAAGTGGTGTTAAGACCCGGCGACCGTCTGGTTTTGGGTCATCTCATGGGTGTTTACCAAATGAACGCGATGGCAGGCGAACGGGAGGAGGCCGTACGGGAACCTTTTAGGATTGATGAGGAAATCGGTGGTCAATTGGAGCACTTGATGCACCAAACCTTGGATCGATTGCGATCCGGGCAAGGCTCACCTAGCCAGGTGGCTGATCAACTTGCGCCCCAATTTGAGGTGGTGTGCAAAGAGGTGCGCGACCGGTTGCGCGAATATCGGCTGATCCAGGAAATTACCGAGGTCTTAAGTCGAATTTTGAATGTTCGCGATTTGTTGAATACGGCCTTGGAAATGGTTGCGGATCTCTTGGGTGCAGATCGCGGATTTATTTTGTTGCAGGACCCATCGGGTCACTTGGTGCCTTTTGCCGAATTGCGTTTTAACACGGCGGGCCCTTTGCACGACTGGGATTTTTCGGGAACAATTGCCCGGAACTGTTTTGAGAGTGGGCAGATTATTATTTTGGAAGACGCCACAGAAGATGCGCGTTTCAGTACGGCCCAGAGCATCATTGCCACAAAAGTGAAAAGTGTGATCTGTCTGCCACTGATCCAAGGTGAGAATGTATCTGGGGTGCTTTACCTCGACCATTTGCGGCGTCGCTCCCTGTTTCATGCGGGTCAGTTTGAGTTTTTGCGGACGTTTGCACGTCAAACCACCCTAGCTTTGGAAAACGCCAAATTGTACACCCAGGCCGTAACCGACGATTTGACGGGTCTTTACACGCGCAAATATTCCGAAACGCGGATTTTGCAGGAGCTCAATCGCGCCGATCGATACAAACGACCGCTGTCGCTTTTGGTTGCTGACATTGATTATTTTAAAAAGGTAAATGATCAATATGGGCATTTGGCAGGGGACCAAGTTCTGGTCCGGGTTGCACAGATCATCACCAGTTTAATTCGCAAAGCGGATTTGGCCTGCCGGTTTGGCGGTGAAGAATTTGTGATTCTCTTGCCGGAAACCCACTTAAAAGGCGCACGCATTCTGGCCGAACGGATTCGCAGCAAAGTGGGTCGCGAGCATTTTTCCATTAACGAAAAGAACTTTCGGGTAACGATCAGCATGGGTTTGGCCGAGTACCACACCCATGGCGTGCAGGACGTGAAATCTTTTATTGATGTTGCAGACAAGGCGTTGTACAAGGCCAAACAGGCAGGTCGCAACCGATTGGAATTGGCCGAGTCCCCCAAAATGGAATCGTTTTCGAGTTCACCAAAGGCTCCATAATTCGGTGGCGTACAGGTTGCCGCACCGGTGAGGCGATTGGGTTTCTTATGTTAAAATCCGCTCACTATTACGGGGAGCTGATATGGGTGAATCTGAACGAAAGCAGAATTTCTGGTTGGGCTTGCTCGAACGACGGGTTCCCCAAATCCTGGGCATTTTTTTGACAGTGGGTTGGGGGTTGATCCAGTTTTTTGAGTGGCTGGTCGTACGATTCGATTTGCCTAAAAGTCTGCCCTCAACTGTGTTTTTGCTCTTGCTCTCTTTAATTCCTTCCGTCATTACCATTGCCTACGTGCGCGGCCACAATTTTTGGGGTAAGCGCTGGACCTGGGTGGAAACGGCTGGGATCATCGCCAATTTGGTGTTGGCGGTAAGCCTGTTAACCACATTCTCGAATAAATCCAAGGTTGAAAATAAGCCCATTGCTTTGGCGGAATCACCCATCTCTGCCCAAAAAGTCTACCGGAAAAAGTTTTTTGCTATTCCCTTTGAGGTGGAGGGAGAAGTGCCGCCTTGGCTAAGGAGCGGAATGGCCTGGATGACCAGCTTCGACCTGTCCCAATCCCTAGGCGTGGAAGGCGCGGCGTATTTACAATCTGGCAGGACTAAGGAATATCAAGCAAAGCTAGGCGTTGAGCATCTGGAAACAGCCCAACTGACCTTTTGGCGTGAAATTGCTTTAAAGGGACATTTTCCGCGATTGCTGACTGGGACAATGAGTCGCAGCGAAACAGGACTTTTTCGCCTTCATTTCAAAGTTCTGGACAGTGACTCGTTGCAGCCGAATTTGGCCTTTGATTTGGAAGGCGAATCGCCGTTCGATCTGGTGGATCTAGCCAGTGCGCGTTTGTTACAAGAGTGGCAGGTTCCTTTGGACGACAACCCCAATCTGCCGATTTCCGAGGTGTTCACAGCCTCAGAATCCGCGGCGGAAAATTTTATGGCCGGGGTTCAAGCCTATACCTTTCAGGGTATGAGCCAGGCCGTTCCCCATTTTAAGAAGGTCCTCGAATTAGATCCGAATTGTACTGTGGCCCATTTGATGTTGGGGATAACCTTCGCAAATGCCAATATGAGTGTGCCTTCACAACATCACCTAGAAATGGCTATGCAGCGAATTTCGAGCCTGCCCGAACCCAGTCAGTTTCAGTTGAAGTCGCTGTATTACCTGCTGAACGGCGAAGGCGAAAAACGGATCGATCTCTATCGGGCCCATCTGGAGCTGGTTCCGGATGATCGGGACTCGCGCGTGGAGTATGCGCGCATGCTAGTCTCACGCAATTTAATGAGCGAGGCAATCGCAGAATACGAGCGGGTTGAATCGGAATTGGAAGAACCTGCTGATTTGTGGCCGGAACTGGCGCGTATTTATAACGATATGGGCGAATTCGACCGCGCGCTGTCCTACCATAACCGTTACCTTGAAAAATTCCCCAAGGAACCGGAAGCGTATGTGCGCTTGGCCAATTTTCAGCGGGGTCGCGGTCAATTGGATGCGGCTTATGCTACCTTGGATAAATGTTCCCTGCTTTATCCGGGCAATTTGGATGTTCTGGGTCAGATGGCGGATTTGAGTGCGCGAATGGGTCAGTGGTCTCAAGCCGAAAAACTTTACACGCGCCTGATCCAACGCAGCCAAACCGATCCCGAAAAGTTTACGGCCCATCGCCTCTCTGCGCTGTATTGGTTCAACCGTGGGAAGTTAGATCAGAGTTATGCCGACCTGAATCAGGCGCGCGAGTTGTTTGCACAATTTGGCCCTCCGCTCGGCGTCGCTATCAATGATGTTTTTTGGGTGGGTATGTATGCGCGCGGGGGTCGAGTCGAAGAGGCAAAAACCATCCTCAAGCGCCTTGAAGGAACTATGGAACCGCCCTTTGACACCTTAATCCCCATGGGTTATTGCAACTTCTATATCCACATGGAAGATTATGATCAGGCTAAAGACTTCCTGCTCAAAGCCCAGCCGGCTATACAGCAATTTGGGGATAGTTTCCCTGTTTTTCGCAGCTATGGCCTGTACCTTCAGGCCGAAGTGGCGCGGGGCCAAAAGGAGTATCAAACGGCGATTGACCTGTTTGAACAGTATCAAAAAGGCAGCAATCAGTTTTTTCCGGTTCATTACGGGTTAGGCATGGCCTGCTACGAAAAAGGTGATTACGAAAAAGCCCTGCAGGTCTTGGCCGCAGGCCTGGCCGAAGATCCTTTTGATGCCAATCTCAACCTGGTAAAAACCAAAACCTACATGGCTTTAAAAAATTGGCAGGAAGCACAAAAAGCCTTGTCCCTTTGTCAGGAAACGCTTGCACCGGCGTCTGCGTCTTATTCACTCAAAATCAAAGTGGATCAACTGGCAGGTGAATTGAGCAGTGTTGTTCGTTAGGTAGCCTGGGGCATGCGCAAAGTTACCTTTGTGCCCTTGCCCGGTGCCGTGTCGACCCTTAATACACCGCCGAATTCCTTGGCCAACTCGCGTGCCGTATTGATTCTCAGGATATTGGTGCCTTCCGTTTCGTTTTCTTCCATGGTGGAAAAGAATTTGTCCATGTCCATAATGGCTGAACCCGAACCGTTATCAATGATTTGGATGATGTACTCACCGTCCAAAAAGTGCGTTCCTATGGTCAGTTTGGGTGAAGCATGACCATTCAGGGCATCCAACGCATTAAACACAAGGTTGAGCAGGGTATGGGTAATTAACTTGCGCGAAATTTTGGCTACGGGCAATTCAGCATTTAATTGGCTGACCAGTTGAATGCCAAGACTTTGCGTGGTTTCTTCAACTAACGATTGAATGTCCTGAATGACTTCGTTGATCTGAACCGGTTTGGCCTCGGATTTGGTGTCCATCATGGTCTGCAGGGTGGCAATCCCGCGCTTGATTTGTTTTTCGGATTTATTGGCCTTTTTCTTTTCGCCTAACATCGCTTCGACATCACCGCCGCCCTCCATGTGGGCCTTGACCGCCTGAAGGAATCCGGGCAAGAGGTGGGCTAAGCTCTCAAAACGCTGCAGGGAAAACAATTTCTTACGCACATTGCTCAGCAGGGACAAATCGCGAATGATGGCGGTAAACGCAATAATCGTTTCATTTTTGTTTTTGATCGGGCTGAAGGTAACGTTTACGGCCAAGGCGTTGCCTTCTTTGTCCTGGAGTCGTGTTTCAAAACCTTTAACTACTTTGCCGCTGACCACAAAAGAAAGGACTTTGTTTAAATCGGCCAGTTGGCTTTGAGGGAACAAAATATTGATGTTTTGGTTGAGGATTTCATCCCGTTTGTACTTAAACATTTCCTCAGCGGCTTGGTTCCAATTTTGGATCACCCATAAATCGTTAAAGGTGACAATGGCCTCGCCCGCGAAGTTCACCAAGCTCTCCAGGAAGCGCCGAATTTTGAGGTTGTCGTTGTTACTCTTCTCCAGTTGTTTGTAGAGGATTGAAAGTTCCTCGTTCTTTTTCATCAAAGCGGCTTGGCTGGCCTTGAGCTCGGCGTACAAACGCGCCGTTTCCATATTGGAGGTCAGCGCTTTTTGCAGGAGTTTATCCTGGGAGGAGCGGTCGTCATCATCAATGGTATGGGTATATTTCAGAACGGTTTTACCGCCGCGACCCACCCGAGGTGAAAAGGTCTGGTCCACATCCATTTGCGGCGGGTTCTCCGCAAGCCGCTTGGATTCGGCGGATTTTTCCCGAATCGATTCTTCCAATTTTTGAATGACGCCTTCAACGTTCTTGAAATTTTTGGAGAGTTGATACTTTTCAAAAATGTATCGGACAGTCATCTTGACGGCCTCAACAAACGTATCCAAAACCCCATCGCCTTTAATCGCAACGGCGCCAAAGTGGGGGACCTGACGGAAGTTTAATTTCTGATTGAGGATCTCAACCGGTAACGCGTCAGGCAAATCGCGTTTGTTGTACTGCATGACCAGCGGCACTTCTTTAATGTTCAGACGATTGGCCTGAAGGTTGTGATAGAGGTTGTTGATGCTCTGCACATTTTCGTGCAGCTTATTTTTGTCCGAGTCGGCAATAAAAATGACGCCATCCGCGCCACTCAGCACAATGCGGCGGGTGGAATCGTAATGGACCTGACCCGGCACGGTATAAATCTGCAATTTAATGGAATTGCCATAGATGTAGCCCAAATCGACCGGTAACAGGTCGAAAAAGAGCGTGCGGTCCTCCATGGTGTTCACACTGAACAAATCTGTTTTCTGGCTGGGGTCCATCATCTCGTGCAATTTCTGCAGATTGGTGGTTTTCCCAGAGAGTCCGGGCCCATAAAAAACGATCTTGACCAGGATTTCATTGTCTTTGGTGTTGAACTGAACCATTAAAAACCTCGTGACCGTACGGTTGGATACGTCAAGTCCTCCATTTTAACCTGAGCAGGGTCAAAGGGATGGATCTTTTTCGCAAGGGGTTTCCGCCCCCACTTTCTCAAGGAATGAGGCTGGGGTCAAGAGCGGTCTGGCTCGGAGGGTCTGAAAAGCCAGAGTCCGGCAAAAAGGACTTGACAGCGCGCCGGGCAAGATGCAAAGAATAGTCTGGTGATATATCAAGGAGGACCCCGCATGTTCCACGGTGTTTGGCCCGCGTTGACCAGCCCTTTTCGACCCGATTTCTCTCTCGATCTCTCGCTCTTTCACGAACAGGTCCAATACCAGGTTCAGGCTGGCGTTCATGGCTTGATCCTGGCTGGAACGCTCGGTGAAGCTTCCAGTCTGGAGGCTGAAGAAAAAATCGCCCTGTTTCAGGCTGCACGTCAAGCTGCGCCTCAATGTCCGATTGCCGTTAATGTTGCCGAGTCTTCAACGGCGCGCGCAGTTTCTTTTGTGAAAGCGCTTACCGATCTGGGCGTTGATGGATTTATGCTGTTGCCACCCATGCGTTACGTGAGTGATGAAGCAGAGACCCTTGCCTACTTTGAAGCCGTTGTGTCCGCAACCTCCAAACCCATTTTGCTTTATAACAATCCCGTGGATTATAAGATTGAAATTACGGATGCTATATTCGCTAGGTTGTGTCAGTTCGAAAATGTGGTGGCGGTCAAAGAATCGACTCGGGATATGCGCAATATGACCCGTCTGATTCATCGCTATGGCGAGCGGCTCTCCATTTTATGTGGGGTTGATAACATCGCTCTGGAAAGCTTGGTGATGGGTGCGCGCGGATGGGTGGCGGGTCTTGTTTGTGCTTTTCCGGAGGAGACCGTGGCCATTTACAACCTGATCCAAAAGGGGCGATTAGAGGAAGCCAAACAAATATACAAGTGGTTCTTACCTCTTTTGGACTTAGATGTCTCGACCAAACTGGTCCAAAACATCAAAATGGCGACCCAAGCCGTGGGCCGTGGCAATGATCGGGTGCGCCCGCCGCGTCAAGCGCTTGTTGGCCACGAATACGATCGGGTCTCACAGGTGATAAAAGAAGCCTTAGCGAAGCGACCCCGTTTGGAGGAATTAGTATGATCCCTCTCGGTAACCTGATTGGCTGGGAATGGTCCCATTTGGGCAGCGAGTTTCAGCTGTCCTTTAACCCAATGGAAGGCAAACACTTGCCGGAACATTTTGTTACGGCCAACACCGACGAAATAAGCCGTGCTCTGCGCCTGGCCCAGCACGCATTTGAGCATTTTTCTGGGTTGGCGGGCGAAAAACGCGCCCAGTTTTTGGAACAGATTGCACAGGCTATTGAAACGCTGGGTGATTCTCTGTTGGATCGCTGTCATCGGGAAACCGGTTTGCCTATGGCGCGTTTGGCCGGAGAGCGGGGCCGAACGTGTAATCAGTTGCGGTTATTTGCGCAATTGGCGCGATCCGAGAGCTGGCGCGCACCGGTCCTGGATTTGGCCGATCCAGAGCGAAAACCTTTGCCAAAACCCGATATTCGAACCTGTTTTGCAGCGCTGGGACCGGTGTTAGTCTTTTCGGCCGGCAATTTCCCATTGGCTTTTTCAGTGGCTGGTGGCGACACGGCTTCCGCGCTTGCGGTGGGTTGTCCGGTCATTGTGAAAGGGCATGAGGGTCATTTAGGCACGAGTGCCTTGGTTGCGGACTGTATCCGTCAAGCGGGTCTGGCCACTGGAATGCCCGAAGGAACTTTTCAAATGTTACAGGGACCGGGCCCTCAAGTGGGGCGGTCGCTCGTACTGGGTGAACCCATTCGGGCTGTGGGGTTTACGGGTTCGCTACATGCTGGACGCGCCCTGTTTGACTTGGCTGCCTCACGACCGAACCCCATTCCGTTTTTTGCCGAGATGGGATCGATCAACCCCATGGTGGTCACGGTTTCGGCGCAAAGGCCTTTAGGCGATTTGGCTCGAACCTTGGTGGGATCGGTTTGTCAAAATGCGGGCCAATTTTGCACAAATCCAGGCCTGATCCTGGTGGAGGAAGGTCCAGAAACGGACGCATTCCTTGACCAAATGGTGGAACAGGCCAAAAAGCTGGGACCCGAACCCATGTTGAACGAAAGGACCTACCGACACTTCCAAGAATCCTGTTCAAATCGGGTTCAGAGCGGGATTGGTCTGCTCGTGTCGCCAGGCGCGCATGACCTCTATCGGGTTTCTGGCGTTTTGGGTGTGTGTTCAGCGGGCCAATTTTTGGAAAACCCCAATTGGCAAGAAGAAGTGTTTGGCCCGTTCAGCTTGGTTGTTCGCTGCCAGGACCGATCGGAGCTCAAGCGCGTGTTGGATACCTTAAAAGGCCAGTTAACGGCCACGTTTTGGGCAGATCCTGCTGAATTGGCCAATTATTCGGAATGTATTGGCGTTATGCGTCAACGTGCGGGTCGTTTGTTGTTTAACGGAGTCCCTACCGGTGTAGAGGTTTGCCATGCGATGCAGCATGGAGGCCCGTATCCGGCGAGTACCGATGCACGGTTTACTTCGGTGGGATCTTCGGCCTTGCGGCGTTGGATCCAGCCTCAATGTTTTCAGAATTGGCCGCACGAAGCTTTGCCTCCCGCCTTACAAAACCAAAATCCATTGGGGATTTGGCGTACGATTAATGGGGAGATGACCCAGGCCCCGCTTTAAGGAGTAAACATGCTTGCCACACTGCCCTCCAAGTCCTTAGCTGGAAAGGCTTACAACCTGATCGAAGAGAAAATCGTGACCCTTGAGATGAAACCGGGCCAGATCTTTACAGAAATGGAACTGGTGGAGCAGTTAAACATCGGCAGGACACCCGTCCGAGAAGCGCTTCAATTGTTGAAACACCAGGGCTTAATCAACGTGTTGCCCCGAAAAGGCATGATCGTCACCGATATCAATGTCGGCGATTTTTTCCTGATGTTGGAGACGCGACAGGCACTGGAAGCCCTTTTAATCAGCAAAGCCTGTAAACGGAGTAAACCAGAGCACAAAAAAGAGCTGGCCAGGGTTGCGCATGCCATGCATACGGCCGCTGAAAATTCGGATACCAAACAATTTATGCGCCTGGACCATGAGTTCGACGTGATTCTGTGTGATGCGGCACGCAACCGCTACGCCACAGCTGCTTTGGCGCCGCTACACGCGCATTCCCGTCGTTTGTGGTTTTATGCTGGCCGCGATGAAAAATTGACCCAACCTGCGTCTTTTCATATTCGCATGATGGAAGGCTTGCAAGCCGAAGACGAGGAAATGGCCTTGGAAGGATTACATGGCTTAATGGGCTTTTTAAATAATATGGCGCGAGGTCTTATTGAGGTATGGGAGTGATCAACAAACGTTTTTTTTGTATCGACGCACACACGTGCGGGAATCCGGTTCGGGTTGTTGCTGGTGGCGCCCCGCTTTTACAGGGACGAACCATGATGGAACGCCGGCTTGAGTTTATCGAGCACTTTGATTGGATTCGTCAGGGTCTAATGTTTGAGCCACGTGGCCACGACATGATGTCGGGGACTTTAATTTATCCGCCAGCCGATCCGCAAAACGATGTGGGGATCCTATTTATCGAAACAAGTGGGTGTTTGCCGATGTGCGGCCACGGCACCATTGGGACAGTCACTGTCTTAATCGAGGAGCAACTGGTTGTGCCCAAAGTTCAAGGTGTCCTGCGTTTGGAAGTACCGGCGGGCCTGGTGATTGCCCGTTACACACAAGAGCAGGGCAAAGTTACATCTGTTGCGATCGAGAATGTTCCTTCGTTTTTATTCCAGCGGGATTTGGAAATAGAATCGCCTCAACTTGGCCCAATCCGTTTTGATGTGGCTTACGGTGGAAATTTCTACGCGATTATTGATCCGCAGCCGAATTTTGCAGGGCTGGAGCACTATTCGGCCAGCGACTTGATTTTGATGGCGCGCGCATTGCGCACGGCAATAAACGAGCGCTACACCTTTCAGCATCCGAGTGATCCCGATATCTGCGGGTTGCGCCACATTCAATGGACAGGCGCGCCATTAGCGGCATCAAGCAGTGCGCGAAACGCTGTGTTTTATGGTGAAAAAGCCATCGATCGATCGCCGTGTGGAACGGGGACATCCGCACGCATGGCCCAATGGGCCGCATTAGGCAAATTAAATGAAGGGGATGTTTTTATCCACGAAAGCATTATTGGCTCTACCTTTGAAGGCCGGATTGCGGCCCGGCTAAAAGTAGGTGAATACGATGCGATTATTCCCGAGATTCGCGGATGGGCGCGCATTTATGGTTACAACACGCTGACGATTGACGAAACGGATCCCTACGCCTTTGGATTTTCGGTGGTGTGACATGGCAAAAGAATGTGTGGTGGTGGGTAGCGGGATCATGGGCCTGTGCAGTGCCTATTTTCTGCAAGAAAATGGATTTCAAGTACGTATTCTCGAAGCCGAGAAACCCGCAAGCGGAGCTGCAACAGGCAACGCCGGTCTGGTCGCGCCTTCGCATATCATTCCCCTCGCGGCACCCGGTGTGGTTTGGCAGGGAATCAAATGGATGTTCAATCGGGAGAGCCCGTTTTACATCAAACCGCGCCTGGATTTAGAGCTTTTAGGTTGGCTTTATCGCTTTTGGCGTTCCAGCAACCAATCCCATGTAGATTCGGCAAGTCCGGTACTGCGCGATTTATGTTTGAAAAGCAAAATCCTGTTTGCCGAAATGGCCGACTCCGGTTTGGACTTTCACGTTGCGCATCCTGGCTTGGTGATGGTTTGTGGCAGCGCGCACAGCTTGGAAGAGGAGTTAAAAGTCGCTGAAAAGGCCCGCGGGTTGGGTCTTCAGGCGTACGAAGTCAGTTTGTCTCAATTGGAGCCGGATGTGGATTGGCGCGCTAAAGGTGGCGTTTTTTTTCCCGGTGACGATGTTGTCGATCCCGGCCGATTCTGTGTCGCCTTGGAAAAGGCATTGCGGAAACGCGGCGTGGTTTTTGAGCAGGAAAAGGTGATTTCGTTGAAACGGGTTCAAAGTCGCCATCAAATCCAACTCGAATCGGGAAAAACGACGTCCAGTGAGCACATCCTTTTGACCGCAGGGGCGCATAGTTCTCAGATTCTTAGGGGTTTGGGTCTGAATTTACCACTGCAACCCGGCCGAGGTTATAGTCAAACGCATGACCAACCGCCCATGCAACTCAAGCATCCCTTAATCCTGGTGGAAGGACGCGTAGCGATTACGCCCTTTGATTCCCGCCTGCGGGTTGCTGGTACCATGGAATTGGCAGGGTTTGAGACAAAGATACAGGATCGACGCATTCAGGGTATTCACAAATCATGTCAAGCTTTTATTGGCAATTGGAACCCCGCCATGTGGTCGGAAGTGCCGGTGTGGTCAGGATTACGGCCCTGTACGCCCGATGGGCTACCTTACGTGGGGCCATTGCCCGGAGCGAGCGATGTATGGGTCAACTATGGGCACGCGATGTTGGGATTAACCTTGGGCCCGGTTTGTGGTCAATTGGTGGCAGAAAGCATGGCGGGCAATGCGGTGCCTTATCCGCACCTTTTCCCAGGCCGATTTGGCTAAGGCTTCTTGCTGGGTTGGGCGCCAAGTGGGTGTAGACTGGAGAAAACACCTGACATTGGAGGCTTGGCATGGTTGACCGTTCTATTTCTTTTATCCGATCGCTCTGTGCTGGCGAAATCGAACAGGAGGTTTTGTTCCCATTCCCCAAAATGGATCCTGGTGAAAAGGAGCTTTTGGATCCCGTTTTGGAGGCGATTGATGATTTTTTAGCGGGCCGTGAGGCCGATTTTCAGGCGTGGGATCGCCAAGGTTTTTTTCCACCCGAATTGATCGAGGAATTGCGCCAGTTCGGCTTGTTCGGATTAATTATTCCCGATTCAGCTGGAGGAATGGGATTTGGCAATCGGGCCTATTCGCGCACCTTGCAACAGGTTGCGCGTCATGATGCTTCTATCGCCGTTACCATTGGCGCACACAGCTCAATTGGCATGCGCGGACTCAAACTGTTTGGTACAGACGAGCAGAAGGCTCGTTACTATGAACGCTTGGCCAGCGGAGAAATGATCGCTGCCTTTTGTTTAACCGAGCCTACAGCAGGTTCCGACGCCGCCTCCATTCGTACCACTGCGATCGATAAAGGCGATCATTTCCTGCTTAATGGCAGCAAAATTTGGATTACCAACGGCGGGATCGCCGATTTTTTCACCGTTTTTGCCAAAACAGGCGAGGCAGAAGCGCGTTCCCATCTTTCCGCCTTTATCGTAACACGAGATATGCCAGGCGTTTCCGTGAGTGAGCACGAAGATAAAATGGGTTTGCGAGCGAGTTCAACGACCTCGGTCTATTTTGAGGATGTCAAGGTGCCCAAAGAGAATTTGTTGGGGCCCTTGGATGGTGGATTTAAGGTCGCCATGAACATTCTGAACAGTGGACGATCTGGATTGGGCGGCGGCTGTGTCGGTGCGATGAAGAATTTGATCCATAAAGCCAGCACCCATGCCACAGAACGGCAGCAGTTTGGACAACCGATCGGCAGCTTTGGCATGATCAAAGGCAAAATTGGTCAGATGGTAGTGGATTGTTATGCGGCAGAATCAGCGGTCATGACCGTTGCAGCCCTGTCAGACGTGCCCTACGATGACTATTCTGTTGAAGCCGCTATTACCAAGGTTTTTGCCAGTGAAGCACTGTGGCGCTCTGCAGATGAGGCCTTGCAGGTTGCCGGTGGGATGGGCTATATGCGCGAGTTGCCCTACGAGCAAATTTTACGTGACTGCCGGATTAACCGCATTTTTGAAGGCACTAACGAAATTCTGCGCTTGTTTATCGCTTTGACGGCCCTAAACGACGTGGGTCAAGGTTTACGCGAAATGGCAAAATCGCTTTCCGGTATCTTTGATCATCCGATCAAAGGGTTTGGGTTACTTTACGACTATGCCAAAAAGCGCGCCAATTGGGCGGTTGGTTATAAATCAGCCAAACGATCACTTTCCAAGTGCCATGCTTTATTGCGTGTGGAGGCTGAACTCTTTGAAGACCTGACCCGTGACCTGGCTGCGATGGCTGATCGAATTTTGCGCAAACACGGCAAAAATATCATCGGCAAACAGTTTGCGACCGGCCGAATGGCCAATGTCATGATCGATTTATTTGTGTTGGGCTGTGTGTTGAGTCGGGTGACGTCTGCGCTTGACGAAAAGGGACCCGATCATGCAGCGAGCGAAAAAGACATAGCCACCATCTTTGCCGGCCAAGTGCGAACTCGGGTCCACCAGCACCTGCGCATGATCGACGAGAACGATGACGAGTTGCTTAAAGAGCTGGCCGTGCAAACTTACGAAAAGGGATACACCTGGGATCTGGAATAAAAAAAGCCCGGCAAAACCGGGCTTTTTCGAACCATTTAGGCTGAGGATTAGGCAACAGCTTTGCGGCGGCGAATGGTGTAACCAACGCCCAGTACGGCTACCAGACCAATCAGAACGAAGGTGCCAGTGGTGCCCAAAGTGGGGATGAAAATTGGCGGCGCATCGCCGATGATTTCATAGCTGTAGGGACCGCAAACCACGCCAGGTGCATTGGCAACGCCGGAAACGACCATGACCATTTGTTGACCTGGGTTGACGGCAAATGTTTCGGAAAACGCTTGTGAGGATCCAAAGGACCATACATAGTTTTCACAAATGTTGGCCGGATTGAAGGAGGTGTTGTGGAAGGTAACAAAAATGCCGGTTCCACAGGTACCTGGGTCAAAGTTTACGGTCAACATGCCACTGTTATCGGTAAAGAATTCATAGGTTCTATATTGGAAGTTACCCGAGCTAAAAGTCGAGCACGCGTCGCCTGGGGTGCCAGAGCGGAAAAAACGGGGGCTCATGGTGGATTCAGTACCATCAAATGAATCTGTACCAGCGGCCCGGGTAAAGCCCTGAAAGCTGCTGAAACTGGGGACACCTGTGTCATTGATTGATTGCGCAAACAATGCAGCAGGGAAAAGAAGACAAACTAAAAAGGCCTTTTTCATATATATTCTCCGAATGAATGGACAGAATAGGGTCATCTGATTGTAAAGCTGGCCTTATTCGGCGTCAATGAGGATTTTAATAAGGCTGGCCCATATTTTTTTTATTTAAAACCATAGTTTAAGCGGTTTTAGGCATGCACCCGAGCGAAAGTTTCGTCTGATTCCACCTGGGTTTGATCGGTCGGTAATCCCAAGTCCCTTAAAAGCTGGTGCATGATGCGGGCACGGCCGAATTGTTTCGCTCGGGCCAGCGCCCCAGACCGCAGTTTCATCTGGTGATCCGGCCGTTTGCTGTATTCTATGATTTGGCTGAAGAGTTGCTCGGAATCATGGGCCAGAATGCCACTTGTGCCGGATTCGATCAGGTCGGCCGGTCCTTTCTGAGCGTAGGCTGCAGCCGGGCAACCACAGGCTAGCGCTTCGAGAATGACATTGCCGAAGGTGTCAAAGCGGGAAGGCATAACCAACAAATCTGCGTTGGCGTAAAAAACTGGCAATTCGTGTTGCGGTTGCCAGCCGTGAAAGTGTGCCTGCGGCATTGTTTGCTTGAGTTTTTCACGCTCGGGTCCTTCTCCGACGATATTAAATTGGTAATTAATCTGCGCGAAATCCAATGCCTGAGCCAGTCTGGGTAGTTCCCAAATGCCTTTTTCTGAACTTAACCGGCCGACATACAAAAGCGAGAACGGTTGGGCTTGTAGGCGTGGCTGGCGAAGGCCTGGATGAAAACAAGGGTGGACCCAATGTGCCGTTTTGTGGATCCGATCCTTAGGAATCGCCATATCTTTGCTCGCCAACCAGTTTTGGTGCTCGCTGTTTAAAACGAAAATGCCATCAAACTGTTGATAGAAGGTGCGAAGGAGCCTTCTGATTCGGTCGAGTATTTCGGGTTCGGAACCCATGGCGTCTCGCGCATAGGCCAGCCAATCGGTGTGCATATAGAAGTGGGCCGGCACGTTAAACGCCCATTTCAGAAGCAGGCCGATCATGCCTAAAAAACCTTCAGTGGAAATGACCAGTCGATCGTATTGACCTTCGCGAAAGGTGTTAAAGACTTGGATCAAATCAGGCACACGAAAGAGCTGGTTCCCAAATTGCGGCAAACTGAAAGTTTCGATAGGTTCGAGCACAATCAGGTTCTGTTGTGGCGCTGCGGACTCATGACAAACCAGCACATCTAATTGAACACCGTGTTCCGCGGCGTAAGCGCGAATTTCATCCAAGGTGTGGGAGACCCCGTTTTGGTCAGCAAAAGTATCGGTCAACCAAAGCACTTTTGGATGTTGCGGAATATCGAGTTCAGATGCAAAGCGATTGAGAAAGGCGCGGTTCTGATTCAAGGTTTTGTGGGTGGCATAAACCGAACCGGCAATCAGGCCGGAAGCCAGCAGCGGGAAGGATAAATTGTCAAACAGTTGACCCAAATTGAGCCTTGGGCTGCCCTCTTCGCTTTTTGAATCGGAACTGAACAAACTACGCAGATGACTGGAAACTTCAAAATGCTCGATAAAGTCCAGCCACCAGGCGCGCAAGGGGCGGTCTTTGGCAAATCCCTGAATTTGATCATTGATCCGATCAATGACAATGCGGTTGAGGCTTTGGTAAACCTCTGGCAGCACTTCCAGAAACGCGTGGCGTAAGGGTTCAGGTCCTTTGCGGCTGGCCAGCGCCAGTTTATCCACTTGCACAAGCAGGGGTTTGTATTCACGGCGCAGGGTCCAGTTCATGAGTGTGCTTGGCCTTTTGCCGCGCAAGGCATCGGCTAAAGTGCGCAGGAACCGCATGGTGTAGCCGTGGCGTTTGAGTTCTTGCAGCGCGTTGGACAAGGTCAGGGCGACCAATTTATCGCGTAGGGTCCCCTTGTGCAGGAACATGCGGACCAGACCGGGATCGCGCATGTTGATGGCTAATTGGCAGAAATAATCCAAAAGGCCGACATGCAGTTTTTCTTCATCGGCAAGCGGTCCATAAGGTGCCAAATCCCCGGAGCGCAGGGCTTCTAAAATCCAAAAACTGGTCGGTTTTCCGGAAGTCTGCCAACCCTCTGGCAGCGAAATGTAGGTTCCACAACTGCCGGCAAATAAGCCAAAGTGGTCGTCACTTCCACCACACATGCGGCGTTGATAATCGCTGCAGAAACGCAAAGGGCTCATTTGGTGTTTTTTGCCTAATTCCTCCAAGCGTTGGGGTGATAAGGATCTGACCCAGGCCCAGGCCAAGTAGTTTTGGAGGAAATTGCGCTGACCATTCAGCACTTCAAAAAGGGGAAACATAAGCGCGATCTTTTCAAAAAATGCCTGCGGAAGGGTGCCATTTGCCCCGTAAACATAAAGCGGGTGCGGGATCACGGTTGGCAAATTGTGCGTACAGGTATACTCGCGGAACGCATAAGCATCGTGGCGCAACTGATTGAGGATAGGCTCCTGTTCGGGTGTAAATCCGTAGGTCAAAACGTGGAAATGGACCTGATACTCGGGAAATTTGCAGGTGAATTCGGCGGCTGGGACAATGTCTATCCCTTTGTCTAATAGGCTCCAACAGGAACGCGCATTGTTGTGGTTGGTGATCGTAAAGGCCTGGGCACCATTTCGTTTAAGGCAGTTTAGGAGATCCTCGGTTTTCAACCAGGTTTCCGGTACGTTCAGAATCCGGCCCATCAGCTCATCCGGCGTATCGGAATTGGCATCATGACAATGCAGATCGATGCGCAGGCTGCCCCCTTGCTCGTGTTTAAACTTTTGGTTGGCCATGTACTGGGCAAATGCTTCTTCACAGGCTGCCCGAACGCGAACCGGATTCATGGAACACCTCGATTAGGGCCGATGGCCCATTATTCTGATGTTCACTTTAAGCTTGTAATATGGCTTAAACCTTAGGCTCAGGTGAAGAATTGGTGAGGTCGAAAGCGCTTAATCCGGTCGGGTCCAAATAAAGAGCAGACAAACCAAGGCAATACCGACCAACATCATTTTGAGCCCCAGCGGATCTACAGCCCAAATGGAAAGGGGAAACACCAAGAATATGGCCAGACTGGCTTGACGCTTGGCGCGTGGAGGAATAGCCCGACGCTGCTCCCAATTGAGGATGATGGGCCCAAATTGACGGTGGGCCAGCAGCTTCTCGCGTAAACCAGGATGGCACTTGGCAAAAATGCCTGCCGAGAAGAGGACAAACGGTGTCGTGGGCAAAAGCGGCAAAAAGATACCGATCAAGCCTATTACCAAACTTAACCAACCCAGACCCAAAAGCGCCAAGCGCATTTCCCGCTCCTTGTGCCCATTCTATCGTGTAGCGGGACCCTATGCTTAAATACGCATCGGCCAACACGCTGTTTGCACAGAAGTTGGGTACCCTTCAGACGCGGCATTGGGCTAGGATTCTTTTCAGGGAGGACGAGTGCTTTTTTGGAATGAGCCACCCAAATGCGTTGAAAGGCCAGCAAATGAATTGCATTTATGGCGCTGGAACTGTGGCAAGAACCTCCATTGGGGATTGGAACTCAACGCATCTGAACAGGCCAGGGTTGATCGATTGCGCCACGTCAAAGATCGCCAAGCCGCCCGTCAGGCCCGATTGGGGTTGCGTTGGGTTTTGGGCCAATATTTGGGTGATCCAGAACGATTAACCTTTTGCATGGGTGAACACGGTAAACCGTTCCTGACCGGCGATCCGCTGTGTTTTAATTTGTCCCACTCGCGCGAGTGGGCGGGTGTTTTGGTGGGCTCGCGTCCCGTTGGTTTGGATATCGAATGGGTGCGACCTCGGGCCAGCATTTCAGATCTCGCACATAAAATTTTCACCGAGCGGGAACACCATGCCTGGGCGGGCGCAAACGATCCGCTTCAGGTTTTTTACCAGGGCTGGACGCGTAAAGAAGCGTTTTTTAAGGCGGTTGGAGATGGCATTTCGTTCGGGTTCCAGCAAGCCGATGTCGATTTGCTGGCCGATGACTGGACGGAGGTTATCCAGCACAAATCCTCGCGGCGCTGGTGGATTTGTCCGCTGGACTGGGGTTTCGGTTATGCTGCGGCTTTGGCCACTGATCGACCCGAACTGCCGTTAACCTGTTTCGAACGGACTTGCTGATTGGATTTCCTGCTCCTCCAGGCTAAAACTCGCTAAGATGGTCTAGAAGGAGGGAGCGAGATGCGATGGGTTAAGTATTATGCCGGTGCATTTTGGTGGTATATGTGCGCTGGGACCTGGTACCTCACCTTGGGGTTTCGCCTGTATTTTGCGTTTGGTCTCGATCAAAATTTTAAGGGCGACCGCGAAGCGCAGATCAAAAATATGTTTACCTACAAACGCCCACGAACTTATCGACGCCACTTAGACGATCTGCCCGGCGGCGAATAAGGACCGGTTTCTAAAATCGCGCTAAGGAAATGATCGATCAGCAGTTTTTTGTTGAGCCGCGAGCTTTTGAGTTTGAGATCACAGGTTTGCGCGTGGCGCAGCGCCAGACGCAGCTCTACATCGCTAAAACGCGCTTGCTGGGTCATTAGATCGCCCGTGATTTTGGGCGGCAAATGGATCGCTTTGGCCAACTCGAATTTGTCGGACAGGCCGGAACGCATGAGTCCTTTGAGCCGCAGCAGCTGGCGTAAATGGCTGGTCAAAGCGGCCAGGAGACCGATCGGATCTTCACCACTGTCCTGGATGTCGTGGCTCTTTGCGATGGCGGGCCCTAATTCGCGTGCGCCAACCAGAGCGTTCAATTCCCAACGTGTGACCAGCCGGGTTCGACCCAGAAGCGCGGCAACATCGTCGGCGGAGATGTCGCCTGAATCCATTTTGAACAGAGCCAATTTGTCCAACTCTCCGGCCACTTTGAACAAGTCATCGCCGACCAATTCGGCTAGCAGATCAGCGGCACCTGAACTGATTTTCAGTTTCTTGCTCTGAGCAAGTTTACGGATGGCATCCTTCAGCTCCCAAGGTTTGGGTTTGGGGAAATCCTGAAAGAGGGTCTCTTTAGCGCTGGACAAAGCTTTTTTGGCTTTTTCAGGCGAGCCATCGAAGAGGAATACCAGGCAGGTCGTTTCATTGGGGCTTTGGGCGTAGGCTGCGAACTGTTTCCAGGCCTTGGCGTCAAAAATCTCAGCCGACTCAACCCAAACCAAACGCGAGTCGGCCATCATCGGCATGCAATTGGCCTCGTCAATAATGGTGGCCGGATTGGCTTGGTTGGCGTCGAACTGGACGAAATTAAATTCATCGCCTGCGCTGCCCAAAACAGCCTTTTTGAGTTGATCGGTGAATTGAGTTTTGCTGTAGGTTTCATCGCCGCTCAGGCCGTAGATGGCATATCTCATTTTGCTCATTCTTGACTCCGCTTTGCCAATGCCATCGAAAAATTTGCAATGACCAAATCGGCCACGTTGCGCAATGCGGTGTCCTGGCTGGTGACCAAGTCATCGCGAAAGGGAGCGCCCACTTGAGTGGACAGTTCGTATTGATCTGAATAGGCGTAATCGGGTAAGGACCACAGAACCTTGCCTTCCAGATCCTTGAGTTCAAAGTCAAAGACCATAAAAAATTGCAGCCGTTTGGTGCGGCCATCGACGTCCGTCGCTAACACCTGTTCGCTGTAAGATTTGAGGCGGGTTGAGAGTTTGAGATCATAGCTGGTACCCGATCGGACGGTTTTCATACCGGTCCCGGCCTGGGTCCGTTCATGGAGGAGTTGTTCCAGTCGGGTGGCCTGTTTGCGATGGGTTCCCTCCGATTGAACGGTGTCAATCCAAAGCACCCGCCACTGGCCGTGGGCCCAGTTGAGGGTGTGGTAGCCACATCCCAATAGCCCAATAAAATAGAGTCCAAAAAGCCAATTCCTCATAGGCTGGGAGTTTAACCCGTTCCCACCCATTCTGGGAACCGCCAAGACTGGCTTGTGCTAGAATAGCCCGGCGCGGCATGGAATTTGCCCGTTCCACGTTTTTATGGGACGACCTGGTTCAGGTCAATACCCTACTGGGCAAATTCCCTAGGAAGGATAAACAAGCATGGTGACTTTGTGGTTGAGCTGGCTATTTGTGTTCGGCAGTGATGGCAAGATTGAAGCTGGGCTGGAAGATCTGGTCAAGAAAATCGATGAGGCCAACAGTCAGATCGTGACTTTGAAGGCCGATTTCGAGCAACGCAAAGAAATCAGCCTCCTAACCGATCCTATTGAAATGACAGGTACCTTTTACCTGCGAAAACCAGATGCCATGATGTTTGTGTTTGCGCCGGAACACGACCTGACCATGGTGGTCAACCAACGCGAAATGATTACGATAAGCGAAAAAGCCAAAAAGGCTGAACGGCTCGAATTGCCCAAACGCAAAACCGACTTAACCCAAATGCTGGTAGCTGAACGATTGGATACCTTGGTCAGTTACTTCTCGATTGGCCGTGTCGATAAAAGCCAAACCACGGGCGGACAAGATTTGGTTTTGCGACCGGTCCGACGCAAGTTAAAAGACAAATTTAAAGAGATCCGCATCCATGTCAACGATGCGTTTTTAATCGATGAAATCCGTGTTGTCGCTAAAGATGGCGATGTGTTCCAACTCCACTTCAGCAATATCGAAGTCAATCCGGAGATTCCGGCTAACCAGTTCGAAGTTGAAATCCCTTCGGACTTCTCCATCGGCAACCGGATCGAATTTATTTTTGGGCCGGGCTCTGGGTTCTAATGTCTGAAAGGGATCCGCGTTCCAGACTGAAACTGACTGAAATTTTTTTCTCGCTACAAGGTGAAGGCGCGCACAGCGGTCTGCCCTGCACATTTGTTCGGCTGACCGGTTGTGCCTTGCGGTGTGTGTATTGCGATACCGAATATGCATTTCACGGCGGCGAATGGTGGTCCTTTGAGGCCATATTTGAGCAATTAGAACGCTACCCGACGCGTTTGATTCAAGTCACCGGCGGAGAGCCGCTGCACCAAAAACCCGTTTGGTCGTTTATGGCCGAAGCCAGCCGTCGCGGCTACAAGGTGCTATTGGAAACCAGCGGCGCCGTCGCTTTGGGCGATTTAGATCCGGCTGTGCATGTGGTTCTGGACGTCAAGACGCCGGGCTCCGGCGAGGCACATCGACATTTGATCGAGAACTTCGATCAGCTTAAACCTAACGATGAGGTAAAGTTCGTCGTGTGCGATCAAGCTGATCTGGCCTGGAGTCTGAGTCAAATCCGCGAATGGCGACTCGATCAACGCTTTCAGGTTCTGATCTCACCCGTCGCCAACTTTCAGGACAAGGCTATTTTGGCCGATCAAGTACTTGAAAGTGGCTTAAATGTGCGGTTTCAGGTCCAGTTACACAAAATTATTTGGGGAGATACGCCGGGGAAATGAGGGGATTAGCTGTCGTTTTGGCCAGTGGTGGCATGGATTCCTGTGTCACGGCTGCTTTGGCTTACCAGACCTACGATTTGGCCATGTTGCATGTCCAGTACGGGCAACGCACCCAGGAGCGCGAAGAGCAAGCCTTTCACGCCATTGCCGATTTTTTTCAAGCGCGCCACCGTCTGGTTGGTCACTTGGACCACCTTAAAGCGATTGGTGGGTCGAGTCTGACTGATCAAAATATGAATGTTTCTGAAGCCGACCTGGTACGCCCAGGCATTCCCACCTCCTACGTACCCTTCAGAAACGCCCATTTGCTGGCCATGGCCACCAGTTGGGCCGAGGTTTTGAACGCTGAACGCATTTTCATCGGGGCCGTCGAAGAGGATTCCAGTGGTTACCCCGATTGCCGGCTGGCTTTTATCGAAGCTTTTAATAACCTGATTGCGCTAGGTACCAAACCGGATACCCAGGCTCGAGTGGAAGCCCCGCTGATTGCCTTAAGTAAACGTGAAATTGTGCTTCTCGGCCAAAAAGTAAAGGCCCCGCTGCACCTGACTTGGTCGTGCTACCAAGCCACCGATTTGGCTTGCGGCCATTGCGATAGTTGTGCCCTGCGCCTGCGCGGCTTTTTCCAGGCCGGAGTTAGCGACCCAATCGCCTATCAAAATGATTCGGACCGAACACGCTACACTTCCTGATGTGCTCCACCTTTCCATTTGCTGAATAGCTCCAGTAAATTCAAGGGTTTAGACGGTCAAATCCATCCAAATGGGGCGGATTTTGGCAAGCTTGTGTCGCTTTCTCCAGACACCTGAACTTCTTTGCCTTTTGCTTGTGTGTTTAAGTTTTTTAATTTCATTCACTTAGGCGTTTTGCTGGCAGCTTGAATTGGCTCGGTGCCTGCACTTAATGGCGGCGGCGATGTTCACATCGTCTATTTTGTTCGCTCGAACAAAAAAACAAGCACATCTCAAAATATGAGGAGGTAGCAGATGAAAACACTGCTCCGATCGTCCCGACTTTTACTTTGTTTGTTGAGTCTGTTCGCGGTCCAAGCCGTATGGGCCGCCGATCCGCCCGCATCCAGCAAAACCCAACAAGTTGAAAAACAACAGTTGGTGTCCATTAACAAAGCCACGCAAAGCGAACTGGAAACGCTTCCACGCATTGGGCCGGCCACAGCCCAGCGCATCATCGCTTTTCGTGAAGAGCACAAAGGCTTCAAGAGCCTGGAAGAACTGATGAACGTCAAAGGGATCGGTCCCAAAACGTTCGAAAAACTGAAACCGTTAATCTCCCTTTAAGGAGGCCAATGACCCGACCCATCTTAAATGCCGTGTAGAGGGGGCCTTGTGCCCCCTTGATTCCGGAGGCGTTATGCCCGCTTTTAGTTTGATAGAAACCGTTTTGGTCCTAGCGATAGGGTTTGTTCTTTTGGCTTTAGGTGTCCCCATCCTTTCGCGGGTGGCCGATGAAGGCCAGGCCCATTTGATGGCCAGTCGCCTGACTTCTCAGTTCATGATGGCCCGCCGGGTGGCACAGCTGACGCATCAAACCTGTTATTTCGAGTTTGATTCAGATGGTCACTACACAATCCGGACAGAAGGCTCTGCGGATGCATTGGCTGACGAATCGTTTAGAGCCGAAAAGTGGCGTTTGGAACCGTTGGTCGGCTTGCCCCACCCCACCCAGTCGCGGATTCTGGATGAGGGCTTGTCGTCTACCCATGGTCAACAGATTCGTTTTGGCGCCCAGGGCTCCAGCAGCGCAACTCTGGTTTTTTCTCGCAACGAGGAGCAAGCCGTCTGCATTGTTGTGGCTAGTCAATCGGGTAGCTTTCGGGTTTATCTCTGGGATACACGACAACAAATGTGGTTGGATTATTTTTAGGCGATCTCGTCCATTTCACCGGCCCAACTGTGTCCCAGTTGGAATCGGGCTTTTTCGGCACTCATCCCGTAGGATTTAATGACCATGAGTTTGGTTACCAGCGCCTCACGGGTCATATCACCCGCTGGTATAATGCCCATTTCCAGCAGTTCCTTGCCTGGCTGATAGGTCTGTAGCCGGGTGGCGCCTTCCTGAACTTGGCTGCGGACACAGACGATTCCGCCCTTGGTCATGAATTGCAATAAAGCTTCGCGACTACTCGGGCTCAGGGGCAGGTTGCCAGTCCCGTAAGCCTCCAGGACCAAGCCCCATTGATGTTTGAGGTTTTGCAGCACGTCACCTGGATCAAGTCCTGGCACCCAGGGCAGCACCAAAGGTGCGTGGGGCAACGATTTGGGCAGGCTGGGTGCAATGGAGGGTCGGCGTGTCATGGGCCAAAACAGATCGTGATTCCATTCCCAATGCATGCCGACTTTGCCAAGCGGAGGGTAGTTTGGACTTGAGAAGGCATTGTAATCATTGATGGACGATTTGGTTGCGCGGTTGCCGCGAAACGCGCTTTGGTTAAAAAAGACCATCACTTCGGTTGGCCCATCCAAGCACGCTTCCAGAGCACCCAATACATTGTTTCGCGCGTCGGATCGGGTCATGGCCAATGGTTTTTGACTGCCGGTCACCACCACCGGAATTTGCAGACCCGGTAACAAGAAAGAGAGGGAAGAAGCACTAAAGGCCAAGGTATCCGTTCCGTGAAGAATGACGACACCGTGGTGAGATCGCTGTTCTTGAACCTGTTCGATGCGCTGGGCCATTTTTAACCAAATATCTGGGGTGATGAGGGTTGAATCCAAATTGCAGAGGATGTCGAATTCGATCTGGGCGTACTCTTCCAATTCGGGAATGAAATGGACCAAGTCACTGACCGCCTCGGATGGCACCAGCGGGCCATCGCCTTTGGGCCGCATGCCTAAGGTTCCGCCGGTCACAACAAAAAGAATTTTCTTCATCGCCCCCTCCGCTGAGGAATTGTAGCGCAGCCATTCGAAACCCCTAGCCCTTTTCCGTTCCACTCCAAACGAGATGGGGTGATGTTCCGCCCGAAGGGCCAGTCCGGAGCGCATTAAATAAATGAGCGTATGACAGTGATGCCGAACCTTATTCCAACCAGGTGATGCTTCGTGGGCAAGAGTTGATAAAATCACAGGAAAGGGTCCAAATTTCGGCTTTTACCGCGGGAATTTGCGAAAGCCAGCTTTCAAAAGGAGGAGGGACTGTGAACCTGAACCAAGTAACGATCCCGGCTACCGACATGCAAGCCTCGACGGATTTTTTCCGCCTCATGGGTTTTCTGCAAATTGTGGACACGCCCCATTATGCCCGCTTCGAATGTCCAGAAGGCGATTCCACTTTTTCGTTGTCTTTGACGGACCAAGCCGCGCCATCGACAGCCACGATCTACTTCGAGCACCAAGACTTGGATGGATGGGTAAGTGCGCTCATGGAAAAAGGCTTTGTTTTTGAGCAAGCACCCACGGACCAGGCTTACCTGTGGCGCGAAGCTGTTTTGCGCGATCCCCACGGCAACAAACTCATCCTCTACTGGGCCGGACCCAACCGTAAAAACCCACCCTGGCGGGTCGAAAAACGCGCATAGTTTGGATGAATTAGCCCGTTGGACAATCCATGCTGCTTGTCCATAAACGATTTCTTACAGGAGAGAGACCTAAAAACTAGCCAATAAGCTTTCACCGGGTTCGGACCCTGTTGCCTGCTGTTGGCTTGTGCACAATTTTCGCGTCTTTTCGTCTATTTCGCGGTGAATTTTTCATTTTGGAAGGCATTGCCTAGGTTTTGATAAGCAGCAAACTGTGTCAATAGAATCCAGTTTCGTTTGGCCAAATGGATGGGCCTTTGGGCCTTTTGTTTTAGAGGTTGAACCCGTGATTCATAAATTTTTTTGAGTTTTTTTATGCACGCCCATTGGGAATGGCGCGTGTTTCCGCGCTTGACTTTTTTGTAAGTAAACACTAACTTAGCTGGCCAGGAGGTGGTGGTTTGACCAAACGAATGGATGGTGAGCTAAGGCGCAATACGATCCTGGCCGCGGCAATGCCGCTTTTTGCGCGTTACGGTTTTGAAGGTACCACCACCAAACAGATCGCCAGTCAGGCGGGTGTGTCTGAAGCCCTGCTGTACCGCCATTTCAAAGGCAAACGTGCGATTTACCTGGCGCTTAAGGATTATTGCTGCGATCAGAAAGACCATATTTCGGCCAGTATCCACGCCTTGCCCGATACGACAGCGACCCTGATCAACAGCATGTATTTCAAAATGGCGCTGATCTTTTTGGGTCGGGAGATTGGACCGGTTGAGCATCGCGCACGACATGAGCAGTTGACCCGCCTGATGGCGCATAGTTGCCTGGAAAAGGGCAATTTTGCTCGGGCCTTCTTCCAAGAACACGCGCAGGACTGGACCGCAAAGTGGTCAGCCTGTCTGGCCGCCGCACACAAGGCCGGTGACCTGGTTTTTTACGAGGCCAGTGACATTGATTCGCTTTGGTTTGGCCATCATTTAGCGGTTGCAATGTTGATGTTTACCCTGGCCCCGCAAAGTGTGATCCCGTTCCAAGCCCCGGACAAGTTTGCCTTGTTGGACAAGGCTGTGCTGTTTACCTTGCGCGGGATGGGCCTCAAGCAAGAGGTTCTGACCGCGCACTACGAACCGAAGAGTTTAATGCTCTTCACCCAAACCATGTTCCAATAAACCCTTTTTCTTGCCCCTCGTAAGTTAGTAAGCATTCACTTCATGGCGTCCCCCCGCCGTCTCAGGAGCTTTTATGACCCCGCAACAGAAAAATAGTTTCTCGTTTCGGGCAGCATCCCTTTTGGTCAAGTACCCCAAAACCTGGATCCTGCTCGCGCTTGTCCTGGCCGCTGCTGCTGTGCCCGGCCTGCAAAAACTGCAATCGGATTTCTCTTATCGCATTTGGTTCCGCAGTGATGACCCGCTCTTAGCCGAGTTTGATGCCTTTGAGCGCCGGTTCGGCAACGACGAATCCATTGCCGTCGTTGTGCATTCAGACGATGGCATCTTCGATGTGTCATCCTTACAGCTTCTGCAAAAAATTACGGCCGGTATGTGGCAGGTACCCGAAATTATCCGGGTCGATTCGCTGACCAACTACAACTGGACACATGGCCTGATCAACGAAGATGGTGAAGAAGAGATGCGGGTAGATCCGTTGATCCCCGAACCCTACGAGGCAGAATTGACGCCCGAACTGATCGAAGCGCGCAAGCAGGTTGCCCTCAACCACGAGGTGATACCGGGGTATCTGGTCAGTCGAGACGGAAAAACGGCAGTCGTTTTTGGCCACCTTAAACCGGCGATCGATGGTTCACCCAATTTTGAGGAAGTCGTTACCAAAACGCGTGCCTTGCTGGCGCCGTTTTTGTTGGATAGCCACGAACATGGCCACATGAAAGGCAAGGACGGCCACGATTTCTACATCACCGGTGGCGTAGCCTTAACCGATGCTTTTCGCGAAGTCACGATTGAAGATATGAAAATCATGTTACCCATGCTTTTGGGTGCCATTGTCATCTTCCTATTCTTCACGTTCCGCAATTTATCGGGATTGGCCTTACCCTTCTTGGTCATCTTCATGACGATTGCTATGACCATGGGCATCAGCGGTTGGATTGGGATCAAAATTAACAATACTACCTCCATCGTTCCGCACATTTTGGTGGCCATATCGATTGCCGATGCCGTGCATATTTTGGTGACCTATTTTCAGTACAGGCGCAAAGGCTTTAATGCCAAGGATGCCACCCTGTACAACCTGACCAAAAACATGTTGCCGATGTTTTTAACTTCCTTAACCACCTCGGTCGGCCTTTTTAGCTTTGCGACTGCCAAGGTAGTGCCTGTCATGACGATGGGTTTGTTGGCCGGTATGGGCGCTTTAATTGCTTGGGTCCTATCGATCCTGCTGGTCGGCCCCTTGCTGGTGCTTTTGCCGATCAAAGTCAAGGCTGAGGAAACCCCCGATAAAGCGTTTGTTCCCTCGGAACGTGCCTTGCGCTATACCGACTGGCTCATGCGCAACCGCAAACGCATTATTTATACGTTCCTGGTCCTTTCCGTAATTTGTGGGGGAATTGCCCTGCAGAATGAAATTAATTCCGATCCGTTTAAGTATTTTGCCAAAACGGTTCCAACCCGCATGGCCAATGAGTTTATTGAGCAGGAGATCGGCGGTTCGATGGCCTTGGAAATCACCCTGGACGCAGGTGAAGCGGGCGGTATCAATGAACCGGATTTCCTCAAAAAAGCGGAAGCTTTTCAAGATTGGCTAAACGCGTTGCCGTTCGTTACCAAAACGGTCAGCGTGATAGATATTGTCAAGCAGATCAACCGCACTTTGCACAACGAAGATCCAGCCTATTACGTCCTGCCCGATTCGCGTCAAGCGGTCGCGGAATATTTGTTCCTCTACACCATGAGCCTGCCCCAGAATATGGACCTGAATGACCGCATGACGTTGGATAACGACATGATTCGGCTGTCAGTGATGTGGACCTTGCACTCCTCAAAGCAATCGCTGGCCGAAATGGAAGTCATCAATGCCAAGGCTGAGGAGTTGGGCTTAACGGCGAATATCACGGGGAAAATGCCGATCTGGCACGGGTTAAACCCCATGGTGGTTCAGACCTTCCTGGTCTCAATCATTCTTGCCGTCGTTCTGGTCTCCTTGATCATGATCGTCGTGTTCAAATCCTGGCGGGTTGGTCTGATGTCGATGGTACCCAACTTGTTACCTATCATTTACGGTCTTGCTCTGATGACCATGTTGGGCACGACTTTGGATATGGGAACGGTGATTGTGGCGTCCGTTTGTTTGGGCATTTCGGTCGATGATACGATCCATTTCATTACCAACTTTACCCGTTGGATTCACCAAGGCGAATCGCCAAAAGTGGCAGTTGCTCAGGTTCTGACCCATACGTTCCCGGCCTTGTTGGTCACGACTCTGGTCCTGGTGGCCGGATTTGGCACATTTGCCTTCGCCTCGTTCATGCCGAATGTGAATTTCGGAATTATGTGCGCGATTATTCTGAGTACTGCGCTGGTGGCGGATGTGGTGTTCCTGCCGGCCTTGCTGCTCTCCTCCAAAGCGGCACAGAGTGTGGAAGACGATGAGTTGGGTGAAGCAGAACCCAGCATGGCCTAATCATCCTCTAGGGGTTACCTTCGGGTAGCCCCTTTTTTGGGCCATTTTTAGGTCAGTCCGGGTAAAAGCGGTTGCCAGTCGCGACAGCCTTCCAATTCGAGAAGCCGGGCTTTAATAGGCAGTCCGCCCCCAAATCCGGTTAAGGTCCCGTTGCTCCCGATGACCCGATGGCACGGGATGATGATAGGGATCGGATTAGCGCCATTCGCGGCTCCCACCGCGCGTACTGCTTTAGGTCGATCGATTGAGGCGGCCAAATGGCCATAAGACACGGTTTTGCCATAGGGAATGTGCTGCAGTGCTCTCCACACTTGTTTCTGGAAGTCGGTACCTTGGGGCTCCAAGGGCAATTCGAAAATGTGGCGGGCCCTTTGGAAATATTCGCAAAGCTGGGTTTTTGTCATGTGTAGGACGTCATCAAACGGGCCATCCGTGCGCTGGTCAGGGTTGCCAAATTGGATGGCGCACAGGGCCTTTCCATTACTGGCCAGGGTGAGCGGACCGATGGGTGAACTTAAAACAAGGTAATTCATAAGTCACCCAACGTTTTCCAGGCACAAAAGGTTGCCTGACTCCGAAATGGCCGGTATGGCGCCATAAAATCTAGGATGGTTTGAGGAGAGGGACGCTCGGGCATGTTGAGCAGCTTTTGAATGGCCAGTTTTAATCCGGCATCACCGATTGGGCAGACATCGGCAAAACCGAAGCCGCGCATCAACAAATAGGCAACCGACCAGGGACCAATCCCT
Source organism: Acidobacteriota bacterium (assembly GCA_020637335.1). Taxonomy (GTDB): domain Bacteria; phylum Acidobacteriota; class Holophagae; order Acanthopleuribacterales; family Acanthopleuribacteraceae; genus JACJWC01. The sequence continues at coordinate 18,853 of JACJWC010000018.1, read as the reverse complement.
TTTACGGCTAACAAGTTGCGTTCAATGTGGGGTGCCCCGTGCCAAAAGGAGAGCTGGGCCAATTCTGGCCATACGGCCGCAACAGCGAGTAAGGTGGATGCCTTTTGGCGCGAAATCTGCCAGGAACGGAAGGTTTCCAAAGGCGTTTCCAGCAGGCTTTTTGGGTGGGGTGCTGCATACAGGTCGTGACCCACGGGTTGGCCCAGGTTACGGTACAAATTGGACCGCATCTGGTAAGCAAACGACAAATTGATTTGCTGGCCCAAAATCACCCACAGAATGGCTTCCCACACCGTTCGGGTCAGGAATGGACGGGTCGCTTCGGCCGCGTCTTGGGATTGGGATAAGATCAGGTCTGCTGGCCAATTGGGGGCTTGAAATGACAAATTGAGGAGCCGCACCATTTGCTGGTGGACCTGATAGCCGAATGGTCCCTGCCAATGAATCGTCAAGCTTTGGTTCTTGCGTTGAACCCGAAAGCAAATGGTATGTTCAGCCTCCAAAACTGACAGGGCGTGCTCGTCTTCAATCCGCTCTGTCGTGTGGTGTCCATCGCGTCCCCAATATTGCCAGAAAGGGTCGATGGGATAGTTTTTGGGTAAATCGAGCGTCATGGACTGTGTTTGGCCCAGTTGGGCATAAGTTTGGGGTGACAGACCCTGCCAAAAATAAAAAATCTCCTGCTCGGAGGGGCTGAGCTGGAGCGATTGGCCGGCTTGGAGGTTATGCGCCCACTGTTCGACCCAATAGCGTTGGCGGCTGGTCGCGGGTAGTTCGTGAAAGCAATCCATCCACTCGGTCGGGTCAGGCTCATTCTGACCCAAAAGCGCGGCTTTGATCGGATGCGTATGGATTTTGATGATCGAATCCTTTTTGGGCTGCATGGGTTATCGCCCTCCCGAAGCGATGCTACCCTAAAAAGCCTAGCTGATCGTTCCGTTTCTTGTGTCGTTATTAACTTTTGGGTCAGGGATCCGATAGACCCAATTGAGGAATCCAATGCTCTACTGCTCGCTGCTGTGGGTTGCCGCCAGTTCCTGGGTTGAACCCCTGAAAAATATCCGGATTTATAACGTGGCTGATGGTTTGGTTCAATCGCAGGTGCGCGCCATGGTCCAAACGCCGGATGGTCTGCTGTGGATTGGAACGGGCGCAGGCGTGAGCGTGTTTGACGGTTACCGATTCAACACCTATGCGCGCAGCGATGGTTTGGCGCGCAACGATGTTTGGTCGATGGCATTGGGCAGGCAGGGCGAAATCTGGTTCGGTCACAGCGATGGTAGTCTCAGCGTTTACCGCAATGGCCGCTTTGAAGCGATTGAGCCGCCAGCGGGTTTACCCAACCGGGTGGTCAACCAATTGACTTGCGATGAGCGCGGTCGGGTTTGGGTCGTCAATGGGGTCAATGGTCAATTAACCTGTTACCTGCCGAGCGAAAAGCGCTGGGCTTTTCTCCCATTCCCCTACGGGGCATGTCAGGCGATTCAAGCCTCGCCCGGCGCCTTGTGGTTGATGACCGATCAGGTTTTGGTCCGGCATGACAGCGATGTGGACTTGGCTGTGTGGGGCAACTTTCAAACAGTTTTTTCCGGTTCCGAACTGACCGCCTTTTGGGTCAGTTCCGATGGTCGGATTTGGTTGGGAACGGTACTCGGTCGCCTTTTCCAGGCGACTTCACCTGAGGACAATTGGGGTGAACGGTTAGGGACAAGCGGAACAACCATTCAATTTATTCAGGAACAGGGACCGGGCACGCTTTTGGTGGCCACGGATGGTGCGGGCGCGTTTAAGCTGGGACCCGATGACCAAATGGAGCGTTTCAACACCGAGAATGGCTTGAGCCATAACGTGGTGGAAAGCTTGTTGGTGGACCGCGATCAGAATGCCTGGATTGGAACCAGTAACGGCTTGAGCCTGGTCCGACCGTCGCTTTTTCAGTTTGTTCAATTTAAGGGTGACGTTGGCTGGCGCACCATTTGGTGTTTTTGGCAGGACGCCAATGGCACCATCTGGGTAGGCACGGATAGCGGTGCTATTCGCATGGAACCCAAAGGATCGGGCTGGACCTACAAACGATTGGGCGATGCGAATCGGTTTGCAACGGAATCCGTGCGGGGCATCGTCCGGGATGGTTCTGGTCAATTGTGGACGGCCATTCACGATGTTGGATTGGTTCTTTGGGATCACGATTCGCCGACCGTATTTGACCAAGAGGATGGGTTGTCTAGCAACGAAGTTGTCAATCTCCATCTGGCTCAGGATGGCAATTTGTGGGTCGGCACCCGCCAAAACGGGATTATGTGTGTCCGGCCAGAAGCGGGGAGTCTCCAGGTGCTTCAGCGGATCCAGTTGGATCCTTCGGCCTATGAAACGGTGTTTCCGATTTATGAAGATGCGCAATCCGTGATGTGGTGGGGCGCTCGCCATAGCGGGCTGGTTTCCTACGATCCCGTTACAAAAAAAACACGTGTTTTTGGGTCAGAATCGGGTCTACAGGACCTGTGGGTCATGGGCATCACTGCGGCTTCCAACGGCGGATTGTGGGTTTCCACACAACAAGGCGGCATTTTTCATTTTGATGGTGAACGCTTTTTCCCGATCGATTGCCCGGAAAGTAAAAGTACCGTTGGCTACTTTATCCAAGAGGAACAGCCCGGTGTTGTTTTGGTCGGAACCGAGCGCGGGCTTTTACGTTACTCGGTGTTGGCCCAGTCGTGTCAGATTTACGATCAATGGGATGGTTTTCGCGGTATTGAAACCAACGTGAATGCCATCAAAAAGCTCGATGTTTTTTGGATGGGAACCATTGATGGTATCGCGCTGTACAACCCGCGGCCTGGCTTTCAATTTAATGGCCAACCACCACGTGCGGTTATCCAAAAAGTGGAGGTCGCGGGTGCACCGGTTTCGGCCATGCCCAGCCGACTTGGCCCCAGTCAAAACAACTTCCAGTTTGAATTCACTGCATTCTGCTCAACGGCCCAGGAAAAGGTGCGTTACCGCTATCGTCTCAAGGGTCTAAATCAAGACTGGGAAACGGATACAACCGAGCGCGTGGTTCGCTATACCGGTCTAAAGCCGGGCGCTTATGAGTTTCAGGTTCAAGCCAAAATGAGCGGTGGGCCATGGGGTCCGGAAATTCATTCAGATGCGTTTAAGCTGTTGAGTCCCTTATGGTTGCGACCCTGGTTCATTGTGCTGCTTTTATGTGCTTTGATTGCCTCTTACATCGCTCAAAACCAGTGGGCCGCTCGGCGCAGAATCATTCTGGAAACGCTCATTCAGACACGAACCCAGGATTTACAACAACGCACTCAGGAATTGGAACAATCCCACACCGCGCTAGAAAGTGCTTTGCGCGAGGCCAATACTGCCAAAAAAGCCAAACAAAATTTTCTGGCGATCATGAGCCATGAGATCCGCACGCCGATCAATGGCATTCTCGGCATGGCTGAGCATCTCAAAGATCAGGCCAAAAACCCGGACATTGCTGAACAGGCTGAGGTTATTTTTCGTTCTACCCAAACGCTTTTGGTGATTCTGAACGATATTCTGGATTTAACCAAAATCGAAGCGGGTCAATTAAGGGTCCATAAGACCCAATTTGACCTATTGCCTTTGCTAGAAGAAACCATTCAGATTTTTGGGCCAGAAGCGGCCAAAAAGGGCTTAGTACTTCAACTCCTGTATGATCCAAATCTACCCAAACAGGTGTTTTTGGATCCGGATCGGGTGCGTCAAATCTTGTTGAATCTCTTAAATAATGCCTTGAAATTTACAGATCGAGGTTACGTCCTGCTGCGCGCCGAACGCGTAGCCGATGATCTCAAACTCTGTGTGGAGGACAGTGGCATTGGCATCCAGGCCAACGATATGCAAAAGGTATTTGAGCCGTTCACCCAGCTTGAACAGTTTCAGAACCGCAAATGGGGGGGGACGGGTTTGGGCCTCTCCATTGTGCATCAATTAACACTCCTTCTGGATGGTGAGGTAAAGCCTGTACCGCTGGTGAACGGCACACGTTTTGAGATTCTGTTTCCGGGTCTTGCCCTGGAGGCGCATCCAAATCCACACCGATTGCCTGAGCGTTCCTATGTGCAAATGAGTAACCCGCTGGAAGAAAAGCTCCTTAAGGAGCAGTTGTCCCGCTGGCAACTTCGCGATTCCACCCTTGAAACGGCAGAGTGGATATTGACCGATGATGCCGGCCTGTATCAGCCAGGGCTCGAGGATAAATTGGTGTTCATAGCCAATCGAGGGGAAAACCTAGGAGATGAACTGGGGCGCTCAGCTATTTTTCGACCCATCAGTCTGCGCGAATTGTGGGCCAGGATCTCGCGCACGCCCTTGGAAGAGGAAGACCGGAACGCAAATCCCGAGCCCGCTTGGAGCCATTCACATATTCTGGTTGTCGATGATAACCGCATCAATTTACGAGTTGCGGTTCAATTGTTGCGCGGATTACCCAATCTGGATGTCGATCAGGCCGATTCGGGTGCAGATGCGCTCTACAAATTTCGGTCAACCCGTTTTGATTTAGTGTTTATGGACTGCCAAATGCCTGAAATGGATGGTTTTGAGTGTACCCAAAGGATCCGCGAATTAGACAAACCTACTGTGATCGTGGCCTTAACCGCCAATGCGCTTGAAGGGGATAATACCGAATGTATTGCTCGGGGTATGGACGATTATTTGGCCAAACCTATTGCCCGCAAGGATTTGATTCGGGTCCTGAATCGTTGGTTGCCCTCTCAATCACCCCATGAAGGGACAGAAGTTCTTTAACGAAAGCCTCTTTCTTTTTTTCTTTTGTTAGAATGGGGAAAACGCAAAGAACTGGTGACAAATGGGCGAACACGATGTGAAGTTGGAATCTGACCAACGCGAAATAAGCTTTTTCTTAAAGCGGCTCCTAACAGACGTGCGCGCGTTAGAACAGTTAATGGCAGACGGCTGGTTTGATACCGGTGCGCGGCGGATTGGGGCCGAGCAGGAAATTTTCTTGGTCGACAGCAATTGGAAACCGGCGCCACTAGCACCCCAAATTTTGGAACAATTGAATGATCCGATGTTTGTGACTGAATTGGCCCAGTTTAATTTGGAGTTCAACCTTGATCCGCTGCTATTCAGCGGCAATTGCCTTTCGCAACTGGAAGAGCAATTAAAAGGCGGGTACCAGAAGTTGGTTGAGGTGACGCGCAAGGTCGATGGTCATGTGGTCCTCTCGGGCATTCTCCCCACCTTGAGCAAATCGGATCTGGGGCTGGAGAATATGACCCCTAATCCGCGCTATTTCGCGTTGAACCGGGCCCTCAATTCACTTAAAGGGGGTCCCTACGCTTTTAAAATCAAAGGCATCGATGAAATTAATGTCAACCACGATTCGGTCATGGTTGAGGCCTGTAACACCTCATTTCAGGTCCATTTTCAGGTTGCGCCGGACGAATTCGCCGGTCTCTACAATGTGTCGCAAGCCGTCTTGGCGCCCGTTTTGGCTGCCGCCTGCAATTCGCCCATGTTGTTTGGCAAACGCCTGTGGCATGAGACCCGTATTGGCTTATTTGAGCAATCCATCGATACGCGTGCGGATTCCCACTACGTACGCGACAATCTTTCGCGGGTTACCTTCGGCCGTGATTGGGTCAAGAGCAGTCCGCTTGAGATTTTCCGCGAGGATATTTCGCGCTTTCGAGCCATTCTCTCTTCAGAGGAAGAGGAAGATCCGTTTAAGGTCATGGCGCGCAAACAGGCGCCGGCGCTCAAAGCTTTGCGGCTACACAATGGCACCATTTACCGTTGGAACCGCATTTGTTATGGCATTACCGAAGGCGTTCCGCATTTTCGCATTGAGAATCGGGTGCTGCCCAGTGGCCCCACTTTGATTGATGAGGTTGCGAACGCTGCGTTTTGGTTTGGGCTCATGGCCGGTGCTTCGCACGTCTACGGCGATATCTCCGAGCGTATGCCGTTTGAGGATGCCAAACAAAATTTCATCAACGCTGCCCGGGCAGGCATCAACGCCCAGATCACCTGGGTCGAAATGAAACCCCAACCGGCCCAACAGTTGATCTTGGAACATCTCCTGCCTTTGGCCCGCAGTGGCTTGGAGCAGTCTGGCATAACCCGGGATGATATCGATAAATACTTGGGCGTTCTGGAAGAACGGGTACGCGGGGGGCAAACCGGTAGTCAGTGGATGTTGGGTTCCTTCCAGAAAATGGATCGGCGCGTTTCGCTGGTGGAACGCATGACGGCACTCACCTCGGGGATGGTTCAACGCCAAGAGCAGAATATTCCCGTAGCGCAGTGGGCGTACGCGCGCTTGGAGGAAGGCGGTGGCTGGCGCCACAGTTTCCATAAAATCGAACAAATCATGAGTACGGATCTGATAACCGTACAGGAACACGAGCCGATTGAATTGGTTGCCAACATGATGGATTGGCACACCATCCGCCATGTGTTGGTCGAGGACAATCGCCACCGGTTGGTCGGTCTCATTTCCCACCGCGCGCTAATTCGTTACCTGGGCCAAAACCTGTGTCTGGACGACAAAAATCCCGTCCTGGTGCGCGATCTCATGCAGGCCAATCCACTCACGATTGAGCCCGAACAAAATACACTAACCGCCATCAAATTAATGCGAGAGCAGGGCATTTCCTGTTTGCCAGTGGTAAAAAATGGCGAGTTGGTTGGGGTTGTTACCGACAGTGACTTCATGAAAGTGGCCAGTTTATTACTGGAACAACAACTTTTAAAGTAAATGGCCCACAGCACGGCTGTGGGCCGGATCCAGATCAAGGTTGAGTGTTGATTTGCTCGAGCAGGGTCTGTACCGCTTTTTGCAATTGCGGATCTTCATTCTTGGCCCGGCTCTCGCGTTCGTTTTCAATCAGAATGTCGGGAACTGCTGGCCCGTGTTCCATGTTGCTTGCCGTTTCTTTAACAAACCAAGCGCGGAACGGCATTCTGACCAAGAAATGGGATTGAAGCCCGTACGCACCCGTTGAGATGACGGCGCCAAACGTAGGCATCCCAACCAATGTGCCAATGCCCAAACTTTTATAGGCATGTGAAAAGATTTCAGCATTGGAGTAACTGTTTTGGTTGCACAGGGCAATTGATGGCTGGGTCCAGGAGCTTAAGGGTAAACGTTCGCTAAACGGATAACTGTTGGCAAATTGGGCGTGGTTCTTTAAGCTGTCAGTGGCTCCGCGCGGAATGGTATAGGCGTGTTGGCGCACATTGAGCACGGCCATCAGATAGTCAGTCGTCCAGCCGCCACCGTTAAAGCGCACATCGATCACTAAGCCCTTTTTACCGTAGCCGGAGGCCATTAAGTCCCGTTCAAAACGCTCAAAACTGGGCATGTTCATGCCGCGGATATGCAAATACCCCAATTGGCCCTGGGAATAGGTATCGGTCAGGCGTTTGCGTTCGGCAACCCACGCTTCGTACTGCTCATTGTTCAGGTTGCCTTCTGGCCGAATCGCGACTTCGCGTTTTTGTTGTTTTTCGTTAACGACTTCCAACAAAACGAGTTGGCCCTCTTGGCCGCGCAAATGGGCGTATAGATTATCTTTGGGGCCAAAAGCTTGGCCATTAATCGAAACAATAGTGTCTCCCGGATTTAATTGGCTTTTCTCTTTGTCCGCTGGCGCGTGGGGTACCACATAGCTAATTTGGTAGCCTTTCTCGGTTCCACGTCCTTCGGTGCCGAGCAAGCCGGTTTTCTCATCCGCTTGGCGACTGGGCGGGCGATGGTACATGCCCATGTGACTGGCATCCAATTGACCCAGCATCAGGTTAAACATATTGGAAAAGTCGATATCGGTTTGCTCGGCCAAACACAGCGGTTCATAGGTGGTCTTGATGGCTTGCCAATCGCGGCCGTGGAATTCTGGGTCATAAAAACCCTGCTGGATGGCCCGCCAAGCTTCTTCAAAGATTTGGCGGTATTGGGCAGGTTTATCCACAAACAGATGGGCTTGGTGTGGCATGCCCTTGGTTTTGCCCTTTTCCAATTGGGTCAGGCCACCCTTTTTAAGGAACAGGAACTTGTCCTTACCGGTTATTTCGACTTGATCCGGATTTTGACCGCCTTGCGTCAATGCTTCCACATCGCGTTTATCCCAAGGGGTGCTGTACAGATCCGTACCCTCTTCTTTGAGTGCGTCACCCACAAAATAAAAGGTTTTGCCATCTTCCGAGGTGCCGACCCCAATCTCGTCGCCTGCATCGAAGCTGACCTGAACCAAACGGTCCCAAATGCCTTCAAAATCGATCCGAACCGGTTTAACTTCCTTTTTCTTTTTGTCTTTCTTTGTGTCGCCCTCTGCCGAATCGTCGTCTTTGTCTTTGTCTTTGGGCTCATCGGCAGGGGTATCAAAATACCAGCCCTCTTCCTGGTCTTGTTTGGTTTTTTCCCAGTCTTCGCGGGTTAGCCAGGCAAACCACACATCGGCATTCCCGCCATTGCGGATCGAACTGAAGCCGAGTTTGGTACCGTCCTGACTCCAAAAGGGGGCCGAATCACGACGGGGATGCATGCTGACATTGACCGGTTGACCGTCACCGCTCAGGGGCAGGATAAAAATCTCTGAGTTGAAGTTAAGATCGTATAAAGCATAAGCCAACCACTGGCTGTCCGGGCTAATGGCCAGGCCTTCCGGCGAGGCCCAGCCTGACAACAAGGTCTTGGGTTGGGAGAGGCCCGTCTTGGGGTCCCAGGTATAAACGGCCAAGGTTCCAGCACCAACAACGCCGACCACTTTTTTGCCATCGGATGAACGCACCAAATTGTGCTCATCCTCCGCCGTTTGGGTCAGGGCTTTGGTTTGGTGTTTGAGCGATGAAAACAGATCTTTTTTATTGGCATCACTGGAGGTGACCTGGTAAAGGTCGTAATTACCTGCAGCATCGGAGGTATAGGCCAGGGTCTGATCATCCAACCACAGGACTTCGCGTTCGCGGGCCGGTGATTGGGTTAGGTTGACCGTGCGGCTCTTCTTTTCGTCGTTTTCTTTGACAAAAACATCGCCCTCAATAATGAGGGCCAGCCATTTTTTATTCGGCGAGAGTGCATAGCTCTCGATACTCTTATTTTCGATTTCCAAATCGTCGGGGTTATGGCGTGAATCCGCTTGCAGGTCCAAGGCCAATACCGTTGGCTGCCCGCCGACGGAAAAGGTCAGCAAGGTGCCATTTTGTTCCATAACGATTTGATCGCCAGACACATCCATGGACTGAATGCCGGCTGCAGTGAAGTGGGTATGGGTCTTGATTTCGGAGATCTGATCGACTTGGATCGTGGCGCTTTGCAGGTTGTAGCGTCCGTTTTCAACCCCGATAAAAAACAATTCGTTTCCCGACCAGTGCGGTTCAAAATCATTGGTTTCAGCCGGAGTGACGCGGCGGTGTTGTTTGCTTTCCCGATCGTAGACCCAAATGTTGCGGTTGGCTGGGCCCTCATACTGTTCACGGGCGATCCGGCAGGATCCACCGACATAAGCGATAAAACGGCCATCGGGTGACAGGCTCGGTTGGAATCCAAACGTATCCATCAAGCGGACGGGTGTTCCGCCATCAGGGCTGACCGAATAGAGTTCTTGTTCCCATTCCACACCGATCCACTGACGACGTGTCTCAAAAAAAATGCCGTCTTGGTTCCAATCGGTCACCAGGTCGGCAGCGGGATGGTAGGTCAATCGTTTGACGGGTCCACCCTGCGCGGGCACTACAAAAACATCGTATTGACCGTATCGATCACCTGAGAATGCGATCCATTTGCCGTCAGGACTCCAAACCGGCAAGGACTCGTAACTTTCGTGGATGGTCAAGCGGATAGGATGTTGACCGGGAACCATAGTCCAAATATCCCCTTGAAAAGAGAAAGCAATGGTTTTTCCATCGGGACTCAAACTGGGTTTGTGCACCAGGGTGGGTGCAGCAGATTGAAAAAAGGAAAACAAAAACAAACAGGAAACCAACACAATAACCCCCTAACGATGTGGTACTGAATTTGAGCGAATAAGGAACGGCCCTAGGAAAAAGACAACGTTCGCCTTGGGCTAATACAATTCCTTTAATACGAGTGAAACAGGACAATGGTCCGATCCCATGACTTGGGGATGGTGCTGGGCCGGCCCACATAGGTTTTTGAGACCTGCACTCACACAGTGATAATCCAGGCGCCATCCGATATTTTTCTCCCGCACGCCTTTGCGGTTACTCCACCAGGTGTAATGGCCATTTCCCGAATGCTGTTCGCGAAAAATATCGTGGTATCCGGCCTGCAAAAACTGGCTCATCCAGGCGCGTTCCTGCGGTAGGAAACCCGCGTTATTCACATTGGTTTTGGGATTGGCCAAATCGATTTCCTGGTGGGCAATATTGTAATCGCCGCACAAGACGACCTCCTTGCCCTTTTTCACCCAATCATCCAAATAGCGCTGCATGTGCTGGCAGAAATCCAGCTTGTAATCGAGCCGGGTATGCTCGCGTTGGCTATTGGGAAAATAGGCGTTGACCAGCACGAACTTCTCGAATTCAAGTGTTTGCGTGCGCCCTTCCGCGTCAAATGCTTCAATGCCCCAGCCATCATGCACCTTAAGGGGTTCTTGGCGCGAAAAGGCTGCCAATCCGCTATAACCCGGTTTCTGTGCGGGGAACCAATAGGCGTGATAACCCTGGGGGTTTGCCAAGCCTGCATCCAACTGGTCTGGACGGGCTTTTATTTCCTGAAGACAAACCACATCTGCGTTGCTTTGCTGGAGCCAATCCAGAAAGCCTTTTTTCTGTGCGGCACGGATGCCGTTCACGTTCCACGAATAAAGTAACAACGAATTGCCTCCCGTTTTGGGTCGAACTATAACCCAGCCCAGTTGGCAATGGTCAAACCAATTGGGAAATTTGCCTAATCGCGATTGGGCCGTTTCTGGATCAGGGTCTGCACGCCAAAACTGCCGCCACGGAATTTGATTTGAACCAAGCTGACCCCAACCAGGACCAAAACGCCTCCAATCACCACGATGGGACCGGGCCGTTCGCCTTGGATCCACCAGGCCAAAAGCGCGGTTACCGGTGGCTGCAAATTGGAGAAAATGGCGACTTCAGCAGCTTCCATGCGTTTCAGGGCCCAGTACCAGATGGAAAAGTTCAGGACACTGGTGAAAAAGACCAGGTAACCCAGACCCAACCAGCCGTTCAAGCCGGGCGCGGCCCAGTCCATGCGGCCCAAAACCCAGGGGCTTAAAGGCAGAATCGAAAGCGCACCAATCCCAAAACACCACGCGTTCACGGTCAACACACTGTAAACCCGCAGCATTTTTTTGCCGAGCAACGTGTAAAGTGCCCAAGTAATCACGGCCAGGACCAATAAGAGATCGCCGCGCATGTAGTCGGCTTGCAGTTTGAGTCCACGCGCGCTGAGGACCAGGGCAACCCCAGCCAGGGCGACCAAAACGCCAATCGCTTTGCGCGGGGTTAAAACATCGCTCAAAAACAAGCGTCCAAAAATTAGAACCAGTGCGGGTGTGAACGCGTAAAACAAAGCGCCGTCAATCGCAGGTGCCCATTTCATGGCCATTAAAAAGAGAAGTTGGTTGGCCGTGATACCCAATAGCCCTAATACCACTAAGTTTTTGATGTCTTTGCGGGCCACAGGAATCGGGTTTTTCTGCATGATACGAAAGAGCAATTGCATGATCAGGGCACTCGCCATGATGCGGAACCAACCCAAGGCGATGGGTTCAAAGCTTTGGGTGGTGACCCGAGCCGCGATAAAGGTGCCTGACGCAATGAAGACATTGATACATAAAGCGCCGCGCGCAGCCCATTTTCCATCGCTCATAGCCCCATCCTCGCCTCGCAGCCTACGCTAAATTGAAGAACCCGACAAGCAAGGCCTTAACATATTGCGAACCCTTTTTTACAATTTCATCGTATGGAATAAGCAGTTGATGAGGAGGGTTCCGTGGCATTTATTGAAATGATCGCAATTATTGCGGTGGTCAGTATTTTGGCAGGCGTGGTGAATACTTATTTGAAGTCCAAACAGGTGCATGGCACTAGCACCAATTTAAAGAGTCTCGAGGAAAGACTAGCGCGTTTGGAAGCCGAGATGGACCACCGCTTTGAGGCGCGTATCGCCAATCTCGAAACCATTGTGACCTCGCAGGGTTATGCGCTCGATCAGAAGCTGCGCGATCTGTCCTGATCTGCCTGGTTCAGACTGATGGGCCGTGTTTTTTTGTTGCCCGGCATGGGTGCTGATGCACGCATGTACGGATCCGATTACGATGAATTGAATCCCGTTCGGTGCACCTGGCCGATCGGCGCCTTTGCAGATCTGCAGGCGGTGGCGCACGAAATGATTCAGCGCTACCAAATCCGATCGGGTGATTGGTTGATTGGCTCTTCCATGGGTGGCATGGTGGCTCAGGAAATGGCTGATCTGATACCCAACTGTCCTGTAATTTTGCTCGGCAGCGGCATCCATGCTTCTGAGTTGCGCCGTTATTTGTTTTGGTTGAAACCTCTGGCCCGACCGCCGGTTCTTGGGTTTTTTCAAAAAATCCTTTGGCCAGTTGGCCTGTTTGGGCGCATGTTATACACCTCCGACACTACTTTTTTGACCCAAATGTGCCACGCCTGTCTGGAATGGCAGGGTGCCAAAAGTGGCCATGTTCTGCGGCTACACGGCAAAATGGACATCATGATTCGCGCAACTTCGCCGCACAAGCGTTTGTGGGGTGGACATTTAATTGCCCTGTCGCGTTCCAAAAGGTGTGTGGCGGCCATCCAAGCCTGCATGGCCCAATCACCATCGTGATTGCCATTTGCTGGGTCTGGTCGCGCCTCATCCCCTCAGCCGATGTTAAGATATACGGGAGCAACCCTTTTTCTGCATCAACGTAACTTAGAAACACACACCTGTTTCTTTGGATTTGGAGGTCCGCATGATCGCCTTGACGGTAAATGGCAAGAAGCACGAAATCCAGGCCGAGCCGGAGATGCCCCTGTTGTGGGCCTTGCGCGATTTGCTCGGCATGACCGGAACTAAATACGGCTGTGGCAAAGGTTTGTGCGGTTCGTGTACCGTGCTAATGGATAACGAACCGATCCGTGCCTGTTCCATGCCCTTGGCTGCGGTAGCCGATAAAAACATCACCACGATTGAAGGCTTAAGCACCGACGGTGGGCACCCCGTTCAACAAGCCTGGCTGCAGTTTTCGGTTCCGCAATGTGGCTATTGCCAGGCCGGTCAAATCATGTCGGCCGTAGCGCTTCTGCGCAAAAATCCCAAACCCGACGATGAAGCGATTGACGCGGCCATGAGCGGGAACCTGTGCCGTTGTGGCACCTACACCCGGATTCGCAAGGCGATTCACCATGCCGCAGAGCAGGGAGGTGCAAAATGACCTTGAGCCGCCGAGCTTTTATTCAACGCCTCTCTTTTGGCTCTGCTGGCCTGACGATTGGGCTTCAGTTACAAGCTTCTTCGTTTGCGCCCGCCGACGCAACCGAATTCACGCCCGATGTCTTTGTCACCCTAGAAGCTTCGGGCACAGTCCGGATTCGCTGTCATCGATCCGAAATGGGTCAGGGTATTCGCAGTACCATTCCGCGTTTGATTGCCGATGAAATGGAAGCCGATTGGAACAAAGTCGTGGTCGAACAGGCCTTGGGCGATGCCAAATACGGGGACCAAAACACGGATGGTTCGCGTTCGATTCGCAAAAATTACGACCGATTAAAACGTGCGGGCGCAACCGTGCGGACACTTTTACAGCAAGCTGCCGCAGATACTTGGCAAGTCGCTCCCGACCAAGTCCGGATTCACAACCATGCAGCGCATCATGCTGATGGCAAAAAGACTTTGGGCTTCGGTGCGCTTGTTGCCAAGGCGGCCAATTTACCTGTGCCTGCAGCAGATCAACTCACACTCAAACCGGAAAAAGACTACCGATACGTTATGAAAAAGGAGTGGGAACTTCTAGATGGTTTGGACATCGTAACGGGCAAAGCAGAATACGGCTACGATGTTGCCGTTAAGGATATGAAAATCGCATTGATCGCTCGTCCGCCGGTTGTTTTTGGTAAAGTCAAAAGCTTTGATGCCAGTGAGACCTTAAAAGTACCCGGTGTCCTGGAAGTGGTGGAAATGCCTGCGCTTTCGCCGCCTGCCGCTTTCAAGATGTTGGGTGGGATTGCGGTGGTTGCCGAGCATACCTGGGCCGCGATTCAAGGCCGAGAAAAACTCAAAATTGAATGGGAGGATGGACCCAACGCCAAATACGATACCGTTGCCCATCAGGCCGAGTTTGAAAAAGCACTAGAGGATCCCAAGCACGTGGTGCGTCAACACGGCAATTGGCAGGAAGCCGAGTCTCAGGCCGAATCTCGTTTGGATGCGGCTTACAAGGTTGCCGGTCTGGCCCATGCCACGATGGAACCCCTCGCGGCAACTGCGCGATTAACGGACGACGGTGTTGAGGTTTGGGCGTGTACACAAACCCCACAAGCAGCGCAAGCCAATGTCATGCAAACTTTGGAGATCCCCCAAGAAAAGGCCAATTCCGTTAAAGTTCACGTCACGCTTCTGGGTGGCGGATTTGGCCGAAAATCCAAACCGGACTATGTGGCGGAGGCGGCTTTTTTGGCCCATAAAACCAAAAGGACCATCAAAGTCTTGTGGACCCGCGAAGATGAAATTCAGCACGGCTATTACCATTCGCCCAGCTACCAGAAATTGGCAGCCACCTTCCAAAAGGGCAAGCTGTCCGGCTGGTACCACGCTATGGTTAACCACCCCATTGGTGCCACTTTTAATCCGGCTGCAAGAGTCGGCGGAAGCGCCGATTTGGGTCAGGGTGATGCGCCTTACGACGTTCCGCATATGCGCATTGTCAATGGGGAGACCGATACCTTCATGCGCATCGGCTGGTTGCGCTCAGTTACCAATATTAATAATGCCTTTGCCGCTTCTTCCTTTGCGGATGAATGTGCCGCACACCTGAAAAAGGACCCGTTGGCCTTCCTACTGGAATTGATTGGCCCGGATCGGCATATCGATTTACAGGCGGAAGGTTATGGCTACGGCAATTACGGCGAGACCACCGAACGCTTTCCCATCGATACGGCCCGCCTGAAACAGGTGCTCAACACTGTTGCCAAGCAGGCTGAATGGACCCGTAAACGTCCTAAAGGCCACGGATTGGGTATTGCTGTGCATCGCAGTTTTTGCAGTTATGTGGGTGCCGTGATTGAGGTCTCCATGGCCGACAACAAATTGAAAATTGAAGATATCCATTTGGCCATCGATTGTGGCCTGGCCATTAACCCCGACCGTGTGCATTCCCAGTTGGAAGGAGCGGCTATGTTCGCGATCAGCAATGCGTTGTATGGTCAGATCACGGCTGAAAAAGGAAGGGTCGTGCAAAGTAATTTCCACGACTTCCCTTTGGCGCGCATCAACCAGTTTCCCTCGATCCGAACCACAATTGTGTCTTCGGACGGACCGCCGGGCGGTGTGGGTGAACCGGGTGTTCCGCCCGTAGCACCGGCCCTGTGTAACGCGATCTTTGCGGCTTCCGGCAAACGCTACCGCGATTTACCCCTCAGCCAATTCGGCATCGTTTAAAGTCGCACCCGGAAGGGGGTTGACCTACGCGAAGCCGCCAAGCGCGAAGGTGTTCAGCCCGGCTTCGTGTTTTCGTGGCTTCGTGTGCGGTACCTTTTATCTCACACGAAGCCTCAAAGACACGAAGAGGAAGAAGAGCGGTTGAAAGGAAAGATCAAAAAGGACGCAAAGGGTTTTTGGAGACTTTTTTTGTTTGGCGAAAGGGAACTAAAGACAAAAAATTTAGGAAGTGGGGCGTTTCCGTTCAGAATTTGACTAAAACGTAGACGCCAAGCCAACCATGCAAGTGGGTTGACTAAAGAGCCCTAGCGGGCTTTGTGTCTTTGCGTGAAATCCCAATGCTGACCCGCGAAAAGCCGCCAAGGGCAAAGGTGTTCACCCTGACTTCGTGTTTTCGTGGCTTCGTGTGCGGTAACTTTTGTCTCACACGAAGCCTCGAAGACACGAAGAGGAAGAACAGCGCATAAAAGGAGAGATCAAAAAGGACGCTAAGGGTTTTTGGAGACTTTATTCTTGGTTTGGCGAAAGGGAACTAAAGACAAAAAATTTAGGAAGTGGGGCGTTTCCTTTCAATATTTGGCTGAGACATAGACGCCAAGCCAACCATGCAAGTGGGTTGACTAAAGAGCCCTAGCGGGCTTTGTGTCTTTGCGTGAAATCCCAATGTGGACGCACGCAAAGCCGCAGGCACGCGAAGTGGGTTTGGTTGGTTTGGGAATTTCATGCATTGAAATGGGGTCATGCAAAATCTTCTCGCCAATTATTGGCTGAGATAAATAAGGAGCCCAATAACGGTGAGTGCGATCCAGCCCGGATGTTTCCCTTGCGTGGCATAAAGAACCAGCAATCCACTGGATAAACACCCTATGGCACAGGCCGCAAGGGTAATGGATTGGAGGGGCGCAGGGGCGTAAGTGTATACGAATAGGGTGGCGGCAATCGTCCAGCCAAAAAGGGATACGATATGCCATGATGCCCACAAAATGCGAATATGCCGTTCTTTGAGCGGAGGCGCAGGTATTGTAGGTGCGAGATTGCCCTTACGTAGGTGTCGGAAAATGAGGTACTCACCCAAAATAGAATGGATGAGTCCTAATACAACACAAAGCCATGCGGCAAATAACAGGGGCAGATTCATTTGGGTCTCCATTGCGATTAAGGCTGTTCGCGCCGGGGAATTGGCTCCGACAACCACCAAAAAGAGTTTAGCCCTCCATTATTGGCCTAATTGAGCCTTAAGCCAAAAGATGACAATCGAAGCGTGGTCTTGACCTGTTGACCTGCCCATAATACCTGGAAAAGTCCTGATGCGACGCCATCCCGAGCCTGTCGCTTCTACCTTCGCAAGAAACGCTCCTTGGGTGAGGGATGGCACACGCCGCTTTAAGTTTTTGGCTCTAAGTGGAAACCGAGGCCAGGTGCTTTATCGCATTGCGTAGATCTGCTTTGGCGTTGGGGTTGAGGTATTTGAACAGGGGCTTACCCTCCAAACCTTTGCTTTGGAGCCAGAGGGCAAAGGCATGAGCGGTCTCCTCACAGTTCAGGTTCCCATAAGATCGCATATGCCAGCCGCCAATAACTGGTCGATTGACATTGTGCTGAATGAAGGTGGCATTACACAGGAAAAGACCGTAACCCATGTGAATGGCACAAATATCGGCCAGGTAGGGTAGATCTTTTTTGGGGCAAAAGTCCTGGATGATCAGGTGGCAAAGGACAGGGACAAGTTGCGCAATCAGCAGTTCCAACTCATCCAATAACCCTTGCGAGACATGGAGCGTCGGGATTTCCTGGCGTTGGTCCAATGTCACCTGTGGTAGGGATTGAGACTCAAAACTCGTGTTCCCCCCCACGCGGATCTGGAGTTCTATGTTCAGATTCAACTCAGCCAGAACAAAGTCGACGATTTTCTGTATTGTTTCCTTTATCGTACTTCCTTTTTGAACCGGAAAATGGGAAATAGTCGGGAGCTTAATTGCAAACCGTTCGTTGGGTCCTAACCACTGTCCCGCAAGGGCAAACCCAGCCTCTAGCTGCTGGATAGCGGACTCCCCCAGGCCCGGTTTAGCTTTTTTGCTCGGCCAAAAAGCGATCGCTACAACCAAAGCAGAAAAGCTGGTGACAATGGTGAGCGCACTGATATGAAACATCAGGCACGGCCGTAATAAGAAAGGAAGAGGCACCCGAAGGTGCCATCATTCCATGCGGAGGGTTTCAACTGTTTTCTGCGCGGTACTCTTTGATGCCGGAAAAGACCAAAAAGGCACCAATTAGACCGCCAATCCCGGAAATAAGCCATTTCCCACCGATTTTATAGGCCAAGGCCAAAATCCATTGCATGCGAATGCTTTCCTGATCAGAATGTTCAAAGTCCCAAAAGTACCAAAATAAAAAAGCGGAGCCGACTAAAAACGCGATGCCGATCAAAATGGTTTTCCCGGGGCTGGTTTCTTCTTCTTCGTATTCGCTCATATTAAAGTACCCAATTCAAAATTTCGCCAAAGCCTGCCCGAAAATTAATCCAACCAAATAACCTTGTCAACAAAAAAAATTAAATTTTCAAAAGATGGTCAATATGAAAAGTATTGATGAAGCTGTTTTCCAATCTTTGAAACGATTTTTCGAAGAATGGAATGACATGCCCGATTTGCGCTTACGCGAGCATGAAGCGATTAGCCGCTATGTGTTGGGCTATTTGTTACAGCATGTCGGAACCACTTTGGGTCTTATGCAGGCGACACAAATTTGCATTGAAGGCGCAGTGCCCGGGGTCAATCGCCGAAAAAGCCAGGTCAACCGCGATTTATTGATTTGGCCTGAGGACCAATTCTCAACTTTTGATGCAGATTGGAAACCCATTCATGCGCCCTGGGTCCTTCAGGAATGGAAAGTAATACGTCCCGGAAAAGGGTTATTGACCTATGCGATTCAGGCAGATGAGCAATGGTTAAAAGACTTTACGGCCCATTTCGAAAAGACGATTGGTTATACGGTGGTCTTGAATTTGAGAGAGGTGGAGCCCGTTCTTTATGCCAAGCGCATTGTTGAAGGACGCGTCCAATCGTCCTTTCAATTGCCCTGAATGCGGTCGGCGCTGGTGGTTGTAGCGCCGACCGGGGGAAGGCGGTTAGAACTTTTTGAGCACTTCGAAGGTGACAAAGCGCGGAATAGCGGGCACGCCAACCAATTCCGTCTTATCGGAATCGAACAGGT
>JACJWC010000017.1:82500-96377 GCA_020637335.1 Acidobacteriota bacterium | reverse complement strand
GGGCACTGCACGTGCGAGATGTTGTTTACGAAGGGTTACTGGAAGGAAAGTCAAAAGCAGAGCTTTGGAAAGACCTCCTAGCTATGACTTTTGGCGAAGAGAAACAAGAGATCATTGTCATCGTGCCGCAAAAAAACTGGTTAGGCATGATCTATTGGGCCATGCCCGTCCTGCTTTTCCTAATGGGCGTTGCAGCCATCCCCTTTTTCAAAAAACGCAGAGCCGCACCACTTCCCGAAAATCAAGAACTCATCGACCGTTATCAGCCAATCATCCTGGAACGGCTAAAAAATTATCTGTGACCCAAGGTGGAGAAGATTTTCGCTGCGTCTTATCCACTTACTGGGAAAACAAGACGGATGGGTCTCATGGCCAGCAACACGGGCCGATGAGACAATCTCATTAAAGCCCAAAATGGCGAAATGGCCGCTAAGCTCTGGTCCCAACTGCAAGGCGCTGTAATTGCGGTAATTTCAGTTAAAGGCCCCTTTTTGTTACCATTCGCATTCGCAAGTTAAGGGAACGAATTGAAGCGTTGTTGTACGTTGATAGCGGACGAGTTCGATCCAGCCAATAACTTCGAAGTTAGGCGCATAGAGTTCACCCCTCATCCAAAGCCTTGAAAAAGGCCTTTTTACCGGATTTTCGAGTTCTGCGATTCCAGGCCAAATCAAGTTATCTAACCGCGGTTTTCGCCTAAAAAAGGCTCCGGCGGAAAAGGAACATTAGTAAGATAGGCCATTGGCCCAGGCAACAATGACTTTTGTGCAGGCGGTTGGTCCTATTTGATTCTAACCGAGTGAATCCCATGCATCGCCCGCATCGGAACAAGCGCTAGGGGGCTGGGGACAATTTATTCACGGTGCTGCTCATTAAATATCAAACGCGTAAACACCAACGACAGCATTGCCCAAAACCAAGTTGGCCTGGTCCGCCCAATGACGAGGCACTCCAGCGAAGGCGTGTTCCAAATTGCAGCCAATTTAAGAGGCGTGGATAGGAACGGCCTGAATCCGGCACTGAATGGATTAGGGCCTTGGATTGAACCGACTATGCCGGTCCGAAAACAAAAAGGCCCGCCAGAGGGCGGGCCTTTTGTCTTCTATTTCAGAAGAGGATTATTGAGCCAGACGACGCTTGCGCATCAGAACCACACCGGCACCAACCAGCAGCAGGGAGAAGGCAATTAAGCCCCACTCGCCGAGGGTCGGAACGGTGCGATAAGCGAAGCGATCCAGAATGATGTTGCTGCCATCGCAGGTGACGTAGTAGCAGGTATCCGCAACGATTGCGTGACCTGCAGGACCAGAACCCGTAACGATACCAGCGCCAACCAGAGTGATCTGACCAGCGAATATGGCATCGCCAGGCAGGCTATCACCAGCGCCATTAGCGCAGCTGTCTGCATAGTAGATGTCGTAAGTAACGCTGCCGATACCTTCGATGGTGACGGTACCGATGGAGCCTGCAGAACCAACCGATACGATGGATGCAGCGCAGTTCACTTCGATCGTCCAGGTACAAGTCGAGGTTTCACCATCCGGATTGGTCACGGTAGCCGTGAGCACAGTCGGCGCAGTGGCAACGTGTGTAGCGGACCAGGAAACGTTGAAGTTGTCGTTCGGGTTAACGTCCGGAGTCATCGGCACAGCGCTGATGGTCGCTGAAATGGCGTTTTGCGTATCCAAGGTCAGCGTGATGACGGTACCGACATCAACGGAACCCATCGGATCTTGAGAAGCCACACAAGTCGGCGGATTGTAGTTGATATCGCAAACGATGTCGTCAGAGATCGGATTGCCCGACATGTCAAAACCATTAGCTTGTACGGTGTAGGAAGTTACATCACCCACGATGTTGGGCAAGGTGAAGACACCGGCCGGCAGGTTGGAGTAGGTAGTGCCATCGTAAATAACATCGAAATCAACAACACCAGCATCACCAGCCAAGGTAATGTCGATGCTTCCATTGATATCAGCCGAAGTCGTAGCGCTACAATCTGTCAAGTTGCCCGGGGGTTGTAAAGTCAGAACGATGTTTTGAGTAAATGGGGAACCATCGGGACCAAAACCAGTTACGGTGTAGGTACCGACATGAACCGCAGAAACAGAAGCGATTGTTAAAGCATCAGCGAAGGTCAGGACGTTGGTGCCTGCGCCTGCAGTGGGTGCAGTCAAATCAACATTGACTCCGTTGGGGCCAGTCAGGTTTGCATAGCGGCCTGCGGTGAACCAAGCGTTGGTCAGGGTAATGTCCAAAGTGGTCATCATGCCAACAACGGGGGTCGGATCCCAAACCATGGCTGCCGAAGCGGGCGCGAAGGTAGGAGCAATCATACAAGGAGTGCCATCTACGTACATGCCGCTCATTGCCGGGAATTCTACTTGGTAGGTCGCCGTGTAAGTGCGGTTAGCACCAGCAGTCGGACTGCCATCGGATGCGGTGTCGATGGAGTACATCGTGGTGGCACCAGCGGAAGGAATCGTTACATCCAAGCCATCCGAAGAGGTCAAGTGGATTTGATCCGCCAGGGTCGTACCTGGGAAGGTAAAGGTTAAGCCAGCACCAATACCACCGTTGTTGGGATCAGCCCAAGTCGGATTGGTTGGGGCAACAGTTGCACCAGAGCAGTTGACCGGCTGGAAGAACAGAGCGAAACCATCCGTCAAGGAACCCGAAACAGCTGCATCAATGGTGTTAGAAGACTCATCCGTTACGGAGTTTTGGTCAGCACCAGTCGTAAAGGTGACATCAATCGAATCGCCGTTTGCAACGGAAGCGTTGTTAACATTAAATGAAACGATGGCAATCAGGTACTCTGTTGCATCACCAGTGAAAATTGGATTAGAAATGTCAGTACGTGTGGCCGTGATGGTCATCGTCCCTGTATTTACGTCTTCCAGTAAGGAACCAGTGTTGCCCGCAGAACCCGTTTGGTTGTTGTTTGGCATGTAATTAGCTGCCAAACCGCCTTGGGTGGCGATGTTGCGGATGTCAGCTGCTGCACAGGGCTCCCCAGCAATAGGGGTACCCGGATTGCTGATTCCGATTTCGGGGAATCCTGCATTGGCAGTTCCTACAAAATCACTTAATTCAACAACGGGTGCACTGGCTTCAGTTACACCGTTATAAGTGTAGGTAAAACGGGTGGCGATTGAGGAGTAATTTGCCGTTGTCCCCTCAAGGCGCATGTAAATACCCACCTGAACACAAGTCGTAGTTCCGCCCGACAGTTGCGTCGGCGGAATCGTAACCATATCAGCTCGAAAGTGAGCGCTTTGGCCAAATGCAACAAACGATGCACCAATGCAAAGGGCCAAAGAGACGATTCTTTTTAACCTCATATCCAAATACTCCATTCACAAAAGTAATGATCCATACAAAAAATCAAAGCCGGATTCAGGGCAATTTTTTCAGTTTATACACAAGCATAAAACACTTTACACCAAATCCAACGATAAAATCCACTGTGCCCAATCATTTTAAAGGGCACAGTGGTTAATGAAAAGCCTATTTTTCTAGTTTTTCGGTTTTATCACCTTGAGGGCCACTGTGATCTTCGATCAAAGGGCTGTAGGTGAACATTGAATAGTCCGTTTTTTGATGTTCCGAAGAAAGCAGAGCAACCCGACCATTTTCGGAAACTTGTTCGTAACCGATGTAAACTTTGGGGATTGAATGCATTTCCACGGCAGCATTGACCAGAACGTAAGTGTAGTTTTGGCCAACTTGCTCGGTTACGATGATCCAGCCCTCTTTTTTGGCCGCTTCATCGATGTCCGCATCAATCGCTTTTACGCCGTCAAACCAAAAAGCATTGGAGGCCATAGAACCTTTGGTGTTTTCACTGTTGACGACTAAAGTTCCTTTTTTACCCAAGCCTTCGTAATATTCAGTTTTTTTGCTGGGGCGGTTGCTGACACCAGCGGTCAAACGAAGGTTACCTAAAGTATCCGCAGCAGTAACTGTATTGGAGCAGTTGTAATCCAAGGCCGTATTTAGGTAGGCCAAAGGAGCAGCGGGGGAATTGGTGCAGAGCGGGCTTGCAGTGGTCAACGCGCAGCATCGCAGAGCGCCAAGAGCATCGCCAGAAGTGCGGGACCCGTTTCCGTTCCAATCACCGCGCAGCGGGGCAGAAGGGTCACCAATGTATAACGGTAAACCACCGCGTCCAAAAGCGTCTTGGGGAGTGGTTCCAACAACTGCAACGCGGGCGGCTGAATCGTTGGCAAAAATATCGGCGCTAGTGGCTGTCGGGGAGGGAACCAAAAGCACGCGGATAGCTTCCAACGTTGAAGTACAAGTGGTGTCATCTGCAAAATTGGCATTCACTTGAAAGCAGAGTTGTGCAATTTCAACAGGACCCGTGGTAGGCGCTAAACGATCCATTGCATCTGTAAAAAGTACACCTAATCGAGCAGAACCTAAGCCATTGTTAACCTGGCTCGCGTTCGGCACACCCGCAGCATCGGCAGGGAGCTTTTGAATGCTGCCGCTCAGACCACTGCCAATTGAAAAGACAGCGCCTGTGTCCGATGCCCATTCGCCATTGTTGGTGCTCAAAAGGGTTAGAAACGGAGGATAAAACACTTGGAATTCAAAACCGGCCAAGGTGAAATCCGTGTTGGCAATATTGACAGATACACAAAAAGTATTGCCTGCACCCACAGTGTTTAAATCAACAGCATTCACGGTGGTGCCTTGCGCTGTAACGGAAGCAGTGGACGCCGCTGTGGTTAAGGTGATGTCATTGGTGGCAAAGAGGGCAACCGAAGCCACCATTGCCAACATTGCAGAAATAATTCGTTTCATTATTCACTCCTCTTACTGTAGTCAAGAAATTATTGGTTCCCCACTTGGGGAATAGCCAACATGCCGCCCAGTTGTTTTGTTCCTTGACCGATAAGTTCAAAGCCTACCACAGGAAGGGATGCATGGACCATTATTTTGTCGTTGGTTGAAAAGGGGCCTTGAAAGAGGGTGTCAATCAAGGCCAGGTATTTTTGATTTGGGTTTAAACCATTCGCCAAATCGAGTGATTGTTTTACCGTTCCATCACCTGCAACCCATTGCAAGGTAACCGAACAGACCTGTTCGTTGGGATTCACCAGGGCAATCCCCGTGTATCCGCCAACCATAAATGCGCTTTCCACATAAGGAATACACAACGTTGTACTTCCTGTTTTAACCGATTGGAAACCACTGAACCGATCGTCAGGTGCATAAGAACCAAACAGCATATAGCCCAAAATCGGCATTTCGCCATCGACTCGCAGCCAGGATGCACCGCTTCCAAAGTCCTGACGGCTCTTATCTACCAGGAATAATTTCTTTTCATTAGCGACCATGTCCAGATCGGGTATGCCTGGCAACAGATTTCCCGCGTCGTCATAGACCGAAAAGTGAACCGTCTGCAATTCGTCTTGTGGATTAATTAAAACCAAACCTGTCCAGAACTGGTTGGTATCTTTGGCAATGTGAGGGAAATACAAGGTTTCACTAGTCTGGTCATCCAGGTGTACACCAACTGTTTGCCGGCTGGAGACCCGACCAAACACCTCAACTGCAGCCAAGGCAGTGTAGCCCGATTCTGGGCCAAGAGTACCCCAGCCCGGTCCGGTTACATTTCCACCCATCAGGGTGCGGTAATCGAAATGGGTTTGTTCACCCTTTTGCAAGGTTCCAATGGCGAACGGGCCATCTGTTTCAAATTGGAAACTGTTGCTGTTGTCACCCAAGTTAATCAGGGAACTTTCCGTATAAAAGGAAGGGTCGGCAGCCACATGGGGCACCAACAGCGGCCCGACTCGGGTACCCACCGCTTCAAGGGCCACTAATTCTTCCCCATCCACGCTGCGCAACACAGCGTATCCGCCAATACCACCACCGGTCATCTCACCCGAGGTGACTTCAACCTGAGCCCAGCCGCGACCGCCACTCAACTCAATGGGATCAATACTGGCCGATCCTTGCGGCGCCAGGACAAAAGGTTGATCAGCGCCTACTTGCGTATTCCCTTCATACAATCTGTATGTCACCGTCAATTCAGTTTCGCCCATGTTGACAACGCCTAACTTAGTATCCCAACCTGCACCAGAGCGGACATCGGGAAAATAAATAGCCTTGTTTGAATACCCTCTAATTACGGGAACCGTGATGTTCTTGGTCACAGTTTGCGAATTGAGGGTCGCTTTTAAGATGAACGTAGTCGTGGTACCCAGGGTAAAACTCTGACTTCCAGACAGCGGCAAATTGGTTCCACCCGGTGTTAGACTTACGGAATTAGCGTTTTTGACATCCCAACTAATCGTGGTTTGTTGACCAGGAAACAGGGCCGGTGGGTTTGCTTCGTAACGGGAGACCGTAACTGCCAGGGAGTTCACCGTGACGGTAAGGTCGGCTGTGCTTTTGCCAAATGGGTTCTGAACTTCGATGCTGTATTGGGTCGTCTGGCTGGGCATAACATTGGTCTTTCCGTTGGCCAGGCCGCCAGAATAAATTTGCTTGTCGCCCTCAAAAACAGTAATCGTGTCCGCGCCTGCGGTCGTCCATTCAATTTGTGAGGACTGACCTTCATCAATGGTTTCAGGCGTGGCCGTAAACGTGAGAATACTGGGCAGATTGCCTTGTGCCACGTTAATCGTAACCTCGCGACTGTTGGCACCAAAACTATTCACGGCGCGCAACACATAGGTGGTGGTTTGGGTCGGATTAACAACCAACTCACCAGAACCAATGACGTTGATGTTGCCCGGGTTAATGGTAATCGAATTGGCATTCAGGACCTGCCAACGCAGGGTCGACGAACCATTGGGGTTAATGACCTTCGGATCCGCGGTAAACAATTCAATCACCGGCGCTACATCCGTTCCGACCGTAATGTGAACGGTGGCCAGAGTGGTTCCAAACTGGTTGGTTGCCGCAAGCACATAATCAATGGTTTGGGTTGGGCTGACCACGTGGGTACCCGAGGCCGGAACCGGGCCGATATCATTATCCAGGGTCACGGTATCCGCATTAACCACAAACCAACTTAATGTTGTAGAACTCCCGACCGTAATCGTGCTGGGATTGGCGCTGAAATTGGTAATCGTCGGCGGACTGTTGGCCGATTGAACAAAAACCGTGACGGTAGCCTCGACCGAGCCGTTGGTGTTGGTCGCGGTCAACGTGTACTGCGTCGTTTCCGTTGGCGACACCATGGTTGAACCCGAAGTGGCAAACGGACCAGTCGCATTGGAGATCGTAACGCTGGTCGCACCAGTGGTCGCCCAAGTCAAGGTACTGGTTTCGCCTGCATTAATAGTTTGCGGCGCCACCGTAAAGCTATTGATAACGGGGACAGGGTTTGAGCCCCCAACCGTAACAGGGCCAAAGATTCCTTGAAGTTGGTTGTTGGCAATGGTTTCGGGGGTAACAACGGCCTCTGACGTGGCTAAAGTCAAATCTGGAATGGCGCTGAACTGAACGTTCCCCGCCGTTGCATTAGGCAAAACCGTAACATGCAAGACACCAAGACTTGCTGCCTGGCCCAAGGTAAACCCTGAGCCATTAAAACCCACATCCCAGGTTAGGCGATCTATGCCCGGCGTAAAATTTGCCTGAAAAAAGGAATTAGAAAAATTCGTTAGACCTTGAATGTCTCCACCTGCGACAAATGCAGTGGTCGCAGGGTCAAGCTTGCCATTTGGACATTCAATGGTGATGGACACCTGTTCAAAAAAAATGGGTGCACCACCAACAACATCGCCCGTATCAATTAGGGTTCCATCAATATCCGTGAATGAGATTGGAAGATCAGCGCTTGCTCCTGGTTGAATCGTTGCCGACGATATCTGCAAGATGTCCTTGGGCTGCCCAAAAAGCACCCCCAAAGAACAAACAAAAAAAACGATCATTGATTTTAAGAACAAACTTTTTCCTCCAATTCTATTAGGACAGGCTTGAGCCGAATTCGTCTCACTTTTTTTAAAAAGTTGCAGGGAAACGATTACAATCCAGCTGCAAGGGACGATTCATGAGCAAAAAACAAACCAAAACCGTGTTGCAAAAAGGGCTACCTTGGGCTGGGGTCGGCCTGTTCATGCTCTTACTGGTTTATCGCCAAGTCGACGATGTTGATGTTTGGTGGCACATGAGTGCCGCACGCCAGTGGCTTCAGGGCAAAAGTCTATTGGATCTTTACCTTTTCCAGCCCGGCCCCTTTGCAGCTGCGCAACTCGAAACCACCCGTTTGGGTGATTTATTGTTTTTTTTCGGCTTTAAGGCACTCGGGAACCTGAGCTTTGTTATTTTACCCCTGCTGTGCTTGGCCCTTTCTACCTTCCTATTGACCCGGTTGTTTCCTAAGGTCGAGACAGGTTGGTGGATTGTGCTGAGTGCATCAGCCTATCAATGGTTGTTGCCGCGAAACGCTGTTTTTGGCTTACCGATGATCGTCGGCGTGATTTTTTTCTACAAAAAACCGATGTCAAGCCTGAAACGCTATATCGGCTTGGGCGTTTTGTTTTTGTTATGGACTTGGATTCATCCTTCTTTTTTGCTCGGATTTGCTCTCGCCGCTTTCTTTGAGGTCGACCATTGGTTCTCAGAACAGGCATCGCCAAACCTGAAAAGTCGAATCGGGATTTTTC
This sequence comes from Acidobacteriota bacterium, assembly GCA_020637335.1. GTDB lineage: Bacteria > Acidobacteriota > Holophagae > Acanthopleuribacterales > Acanthopleuribacteraceae > JACJWC01. Next base: position 87,744 of record JACJWC010000017.1, on the reverse strand, counting down.
TTTTTTGGGCTTCACTCATTTTTGTCACCATCAAACTCAACGTGTTTGCCTGGCATCAATTCGTCCAACTGGGGACAGTGTCCCTTGCCTTAATTGGCCTGGCTGCACTGGTGTTTTTATGGCGTCCAGTTCAATTCGTGAAGGTCGTTCGTCCCCTGCTAATTCCCGGACTCACCGCAAGTCTTTTGCTTGTATTTGCGCTGGTCTTTATTAAAATTCAGCCAGAAACCCCCCTTCGCAACCTATTTGTCGACTCTGAGAATTTGAGCATTTGGCAACGGGGTCTACACGCCCTGAACAACACGATTTGGCGCGCTTCCGACGATCAATTCGGCAGCTTGGACTTTCTGCCGCCGTTCCTCTTCCTCAAGGACCTGCATGTCTGGTCCTGGTTAATGATCAGCCTTGCCTGTCTCTTTTGCCTGGCCAAAACCCGTTCAGCCCCATGGCGGTTGGTGGGACCGTGGATCTTTTTTCTTTTCCTCGCACTCGGTTACCAACGCATGTGTGGCCTTTCCAGTTTGTTAGGCCTGATCCTTATAATAGAAAGCCGATGCATACCTTCATTATTAATAAGAGCTATTGGCCTGTTCCTGCTCTTGGGCGTATCCGTTCAACTCCTGTTTTCTGTGCCTTTCGGTTTGTACCCCAGCCATGAATGGGGATCTGGTGCAAAACAATTCCCACAGCTCAGTGGCCAATGGCTGGATGCCCATCTGTTAGACCTCGCCTGTTTTACAACTGTAGAGAACGGGGGCTATCTGGGCTGGTCATGGAAAAAGCGAAATGGCATTTTCCTGGATGGATTTTTCGCAGGACACAATCAAGCCCAACTCAATGCGTGGAAAATGGCGGTTGCCGAAAAAGACATTAATCGGCTGAGCAAAGATTATCCGTTTGAACTGGCAGTGGTGGGGTTTTATGATCGCCAGAACCAGATGCTCTTTGAAAATAACAGCCAATGGGTTCCCCTCATCATTGAACCGCATTCTGTAGTTTATGGGAAAGTCGCCAATAGCCAAGTTCAAGGAATTAATCCTCAGATCTGGATTCAAAAGCAAGAACTAGAAAGAGTTGACCACAAGCGCCGCATGTTATGGGCACTCGCCTGTGTGCAAATGGAAAAAAGCTGGCAACAGATCGGAAAGGGCTATGTACTAGAGCAAATGGCTGACGAAGAAAAGACGATTCGTCAGATGCTGCGGTCCGATGGTTTGGTATTTGCCCAAAGCTTAGGTTATTAATGCCTTTCGAGGGGATGATGATCTGAGACCACCTGGCGCAAGCGCGCACGACTTATGGCTGTGTAGATTTGGGTCGTGCTCAGATCGGCGTGACCCAACATCATCTGAATGCTGCGCAGATCGGCACCGTTGTCCAAGAGGTGGGTGGCAAAACAATGACGCAAAACGTGGGGCGATATTTGGTTGCGCGGAACCCCAATCTGCAACGCATACTTTTTGATGAGCTGCCAAAAAGCTTGACGGGTCATGGCAACGCCAAAACGGTTGAGGAAAACCCAGTCATTTTTGCGGCCAACCACCAGTTCTGGTCGCGCCTGAAATATATAGCGTTTTAACCAACTTCCAGCCTGTTCGCCAAAAGGAACCACACGTTGTTTATTGCCCTTCCCTGTTATGAGTAAAAACCCTGCCTCTAACCGCATTTCACTCACTTTTAAACCAACCAATTCACTCACTCTGAGGCCGGTGGCATACAGAAGTTCGAGCATGGCTCGATCGCGGACGCCAAAAGCGTGGTTCAAATCCGGCGCTTGCAGCAACTGGTTGACCCAGGATAAACCGAGCGTTTTTGGCAGTTTTTTTGCCAATTTGGGGGTTTCAATTTCAGCAACCGGGTTTTGTTCCACCCAACCATTTAAGCTTGCAAACTTAAAAAAGGCCCTGAGGGCTGATAGCTTACGAGAACGGCTTCGCGCATTTACATTCTGCTCGGCTAAAAGACTTAAAAAATGGCGAATATCCTGGGATTTCAATTCCAGAACAGATGCGTCGAGTTGCGTTTCCAGCTGTTGCAAATCCGATACATAAGCGGAAACAGTATTGGAGCTTCGCTTCAAATGAAGCATCAGGTAAGACGAAAAGGCAGAAATAGGGTCGATGGTTGGGCTGGTCATAGGCCATTTTAGGGGGAAAATCGACCGAGCGGAAGAAAAGGAAAAAGCCTCCGAAGCGAGAGCTTGGAGGCTTTTAGGTAAGAGACTCTGGCGGTAACCTACTTTCCCAGGGCATGCTGCCCCAGTATCATTGGCTCGATTGGGCTTAACTTCGGTGTTCGGAATGGGAACCGGTGGGACCCCAACGATATGGCCACCAGAGAGGTGAAGAGAAGAGAGAAGAAGAGACGGACGCAAAGTTTAAAAAATAGAGGTAAATGGCAATCGATAGAGAGGTCAAGCCTCACGATAGATTAGTACGGATCAGCTGAACATGTTGCCATGCGTACACCTTCCGCCTATCGACCTCCTAGTCTCGAAGGTATCTTCAGGGGGCTTGCGCCCCGGGAGATCTCATCTTGAGGTGGGCTTCCCGCTTAGATGCATTCAGCGGTTATCCCAGCCGAAGATAGCTACCCAGCACTGCACCTGGCGGCACAACTGGTACACCAGAGCTTCGTCCATCCCGGTCCTCTCGTACTAAGGACAGCTCCTCTCAAATCTCCTACGCCCACAACAGATAGGGACCGAACTGTCTCGCGACGTTCTGAACCCAGCTCGCGTACCGCTTTAATTGGCGAACAGCCAAACCCTTGGAACCTGCTTCAGCTCCAGGATGCGATGAGCCGACATCGAGGTGCCAAACCTTGCCGTCGATATGAACTCTTGGGCAAGATCAGCCTGTTATCCCCGGAGTACCTTTTATCCGTTGAGCGACGGCCCTTCCATTCGGAACCGCCGGATCACTAAGCCCGTGTTTCCACCCTGCTCGACTTGTCAGTCTCACAGTCAAGCTCCCTTGTGCCTTTACACTCTGCGGTGGATTTCCAAGCCACCTGAGGGAACCTTTGGGCGCCTCCGTTACACTTTGGGAGGCGACCGCCCCAGTCAAACTACCCACCAGACACGGTCCTGGACCCAGATCATGGGCCGCAGTTAGAACTTCGATGACACAAGAGTGGTATCTCACCGGTGGCTCCCCACACCCTGACGAGCATGGTTCAAAGCCTCCCACCTATCCTGCACATGTGACACCCAAGTTCAATATCTAGCTATAGTAAAGGTTCACGGGGTCTTTCCGTCTTGTTGCGGGAAGTCGGCATCTTCACCGACACTACAACTTCGCTGAGCCTATGGTTGAGACAGCTCCCAGATCGTTACGCCATTCGTGCAGGTCGGAACTTACCCGACAAGGAATTTCGCTACCTTAGGACCGTTATAGTTACGGCCGCCGTTTACCGGGGCTTAAATTCAATGCTTCGCCTTGCGACTAACATCTCCTCGTGACCTTCCGGCACCGGGCAGGCGTCAGACCCTATACGTCGTGTTCGACTTCGCAGAGTCCTGTGTTTTTGTTAAACAGTCGCCTGGGACATTTCTCTGCAACCCTCTTCAGCTTCGATCGCGAAGACCTACACTTACCAAGGGCACCCCTTCTCCCGAAGTTACGGGGCTAGTTTGCCGAGTTCCTTAACCATAGTTCTCTCAAACGCCTTAGGATTCTCTCCTCACCCACGTGTGTCCGTTTACGGTACGGTCGGCATAAACACTCCTTAGCGGCTTTTCCTGGCAGCGGAGGATCATCCACTTCGTCAAAGACCGAAGTCAGTGACACGTCATCACCTCTCAGATTAACGATCTGGCGGACTTCCCTACCAAATCTACCTACAGGCTTGACCACCCATCCATCAGGGTGTAGGACTACCTTTCTGCGTCCCCGCATCGTACAAACGTGTTTATGTCGGTTCCGGAATATTAACCGGATTTCCATCGACTACGGCTTTCGCCCTCGCCTTAGGGACCGACTAACCCGAGGCGGATTGACCTTGCCCCGGAATCCTTGGGTTTTCGGCGGACGGGGTTCTCACCCGTCTTTGCGCTACTAATGCTGGCAGAGTCTCTTCTGATACCTCCACTGGTGCTCACGCATCCAACTTCGCAGGCCTACAGAATGCTCCCCTACCCCTCTGACTAATGTCAGAAGCCACAGCTTCGGTGATGTGCTTGAGCCCCGTTACATTATCGGCACAGGCTCGCTTGACCAGTGAGCTATTACGCTTTCTTTAAATGGTGGCTGCTTCTAAGCCAACATCCTGGTTGTCTAAGCGCTCCCACATCCTTTTCCACTTAGCACATACTTTGGGACCTTAGCTGGTGATCTGGGTTCTTTCCCTCTCGACTACGGAACTTGTCTCCCGCAGTCTGACTGCCGTGGTTCACTTATCGGCATTCGCAGTTTGATAGGATTCAGTAAGCTGGTAAGCCCCCTAGTCCTTCCAGTTCTCTACCTCCGATAAGCAGCACACGACGCTAGCCCAAAAGCTATTTCGGGGAGAACGAGCTATTACGGAATTTGATTGGTCTTTCGCCCCTAACCACAGGTCATCCAAACGGTTTTCAACCCATACTGGTTCGGTCCTCCACTTGGTGTTACCCAAGCTTCAACCTGCCCATGGCTAGATCATCCCGCTTCGCGTCTAATCCTTGGAACTCTACGCCCTATTCAGACTCGCTTTCGCTTCGGCTTCGATATCCCTTAACCTTGCTCCAAAAATTAACTAGCCAGCTCATTATGCAAAAGGCACGCCGTCACAAGTGACCAGAGTCCAGATTCCAGATTCAAGTTGTCAGTTTTGATTTAAGCCCAAATAACATCTTTCCAACCACATCTTGTTGCGTTTGAAAGTGTTCGTATTGCTCTTGATTTAGGTACCCTAGATCCTTGGCAAATCTCAACCACAGTTTCACCTCATCATTGCTACCGATACAGAGCCGGACAAAATGAGCTTTCTCTTTGGTGGATTGATCTTTGCCAAATCCCTCGACCAGATTCGAACAAATCGATTTGCTTGCCCTTCTGACTTGGGCTGCCAATTCAAATTGTTCAAATTTTGGCCACCTCAAACTCTCCTGATGAATTTCAAGAGCTGCTTGATAGGCTTTTTCGAGTACTTTGAGTTTAATCATCAAAACTCCTTGACGCTGGCCTCTTGATTCTGGCCACATGCTTCGACCGCTTGTAAGCGCACGGTTTCAGGTACTATTTCACTCCCTTTCTAAGGGTTCTT
>JACJWC010000017.1:0-77500 GCA_020637335.1 Acidobacteriota bacterium | reverse complement strand
CCTTCATCCTTATCATTACGGGTGTGGGCAGTTGGCGCGTGATGGTTGCAGTACTGGCTGGTGCCTGGTTAACCGCTTTTGGTTTAAACCAGTTCCATGGCCCGAATGTTCCAGGATTTTTCTCATTACCGGCCCACTACCATTTGGTCATGGGCGGATTGATGTTTGGGGCCGTATTTATGGCTACCGATCCTGTCAGTGCAGCCCGCACCAATACCGGCAAATGGATCTACGGATTTTTGATTGGGGTTTTGACCATTTTGATTCGATTGGTCAATCCGGCTTATCCAGAGGGTGTGATGTTGGCGATTCTGTTTATGAACGTCTTCGCGCCCCTGATTGATCACTACGTCGTGCAAGCCAACGTTCGAAGGAGGATGCGTCGTGTCCAAGCCTAAAAGCAGTCAAGTATTTATTTTTGCCTTTATCATCTGCCTGGTGTGCAGTGTGATTCTGGCTGGCGCCTCCACCCTGCTCCAGGAGCGCCAAAAGGCCAATGTCCGGTTGGATATTGTTAAGAACATCATGCAAAGTGTTGGGCACAAACCCGAGGAATTCAAAGGTAAAAAACCCAACGAAATCTTTGCTATGTATGAAAAAGAATTCAAGGATCTCCTGTTTGACAAGAACAACCAAGTTGCCGATCAGCATTTTATGATCGAAGAGTTGGTCAAACTGGGTTATGAGCGGCACATGCTCGAGAACGAGGGACCGATCGAGTTGATGAACACCTTCAACTCCAAGGTCAAATTGCTGGCAAAACGCAGTAATGATCCAAAAAGTTACGATCCAGGCTTCAAGCTGGTGCACATCTGGCAACCCAATGGCACACCGGAAGCCTATGTTATCCCCATCGAAGGTTATGGCCTCTGGGACATCATCAAAGGCTATATGGCCTTGGAGCCTGACCTGAATACGGTAAAAGGGATCACCTTCTTTGAACACAAGGAAACACCTGGTTTGGGTGCCCGCATCGAAGAAGACTGGTTCAAGCAGCAATTTATTGGCAAAAAAATATTAGACGACCAGGGCCATTTAACCTCCATCACGGTGGTTCGTGGCAAGGTCGCTGAGCAAATTCAAGGCGATGAAGCTGTTCACTATGTGGATGGTATCAGCGGTGCAACCTTAACCGGCAAAGGCGTCAACCAATTCTTGCGCGAGAACCTGGCCTCCTACGAGCCGTTTTTCAAGACGTTGCGCAAAGACACCTAAGAGGAGCGAATCATGACAACAGCAACACAAGACGTCCAAAAAGAAGCGGCCCCCCTCTTTGGCAAAAAAGAAAAGAAGGTGTTGGTCGATCCGTTCTGGGACAACAACCCGATTACGCTCCAGGTGCTCGGGATCTGTTCCGCGCTGGCCATTACCAGTCAGCTGCGTCCGACTTTGGTTATGTGCGTCGCCTTGACGACCGTCGTGGCGGGGTCCAACGTGGTGATCTCCATGATCCGTAATTACATCCCCAGCAAGATCCGTATCATCGTGATGTTGGCGGTTGTTTCCACTTTGGTGACCTTGGTCGATCAACTGCTTAAAGCCTACTCCTTTGATATGAGCAAGAAATTGAGCGTGTTTGTCGGCCTGATCATTACCAATTGCATCGTGCTGGGACGCGCAGAGGCTTTTGCTATGGCCAACAAACCCTGGCCGAGCTTACTGGACGGGATTGGCAACGGCTTGGGCTACAGCATCATCCTGGTCCTGGTCGCCACCTGCCGCGAAATTTTGGGTGCTGGTAAACTACTCGGCTTCCAAATCATTCCGGAAAGTATGTATCAAGCCGGCTATGTCGATTTCGGCTTAATGATTCTGCCGCCTGGTGCATTTATTTTCCTGGGGCTAATCATTTGGGTGCAAAAGCAGTCATCCAAGCAATTCGAGGTTTAGGAGAAGATCATGCTTGATTTAATTAGCGTCGCAACCAAAGCGATTTTTATTGAAAACATCCTGCTGAGCTTCTTCCTCGGGATGTGTAGTTTCCTGGCCTGCTCCAAGAAAATTGACACGGCAGTTGGATTAGGACTCGCTGTCATTTTCGTACTAGGGGTCACCACTCCGATCAACTGGGTTATCAATGAATTCCTTTTGAAAGATGGTGCGCTGGCATGGGCAGGTTTCCCCTACGTTAATTTGAGTTTCCTTCAATTCATCAGCTTTATCGCCGTGATTGCAGCGGTGGTTCAACTGGTAGAAATGATCATGGACAAATTTGCACCGGCTCTTTATCAGGCTTTGGGCATTTTCCTGCCTTTGATCGCCGTGAATTGCGCCATTCTGGGTGCCTCCCTGTTCATGGTTGGGGTTAAGAAATACGACTTTGCAGAAAGTACCGTATTTGGTCTGAGTTCTGGCATTGGCTGGTTTCTGGCGATTGTTGCCATGGCGGCCATTCGTCAGAAAATGCAATACAGCAACGTACCGATGGGGCTACGAGGTCTGGGGATCACCATGTTGATTACCGGGCTCATGGCACTCGGCTTCATGAGCTTTATCGGCATCAACATTTGAAAGGTGGTCGACCATGAGTAACTTGATCGTTATTGGACTCAGCATAGCTGTGTTCAGTTTTGTCATCCTGAGCCTGGTGGTTTTGATCGTCACCCTGGAGAAACGTCTGATTCCTCAGGGCGAAGTCAAAATCTTGATCAACGATGACGCCGAAAAAAGTCCCGAAGTTTCCCCGGGCGGAACCCTGCTTTCCGCTTTGAGCGGCGCGGGGATCTTTTTGCCATCCGCGTGTGGCGGCGGCGGGACCTGTGCGATGTGCAAATGTCAGGTGATGGAGGGCGGTGGCGACATTCTGCCAACCGAACTCAACCACATTTCGCGCAAGGATGCGAAAGAAAATTGGCGCCTGGCTTGCCAGGTCAAAGTCAAAAACGATATGAAGATCCACGTACCCGAAGAGATCTTCAGTATCCAGAAGTTCAATTGCACGGTGAAATCGAACAACAACGTGGCCACCTTCATCAAAGAACTGGATATGCAGATCGAGGATGGCAAAAACCTGGATTTCCAGGCCGGTGGTTACATCCAGATCGATATTCCCGCCTATAAGAACCTGTCGTACAAAGAGTTTGATATTCCCGAAAAGTACCGTCCCGACTGGGATCAGTACAACCTGTGGAAATATGTAGCCAACAACGAAGAAGATATTTTCCGCGCTTATTCCATGGCCAACCATCCTGCCGAAGGCAACCGGGTCATGCTCAACGTGCGGATTGCAACCCCGCCCCCGGGCCGAGACGACATCCCGCCGGGCAAAGCGTCTAGCTACATTTTCAACCTAAAACCGGGTGACAAAGTAGTGGTGAGCGGACCCTATGGTGAGTTTTTCCAAAAGAAAACCAATCGCGAAATGTGTTTTGTGGGTGGTGGTGCCGGTATGGCGCCCATGCGCAGTCATATTTTCGACCTGTTCCACACCCAGAAGACCAGCCGCAAGGTTACCTTCTGGTACGGTGCACGCAGTATGCGGGAAATGTTCTACGACAACGATTTCAAATCGATTGAAAAGGACTTCCCCAACTTCAAGTACAACGTGGCATTAAGCGCTGCATTACCTGAAGATAATTGGACCGGCTATACCGGCTTTATCCACCAGGTCCTGCGCGATGAATACCTGATGAAGCACTCCGACCCCACTGAGATTGAATATTATCTGTGTGGTCCGCCGATGATGATCAGCGCCATGCAAAAGATGCTCTACGATATGGGCGTCGAAAAAGAAATGATCATGTTCGACGAATTCTAGGTCATGATCCGTTTCAAGCAAAACCAGGGAAAACACCACTTCGCGGTGGTGTTTTCTTTTTTATTTCTGGCGACCTGCCAAAATGGGCCCAAACAGGAACTGCTGACCTTTGAGGGCCAGACCATGGGCACGACTTACCACGTTAAGGTCGTGGCCCAGCGCGGTCAGCCAATCTCACAGACGGACCTCCAGGTTGGCATTCAAGCTCAGTTGGACCGGGTCGATCAGCTCATGTCCAACTGGAAGGCCGATAGTGAAGTTTCGCACTTTAATGCTGCCGGAACGGAACCGGTGCGTTTGGGTGTCGAGACGTTAACCGTTATGCGCGAAGCCGCTGAGATCTGGCAACAGACACAAGGCGTATTTGATCCCACGCTTTCGCCCCTGATCGATTTATGGGGCTTTGGCCCTCAAAAACACGATGCTTTTCCCACCCAGGCCGAGATCGATCTCGCTCGAGGCGAAATTGGTTACGACAAAGTGGTCATTGGCGAAAATTCGGCCCAAAAAACCAACCCCAAACTGACCATTAACCTCTCAGCCATTGCGAAAGGATATGGCGTGGACCAAGTAGCACAGTACCTTGAAGCCCAAGGACTTGATCGCTATATGGTTGAAGTCGGTGGCGAAATGCGCGTGTTGGGTCACAATATCCAAAACCACGCCTGGCGGATTGGCATTGAATCACCCAGCGCAGCAACCAATGAACGTACGGTATTTGCCATTATTGAACGGGCTGAAGGTGCGATTGCATCGAGTGGCGACTATCGCAACCACTTTGAACACGAAGGCAAATGGTACTCCCACATCATCAACCCTAAAACCGGCTGGCCAATAGAACCCAAAGTCGCGGCCACCTCGGTTATTGCCGATCGCTGCAGCACCGCCGACGCCCTTGCGACCGCGTTTATGGTCATGGCGCCCGAAGACAGCCTGGCCCTTGCGCAAAAGATGGGCGTTGAGTGCTTAATCATCCTGCGCAACCCGGAAAGCAATAGTCTGGAAACGCTTTACACGCCGCGTTTCCGCAGTTTTGTTTTAGAGGGTTTATAACACCAGCGCTTATACGCGATAACTCGGATCGTCGTGTTCTTTGCGGGTACGGCTGGGATTTCCCAGTTCGGCAATCTTGAGCAGGCCCGTATCATCATCCGAGGGGCACAGTTCCTTTTCCTTTTTGGCGCACGATCCACAACTAGCCAATTCGTGCATTTCGGCCGCACTGCCGCAGCTGCTCTTCAGGGATATTCCGCGCAAAATAAAACCGATACTCATGCCAATAAAGCAGACACCAAAAATAATTATCGCTAAGATGAAAGTAGCCAAAGGGGCCCTCCGCAAACTCTATTCTAGGCTGAAAGCCTCAACTTGGCCAAATTTTTAGGGAGCGATCATGCAGATTGGTGATTTTGTACAGGTCCATCTTCAAGACCCGCGCGAGCAGTGGTTGGGCCGATTAATTGAGCTCCGCGACGCAGGCGTGGTTTTGCGCGGAATTGAAATCCGCCTAGTGGAAGCCTATCGTTACCAATTCCAACGGGACGTTTTGGAGGTTTTCCCCCAGACCCTATTTCTGCCCATGCGACGCATTGAACGCATCTACCTCGACGAACCACTTGGCGACGTGCCGAGTATGGTTGCTACGATTCTGGCGTCGACGGGTTTTGCCTCGGAAGATCTGTTTGCACCGGGTTGGGGTAATAATTAGCCGGCTGCGGGCCCAAATGGGCCATGACCCGCAAGGGACCTAAGCTATTCAGAAGGGCAACCGCCGTTGCCAAAGCAAAAATCACGGCGGAACGATGCAGTCCCCAAATCGGGCCCAGCGGCGAATAACCGAGGGCCAATACGCCACTGGCAAGGCCAAGCCACTTTTGGTCACGGCCCAACCAGCCGGAAAAGCGGGCTGAAAATTGATTTTGCCCCGCCAGGAATGCGTAAAGTCCCATCTCCAAGGCAAACAGGAGGATAAAGGTCCAACCAAGTGCCGTTTCCGGGCCGGAAAACGTCCACAAAAGCGCACTTAGGGAAAGCAAGCGATAAAGTAAAACACTGCGAATATCTTTTTGCGCCAAACCCAATAATGCGCAATAAAAAGCACTAATAAGACCCCAGATCGGGTAAGGATGTTGAATTTGGGCCACTAAAAATAGGGTCAAAAAAAGTGAGGTCAAAACCACCCAAAAGGCGTCAGGGATAGACAGCCGTAACAGAGGATCGCGGTAACAAATATGAAAGGGTACCAAGGGAACCAGAACCCACAGCAGGTAGTATTGTTGAGGAAAAAAAACAATCCCGACGGAAATGGATAGGATACAGAGTACTTTGATACGGGTAGGTCGAGGCTCCGAGGAGTCCTGGGGTAAACGCAGGACAACCAAAACCCAGACCAGAAGTTGCCCACTCATCCATTGGAACAAAGGCGGAATTGGGATCAGAAACGGAAGGCCAACCAGCAACCAAATCCAGTGGAGGCGCAAAAAACAGCGCAGGAACACCCAAAACGCGACCAGCAACAGTGCAAAGTTCATTGCTGCTTCCTCATTTTGATTAAAACGGCCAGGCCATAAAAGGGCCCTTCCACAAGGATAACTTCACCCGCGCGGAATAAGCTGCTGGGCAACCAGACGAGCGGCCGCACGACCCAATAATCCAACCAGATCTCCCAATTGGGTGCGGGTTTGATGACGACCATGACCAGCGCACTAACCACAAAACCAAGGGTGGGATTGAGCCATAACAGGCCCCAAACACCGCAATAGACCCAACCCCAGCCCGATTTTAAGTTCCCGCCAATCAGGCCGAGAGCGGGGATTAACAGGAGCCAGCCATCAGCGACAAGGTTCAGACCGCGCCAAATGGGCAAGGCAACGAGGAAGGGCAGCAAGGCAGTGAGTTTATGCACCCCAGGTTGCCAAACACCAAAAGGTGGCGCCCCCATCAGCCAGAGCAATGCCCATTCAGCTAATGGATGGGGTGCCCGCAAAATCAAGATAAGCAGCACCGCATCCAAAACAAATCGTTTGGCGGAGACCTGCTGGAAGCGGGTCATTTGATCCCAACCCTTCATCCACCGCAGGAGCAGGGTGAGCAGAAGCGCGGCCATCACGCCGACCGGGCCAAGCGGCGGCAGGAAATGGGTCAACAAAACGACAATGGGCGCCAGATACAAGACAGAAACGGGCACGAATCCTCACAGAAAAAGAGGGAGGTCAAGACCTCCCTCCGCAATCAGCCAATTTGGGCTTGGAATTAGATAATGCCATGCCCTTTCAGCGTTGCTGTCATGTCAGCGAAATGAATGGAAGCATCGGATCCGCCGCATTTCTTGGCGTCCTCATAGCTGGTTTTGAGTTCTTTCAGCTGTTCAGCCAAATCGGCTTTGGCGTTTTTCAGCTGTTTTTCGCCTTCATCAATGGCCGCTTTGAGTTCAGGTGTCGGTGTTGCCAAATAGCGTTCGCGGTTGGCAATCAGCTTTTGCTCGTTGATGGCGATATTGTCATCCAGGCTTTTGATGTTGGCGACGAAGTTTTTGCGGTTCTCTTCGTCAGTGCGTTGGTTTTCTTTTAGAATTTCCAGGTTGTTCTGCTTGGCATCCAGATCGCGTTTGACTTGCGCGTTATTGCTGGTTGCCTTGAGCCCTTGTTGAAGGATTTCAACGGATTTAGTCAACATGGGAATATCGGTTTTGTAGCAGCCGGTCTTTTGTTCTTGATAGCAATAGGCCATAAAGGTGTAGACGTTGGCATCACTGCGTTGACCGTTGGCGATGGCTTTATTAAAGGAACCCAGTGCATCGGTATACTTTTTGGCGGCCATTTCACTGGAAGCCAGGTGGAACCAGCCTTCACCATCGGATGGTTTTAATGAACAATACTTTTTGAGCACGCCGACCGCTTCGTCATAGCGTTTTAAGCCTTGTAAGGCTTGGCCTTTGCGATAGGTCATCTTGGGATCATTGGGGAAGGCTTGCAGTGCTTTATCTGAATAGTTCAGGGCTTTTTGGTAGGCATTGGCTTTTTCGTTGTCGTTTTTGGCGATATTGACCAATTTAAACGATACGTCGACCAGGAAGTCATGGGTTTGACGGTGGCGCGGATCGTCCTGAAGAACTTTTTCAAATTGTTGCAAGCAGTCGGAAAGCGATTTTTCGGTGCCTTGAACATTGCCAATTTCATATTGGGCATAGGCCTTTTGGAACGTGGCTTCCACCTTGAATTTTTGGCTGGTGGAAGGGTATTTCAAAGCTTCGGTAAAAGAAGCGATCGCTTTGGAAAAATAGTTAAAAGAAGCGGAGTTGTCGCCTTTATTGGCAGAGCTACGACCGTACTGGAACTCCGCCTGACCTTTTTGGAAATAGATATCAAATTTTTTGTTGGCCGGTACCAGATCAACAAGTTCGTTAAACAGTTTGATGGCATTGAGATATTCTTCCAAGGCCAGGTGCGCACGCGCCATGTCGAATTTGGCGACCAACTGATCTTTGGCAGGTGTTTCCATACCAAGCGCTTCACTGTAGGTGGAAATCGCATCGCGGTACTGCTCGAGCGCCATTTGGCACTTAGCTTTCATCAAAGTGGGGAAATACCAGTCGGGGTGGGTGGCGATAGATTCATCAAAAGCCGCCAGGGCACCCTTGTAGTTTTTTTCCTTCATCATTTGAAGGCCGCGTTCATGATCGTTTTGGGCCAGAGCAGGCACCAAAGCAAACAACAAAAGCAGGATGGTCAACTTGAACTTCATGGCAGACTCCTTATGGACCCAGGTAAATGGAACGCCACACCTAGGTTTCCTTGATTATTTTTTTCAGTTCCGCAGCCAATTTTTTGGTGACCTCAGGCTCTTCGAGCAATTGGGAGGCCTTTACGATTTGGGTTGCGGTTTCGACAACAGCCGCGATGGGCTTGCCTTGATTCACTTCTTGAACCCCTTTGGCGCAATGGCGCTGAATAACAGGGTGAGAAACTTCGCTCATAATCGACTTGCTAAAGCGGTAAATTTTTTCAATTTTGCCCAGTAAAAATTCTTTTTGTTCATCCGGAGTTTTGCGTGCAGGACTAGGGCTTTGAACCTGTTCCGCAGGCACCAGGGGATTGCGATCGGGTTCGGCTTTGGGGGTTTCGCGCAACTTGACCAACCCGCTGGAAACGAGTCCGTAAATTAATTTGGCCACATCGATCGGAATCAAGTTGGTCATTTCCGCAATACGGATAATGCTCAGCACACCGTTGATTTTGGAAAGAACATGCCATTCCTGGGTGTTAAAAGAGACCTTTTTGTTGCCTAAGGTTTCAATTTCGGGAATCAGGGCGAGTGAGGGGATTTTTTTGCTGAGCACCCGCCATTCGTCTAATTTTCGAGCCACTTCCATGAGCAAGAAGGTGTTCTTTTTGGAAATGGATTGTTGTTCGGTGCGTGTCCCTTCCTCAAAACGGAAGGTGCCATGGTCCCAGATGGCCAGGGCATACAACGCCTCTTCCCCGACCAGTTTTCCGGCCGAGGCGTGTGTCATTTGTCCGTCTACCAGAAAGATCCGGCCTTCCTCCTTATCGAGTTGAAGGAGGAAGCAGCCGGTCTTTGAAGAAACGCTCATCAACTGGATGATATCTGGTAGTTTGACATCATTCAGTGAACCTTGAAACATGACGGATAGGCACCCTTCGGTGTGGTGTTATTGAAGAATGAAATCGATTTTCAAGGTCATACGCACGTCGGCCGGTTGGCCATTCACTTTACCGGGCAGGAATTTCCATTGTTTGAGGGCTGTAATAGCTTCATCCTCAAACCCGAATTTCCCTTTACCCAGGGTACGTAAGACTTTGATGTCATCGATTCCACCGTCTTTGCGCAAAATCGCTTCGAGGATTACATAACCCTGCAATTTGATTTTGGCAGCCCGTTCCGGGAACTTGGGTTTCACCCGCTGGGTGAAAATGGGGGCTTCTACACCGACCGTACCCACGCGCGCGATCGTATCGGCTTGCGGTTCAGGTGGGCCATCGGGGATGCCGATTTCCCAATCATCGGTGAAAGAAACTTCCGGTTCGGGTGGGGGTTCTGGTTGAACGATCGGTTCGGGCTCATCCGGGGTTAAATCCGGCATGGGCATTTTTTTGGTACGTTTTTCCTGGACTTCGACCCGTTCAATGGGTTTTTCCGGTGGTGGCTTAAGGACCTTCCGTTTTTGCGGTTTGTTGTCCTTTTGCTGAACATCGAAAACTTTGCCACTGAACTTGGGGAAAGGAGCCCAGATGACAACAAGGGTAAGTACCAGAGCAAAGGTCAAAGCGTTTTTGACATAAGCTTGGTCCCCAGCGTCTTCGAAGGCAATGGCCATCATGGGTGAATGATCCTTGCCATCTTCGAACTTGGGTACAATAACGTCTTTATTGGCCATGAGAGACCTCCTTTCCTTTAGAGTGAGCCTTGGAATTGGTCATAGCGTTGACGTTCCTCGCGGGACGGTAACGTAATGGCCAGATTGGCTTTTAAGTCTTTTCCAACCCGTTTCACCTCGCTCAGGATGATCATCATGTCCCCGTACTTTGCCTCGCGGTTGGTATGGATAATGATGGGCTTCTGAGCGTTTTGCTGAACTTTGCTCATAACGTAGTTATAAACCTCATCAGCGTCTTCAATGGTGTAAGGTTTTCGATCGATTTGGAATTGTCCACTGGGAAAAATCTGAATGTAAATCGATTCTTCGTTGTCGACGTTTTCAGGGATATCTTCCTGCGGGGGCAGGAGGTGTTCCACGCCTTTATTGGTCGAGAAAACGGTGGTCAACATGAAGAAGACAATCAGCAGAAACGCGATATCAGCCATGGAGGCAGTTGGGATTTCAGGATTTTCTTCTTTGCGATTGAGTTTCAAGATCCCCCCCCTTTTTCCGCATCTGTCAAAAACTTCAGGTTGGTTGCACCCGCTTCACGCAGGGCGTCTACGACATCTTCCACTTTCCCGTATTCCGCTTCGGCATCGGCCTTGATCACGATCGGCTGGCTAGGATTTTTGTTCATCCAAGCCGCAGCATTGATCACGACCTCCTCGGGATTTACCAGACGAGAATCTTCTTGGCCGTCTGAAACTTTAATCACGCCATCTTTGGTAACCACCACAAAGGCCGAACCTTTGACCACATCTTCGCGAGTTGTTTCCGAACTCTTGGGCAGACGGACCTGGGTTTTATCGACCTGGAAAACTGTGGAAATCATGAAGAAGACGATCAGAAGAAAAGCGATATCAGCCATGGAGGCAGTTGGAATGTTTGCCTCTAGACTTTTCGTTTTCTTGATTTTCATGCCAGTCTCCTTTTCTGGGGTGGACGATTAGTAAGAGCGCTCCATTTGCGAGAAGGATTCCATCAGAACAGCTGATGCGGATTCAATTTCGCGAATAAAGGCGTTCACGCGTGTGGTGAAGTAGGAATAAGCGAGCAGGGTGGGAACCGCAACGATCAGACCGCCAGCGGTCGTGATCAACGCCTGAGAAATACCGGCAGCAACTGCGCCCGGATCATTCAATTGGGACAAAGCGTCGAACGAGTTGATCATACCGGTAACCGTTCCTAAGAAGCCCAGGATCGGGGCCAGGTTGGAAATCGAGGACAGAACCGGCAAGCCGCGTTCCAGTCGCGCAATTTCGTGCATGGCAGCGTTTTCCATGGACTTTTCGATTTCTTCTTTGGGATCGCCGAACTTCATCAGACCTGTTTTCAGGATCGATGCAATAGGACCTTTAAAAGTTTCGCAAACCTGAACGGCTTCTTTTACGTTTTTATTTTTCAGGGCGGCGCGAATCTTGGTCAAAAAGTCGGCCGTGTTGATTTTGGCTTTAGCAAGGGCAACAAAACGCTCGATGATGTAGGTGAGTCCGATTAACAACAGGACCACCAGGGGAACCATGATGAAGAGACCGCCCTCAATAATATACTTGACTATTACTCCCACGAGAAACTACCTCCGATTATTGACTTTGATAGGGGTAAAAAATGCTTGGCTGACCGCGACCTTGAATCTTACTAAAAGGCTCAAGCAATGGTCAAGCGCCAGAATTCACAGAAAACCCCGGGCGAACCCGCGCAGAGTCTTTTATGAACCCATTCTAATTGGCCCTGAGTCTCACAGCATATGATGAATGCTGGAGACCCCTGCGGCAAGCCGAATTTTTTGTTTTTCCCCAGCTTTTACAGAATCTTTTCCGGGGCTTGAAGGAGCGCATCTGGCCCGGGCACTGGATCAGAGGGACCCGTGCTTCCTTCAAAAGTTTGGAAACATTCGTTGATGCGCGCATGCAACCACTGTTTAAAACGGAAAAAGATCACATACACAACCGGGATGATTAACAGGGTCGAAACGGTGGCGGAAATCATGCCGCCGACCGTTGCGCGAGAAAGGCTAGAAAACATGCTAATCGTTTGGTCCAGGCCCTGATTCGCGTCGCCACTACTGGTCTGGCTGAGCAATGCGGTCAATTGCTGGACGACGGATTGAAGCCCGACCGATGAGAACAGCCAATTGAGCTTGTCCAGGAACCATCGCACAAAATCATCAAGAAGCGGGAGCAAGCCAATAACGGTCGTCAGGGCCGTCAATAAGACCGGTCTTAACCGATCGCGACAGGCCTCGATAACAGCGCTGTTCAGGCTTTGCCCTGTCTCAGCAATACCGCGCACTTTTTCGTTAATGTGTGACACCAACAAAATCGAGTTATTGACGACAATCCCTGCCAGAATAATCAGGCCAACCCAACTGGTCGAATCAAAGGTTTTGTCCGTGTATTGGTAGATCCAGACCACACCGGCAAACGAAAGCGGAACTGTCACCATAATCACAATCGGATCGATAATGCTCTCGTACAGCGCTGCCATGATTAGAAACACCAAGGCAGCTGCAAATAGCACGACGAAAACAAAGTTTTCCTCTTCCTTATCTGAGAGATTGGACGTGTAATCGATTTCCTTACTGTACCCGGGCGGCAATTCCAAGGCGGCAAAAACGGCTTCTTTGTACTGGTCTGCTTTCTTTTGCGTCCCCCGGAACTCCCACTGTAACAGCACGGAATACTGCTGGTCTTTGCGTCCGATGCCCCCAGGCACATCGCGCGTTTCCAGGTGGACCAAATCAACCAGGCGGATGCGTTGATTGTCGGCAGTCCGTACGGTCAAATCCTCCAAGTCCTTGATGTCGAATTCATCGGCATTGTCGAACTTAATTTTTAGCAGCATTTCCTCGCCCTGATATTTGGTATAGGTCAGGGTCTCCAGGCGTAAATTACTGCTGATGAAGCCGAGCAAATACTGAATGTCGATGTCGTAATGGCGCAACGCCTCGCGATCGATAACCAACACCGTCTCGGTTTGGTCTTGGGCGCCGCGCATATTTTCAATCGTGCGGATATTGGTGCCCTTCACTCGGCGATTGCGTTTGACCCGGGCCAGCACGTCCTCACTGAACTTCATCAATTGTTTGTAATTGAAGCCGAGAATCCGGATGGAACTGTTGTAGGTCTCCATGCCCACGTTACCGACAAAATAGTTGTCATCCGTGGTGATGCCAAAAACGCCCATGGAAACCCCGGCAAACCCTTGCGCGATCCCAATTAAGCGACTCTTTAAAACCGTGGGAATAGGGGTTTTCAGCATGTCCTGATCAAAGTAGAGTTGCAGTGAGGCCATGTTCTGGTTGACGCGCACCATCATGTCCTTGTAACCCGAAACACCCAAAAGCGGCTGTTCAAACTGACGAATCACATCGTCGGCGGTCTCCAGTTCAGCCCCTTCCGGCATGCGCACAAACACCATCAAATTGTCTTGTCGATTGGAGAAAAAGGAAAAGTTGCCGCGGTCCAGTTCGGTAAATCCGCGCCAGTAAAAGAACACGGCAAAACCGACAAGGCTGGCCACCATCAATTTGTGGTTGAGCAGAAACCCGACCAGGGCCGTGTAACCGCGATTAAATTGGTCCAGGGCAGCGCCAGTGAAGCGCTGATAGGCGTTAGCCCGTCCGGAACCCTTGATGCCGCTGCCGCGAATCATCAAGCACAAAAGCGGCGTAAACGTGAAGGAAACCAGCATAGACGCTGACAGACTAAAAATGACCGACAAAACCAATGGCCCGTAGGCCACGGCCAACCGGTCCTTCAAAAATAACATGCAGCTAAACGCGGCAACCGTGGTCAAGGTTGAAGCCAAAATGGCCCAAACCACCTCTTTGGCGCCCTGTAGAGCCGCAGCCATGGGCGATAGACCCTCTTCACGTAAGCGAAACGTGTTCTCCAGAACCACAATCGCATTGTCAACCAACATGCCGAAACCAATGGCCAAGCCACTCAAGGTGACAATGTTAAAGGTAATATCGAAGTAGTACATGAAATTGATCGTGATCAGGACCGAAAACAGGATGTTCAAGGTGATGACCAAAGCAGCAGAGCCTGAGCGCAGGAAAATCAACAACAGAATGATGATAAGGGCCACGCACCACAAGGACCGTTCATACACTGAATTTAATTGTTCCTGCATGAGTTTGCCCTCGTCGGCAACCCAGTCAATTCTCAAATTTTTTGGCAGGCGTGGTCCCAATTCATCCACCGTCTGATGCACGCGCTGCGCCGTCTCAATCAGATTGGCACCTACCTCTTTTTCGACCGCAACAGTCAAGGTCGGATTACCGTTTAAACGGGCCAAACTGCGCACATCGGCAAAGCCAATCGTAGATTCGCCCAAATCGCGCAACCGAATGACCTGATCCCCGCGTTGCAGGATGATCAGGTCCTGCATGGTTTGCAGGTCGGGAATGCTGTTGGCAATGGTCACCGTCATTTCGCGGTTGTCCAAGGTGATCCGGGCGGTTTCGTAAGTACGCGTCAATTCCACTACTTTTCGCGTGACCAGCTCGGGTACGAGTTGGTAAAGGTCCATAGCATCGCGATTGAGCTGAATTTTGAGTTCCTTATTGCGAATGCCATAGGGCGTTGCCCGCGCCACACCCTCAACCGAGTTGATCGCCGCGACAATATCGTCCTCGACAATGTCGGAAAGCCGTTGCAAGTCGTACGGGCCCGATATGGACAAGGTAATCAGGGCGGATGTCTCCAGGGCTTCATTGCTCAGACTGGAAATAATGGGTTGCGAGGCACCGGGCGGCAATTCGCTGCGCAATTTGGAGAGCCGTTCGTTTAAGTCCAAACGCGCAAACTCCATATCCGTATCGCGATTGAACTTCAAGGTGACCTGACAACCGCTGCGCGTGGTCGAACTGGAGGTCATTTCTTCCAGACCATCCAGTTGGGCGGAAACTTCCTCAATGGGTGAGGTGAGGAAGACCTGAACCACTTCGGGTGGGGTATTTGGCCAATTGGACGAGATCACCAACTGGGGCAATTCAACATCCGGTTGACCTTCAATGGAGAGGTTTTGATAGGAGATAAAGCCCAATAAAACCACGCCAATATAAAACATCCCCACCGTAACGCGGCGGCGCAGGCAAAACTCAATCATGTGGCTGACTCCAAAGCAGGCGTCTGCGTCCCCTCAGCGGTGTTATCCGGTTGGGGCGATCGATCGCGCATGAAAACTTCGTACAGCAGCGGAATCAGGACTAGGGTCATCAAGGTTGCACAGGTCAATCCCCCAATAATTGTCAAAGCCATGGGTTGTTGAATTTCGGCACCTTGCCCAGAAAAAAGTTCGCTCATCACAGGTAGACCCAAACCAACTAAGGCGGGGTCCACTGCCTGAAAAACAGGGGCCAGGAAGGAGCGATTCACCAAATAGGGCATTAATCCAAAGGCCATGGGCAGCAGGCCCAAAACCGTTGTCGCGGTCGTCATCAAAATGGGTCTCAGACGCACTTTTGAGGCCTTGAAAATCGCCTCGCGGATCGACATACCGGCTTCATTGGCGCTTTTAATAAAATCCACCTTGACGATGGCATCATTAACCACAATGCCAGATAAAACCACCAGACCAATCAAAGACATGATATTGATCGTTTGACCAAATGCCCAAAGGATGGCCGCCGTCCCAATCAAACCCATCGGAACGGTAAAAATGACCACAAAAGGCGCGACAATCGACTCAAACTGGCCCGCCATAATCATATAGACCAACAGGCTCGAAAGCAGGAAAGCCCAAATCAATTGGCTGAACGAATTCTGGATGCCCGACTGTTCCCCGACCAAACGCGGTTTGGAAACCGAGTTTGGAAAACGCATGGATGCAAATTCGGCCTGCACGGCCGGGACCACTTCTGAGATTTTTTTGCCGGCCAAATCGGCAGAAATCAGAGCTACCCGTTTCTGATCAACCCTGCGGATCTCCTTGGAACCTTGAATCACCTCAACCTGCAACAAGTCCGTCATCGGAACAGGGGAACCATCCGGGGAGGTCAAGGTCAAGGCAAGGATCTTGTCAAAGTTCTCGCGTTCCGCTTCCGGGAAGCGCACCCGCACATCAATGCGTTTGTCAAATTCCTTGAATTCCGTTGCCTGCGCACCGCGCATGCCGCCAGAAAAGAACTGGCCAACCCCTTGAACAGTAAATCCATAGCGCTCGATTTTTTCGCGGTTCAAGGTGACCTGAATTTGTGGATAATCGCGGGTCAAGGTGGATTGAATATCCTTGAGGCCGTCAATTTTGGCCAGTGCGGCAAGGACCGAGTCATTGGCTTCATACAGCTCATCAAAACGTTCGCCTTCCAACTGGACCTGAAAACCGGCACCCCCCTCAGCCGCAAGTAAGTCTTCAAAGGATGATTCGCTCTCGATGAAACTGAGCTGGACCTGGGGGAAATTGCGCCCGTATTCGCGCATAAACTCGGAAAGGCGATACACCTCCGCGAGCGAAACATACTGAGGTTTCAACTTAACCGATAATTGCGCCGTGTTCATACCGCTATCGCGCAAGAGTTGCGCGACGTTGGCATCGGACGCGCCGACCTGGCTGAAGACCACATCAACGGCCGAATCGCGCAATAAGGCCTCCTCAAAACGCGTCACCATATCGGCTGTCACTTCAATGGCTGAACCCGGTGGCAATTTCATTTCCACCAGGAACTGGCCGGTAGCGGATTTTGGCATCAGCTCCTTTTTGAGGTGGGTCATGACAAAAACGCCGCAGGCCAAAACGATAAGCGACATGCTCAGAGCCATGAACTTGCGCTCCAACGCCCAGACCAAAACGGCATGGTACACGTCCTCAAAGCGGGCAAAAGCGTAGTTGAAAACAGGTAGGATCACGCGGTTGAGTAAACCCTTCGAGCCCGAACTCCCCAACCGCAGGGCAAAAGCAACCGCCTGAAAAATCAGGGCCAGGACAAAGGTAAATGCCCACTTGAGCAGGAACAAAACCAGTGGCAACACCAGGATGCCAATCGCCACGTACAAGAGACGCCACCAGTCCATTTTGAAAGCACCCAAAACCACTGTGGCCAGAACGAGAATAGCGATGTATTCCCACCAACGCCAAAACCACAAGTCACGTGGGTTTTGAGCCGCTTCCACCACCGGCATCGCGGGGAGCTGAGCTGGTAAGCTGTCCCGACCTTTAAAAATGTCATACAGGGCGGTTAATAAGGGCAGGACCGTAATCGAAACAACCAGGGAACTCAACATGGAGAACGTTACTGTCAAAGCCTGTTCACCAAACAGTTCGCCTGTGATGCCTTTTAAATAAACGATGGGGAAAAAAACCGCAATGGTGGTGAAGGTCGAAGCGGTAACCGGGGCGGCCACTTCTTTGGCACCCTGAAAGGCCGCATCCCGGGCGGAATAGCCCATTTCGCGGTAGCGATAAATGTTCTCCAGCACAACGATCGAGTTGTCGACCAGCATGCCAATCCCCAGCGCCAATCCGCCCAACGACATAATATTCAGCGAGACATCGCCAAAGTACATCAGGGCCACGGTCGTCACGATTGAGATGGGAATCGACAAGAAAATGAAGATCGGCGATTTCAGATCACCCAGGAAAAGGACCAGCACCAGAAAGGCAAAAATTCCGCCAAACAACAAAGAAATCCAGACGTTATTCAGGGCTTGTTCAATGAATTTCGCCTCTTCAAAGGCCAGGGTAATGGTGTAGTTTGGCTGGGTCTTTTTCAGCTCTTCCAAACAGGCTTTAACCAGTTTTGTGGTTTCAATCGTGTTGGCACCGGCCTCTTTGTAAATCAATAAGCCAATCGCCTCGGTGCCATTAACGAAAGCCATGGCTTCCCGATCCTTCAGAGTGTCACGCACCCGGGCGATATCCGAAATCCGAATCGAGGTACCATTGCGGCGCGCCACAACGACCTGGGCAATTTCCTCAACAGAATCAAACTCGCCTAAGGTGCGCAAGGCATAGCGGTAACGGCCTTTTTTGATCGTGCCGCCAGCAATCGTGCCATTGGCGCGTTGGATCGCGGATGAAACCGTTTCCAAATCCAGGCCATACAGAGAGATTTTCTGTGGATCGACTTCCACATCGATAACCCGTTCTACATCGCCCGAAATTTGGGCCAGGGCCACGCCATCCAACTGCTCCAAGCGAGGCTTGATCACATCGTGCACGCCGTCGCGCAGGTTAAGAATGTTGGTCGGCGCAGAAATGGCCAAACCCACAATGGGCTTGGAAGACGGATCCCAGCGCAAAATATTGGGGCGTTCGGCATCCTGAGGAAAACCCGTTTGGAAGCGCGCAATATCTAACTTTTCGCGTACATGCAGGATGGCCAACTGCATATCCTCGCCCCATTGGAATTCAATGGTGATGAGCGAGATCCCTTCGCGCGAAATACTTTCGATTTTGCGTTTGCCTTTGACGGTGGACAGAGCCGATTCCAGGCGTTTGGTGATAAATTCCTCAACCTCTTGAGGCGCTGCCCCCTCGTACTTGGTCATGACGGTCAAGGAGGGGTAAGCGATATCGGGCAGCAGGTCCCGTCCCAAATTGGAGTAACCCAGATAACCCAAGGAAAGGATTAACAAAACCGCCATAAAGACGGTCACCGGTCGGCGAAGTGAAAGTGCAATCATGTTGGTGCCGCGCTTATTGGACGATTTCGACCAAGGTGTCGTGGCCCATCGTGAAATGATTATTGGTTAAAACCATATCTCCGGGCTGGATTTCGCCCTTGGTGATCTGAACAAATTTGTCGTTTTCAACCCCGGTTTCCACGTATTCCCACAAAGCGTGCTGATCTTTGATTTTAAACACCACTTTGCGGTTATCTCGCGGCAATATGGCTGTTTTGGGCACCATCAGGACGTCTTCAAACACCTTGCTGTCGATGACCAACTCGGCAAACATGCCCGGTTTAATCCGTTCTTCGCGGTTGGTAAAGCGAATGATACAGTCAACAGTTTTATCTGCTTCATTCACAAAAGGGCTAACCGCTTCAACAGTACCCCCGACTCGATCCATATCGGCCAGAGCGGGGAATTTAATGCTGACGGGCCGGCCCACCACAATCCCACCGACTTCAGATTCCAAAACCTTGGCCTTGACAACAATGTCTTGGGTATTCACCAGTCGAGCTAGCTTGGTACTGGCACCCAGTAACTGGCCTTCAGCCACGCCTAAGTCGAAAACAACCCCGTTAAAGGGCGCGCGAATCGTACATTTCTCGAGGTTGATTTTTGCCCGCTCCAGAGCCGTTTTGGCCTGATCCAGTGTTCTGGCCGCAATGACTTCGGTGCGTTTGGATCCGGACCGAACCTGCTCGAGTTCCAGCATAAAACTTTGCTGCCTGAAATCTTCCTTGGTGATTTTGCCTGAGGCGAGTTGGGCCTTTAACTCTTCGATTTTTTGGTTGGGGTCCTTTTGATTTTGCGCCTCAGCTTTCATGGCCTGGTCAAAGGTCACATAATCCGCTAAAGCGGCCAGGTACTTGGCTTCGGCTTCCTGCAAATTGAGTTGGTATTCGCGATCATCGATTTGCGCAATCACCTCGCCCTTTTTCACCATCTGACCGTCCTTGACCGCAATCGAAATCAAGCGACCGGAGAGTTCGCAGACCAAATCGGTTTGTTTATAGGCAAAGACCCGACCCTGGGCAGAAACCCTTTGGATTAATGAACCTTTAACCGCTTCTGAGGCCTCTACCGGGATCGGTGCGCCTTGGCCCATGTTCTTTTCCACACTGTCCAAAGCATCCTTAACTCTGTCCTGGTCGCCTTCCGGCTGGCTTTCAAGGTTGGCATCTTTTGCGCGGCTGACCCAAGAAAAACGCCAATCGGTCCAAAATCCGAAAGCCGTTACCACAATAGCCAATCCTAAAAAGACACGCAAAATTCGATCGTCAAACTTCATGGTTCCCCCAAAAAAATGTCCCCAACCCTTATCATTAACGTGGGTGGATTACGATTGTCACGAAAATATTGTTTCAAATCCCCATTAACTTCAAAGACCCGAAAAGGCCACGGCTAATTACTGAAAATAAAGTCTTTGGGGATAGTGCAATTCAAGTTTGAACTGCGGGACTTCCAGATCAACCGTATGCCAGCCGGCCCGATGGTTGGCAGAATAGTAGCAAAGCACATACTGCTGGCCAAGTTGATGGCCAATTGATTGAAAGGCTTCGACAATGCTGGCGCGATTGCGCAGGACAAATGCGCGTCCACCCGTTTCATCCGAAACCGCTTGCAAAATCTCGGGCACGACGGCCGGCCCTACACCGATGGTAAAGACGGGAATCCCGTTGGACTGGGCCAGCTGAACACACTCCTCCAGGCTCTTTTCCAGGTAATTTTCGGGTTTTTTGTTGACTTCTTGGTGTCCGTCCGTGAACAGAAGCACCGCACGCCGGCCTGAGGTCTTCGTTGCGGCATTGACCCCGGACCACAACGCACCGTACAAGTTCGTATCGCCGCCCGGTCGCATGGGCACCATCTTGCGTTTCACCAGTTCCTTATCCGTTTCAAAGTCACAGACCTGGAAGGTTTCCGCATTAAAGCCCATGATTTGAACAGGATCGATGGGTTTCAACAAATCGAGAAACTGGTTGACCCCCCTCTTCACGAAAGATAAACGGCCCTCCATGGAGCCTGAACAATCGATTAGAACAACCACGTTAATCGGGCGTTCGGTCGTATACACTTCCTCCACTTTTTGCAGCTTGTCATCGACCCGCAACTCAAAAGATTCCGGCCCTAGCTCCGGTATCGCTGTTTTTTCCGTGCCTTGCACCAAAACCGGAACCGAAACATAAACCACGTTCTCATTAAAGAACTGGGCGAAATTTCGACCGTTTTTTACGGCGACGATCGGATCACCACTGAACAAAGACAATACCGCTTTCAGCTCAATTTCGCCCTGACCATACTCCGAAAAATCGATCGTGAACTCAAATGGCAATTCAGCCTGGTAGCGAATGGAACGCCCGTTTACAAAGAGTTCCAAACCGACAATATTTTCGGGATCGCGATCCGTTTCCAGGACAACTTGCGTGTTGCCCGCAAAGACATCGCCATCGGGTTGCACAAAACGCAATCCGGATTGGATCCACAGCATGGCGAGAAAAAGAGTCATGGGTTAGCTCCATGCCCTTGGGATTTTGAATTAGGCCAAGCAAATTCCGGGCCGCGCATCACTCACTCCCGCACATACCGTTGCTGGCCATGGACCACCGTTCGAAGGACCTGGATTTGGGGAATTTGTGCGACAGGACATGTGAAATAATCGCGGTCGATCACCACAAAATCGGCGAATTTGCCCACTTCCAAAGAGCCGAGTTGATCTTCCTGAAATGCGCCATAGGCCGCCCACAAGGTAAATCCCAAGAGCGCCTCCTCGCGCTTCAGTTTCTGGTCGGGTCGATACCCATTCGGCGGGTGACCCTGCTTGTCTTGGGTGGTTATCGCCGCATACAAGCCATCCCAGGGCGAAACCCCTTCAACTGGAAAATCGGAACCCATGGGAATTTTGAGACCCAATTCACGCAGCGATCGCCAGGCGTAAGCGCCCTTGATCCGGTCTGAGCCGAGTCGATCTGGTGCCCAAGGCATATCTGAAGTGCAATGGGTCGGTTGCATGGACGGCACGATCCCATCCTCAACAAAATAGTGAAAATCGGCAGGGTCCAGGACCTGGGCATGTTCAATGCGCAAACGGCGATCCTTGGGACTACCCAACTTGGCAAGCGCACGATGATAGGCTTCCAGGGTAAACGCGTTGGCTTGATCGCCAATGGCGTGGGTGTTCACTTGGAACCCGGCCTGCAGCGCACGGTCCAGCAAGGCATCCATGGCTGGGCCCGGGGTCAATTGCAACCCGTGTTGGTGCGGATCGTCGCTATAGGGTTTTTTGAGCCATGCGCCACGCGAACCTAAGGCGCCATCCATATAACACTTGATGCTGCGCACGGTCAGAAATCCGTCGAACGCGTTGAGTCGCAGCCCTTTGGGCATTTCTTCTTTAAGCGTCTCGGGGTTCTGACTCAGCATGGCATAGATGCGCAAACTCAGGTCACCCTTTTGGGCAAGCGCCTCGTAGGCCCGCAATTCTTTGGCACTGACCCCAGCATCGTGGATTCCGGTCAACCCGTTGCGATTGGCCAGTTGAGCTGCGGCCAGAAGGCGCGCCTCGATCTGGGCAGAATCCAGTTGCGGCAAGGCCACCAAATCGGTTGCGAGGTCGATGAGTACCCCGGTGAGTTTGCCATCGGCACGCAGCAATTTACCGCCCGGTGGATCCGGCGTTTCAGCGGTTAAACCCGCTCGAACCATCGCCATGGTGTTGACCAAGGCAGCATGACCATCCACGCGGGTCAGGTAAACGGGATGGTCGGGAATAGCCTTTGAAAGCGCCTGGTGATCAGGAAAATCTTTTTGGACCCAATCGTTTTGGTCCCAGCCACGTCCAACCACCCACTGACCGGTGGGTACCTTATCCGCAAATTGGCGCACCCGATCAATGACCTCTTGATAGGACGCAGTGCCCACCAAATCGACCTCAAACAAGGTATTGCCCAAACCCAGGAGGTGGGCATGCGCATCAATCAGGCCCGGTAACACCGTTTTTCCCGCCAAATCAATCCGCGGCCATTCGGCCATGGGTCCAAGCTCAGACAAGTCCTGACCGAGCCATACAAATTTTCCGTTCTCCACCGCAAAATGGCGGACTTGGGGCGATTGGGGATCGAGCGTGTAGGCCACTGCATTGGTGTACACCGTGCCCTGGGCCCAGATCGAAAACATCAGCATTAGCAACATATTGGCTCCGGTCTTGGTTGGTGCCCCCATCATACCCAAAATCCTGACCGCAACAAAAAGCGATTTACAAAATCTGGCAATGTGGTGAAATGACTTCAATTTCCCATGCACGCGCCTGAAACCCCTCCCCAATCCGATCGCCTCGCCTGGCTGCAAAATGTGACTGCAGACGGCGCGCAACCGCGCACGCCCATTTCTGCACCCGTCTTCGTGCTCGGCCGCACCGGCTCCTGTGATCTGGTCATCGATGGTGAGGGCAGCGCGTTTGTGTCCGGTCGCCATTGTGAGATCACACGCCGCGAGGACCAATATTGGTTAATCGACAAACAGAGCCGCAACGGGACCTTGCACAATAGCGAATCCATTGAGGAAGTCGCCTTACAATCCGGAGACATTATTCAACTGGGCAAAAATGGGCCGCGTTTCCGGTTTTTGATCACCGATTTTTCAGATCACAATGCCGGAGAAACCCTGCAGTTCCAAACCGGCCAAACCAAAGCGGTCAAGGACCGATCGAAAACAGCTGCTTTGGTTCAGGTCGCCGTTCACAAAGCACGCGAGGCGCGCGATTTCAGCCAGAGTGGCCAAACCCACATCATCATGGCCGATGTGGTTCGCGCTTTGATCGATAAACACCATCGCCGCCACCGCATCACTTTGTTAACCGCAGGCTTTTTATTGCTCTCCGTTTGCGCCTTTTTCTTTTTCACGGTGCGCAAACTCAACTCTGCCAAGGACCGAATTGATGCTCAATTAACCCAATTGGAAATCCAGTTGGCCAAAGCAGACGATCCCGATGAAATGGAAAAGCTGATCCAGCAGATCAATGACTACCAGCGGCGGGCCATGCAAATCCAACGCAATCTACTCTACGAACTGGGCAAACGCGATCAGGAGGCGGACACCATCGAGTCCGAAATCAAGAGCCTGCTCAAAGAATTCGGCGCAAATGAATACAGTATTCCGCCAGAATTCCACCAACAGGTACGCTACTACATTTCCCGATACAAAGGCCCAGATCGAGAGCATATGGAGAATGCGCTTACCGATGCCCAACCCTTTTTAATGGAAATGAAAGCTATTTTTAAGGAACAAAACCTGCCACCGGATCTGGCTTATATGGCCTTGGTCGAGAGCGGTCTGAAGCATCAGGCACGCAGCGAAGCTGGCGCGGTTGGGCTCTGGCAATTCCTGCCGGCGACCGCTCGCGCCTATGGCCTTAAAGTCAACAAGCAACAAGACGACCGATTAGACCCCAAGCTAGCGACATACGCTGCCAGTCGTTATATTCGCGATTTAATTCTGGAGTTCGGCACGGGATCCTCGATCATGCTGGCCCTGGCCGCCTACAATTTGGGACCAACCCGGGTTCGCGGCGAAATTCGCAAGGTTTCGGATCCAATCAAGCAGCGCAACTTTTGGTACCTCTACCGCATTCGCGCCTTGCCCGAAGAAACACGAGAGTACGTACCCAAAATTATTGCGGTAATTCTGATTGGTCGTGCACCGGATCGCTTTGGCTTCCAACCCAGTTCGCCAGCCCCTTCCGCGCCGGGTGCAAGTCCATAAAGTTACAATCGCTTGGCCCAACCCAAGCACGGTTCATGCTAGTCTATGGCCCGGAGTTTTGGCGATGTTCTTTATTGGTGATCAAACCCTGTTACGGGGTTCGCGCAAAGTAACCTACATCCTGCTCAGCTTGATGGTGCTCTCGTTTCTGGCCACCTACCGCGTGACAGGTGGGCCCGGCAATGCGTTTTCGTTGGGCGGCGTCATCCCGCAACAATGGTTTGCGCCCGAGAATTTTCCCCAACATGTGCCAGCCTGGTTGAGCCTGATTTGGGCCCTTTTCCTGCACGCCAATTTTGGCCATATCTTTTGGAACGCGCTTTTTTTCTGGTTCACTGCCCGAAATTTAGAGGCGCGCATGGGCAGCCTCGGTTTTTTCTTTTTCTACCTGGCTTGCGGGGCTGCCGGCTTTGCAACACACGTGCTGTTTAATACGGAATCCAGTGCACCTGTCATCGGCGCCAGCGGCGCCATTTCTGGCATGTTAGGTGCCTATGGCGTCTGGTTCCACAATCATATGTTCCAACTGAAATTCCGATTCTTGGGCAAGAGCCACGATTTCCGCGCACCCATTTTGGCCTTAGTTATCCTTTGGATCGCCTCGCAGGTCCTGGTTGGCATCCCGGAGATGATTGCCAAGCTCTCACCAGTTGCCGTCCTGGCCCATTTGGGTGGATTCGTCTGCGGCAGCCTGATTGCCTATGCCCAAAAACAAAAACCCAGCTCACGCCACCGCTTCAAAACGGTTCAAGGCGGACGAAGCTGGAATGATTAACCCACTACAAGGAGACACGATGCGATTGATAAGTTGTTGCCTCATTCTGGCCTGTATGGCCTGCGGCCAAAAATCCAATTCAGACACGCAAACCACTCAAACCCAACCCAAAACAGACACTTTAGCCCAAGAAGTCGCCAAGTTCGCACCCACCGAGATGCAGGTCGATCTGAGCTTTATGAAACCTTCCGAACGGGCAACCCTTTCCAAACTCGCCGAGTTGGGTCCGCTCATCGATTCCATCTATCTGAAACAAACCTATGCCAAAAACCCCGAAATTCGGGCGGAAATCGAAGCCAGTCAACTGCCGAATAAAGCATCCGTTCTGGCCATGTTTGACCTGCATTTTGGACCGTGGGATACCTTGAAACACAACGAACCGTTTTATGGCACAACCCCGCGCCCCTTGGGTGCTGGCGTTTATCCCAGCGACTTGATCAAAGAGGAATTTGAGCAGTGGGTCACCGATCATCCCGATCAAGAAGCCGCTTTTCGCAGTCCTTACACCGTAATTCAACGCACAGCAGAAGGGCTCGTTGCCGTTCCTTATTCGATGGCCTATGCCGGCGAAATTGAGGCCGCAGCGAAAATCCTGGAAGAAGCAGCTGCCCTCACCGAAAACGAAAATCTCAAAAAATTCCTGACCCTGCGGGCCACAGCCTTCCGCACCGATGACTACCAGGAATCCGAAATGGCCTGGATGGATTTGAATGGCGAAATCGAAGTTGCAATTGGTCCCTATGAGGTCTACACCGACAGCCTGTTTGAATTGAAAACGTTTTTCGAGATCTTTTTAACCGTGCGGAACCCCGAAGAATCGGCCAAATTGGATCGTTACAAATCCATGCTGCCGGACTTTGAGAAGAACCTGCCAATCCCTGATGAGCACAAAAACTTTAAACGCGGCAGTGAATCGCCACTGGCCGTCGTCGATCAAGTCATGGGTGGGGGTGATAACCGGCCCGGCGTTCAAACGATTGCATTCAATTTACCCAACGACGAAAAGGTGCGTGAACTCAAAGGTTCCAAAAAGGTCATGCTCAAAAACGTCATGCACGCCAAATACGACCAGATTCTGATCCCGATCGGTCAACGCGTTCTGGCCGAAGACCAACGCGCACTGCTCAACTTTGATTATTTCTTTAACGAAGTGCTTTTCCACGAACTGTCCCACGGACTCGGACCCGGCACCATTACGGTAGATGGCCAGGAAACCACCGTGAGTGCACGCCTTCAGGAAACCTATTCCAAGATTGAAGAAGGCAAGGCCGATATCATGGGCGTCTACAACCTGCTCTTCCTCATGGAACGCGGCGATATGCCCGCAGCGGACCGGGACAAACTGCTAGCCACCTACTTTGCCGGCCTGTTCCGTTCCATGCGCTTTGGTGTCCACGAATCACATGGTGGCGGTGCGGCCTTCCAATACAACTACCTGAAGGAAATGGGCGCGTTCAGCTACAACGCGGAGTCGAAAAGTTATTCGGTTAACTTCGAGAAAATGGTCGAAGCAACCCGCAGTCTGGTCAATAAAGTCTGTATGATCCAGGCGCTTGGCGACTACGATGCCGCCAAGGCCTTCCTGGCCCAATACGCCATCATGCCGGAAGAAGTTAAAGCCATTACAGATGGATTTGCCGATATCCCGGTCGATATCAAACCGATCTACCCCAAACTGTAGACCCCAAGATTTCGGATCGGGTGGAACACCGCCCGATCCCTTAAAAACCCGGTTCCTTGCCTTCCATAATCCGCCCAATCATGGACGCCAACGCATTGACATGAAAGGGTTTGGCCATAAAAAAAGAGGAAACGTCCAGGAAAGCAGGGTCTTGAGTCGTGCGGTCGGTGTAACCGCTCATAAACAAGATTTTTTGGTCCGGATTCTGCTCCCGCACAAGATTGGCCAGTTCCAGACCGCCCATCTTCGGCATGACCACGTCGGTCACAATTAAATCAAAAACATGCGCCTGTGCGATTTCGGATGCAACTTGCCCATTCTCGGCAATAGTGACCTGGTAACCCAGCTTCTGCAACAGGTTATGGATAAGTTCGCGAATCATCGGTTCATCTTCCACCAAAAGGATTCGTTCTTTACCAAAACGGGGTAGTTCAGAGGTTTGGATCCGGTCACTGGGCGACTCACCACTGAGCGGCCAATAGGTGACCACCTGCGTGCCCGCCCCGACCGTGGAAGTGACTTCAATCCGGCCTTTGTTTTGGGACAGGATCCCGTGACAAACCGCCAAACCCAGGCCTGTTCCCTTACCCATCGGCTTGGTCGTGAAAAACGGTTCATACACTTTTTCCAAGACCTCAGCCGGCATGCCCACCCCTTCATCGATGACGGACATCTGCACCCAATGACCGTTGGGCTCCTCGATCAGGCGGGTGCGAACCACGATCTCGCCGCCTTGGGGCAAGGCATCACGCGCATTGAGGCACAGGTTCATCAAGACCTGTTCAAATTGGAAGGGATCTGCCTTCATGGTCGGGATATCCGTGGCCAATTCTAAACGCAAGGAAACATCCTCGCCCAATAATCGGCCCAGCATATCCGCGGCACTTTTCACCAACTCGTTGACATAACAATTTTTGCGGTTGACCACCTGTTTGCGCGCAAATGCCAAGAGTCGGCCAGTGAGCGATGCGCCCCGTTCAATGGCGTAGACCAATTGCTCCAGGTACGACTTTCCAGTGCCCTGCGGCACAAACTCGGCCAGCAAGTCCGCAAAACCCATGATGGAAGTCAGGAGATTGTTAAAATCATGGGCAATTCCACCGGCTAATCGGCCCAACGCTTCCACTCGCGAGGACTGTAACAGTTGGGTTTCCAGGATCCGCTTGGCCCGTAAATCGCGAATCAAAAGCGAGTGGAAAGCGATTTTTCCAGCCGGGTCCCGATGTGCCAAAAGCGTCAGCGAAACTGGAACCTCTTCACCGGCCGAATCAATGAAGATCGATTCGCCACTCCAACTGCCTTCCCGTTCAGCCTCGGGCAACATGACCGTCACGTACCGCTCGTACTCGGAGTCGGGTTGATAAGTGCGCAACGGCCGGTTTAGCGCTTCGTTGGCCTTGAGCCCCAAAAATTGCCGGCCCGCCGGATTGAGGTACATGAGCAAGCCAGCCGCATCACAAATACCGACACAGTCGGGCATGGCGCGAATGATGGCTACCAACCGATCCTTCTCAAAATGAGCCAGTTTGTTTTTCTGAATATCCTGAACGGATCCGTGGAACGCGAGGATTTCTCCCTGTTTCAGAGTCGGAACCCCGCGCCAACGCACCCAGTGAGAGCCTTCCTTGAAATCCAGCTCCAGGTCAATTTCAAAGGCACGTCCCGTCTCCAGTGCCTCCTGCCAGTGGTAGCGCAACAGTTGCCTGCTGGACACCGTGTAAATCCGCAAGAGCTCCTCAAAATTGGGCGCTTGTCCCGCCGGAATCCGGTGGATTTGAAAGGTCTCACTGGTCCAAAAAAACCGCTCGCGCTCAAGATCCCACTGCCAGCCCCCAATTTGGGCTGTTTTTTGCGTGATCTCCAGCAGTAAGGATTGGTTCTGCAGGGTCTTGAGGTAATGCGCCCGCTCAATATCGCGTGCTGCGCGTGAGGCAATCACTTCTAAAAGGATACGAACGGTTTGGATCTGCGCAAACGGGTTCCGTGAAAATGCCGCCAAAATACCCAAAATTTGGCCATCACCATCGATCAGAGTCACCCCGGCAAAAGCTTGGGCCTGCTGTTCTTTGAGCAAAAGATCGCCGCACGATTCTGCCCCTTGCGCCACGACCAAATGCGTCTGGGTTAGAACTTCTGACCATGGCTCCGCATCCAACGGAAGCAACGCCCCTGCCCATTTTTCATGAATGCCAAGACCGCATTCCAATTTTAATCGCGGTGGATCGCTCGGCTCAGACAAGGCCACAATCGCCGATTCACAGTCCAAGGCTTGCTTGACCAAATCCAAAAGGCCTTCAAAGAAGCCTTGCGGGTGACTCTCCACATTAGACCGACTGATCAAGGCCAACATGGCTTCCAAATGCTTGCGGGGCGAAATATCCAGGACGGCACCGAGCATGCCGTTGGCCTTGCCCTGCGCGTCGAATCGCACTTTGCCAACGGCCCAAATCCAGCGGATGCTGCCGTCCGGTCGCACGGCCCGGTGCTCGATCGTGTACTGCTTGCCTTGCGCCATGCTCTCCTGAACCCGCTGAAGGACCATTTCTAAATCAGCGGGATGAACCAACTGACAATACGCGTCAAACGTGCCTGGAAAAGTCCGCGGCTTCAGGCCAAAAATAGCTTCAACCTGCTCGCTCCATAAGACCTTGTTATCCTGTTGGTTCCAACTCCAAACGCCCATGCCCGATGCTTCCAGGGCATACTTCAACCATTGAGTTTCACGCTCAATCGGAATTTTGGCATCGGATAGAATTTCCAGCACCAAAGGCCAATTCTCGACTTGCGGCCAGGCCTGTAAGCGCAACGGGCCGGACCCAGAAGGACCCTCCAGAAGTGCTTGCTCCCAGCCGTGCTCTCGAATGGCCTGCTCAATTTTTTGCCATTCAGGGTCATTCACACCGCTTACATTGAGCGCAGACACCGCCTGACGATTGGCATAAACACAGTTCATCCGCTCATCCAAGCAGAAAAGCGGGCGGTTATTCGTTTCTAGGTAGGTCTGCCAAGGCTCAGCCACTGCAACCTCAAAAAGGGGATACCATCCCTATCGGAAATATTCGAAAATTCTCAATTCCATTTTACACAAACGGGTCGGGATCTGACCCAGGTTAGAATAGGCAACGGAGGAAATCATGCAGAATTTGGTAATTGGCGGCTCCGAATCGGGGCTCTGTGAAGCGTTACTCAAAATGGCCAACCGGCACGGCCTCATCGCAGGGGCAACCGGCACCGGTAAAACCGTCACCCTTCAAGTCCTGGCCGAAAGCTTTTCCCAGGCTGGTGTGCCCGTCTTCCTGGCCGATGTCAAAGGCGATCTCAGTGGCCTGGCACAAGCTATTCAGCCCAACGAAAAAATTGAGAAACGCTTGGCCAAAATTGGGCTAACCCAGTTCCAACCCCAAGGGAACCCCTGTTTATTCTGGGATTTACATGCGACTATTGGACATCCCGTTCGCACCACCCTTTCCGAAATTGGGCCGCTGCTTTTGGCCAATATGCTCGGCCTGAACGACGTGCAGGAAGGGGTTCTGTATTCGGCCTTTAAAATTTCGGATGAAGAAGGGTTACTCCTACTCGACCTCAAAGACCTCCAAGCCCTTCTGGCCTGGATGGCCGAAGAAGCCAAAGCACTCTCTGCGCGTTATGGCAACATTTCACGCACCACCGTAGGCGCCATCCAACGGAAATTACTGGTACTCGAAGAGCAAGGCGCCGAACATTTTTTTGCCGAACCCGCCCTCAAGTTGGATGACCTGATGCACACCGATTTTGGTGGACGTGGCGTGATCAGCATCCTCAACGCTAACATCCTCTTCTCCAAATCACCGCGCCTTTACGCCTCCTTCCTGCTCTGGCTGCTCTCCGAACTGTTTGAAACCCTGCCCGAAATCGGCGATCCCGAAAAACCGAAATTGGTTTTTTTCTTTGATGAAGCGCATTTGCTCTTCGATGAGACGCCCAAATCCGTCGTCGACAAAATTGAACAGGTCGTGCGCCTGATCCGATCCAAGGGGGTCGGTGTTTATTTCATTTCGCAGAACCCCGATGATGTACCCGACGAGGTCTTGGGCCAATTGGGCCTGCGCATCCAACACGCCCTGCGCGCATTTACCCCGCGCGACCAACAAGCCATAAAAACAGCAGCCCGCACCTTCCGGCCCAACCCCAAACTCAACACGGAAGAAGTCATTACCCAACTGGGTATCGGCGAAGCTTTGGTTTCCATGTTGGACGAAAAAGGCGCACCTACGCCAGTCGAACGGGTTTTGATTCGCCCGCCTCAGAGTCAAATTGGCCCGATTCCACCTGATGCAGTTAAAAAGCTAATTGCCGGCTCTCCTCTCGCCGGACGCTACGATCAAATGTTGGACCGCCATTCCGCCTACGAAGAACTGACCAAACGCGCTGAACAGGCGGAGGCCGAAGCCGAAGCCGCCAAACGCGCACAAGCCGAAGAACGCGAGGCCCGCACCAGCCGCGCGTCAAGCCGTCCTGCAGAACGCGAAACGAGCCGGACTCGACGCGAACCGGAACGATCCACGCGCACCGAACGCACAACCCGTACGAGCCGTTCGGGCGGTCAATCGGTAACCGAAGCCTTCTTCAAAAGTGCCGCCCGATCCTTTGGCAGTCAGGTTGGCCGCAAAGTGTTTCGCGGTTTATTGGGCAGCCTGCTCAAGTAGGTTTGCCTTCGTCTAGCGCGCGGACCAATTCCTCCTCACCCAAGGTTTGGGTCAACTCGCCCATTTCCTTCTCCGTGGCCAGCATTTTCTGGCCACTGGCCCGCACAAACAGAATGTCCCCAACTTCGTCAAAACCCAGGAACAGTTCCTTGCCGACATGTTTCAGCAGTTCGTAGCGGAAGCCTAGAATCACTAAATCCGCATCCTGGGAGTGGTGATTGACCAGGTCGCGAATATCGGTCTGTTCGGTTTGGGCAATCATGCGGATATTGTGTTGGGAAATTGGCAAACGACCGGCCCGGATCTGCTTGCGCAGCCGAGACTCTTCCTCACCTAAACGCGATTCCGGATATGTCGCAAAAATCTTAACCATCCCATGCGACCATTCCGGATCACCCAGAAGGATATAACCCAAAAGAATCATCAAGTTGGCGTTTTCCTCGTCCTGGCGGGTAATCCAAATGTGAATCTCGCGGTGGTAACCAAACTTGCGTTCAGAACTGCCCAACACGTACAAATCCAGTTGGTTGGCCACAATCAACGGCGCATTGGAAACGACCGTATCCAGGTCTTCAGGATGGACCTTACTGAACTCGAGCAGCAATCCATTATTCTCATGACCCGAAACACCGGGAAGCTGAATCACTTGAGAAATCGCCGAGGTTTCACTGGGACTGACCATCGTATCGACAAAGACGCGACTGTGCCCCGCCCGGGCCAGGCGAATCAGACGTTCCATCAAAGCATCCGCTTCGGCTTTGGTCGCCTTCGAGAGGTAACCGCGATGGAAATGGATATACGTGCCAAACCCGTAGTGATGCGACATCCAGCGCAGGATCTCCATGGCCGAGGTCCGTTTAAATGTATTTTCTGAGATGCACACCACCGAAGGTCGCCAATTCAGCTCACCCGGCCCATGTTGCGCGTTCTGCAGGAAAATCTGCAATTTACGGCTCAGCTGAAAGATAACACCCTGGAAAATGGCGGCCATCCCGGCTTTTTCCGGGTTGGTGAAGCTGATCAACAGGTAAATGCCTACCATGATGACGAGCGAGAAAAAGGCATACAAACCGTTCATCTTGAACATCAACCAGAAACAGGCCAGGGCTCCGAGCAGTGAGATGTACCAACGCGAGTTAAAGGTTGGCCGGTAGGACGGGTCTGCGGCGAAATGTTCTAAAAAACTAATCAAACAAATCGAGCCGTAGGTCAGCATAAAGAACATGGAAATAATCTCAGCGACCGAGTTCACATCGCCCGCCGCGACAAAAACCAAAGCGATCAAACAGGCCACCACCGAAGCGTTAAACGGTTCCGAACTCGCGCCGCGACCCGCACTCAACCAACGGTTCACACCCGGCGACAGCAGCTCGTCCGAACCAATCGCCTGTAAGGTGCGCGGCG
Organism: Acidobacteriota bacterium; assembly: GCA_020637335.1. Classification (GTDB taxonomy): domain Bacteria; phylum Acidobacteriota; class Holophagae; order Acanthopleuribacterales; family Acanthopleuribacteraceae; genus JACJWC01. Next base: position 44,441 of record JACJWC010000017.1, on the reverse strand, counting down.
CGACCATAATGGACCCAACAGCAGAACTGAACGTGGCACAGGCCAAACCAATTGGGATGATTGGACCCCAGACCGAAATACGCGACATGATGAGTTGATCGCCCGCCAACGCATCGGGTTCAGCGCAATAGCCCAATTTGAAGGCCAGCAACAGGTAAATCACCATGCCGCACAAGGTGGCCGAGAGCGTTCCTAGTGGGATGGATTTCTTGGGCCGCTTTAAATCGCCGCTCAACCCAACACCCGCTGTCATGCCTGTAAAAGCGGGAAAACATATAGCAAATACATAGAAGAACGGATCGGGGTTGGCCACGGTCCGAGTGATGTACTCCATGTCCCGAGGCGTTTCGGTCAAAGGATTGCCCAGGAAAAAACACAGAATCGAAATGCCCAATACAGCAACCACACCGTAAAGGACCTTCATGCCCATATTGGCGCCCTTGGTTAGCATGAGCACGGATAAGCCAAGAGTGGCAGGAACACTGATGATGCGTTTATCGCTAATGGTTATGCCATAAGCATCCTGCAGCCAATGGATGACCGGGGTAAAACTCTCGGCAAAAGCGATGATGTAGAACGAAGCGGAAATGGCTTGCGACATGAACAGGGCCAAACCAATCGCCCCGCCAACAGTCAACCCAAAAGAGCGCGAAATGATGTAGTACTCACCGCCGCCTTCAACCTTCTGGTTCGTAGCAATTTCGGCAATGGCCATGGCGGTCGGAATCGTGACCATGTGACCGAGCAAAATAATACCGACTACGCCCAGCACGCCAACGTGAGCGACCGCATATCCAAAGCGCAGGAACATGACCGCACCGAGAATGGTCGCGATCGCGGTTAAAAAGACGGGTCCGGTCCCAAACTTACGCACATGCATGCCAAGCCCCACAATCCGAATCGTTCAAGGAATCTGCCCACATTCTCGCAGATCCACACCCCATCAGCCAACCGCTGCCCCAAAAAAAAGCCAACCCAAAAGGTTTTAACTACGATGGAGACATTCACAAGCATTTGCACTGCACACAAAGAGCAAGGTGGATAAACCCACACGAAGACACGAAATCACGAAGATATTATCCAGTTTGACGCTTTGTTATAGCCAAGTCCGTTTTGAACTGTAACGAAAAAAAAGATTGGAATGGTGAAGTATTTCAAGGCCGCAAAAAAGCGGCCGGGCACGGGGGTTTGTGGAAAGGCAAAAACCGTGAATTACTTTAGTTTGAACAGGCATTGAGCCAACCAACATAGTCCAGCACAGAGTGGGTCAGCGGCCAGGATCCTTCGGCCAGACTGGTGAGAAGTTGGGCCAGGAAACTCGCAGTGCAATCGACCGATTCGTAGCAGCCGCGGTCGGGCTGCCCATCGCGTTGATGGCCCTCCAAATCGTCCATTGGCGCACCCCCAGCGAGGCCCGAATCGATGACCGGACTCAGCTCCGCCACATGATAATTACCGGCCGCGCCCCAAGCTGGCGAGAGGAACTGCGGATCCGCAGCTTGGTTCTCGCTGCCCAAACTGGCGATGTTACCCGGCCCCCAATATTGGCCCCCTTGTTCCAGGAAATCTGTCAGTTGCGGAAAATAAAACGTGTTATGCAACCAGGTAACCGCCACCGTGTCCCGCAACCAGATCGGGCAGTTTGGACCCGATCCGCGGAAAATGCAGTTTTGTACGGTCAACTGGATGGGGAAATTGTCATCGTATTGGGCATGCATAATGTAGTTCTGGCCCAGCGCGTCATCCACGGTCAGGTTCACCAATTCGAAAGTCGCATTGGCCTGGGTGGTTCCAATGACGATCGCCGACCAAGGGGTTGGAGTGGGGTTGCCGTCTCCGCGCCCATAGATCAGGCAGTTTTCCGCTCTGCTACCGCCGCCCCAAAGCTTGAGTCCATCACAGGAATTGTTGGCCATCATGCATCGGCGAATGGTGGTATTGGCCGCCTTAGAATCCAAACCGTCACCGTAATTATGGGCAAAGACGGTGTCCTCAATCAGAATCGGTCCGATACTGGCCTCGATGCCAAACCCGTCGGGTCGGTCATAAGGCCGAACGGAGCCATCACCGCCCTGATAATAATGGCCGCTATAAGACAGGTCGCAACCCGAAATCGTCACATTACGCCATCCACCAGCCGCGCCTTCAGGTCCACCCAGTGAACCAAATCCGCAGTAGGTCACAGAACAGTTCAGGAACTGGACGTTTTCAATATCGCCCGCATCAATGCCGAACTCGTCCAGATGATGGATATTGATGTCCTCAAAGATCAGGTTGGAGCAGGGTGCGCCGCTCATATTGATGCCTTCGCGGAACCAGATGGCACCACCCATGGCCGTTTCGTCATGGGTAATTTCCAAGTTGCGAAAGTGCAGATAATGTTTGCCATCCAGCAGAACGGCGCTATAGAGGTTGTCCCGTCCGGCCAGGACTGGCGTATTGCCGGGCTCCCCTTCAATGGTGATCCAATTGGCGGGCGTTCCGGAAGGCGGGATCAGGATATCCGCGTCGTATTCGGAGAGGATGTAGGTTCCGCCCAGAATTATGAGCGTGTCACCGGGCACCAATTGACGCGAAGCAAAACCGGGCGAGGCCCATGGTGTGGCCGCACTGCCGTCTGCACCATCGTTTCCCGTGGTGGACACATAGTAGGTCGCAGCCAGAAGGTGAAACCCCAAAAGCAAAGGCAATAGCCAAAGAAGGCGAGCATTCACGGCAACTCCAATTGGAAAGGGATAAATCCATTGTGCGTCAAGGACTAGACCAGGTCAAGCCAGCAAATCTAACCCTCAGCTGGCATTCCACCAAGCACGGGACAGGCACAGACACGAAGACACAGAGCGTTGATACACACACCTGAAACATCATGCCGCAGGCCAACGGCCTGGGAAAGATTAGTGAAGGGTGGAGCTGAAAGGATGAGGCACGAATCCCTTCAGCGCAACCCTGGTGACCGCGACCTGAAACACGGGAAGCGCTGAAGGCGCGTGATTGGGCTTTTCACGAGAATGCGCAAAGAACGCAAAGGGTTGGTTTTGGCTCACACGAAAGCGCGAGGACACGAAGGCTTTTTTCTGATTTTTATGCTTTGCGAGTGCGGGAACGTCCCTTATTGAACCGCCCTGCTATTGAAATTTGCATGTCAAAAATGCCAAAGGTGGCTCAAAAGCGCCCAGGCCTGGGCGCACTCCAAAACGTTAACCCGCCGTTTCCCCTTAGCTGAACGTTTTACTAACACGCAACATCCGTATGATGAAAAAAAACCCGGCCGGTAACTTGTCAACCGGCCCTTTGAGAAATTCAATGCTAATTCCTTTAATGCCCCAACACTTTTCGTAATGTGCCAAAGCACAATCTCGAATCATTTCCAGTCTTCCACCTGTAATTGTGCTACCTGATTAAACGCCTGATCGTTGCTGACCAAAATGGCGTTTAGGGCTTTTGCATGGGCGGCAATCAACATATCGAGCGGTGCCAAAACCTTGCCTGTCTTTTGCAGTTCCGCACGAAGAGACCCATATACTTTTGCTGCCAGCTCATCCCAGGCAAAGACTGTTACTCTTTTTAAGAATTCCATCACTGCGCGCTGGAGCTGTTCAGCCTGCGGGCGTTTAGCCAATCCAAAATAGAGTTCACCCATCGTAATGGAGGAAATGCTTAACTGGGCCATTGGAATGGATTGGATTCGCTTGGCCATATTTGCGTTGCCACGAATTAAGAGGCTGACCGTATTGGTGTCTAGCAGATAAAGACTCATTCCTGCCAACCAGAAAAGGGGTCCCGTGCTTGCTCACCTTGATCTCGATCATGGGCATCCAGGAAATCGTTCGGCAAATTCGCTTTTTCCAAGACAGCAAAAAAACCAGCCCAATCGTTTGGTTTTTTAGAAAGGATGACATCCCCCGTCTCCTCGTCGCGACGAATGAACACTTCACTGCCTTCAAAACGAAAAGCCGCAGGCAAGCGAACCGCCTGGCTTCGTCCATTTATAAACAATTTTGCCGTTTGAGCCATAGTCGACCTCCGTATCCATCAAATACAAATATAAACACCCACCATGGCATATATCAAGGTATATACCTCCAAACCTTTCAACATACGGTAAAAAGCAAACCCGAAGGGTTTTAAGAATAGAGGCCCCCAGTAAGGGAGCGCAGCGACCGACTGGGGGATTAAGGACAGCAACGACGTTCAACCCCGACGGGGTTGAACACAAGTTAAGTGATCTCAAACGTTTTTAGAAGCTGATACAGCCTTCGTTTTCGCACCATTGATTCGGGAATTTTGCAACCGCGAGATCGATCTGACGCAGCTTTTTTGTTTCTCGTGGCTTCCCCCCAGTGGCTCGCTAACGCGCGCATCATTGTGGGCCGCTATTGTGCGGCTCCCTTCGGGCCCTGGCGGATGCGGACTTTGATAAAAGTTTTGGCGCAATCTCGTGGAGCCGTTTCCATCCGCCACTTTCATACCGCTCTATGGCCATTTGATTTTGATTCGGGGGAGAACTTGCTCAATTTCAAGTTTATTGCCAAAGATAAAAAATCCAATTCCAGCGCAAACCCAGCCCAACCAAAAGCGAGGCGAAATGATCCACACCACGATTAGGCCATGTGGCCAAACACCTAACACTATTGAAGCCAACCCATCAGATCTTGGGACAAGAGTAAGTAGGGAACTACAATTGCCACATCTCAATGAAGAAAAAAATTGAAGCATGAAATAGCGGGACATCGAAAGTTTATGGCAATGCGGGCAAAACATGCCTTTCCAAAACCATCTCATCGGCAACCCCCGACATTTCAACGCCCCTCAAAACCAAAGGGTTTATGCGTTGTCCTGGCGCGTCTAATTTTGGATTTGGAAAATGCGGCTGAAGGGGTTGTCTTCGTTGAGGAAGGGGAAGGCCATGAAGCGCGGACGTTCGCCCGGTTCCGCTTGTGGGAACTGATCGTTGCAGTTCAAGCCGATGACAGTAATGTTATCGTGGCCACCCGCGTCCTTGGCCCGATCCACCAGATTCTGGAGGAGCGTGTTCATCTCCAGCTTGCCGACCCCGTTGGTCACCATGCGCTCCAACTCGCTGGCCTGAATCTCCGAATAAAGACCATCGGTACACAACAATAGGAAATCGTTGGCACACAGCGGGATAAACGAAATATCGACCTTGAGCTTTTCGTTGGAACCCAACGCCTGCAAAATCACATTGCGTTGCGGATGACGTGCGGCCTGTTCTTCTGTAATCGTGCCCATCTCGACCAGGTGACCGACAAAACTTTGATCGCGTGTGATGCGCACCAAGTTGCCATTGCGCATCAGGTACGCCCGTGAATCGCCGATCTGAAACAGATAAGCCGTATCTTTGCGCAGGAACAGTGCGGTAATCGTGGCACCCATGCCTTTTTGATTCTTGTTGGATTGGGCGGCCAGGTAAATTTCTTGGTTGGCTTTTTGAATCCCTTGCTCCACCAATTCAACTAAACCATCGATATTGGCCTTGCCAATCGTATCCAACTGGCTCATGACATGGTCACGCATGGAGGTCAGAGCCGTACTGCTAGCCACTTCGCCGGCGGCGGCACCACCCATACCATCGGAAACGGCCAGGAACAGATCGCCCTGTTCGGTGAGGTGGGCGAAGGAACCGCTGTTCAGATCGGATTTCTCCTGGGTGAGCGGTTGAATAATAAAGCAGTCCTCGTTGGTACTGCGAACACAACCGACATCGGTTATACCTAAAATCTCGACGGTAGGCTTGTCTGCAGGCACGTTTGCTCTCATGACTGATATTTGCCGGAACGGCAGCTTGGCAAGTGAGATGTAAGTATCATAACCAGTTTATTCGCGGATGAACAGGTCTTTGATTCCCACTTCTCCTTTTTATCGTATCGCGAAGCTTTTCGCTTAACCCATTCTAAGCAAACGCTTGCGATTCGGGCAAATACCTGACTAAGCTTGAGCCTGATCACGTTTTCCCATCAACGCGTCCGGCTCAAGTGAGGCCTTTATGAAACTTTCGACGCAAGCGCCTGAGGGCATGCAATTTACAGGTCGTATGGGCGGAGGTTTAGGCCAGGACCTGAAACGCAGGTGGCCACATTTCGCTGCCGATTTTCGCGAGGGCTTGCATGCCAAGATTGCTGCATCAGCCTTCTTCCTCTTTTTTGCGTGTCTGGCCAATGCCATCGCCTTTGGTGCGTTGACCGGCGCCATGACAGGCGGCCAGATCGGAATCGTCGAAATGTTGATCATGACGGCCGCAGGCGGCGTCGCCTATGCCTTGTTTTCCGGTCAACCGCTCACCTTATTGGGTGGAACCGGTCCGATTGTGGTGTTCACGGCCCTGCTCTACCAAACCTGTCAGCAAATGCACCTGCCCTTTTTGCCCGTATACGCTTGGGTTGGGATCTGGAGCGGCGTGTTCCTCATCCTGTGTGCGCTCTTCGATTTATCGTTTCTGATGCGCTATTTCACCCGCTTCACCGATGAAATTTTTTCGGCCTTAATTGCGCTTATTTTCATTTACGAGGCGTTGAACCACTTGCTCGGCCCTCTGATCCAGCAGCGACCGGTGAGCAATGCAGCATTCCTGGCCCTGATCGTTGGACTCGGAACCTACCAGATCGCGCGGAACCTGAAAGGGTTTGGACGCACACCCTACCTGCGCTTCAAGGTACGCATTTTTCTGGCAGATTTTGGGCCCGCCATTGCCATCAGCTTGATGACCATCGGCACGTTGCTCTTTCCGGGGATTCATTTGGAAGCGCCCGTTGTGCCGGAACACATCGTACCCACCATTTCCCGCACTTGGTTGATTGGACTGGGCGAGGTACCGAATTGGGTGCCGTTCGCTGCAATTCTGCCGGCGCTTTTGGCCACCATCCTGCTCTTTCTCGACCAGAACATCACAACTCGCTTGGTGAACGCCCCGCACAACCGTCTGAAAAAAGGTTCCGGCTACCATTTGGATTTGGGCGTGGTCGGGATCTTAACCCTAGCCGGTTCGCTTTTCGGTTTACCCTGGGTCGTGGCTGCAACGGTCCATTCGCTCAACCATGTCCGATCCCTGGCCGAAACCCAAATCGACCCGTCCAGCCATACCGAAACGATTGTCTCCGTTCGCGAGAATCGAGTTTCTGCGCTACTCGTCCACCTCTTGATCGGCGGCTCTCTTTTGTTGCTCAATTGGATCGCCCATATTCCGCTGCCCGTTTTATACGGTCTTTTCCTGTTCATGGGTCTGGCAACATTGCACGGCAACCAATTCTTTGACCGCATGAAACTGTGGGTGATGGATCCAGCCCTGTACCCAAAAGCACATTACATCCGCAAAGTTGCCGCGCGGAAGATGCACGCCTACACCTTCATCCAATCGGTCTGCCTGGGCATTCTGTGGTTGCTCAAGGTATCGCCGCTCGGCCTTTTGTTTCCCGTTTTTATTGCCGCGTTGGTCCCCATCCGCCAAGCGCTGGGTCGGTTCTTTTCAGCAAGCGACTTGAAAGCGCTGGATGCCGAGGAAATCGATAGCGAAGACGAGCTTGTTTGACCCGCATCAAAAAAACCAACGCACTAGCCTTTTGCCAATTTTTCCAATTTTCTACTATAATCACATCTTTCTACTCGCGTATTTTTCGAACTAACAGATCAAGGTGGAGTTATGCGTCGAATTTTGATTTTTTTTGGCTGTGTAGCGCTGATGAGCTGTGGTGAATCTCAAGCGCCCAGTTTGGAGATGGCATTGGAGGAATACGTGGCCAAAACCAACACGGAATTCCCCTTCACGGTCGGTGAGGTCACGTATCTGGATATGGAGGCCAAAGTCGGCATGATCCAATTCAATACCCAACTCGGCAAATGGCGTTTGGCGGATCTGGATTTGGACCGATCGCGTGACTATGCCAACAAGGTTCTGGGCGAAAACCTGTGTCGCAATGCCCAACTCAAAAAGATTCTGACCCATTACGACGTGGGTCTGCGCTACTTCGTCGTCGACAAAAATTTCGATTTTGTCATGTCCCTCGATTTCCACCAGCAAGATTGCCCCTAGCGTCTGACGACTCGGCACCATGAGCGATCCCCTCTACTCCTGGACGTCTGGCGCCGTACTTCATTTACGCATCCCGGAACACCTCGGCCGAACCCTGCACTTGGGCTTTGAGGGTTTGGCCTATTTGCTCGGCTTGGCACTTTGGCTGGGCCGACGCCAGGCCAAATCCCAATTGCCAAGCGGACTGGTTTTTGCGGCCTTGTTGGGCGCGCTTCTGGGCGCCAAGCTCCTGTTCATGGCCCAACATCCCGCTGTTCTTGGGCAGGGCCCCATCGCGTGGCTAGGTGGAAAAACCGTGGTAGGTGGGTTCTTGGGCGGATGGTTGGCCATTGAATGGGCCAAACGCCAAATGGGCATTGTGCAATCGACCGGTGACGGGTTTTTGCCCGGCATGACTCTCGGTTTGATGCTGGGCCGCATGGGCTGTTTCTGCCTGGGCCTACCCGATGCGACAACCGGTTCGCCCACTCAATTGGGCTGGGGTGTCGACTTTGGCGATGGAATATTACGCCACCCAACTGCCCTCTACGAGATCTTGATTGTTGCCCAACTATTCGGTATGACGCGTTGGATCAAACCCTTGCCAGCAGGTCGGCGCTTCCGCATTTTTATGTTGGGCTATCTGAGCTGGCGTTTTGTCGTGGGTTTCATTCAACCGATCCCTTTTTCCTATGCCGGGCTCAGTGCCATCCAATGGGTCGCGCTTCTGGCTTCTGCTTTTATCGGCTGGCGCCTGATTCGGTCCGTCCAAACTGTTTCACCCGCCCAAGGAGACGCGCGATGAGCCGCAAAACCCGTCCATTCGCCTTTTACGACACCACGATTGGTCTGTGTTCAACTTGTTTGGCCAAAGCCGAAGCCAAAATTGTGTTTCAGGACGAAAAGGTATGGATGCACAAATTCTGTGTGAGCCACGGCCAGCAGAAAGTCCTGATCAGCGACGACATCGACTATTTTCGCCTGGTACGCGAACGGTTTATTACCCAGCCAGAAATGCCGGAACGCTTCCATTCCCCTGTCCGTTTTGGGTGTCCTTACGATTGTGGTCTGTGTGCGGACCACATGCAGCACAGTTGTTTGACCCTGGTCGAACTCACCGACCGCTGCAATTTGGATTGTCCGATCTGTTATGCCGGCAGCGGAACCCAGCGCCAAACCAGCCGCAGTCTGCAGCAGATCAAAGATTTGCTCGACCAGGTCGTGCGTCACGAGGGCGAGCCGGATGTGGTCCAACTTTCTGGCGGTGAGCCGACCTTGCATGCGGATTTATTTGCGGTGCTGGATTATGCCAAGACGCTGCCGATCCGCCACCTGATGCTTAATACCAACGGTCTCAAAATCGCGCAGGATGCCGCCTTTGCCGAACGGCTGGCCAGCTACATGCCCGGCTTTGAGCTCTACCTCCAATTTGATGGATTGCGCGAAGAGGATTACCGGACCTTGCGCGGGGCCAACCTGCTCAAAACCAAGCTGAAGGCGCTTGAACACCTGAACCAACGCAACCTCTCCACCACGCTGGTCGTCACCCTCAAGAAAGGGCTCAATGACGATCAGTGCGGTGCCATCATCGATTTTGCGCTGCAACAACCGTGTGTACGCGGGGTGACCTTCCAACCCATTCAGGCGGCTGGCCGTACCCAAAACTACGCGGCTACTGAAAATCGGCTGACCTTGAGCGAAGTCAGACGGCGAATTCTGGAACAGCAAACCCATTTTGGCCAACAGGACCTGATCCCCGTGCCGTGCAATCCCGACTGCCTGGCCATGGCTTATGGCTTAAAGAAAAACAATCAGCTCCACCCAATCAGCAAGTGGGTCGATCCGCTCGACCTGGTCATGCGCCGACCGAACAGCATTACCTTCGAACGCGATCCGGAACTGGTCAATGGTTTGGCCAACCTGTTCTCAACCGGCGCAGGCGAAAGCCGCCAGGTATCGACGTTTAAGGCGTTACTGTGTTGCTTGCCCTTGGTGCCAAAACCGGCTGCGCTGAAATACGAAAACGTGTTTCGTGTTCTGATCATGCAGTTTCTGGATGCAGACAGTTTTGAGGTACGCACGGCCAAAAAATCCTGTGTCCACATTGCCGGGGAAGACGGCCAAATGATCCCCTTCGATACCTTCAACCTCTTTTACCGTGAACCCGAGCAACGCGCCCAATTAGCAACATTACAATCCAACATGAATCCTGGAGCGGACGACTATGGAAGACCCGTTTAATTATCAAACCTCCGAAGAAGAGCCGGGCTGTCTGGAATACGGATTGATGTTTGTCGTCGGTTTTCTGGTGAACGGTGGTCTTGCCTTTATGGGTTCTGCCGGTGCCCTGAGCAGCTCCAATCAGGCCCATTGGTTTGTCCTAACCATTTTTGTGGCTGAAATCGGTTGGGGCGCATTTATGATGCAAAGAAGAAAAATGGGTCCTGCTGTCTGCGGTCTGCTGTTTTCAGCCGTTATTTGTTTGCTCATTTATGGAGCTTGCTATTCGGTTCTCACTGCATCTCATTAGGTAAAAAAAACGCAAGGAGTTTTATGGAACCGCAAGAAAACCCTTACAGCACACCGAAAACCACAGGAGGTAAGACCAAAAGTTGCTTGGTTCGCGGTCTGCTGATGGCGGCCGGAATGGCGGCAAACTTATTATTCCTCTGGCTCTTGTTGATTGTCACCTTGGAAATGGACAACGCCGTTTTTTATATAGGGCCCGCAGTCTTAGTTTTGCAGTGCATTGCGGGCATCACCCTAATGGTCAAACGAAAATTAAGTGATTTCTGGATAGGTGCCTCCATCATGGCGGTCATCGTGGCGCTGCTTCTCAGCGCTTGTTTTGGCCTCTTAATGAACACCAACTTTCATTAGGCACACTTCCCTGCGCCATTTTTTTTGCGCCTGTCAACCGAAGGGGCTTTTTGGCAGTATGGATAGGTAGATGGGCTGATGGAGTGGACATGGCGTTTGCCTCAAAAATTGTTGCTTTGTTCCAATTGGCGAAGCAAAAACCCGATAGCGCGCACACGGCCCTGTTTGAAGCCTTTCGCGGTCAGGTGTATGCCACGGCCTACAGCATGACCAGAAACCGGGAAGATGCCTTGGATTGTGTACAGGAAACCATGCTGCGTTTTTACCAAAACCTGGATCAACTCGATCCTCATGGCGCCATCACCGCCTGGTTACGCAAAGTCACTGTGCGGGTGAGTTTGGATCTGTTGGAAAAACGCAACCGGGAATTGGGGAGCGAGCTGGATCCCGAATGTTTAGCGGAAACGCCAACACCCGAAACCTTGGCCATCTTGGACGTACTCAAAACATTAACCCACCGGGAACGGGCGGCTTTTTTGTTGGTCTACCAGTGGGGCTACAGCACGGCTGAGGCCGGAATCTGTTTGGCGATCAGTCCAGGTACGGTTAAAACTTTGTGTTTTCGGGCCCGGCAAAAACTGCGGGAGCGATGGGGAGGCACTTATGGACCGTGAACGACAAGCATTGGATTACGTGAATGGTCATCTGAACGAAGCAGAACGAGCCGAATTGGACCAACTGCGCGCGGAAGACCCTGAACTCGACCAGATGATCCGCGAGGTCGAAACGGAGATGCGCTGGGTCCGGAACCACGCACCGCTATTTGTTCAGCCGGCAGTCAGGCCAGCCCCCTGGCGCCGAATCCTACCTGCAGCAGCCATTGTCGCGGCCGTTTCGATGCTGTGGTTTTTTTATTCTCGCCCACCACATGATCCACCCAAGCTTTGCTTGGTCCTGCAAACCGAAAATCCGAAAGTCCAAGTCTACCTGGTCAATAACCTGCCAGCCGAGTTATGGGAGCAACCATGAAAACCTGTCTGATCCTTTTGGCGGTGGCCTTTTGTTGGGCCCAAGAACACGCGGAGCATCCCGACAGCCAGAAATACCCAGCGCCCGGACCGCCCGGTCCGGATCGGGTTCATTTGCGCATTGCCATCTACGCCTTTGAGGTCACCGAGTCAAAGCTTCACCTCAAAGTAGCAGCTCCTAACCCCTTGGTTTATCAGGCGTTGGTTCAGGCCAAAAAAGTGCTCAACCACCCCGGATACCGCTACCAAACCGGAACGGAATGGTTGGTCATTGCCGATGGCAATATGGACCGAACCCTGGATTACCCTCAGGACTTCCATGTCGTGCCTGAATTTAACCGCCTGGGCTTCACTTTGCTCTTTGACCAGGCGCTCAACCATTTGACCTTAAAGGACTTCAAAGTTTATCGCGAAAACCAAGTCGTATTGCACACCTCAATTGGGGTTGAAAAGGACGGTGCAGCCATTCTGGGCAGTTATCGCAAACCGGGCCAAAAGGAAGGCATTTTAGTCGTGACGTTTGAGACCTCGCCGCACCTCTTCCCTTTCCAATCCGCCGAGGGCCGCTTCACGGTGCGTAGCCTCAAAAAATAAGCGCCTCCAATCAGGAAATTTTTAAGTCATGCCTAGCATGAGAAGGAGAAGTTATGTCCATTTTTTGTTTTTGTTACCTCCTAACGTTGAGTGATAGCCCAAATGCCCTGCCAATTCACACCGGCATTTACGCTCAATTGAACCCGCATTGTGTGGCAACAAGCGCGAGCGGCCAGGTCTGCGTGCTGAATCGGCAGGAGCAAACCTTGACCGTGTACGACAGGGAGGGGACGGTGCTTAGCCAGTTTGGCGGTCACGGTCAGGGTCCCGGCGAGTTCAATTGGGCCTTCGAGGTGTTTTGGCAAAACGCGCGCATTTATGTGTGGGACTTGGAGGAGCAGGCCATCACCACCTTCACCAGCACAGGCCAATGTGTAGCCCGCAGCCTGGCCCCGATTCGAGGAATCGACATGGCCCGTAGCCAAGACGGGTGGGTGTATGGCGCCTGGCACACGGCCCTCAACAGCGAACCGGACCAAGCCGTATCGCTTTACCTAAGTGGTGAGCAGTTTAATCAACCGAGGATCATCGCCCAGGTCAAAGGCAATGGGTATGGCGCCACGTTTATCGCCGACGGCGATCACTCGATTTATACGCCGGTCCAATGGGTGCCCATGCTGGCGACAAGCCCAGATGGCAAGGAAATCTACCTGCTCGATCAGGAACACTTGTGGGTCAAAGTGTTTGATAACAAAGGCACCTTGCTTCGCGAGTGGCGGGAAGCCATGCCGCGCTTGGAATTCAACCCTGATTGGGCCGATATCCGGCTCAAGGAAGTGAAAGCCATGTTTCCCGAGCGGCGCTACCAGACCAACTATTATGCGACCTTTCCGGTCGTACGCAGTTTTCGGGTTGACCCTGCCGGTAACTGGGTGTTTCGCCTTTGGACCCGGGAACCCCACTTAACCGAGGTGGTTAAAGTGAATAAACCCAATGGGAAACCTGTCGAATCAAACTTAACTTGGTCGGATTACCTGCGTTGGTATGGCCTGGTCGATGGCAAAGCCTTGGTCGGACATTTGGATGATTCCGACGAGATGGTTTTGGAATGGATCGCAGAATCTCAACTGGAAACCTATTTTGCAACACATCCCGCAGAAGACACCCTAAAAAAAGTAGGCCCAGACGATTAGCTTGGGTTCAGGAGCGCGCTTAACAATCCATGGCCAAAACCCCTCCCACCCCAGCCTGTCAGACGAATGAAATGCCGGCCTGTTTTAAATTCAGGGGGAAAAACCTGCCACCCGTAGCACGGGTTGTCACCCCGCGGACTCAAGTTGACAACCTAAGCTACTTGGTCTCGAGTGCCCCAAATACAGCTGCGTAGCACAGATTACGATCCTGCGGTCCGAACCGAAAATCAGGCATTCTCACAAACAGGTTCCCAACCAAATCAGGCCAACGGCCGTGTGACTCGGAGCTGTGGAAACGGCTTCAGATGATTAAGTTATTGTGTGGATGATCTACGCGTTAGCTTATCAGAAGATTGGTGTTCCGTCACCTAATCCTACCAACACAGGCATCGGGAGTAATTCCTTTGTCTGAAGCTGTTGGGACAATGTAGCCCTCGGTCGATTGACCGGAAGGCCTTGGGCCAACGCTGCTAATGCCAAGGCGGCTGGGAGCTAGGATCAGATCCTATGGTTAACACATGTGAATCTCGTTCTGCGTCGTTAGCCTGAAGGAGTCGAAGGCATTACATAGGCTCCCTTGGATGGCGGTGAATTGGGCAGACTGTTCCCAATTCCACGGACACGCGCAAGCACCATCCCGGCGTTAGAGAGGAACCTAAGGGATCAACTTAGGCGTTTCCACGGAACCGAAGTAACCCCGTATCGTTCCAGCGGGTCTGGTAGGGCGATCGTAAGGTCAACCGACGGCGATGCGGGTCAGAGAGGTTGGAAGAAGCGAATGCCGTCCTGTAATGGGGCGGATAGGGCTATACCCATTGCGCAAGCAAGCTGACGTCCAACTGGTGACAGATTGCGAGAGAACTTGAATTACCGAACTCAGGAGGACAAGCAAATGACTCGGACTCATAGGGAGATCCCTGGTGCGGCCTCAACCGCTAAATTACGGTGGACAGCCATTAACTGGCGACACTGTGAAGCAACGGTTCTTCGGCTTCAAATGCGTATCGCAAAGGCAGTGCAAAGTAAACGTTGGGGCCGCGTACAGGCGCTCCAGCATCTCCTGATCACGTCACATTCCGCACGGCTCCTGGCCGTTCGGTCCGTGACAACCAGTAAAGGGAAACGTACGCCAGGTATTGATGGTGTGGTTTGGCGAACGGCGCAAGCCAAACTCCAAGCCACACAAACATTGCGCAGCCGGGGCTACAAGAGTAGTCCTCTGCGGCGCGTCCTCATTCGAAAATCCAACGGAAAGATGCGCCCTTTGGGGATTCCGACCATGCGCGATCGGGCCATGCAAGCCCTCCACGCCATGGCGCTTATCCCCATCGCCGAGGTCCAAGCCGATATCCATTCCTATGGTTTCAGACCCCACCGCAGTGTGGCCGATGCCATCAAGCAATGTCATATCGTCCTCTCTCGGAGAAACTGCGCACCCTGGATCCTCGAAGGAGATATCAAAGCCTGCTTCGACACGATTGACCATCCGTGGCTCAAAGCGCATATCCCCATGGATAAACGCATTCTCCACCAATGGCTCAAAGCCGGTTTTATGGAAAAAGGCGCTCTCTTCCCTACGGATGAGGGTACGCCTCAAGGCGGGGTGATCTCTCCCCTTCTGGCCAACATGGTTCTCGACGGACTCCAGGAGACCGTCGCCCGTGTTGCACCAAGAGGGTCTAAGGTGAACTTCGTCCGTTACGCGGACGACTTCATCTGTACAGCTAAAGATCCCACCCTCCTGAAGGACACCATTCAACCTGCCATTGCCTCGTTCTTGGCTGAACGTGGACTCACCCTCTCCGAGGAAAAGACCCACATCACCCACATCGAGGATGGCTTTGACTTTCTTGGTTTCAACTTGAGGAAATACAACGGAAAACTTCTCTCTAAACCTGCAAAGGTCAAGATTCAAGCGTTTCGGCGAAAACTCAAGGAATGCTGCAGGCAACTGCGGTACAAGCCCACCCATCTCGTGATCGCAGCCCTTAATCGGAAGCTGCGGGGCTGGGGCAACTTCTACCGCCACTCCTGCGCCAAGAAAATCTTTGGCTCAATCGACCACACCCTTTTCCAAATGATTTGGCGTGAGCTCAAGCACAGGCACCCTCAGAAATCCGCAACTTGGAATAAGGCTCAGTATTTTACCAGAGTCGGCTCCCGGGACTGGATCCTGACAGGTCTGGAACGCAAAGGCCAGCAGGTAAGAAGACACTTTCTTCTCCCACTGAACCGCGTACCTATCCTGCGCCACATCAAAATCAAAGGAGTTGCTCACCCCTTTGACTCAGATTTCAGATTCTATCTCAAAAAGCGGAAGATCATTCTTCAAGCCTTACGAGCCCGGCTGAAATCGAAGCTCACAACCACTTCAGCTTGGTACCCAGTCAAAGGGGCCCGTTCAGGAAACCGCCTGCCGGGTCATCACCCTCGATGACCTTACTGTTGCTTGAGCCGTATGAAGGGAAACTTTCACGTACGGTTCTTAGGGGGAGATGGAGCCGCAAGGCTCCATCCCTACCCGATTGAGCCAGATTAGCGAAGGGTGGAGCGGTATTGATGAGGCACAAATCGATACCGCGTAACCCTGGTCAACCTCGTGCATGCACCTGGGAAGCGCTGAAGGCGCGCAAATTTGCCCAAAGGGCACTGCCCCAGAACAGGTTTATGACGTTCATCTGTGCAAAAATCTAGGAGAACAAACGCTGCAATGCACACCAATTCATCCCTTTTTATGTAGAGGAACAAAACGGTTTTGTTAAAGTTGAAGCCATCACGCCGGGCCTACATTTCCTGGGGTTGATCCCATTATTCGAGAGATAAAAGCGTTACCGAATGTTATAAATTTTGCACAAGGATTCAAATCAAAACCCCAAATCAAATTCAGGCCATATCGTCCATGAGAGTTCAATATTTTATAGAAGCAAAAACACACATCGAGTTATTATGTTCGGCTTTGGACAAAATTGGTGGGCGTCTTTTATTTAGAACGTTTGCTTGTGATGGCAGCAAAGCACTAATTAGGGACGTTAGCTTAGAGCCCAGCCAGAAACAGTAAGGTGCTGGAAAAATTGGGGTTAAATGGATATTTGGGCTTAAAAAAACGCCCGTTTTATGGTATAAGAGTTTGTGTAATTTGCTGAAAACAAAAACCTTAACCAAAAACGGAGCGTTTTCTTGAGACCAAAAACTGACCCACAGGCCTCGATTTTTGATATCTTCGCTGAGCATAACATTGGCCAAGAGCTCTCGGCAATTTCTGATTTGCTTGACCAACATCCCGCGCTGCATGAACTCGTTGCCAATGATTTGATCGACCCGAACCTCAAACCCACGGGCCGCAAGGGTTTTAGCGCCGAGCAGGTTCTGCGCTTTGCGATTCTTAAACAATTCACGGGGTACTCCTTTGATGAATTGGCCTTTTTCCTGGCAGACTCGGAGTCTTTCCGCACCTTTGCACGGTGCTGGAAAAAAGCCCCCAGGCGCAGCACTCTGCAAAGCCTGGTGAGCCGGGTGAGTGCAGCGACTTGGGAGTCCATCAATCGCTATTGGGTGCGCATGGCCCGTGAAAAAGGCATTGAGAGTGGCCACATTACCCGCACCGACGCGACGGTCATCGAAGCCAACATCCATGAGCCGAGCGACTCCAGCCTGCTTTGGGATTGTGTGCGCACCATCGCCCGTCACCTGCAGCACGGGAAACGTATTTTTGACTGCCGACTGCGCTGGCGAAACCATCAACGCGCGGTTAAGAAATTAGCCCATCAAATAGCGTTGGGTGCGCAAGGAAAGCAGCTTAAACACCTGTATCGAAAGGTAATATGCTATACCCAAAGAATGCAGAAAGCGCTCTCCAGCATGGTTGAACACCTGAAAGATCAGCCTTCAAGCGCTGTTTTGACCAAATGGTTGGACAAGGCTGATGATCTTTCAGAAATTACCATCTGTGTCCTGAGTCAAACCGATCAAAGGATCTTTTTGGGCGAATCCGTTCCGGCCAAGGAAAAGATTTACAGCATTTTTGAACCCCATTCAGACGTGATCATCAAGGGCAGAAGAGCCATTCAATACGGTCACAAGCTTAACCTCACCTCCGGTCGTTCTGGCCTGATTCTGGACGCCGTCGTAGAGGATGGAAACCCCTGTGACGCTTCGACCACCCTGCGCATGATCAAACGCCAAAAGGACATTTTTGGCCAAGTGCCGCAACAGGTCAGCCTGGACGGCGGTTATGCCTCCAAGGAAAATTTAAAGCAAGCCAAAGAAATGGGCGTGATTGAAGTGGCCTTCCACAAGAAACGGGGCTTAAAGGAAGAAGACATGGTGAGTTCCCCGACGCTCTACCGCAAGCTGAGGGCATTTCGGGCCGGAATTGAAGCCAACATTGCCAGTCTAAAGCATAACTTCAACCTTAAACGTTGCAACTGGAAGGGTTTAGCGCGATTTAAGGCCTATGTTTGGTCCTCCATTTTAGCCTACAACATGTTCACCCTCATTCGAGCCGGTTAACCCCAACCAAACCCCCAAAACAGAGAAAATATGTGACCCAAAAGGACGAAGTCTGTCCAAAATCAGCCTTAAATGCGGCTGGACCCCAAGAAACAGTGAATCTTCAAACAAAATTCAAAAATTGAACCACCATTCATATCTGAGATCCCACAAAAACCCGCCTTTCTGGCTGGGCTCTAGCTTAGAAGATGCCATTACTTCCTTTAGTAATAATCAGGTTCATGAAATTGTTCTTACTTTGGGCGCCAAACCCCAAAATGAATGTGACTGGGGATTTATGGAAAGGGAGGCCGGACAACTTGTTGTAGTTGAAGGTGGTAGGCAACGTGGTCAAACAATTGAGCTCAGTGAAATGAGGGTTGTGACAAAAGTGTCTGACGCCAAAATGCTTTTTCGGCAACTAAAAAAAGCAATCTTGTCACATTGCACAATTCGAGGTGTTTATACAAAAACAGGCGTATTTTACAAAAGCATCTATTATTCTCCAAATGTAGTTGGCTTGAGTTTGAAAGAAAAACTAACTTTCGAGCGTGCCTCGTCTCATTATCTGGTGTCCTGTCCGGATGTCCGGGAAGGGTAGAGAGATTGAAGTTGTAAAGTGCCAAAAGACGGTTCCGGGGAAAAGAGTTGGAGGGGAACTTTACCCTTGATGTCTGCGATTATGCCGTTATGAGCAATTGATCTCACGGGTCATGCGGATGAATCAAACGCAATAAAATCGTTCTGTAAACATATCGAAGATTTTTCAAAATCTGCTCCGGAAGTTATGCTTGTTGGGAAAGAGTATGATGCAATCCTGTCAATAGATCTATTCCGCCGATTGCTGAAAGAGATAAAAAGCAGAACATAGGTGCACTTCTATGAGTGGGCCATTGGGAGTCAAAGGGAAAGTGAGATATTACGGCTGAAAAAATGTTGATCCGGTAGTAATCAGTCTAGGCACCCGAGGTGCCTTGTGCATCATTGATCGTGTCTCCTTTGGGTGGTTTTCTGTGGTCTGGCTAATCGGGTGAAAGTCGGGCTGCGGAGGGGCTTGGAAGGCATCTCCTTCGTGGAGTGCTGCACCTCGGTGGAAGGGCGCTGTGCCGCCGGCAAAGTTTCGGACAATCGGATGCTGGGTTGGGACGGTTTTTTTTCTTTTGGTCGGACGTTGGATCGGTGTTGTTTTGAGCGGTTCGTTGGTGCGGGCGGGTTGGTCGCCATCGAGATGGCGACCGCGGGAGCTGTTTCGAAAAACAGCAGTCCGCGAAGGAGCAGGTGTCCAGCCTTTGTGCGGGTGAACGGAGAAGTATGGCGCGGGTTGGTTACCCGCGGATGGGGCGGAGCCCCATTCAGAAATGCTGGGTAGGTGATGGCCATTTAATCCAAAGTTTGAGCTGAAAAAGTCCAGGACCAATATTGCAAAGAGGCTGGATCAACTTCAGGAAAGTGAGCGCAATTCCGGGAAATTGAGCTCCTTAGGGTTTTTGGTGGGCTGAACCGTTCGTCTTCCCGGGTGCCACAAAAAGGCAGGTGGGCGACTCTGAGCGCTGAATGGAGCACTTTATGGGATTGGCGTTGTTTGGGGCGGGTCCGTTGGTGCGGGCGGGTTGGTCGCCATCGAGATGGCGACCGAGGGAGCTGTTTCGAGAAACAGCACTCCACGAAGGCGCTGGTGTCCAGCGTTTGTGCGGGTGAACGGAGAAGTGTGGCGCGGGTTGTTTATCGGAACGTTTGAGATCTTTTCTCACGACCCTATGGCCTAAAACCAATCTACGTCGGGCTTGGGGAGGTGGCGATCGCGGTCAAAGGGCAATGCCTTTTTTTCGGGAATCGGGTCCTCTGGCCATTCTAAGGCGTGACTTTCGCGCTCACAATCGTCGGCATAATAGGCCAAGTGGATCTGCGTATCCTGCTCAGAACCGCTACTGGTCAGATCAAAGCAAAAAAGCGAGCCCGGTCCCATGGGCATGTCCATGGTGGGTTCGCGCAATACATCAGACCACAGGTAGTCATACAACTCGCGGTCACTTAAATGATCGGTGTGCAAAAAATACACATTTCGTGCCCCCAGAAACGTGAAGATTGTGTGCAGTAAATCGTCAATTTCTGAATCTGTTAGGCTTGCCGGCTCAGGCAAAGTAATCCCGTTTTCAAGAAGAACATCAAAATACGAGGTTTCTTCTGCTTGTTCAACGGCCAGAACCCGGGCGAGAAACGCTTCCTCCAACTCGGGTGGCAGATCGGAATTGTGGTAGACCATGCCCGGTTCAATCGCCAGCAGCTTGGCTTTGAGCGCCTCGATTCGAGCCTTTTGTTCAACCGCTTCCAGATGCCGGGACAGACGCCCGCCCTCTTCTTTCATAATTCCTCCCTGTTTTTGACTTCTTCATTCATTAATAATACATAAATTTAATATATTCAAGTTTTTTGCGCAAAAAATATATTTTGAATTGATTTTGAAATTCAAGCACCTAAAGCATCCACGTACTATAGGAAATCACATGCTGGTGCGCAGACCCATTAAAAACGCTATCCTTCGCGACACGCCTCTTTCGTGGCCATTCGCGTTGTTCGCGGTTCAAATCCCCGTTTTGGTTTCAGAACCGCGAAAGGCGCAAAATATACCAAAACACCTTAGCCTGAATCATTGGGGGTCCGTTCCCCCACCTCAATCAATCAAAAACGAAATAAAAAAAATCCTTCGTGGCTTGGCGCCTTCGTGTGAGGAATCAATCGGTTTTCACCCGACGCGCAGACCCATTAATAACGCTCGCCTTCGCAACACGCCCCTTTCGCAGCCATTCGCGTTTTTCGCGGTCCTAATCCCGCTTGGTTTCATAACCGCGAAAGGCGCAAAATACACCAATACACCTTACCCTTAACCATTGAGTGTCCGTACCCCTACCTCAATCCATTCCAAACGAAATAAAAAAAATCCTTCGTGGCTTTGCGCCTTCGTGTGAGGAATCAATCGGTTTTCACCCGACACGAAGACCCATTCCAAATGGTCTCCTTCGCAACTGTTCTGCTTTGCGACTGCATCAGATTCTTGGTGCTTACTCGAGCCGATCAGGAGGATTTGGCGATGTGCTCACAGTACAGGCACTGTTGGCGGACCTTGCTGTCTTCCAACCAGACCTTGAACTTGCTGGTTAAGTACTTTTCCTTCAAGGTGATGCACTTGGGGTTGTTACAAGTAATAACGCCTTCAACGACGGGTGGCAATTCGGGTTTGATCTTCTCTTTGACCTGGCCGTTGCGGATGATCGAAATCGTGATACTGGGCGAGATCAAGGCCAGTTTGGTCAAGGTTTTGGGATCGACATCCAGGTTCTCGATTTTGATGATGTCCTTCATACCCAACCGCGGGCTCTCAATGTAGGATGCGTAATCGATTTTGCTTTTCAGCATGTCGGTGGGGAAGAGGCCCAGAATCTTGATACCGACTCCAGCTTTGATGTGGTCGAGGACAATGCCGTTATGGATGCGTTCGATTCTCATGACAAAACTCCCAAGCACAGTGAAATCAGGGCCATGCGCATTTTCAAACCGTATTCTGCCTGGCGGAAGTAACCGGCATTGGGCGTGGGATCGACTTCCATGGCAATCTCCTCATTGCGCGGGAGGGGATGCAGGATCAGGATATCGTCCTTGGCTTTTTCCAGGGTTTCGCGGGTGATGCTGTAGCTGTTCTTTTTGCGCAGGTATTCTTCTTCGCTGAAGAAGCGTTCTTTCTGGATCCGGGTCACATACAGGACATCCAGTTCAGGGAGCCGCGCATCCAGTTCGGTTTGTTCGGTGAAAGTCGCACCCGCTTTGACCAGCGAATCGCGCACATAATCCGGGATATTCAAGCCTTCAGGCGCAAAGAAATGCAATTCAACGCCAAACCGGGCCAGCAAACGGACCAGCGTGTGAACCGTTCGGCCAAACAAGAGGTCGCCCAGAAAACCGACCTTTAAGCCTTTTAATCGGCCCTTTTCCATGATCAGGGTATAGCAATCGCCGAGCGTTTGGGTCGGATGCAAGTGCGCGCCATCGCCACCGTTGATGATGGGTACACGCGAGGACATGGAGGCGGCCAGGGCTGAACCTTCGCCTGGGTGACGCATGGCGATGATATCGCTGTAGAGCGCGACGGTTTGAATGGTGTCAGCCAAAGTTTCGCCCTTGCTGACCGAGGAGGACATCGCCTCGGAAAAGCCAATCACATTTCCGCCCAAACGGTACATGGCCGCTTCAAAACTGAGCCGGGTTCGCGTGCTGGGCTCCCAGAAGAGGGTCGCCAGAATTTTGCCCTTACACAAGTCGCGTGCGGCTGGACCCATTGCTTCGATGCGGTCTGCCGTTTCGATCAAAAACATTACTTCTTCGGTGGTGAGATCGGCCGTATCGATGATGTGGCGTCCCTGAAACTGATGCATGTGAGCCCCCTAAACCCAACCCAATCAGCGCGCATCCTAGCACTGCGCCCGCGGGCGTTCAAGCGTTGCTTCTGATCACTTGGCCGGGGTGTGATCCCCGCCGGTTAGGGTTCAGGTCCAAATAGGCGGTAGAGCTGATGAAAATCCAGGATTTTAAGCGGTTTGGAAAGCAGAAAATCCAGGCCAAGGTTTTCCAGGGCATGAGGTCGCTCCGACGGTAAAACGCCGACCCAATTACAACGATCTGGACCTAAAGCGCGGAAATTTTCTGGTAATTTTTCGAGCGGAACCAGCAGAACATCACACTCACAATCAGACAAACCAGAGAAATCCTCCCTAAAATTCAGTTCAAAACCCAAATGTTGGGCTAGATGCTGTTCGATGGCAATATCGATGGGTTCGGTTTCGAAACTGACGATCCGAAATGGTTGGGCACTGGGATATTGGCTGAGGATCCATTCCTTGGTACGAGCCAAACTCGCATAAACCGTTTTGATGAAGCGGCTGCGCCGAAAGGGTTTGGTGATGAAATCGGAAAAGCCAGATGCTTCCCAATCGCCAACCGCTTTTTTCGGGTGGGCAGTCAGCATAATCCGAGGAAGCGCATGCAGCGATTCAGATTGGGCGATGCGTTTGCTCAATTCCAGCCCGTTCAGATCTTCCAGTTGGTAATCGACGATCATAAAATCGAATGGTTTCTTCGCATCCAATGAGGCTTGTAAGCGGCTCAGTGCCTCATGTCCACTCTCGCACACTTCAATGCTCACACCTTGCGCCCGCAAAATTAACTCGACCAGAAAACGCGCCGTGCGGTTATCGTCCACATAGAGACCGCGAAACCCCGCAAGCGGATGGACATTGCTGTTAACACCTTTCGTTTCGGCACGCATGAACGGTACTTCAAAAACAACGGTGGATCCCACCGTTTGTGGTTCCGCCCAAATTTTCCCGCCCAAGTGTTCCGCCATGAGCCGCACAATGTACAGGCCCAAACCGGTGCCTTCCTTTGTACGCGACAAGCCGTGGCTGGCCTGATAAAAGGGCCGGAAAATCAATTCCTCCTGACCTCTTTGAATACCCAGGCCGGTATCACGCACTTCAAATCGGATTTCCTGGCTGGTTTCCTTGGGCTCATGCGGGATGACAAAAACGGATACGGTGCCTTTATCGGTGAATTTGAGCGCATTCTCAATCATTTCACCCAGGATATGGCCGATCAGGCGCGGATCGGCAAGGACCCGAATCTGGGCCTCCTCTGGAATGACTGCACCCAGCTCCACTCCGCGTTCCTGAGCCTTTTGGGCATGCATATCCAGGATATCTTCCAGCATATTGGTCAATTCAACCGGAACCGGTTCCCATTGGATGGCCCCCTGCTCAAGCGCGAGAAAATGGATCAGGGAATCGACCGTTCCACTTAATTTATGGGCGCTAGACTGAATCATTTGATTGAGTTTAACCAAGCCTTCTGGAAGATCGCTTTGACCCAGAACGTCTGAAATCCCAATGATGCCGTGGATCGGCGTGCGTAACTCGTGGCTGAGGTTGTTGATCACATCGTGGGCCTGTTTGGAGCGAATTTGTTCTTTGCTCTTTTCAAAGCCCAAGAAGCTGATGGCGCCACCGACCACTTCCTGAATCAACCAACCCTCCGTTTGATCACCGGTAACGGTTGCAGTCACCTGCACCACACGCGGTCCAAACAGGAAATAGCTGTTTTGAATCGGCGGATTAACTTCAAATTTGGCTTGATCTTGACTCAGGCCCCATCCGGCACCCCAGCCCAGAACCTGACCATCAGCATCCCACACCACATGGCGGGTGAAGAGCAGATCCAGGCTCAACGGTTTACTTGGCTTCATGGGCATAACAACGCACTTTCGGGAGGAATGGCCCTACTATCTTTCTTTTCGAACAAAAAGGCAATCTCTGAAGTGGGTCAATCGCATTAGCTCCAATTCTGGAGCGGAAAAGGTATGATGAAGGGGTTTGAGGAGGCAAATTCATGTCCGATTTATCCGCACAATGGCGTGCCTTAGCGGCCAAGGAATGGGGCGCTGAACCCGAATCCAAGATTGCCGAAGGCGATGAAGGGTTCCCTGTCCAACCCCTTTATACCAAGGAAGATACCGCCAAAATCCCCTGGCTTGACAGCCTACCGGGTCTAGCGCCGTACGTGCGCGGGCCCAAAGCGACCATGTATGCGGGTCGACCTTGGACCATTCGCCAATACGCCGGTTTTTCGACCGCGGAAGAGAGCAATGCCTTTTACCGACGCAATCTGGCAGCCGGTCAAAAAGGTTTGTCGGTCGCATTCGATTTGGCGACTCATCGCGGCTACGATTCGGACCATCCTCGGGTTGTTGGCGATGTTGGTAAAGCCGGGGTGGCGATCGATTCCATTGAAGATATGAAAATCCTGTTTGACGGAATCCCGCTCGATCAAATGTCCGTCTCCATGACCATGAACGGTGCGGTTTTGCCCATCCTGGCCGGATACATTGTCGCGGCCGAGGAACAGGGTGTGGCACCGCACCAGTTACGCGGCACCATCCAAAATGACATCCTCAAAGAATTTATGGTGCGCAACACCTACATCTACCCGCCCGGTCCCTCCATGCGAATCGTTTCCGATATCATTGCCTTCACCTCACAACACATGCCCAAATTCAACAGCATCAGCATTTCCGGTTACCACATGCAGGAGGCCGGTGCCAATGCAACGCTTGAACTGGCTTTCACCTTAGCGGATGGATTGGAATACGTGAAAACCGCATTGGCCAGTGGTTTGGACATCGATGCTTTTGCGCCCCGACTCTCGTTCTTTTTCGGGATCGGCATGAATTTTCTGATGGAAATCGCCAAATTGCGGGCAGCACGCGTGGTCTGGTCTGAACTGATGGCTCAATTCTCACCCAAAAACCCACAGAGCCAGATGCTGCGCACCCATTGCCAAACTTCCGGCTGGAGCCTGACCGCCCAGGACCCCTACAACAACGTGGTACGCACAACCCTGGAAGCGCTTGCGGCCGTGTTGGGTGGCACCCAGTCCCTGCACACCAACGCCCTGGATGAGGCCCTGGCATTACCAAGCGATTTTTCGGCACGCATTGCCCGCAACACACAACTCATCATCCAAGAAGAAAGCCATGTGTGCGACATCATTGACCCATTTGCTGGTTCCTATGCTGTGGAATCTTTAACCTTCCAACTGGTCCAGCAGGCCCGCGCACTGATTCAGCAGGTGGAAGAAATGGGCGGCATGTCCAAAGCCATCGAGCTCGGGTTTCCCCAACGCTTAATTGAGGAGTCCGCCGCACGTAAACAGTCGCGTATCGACCGCGGCGAGGACACGATCGTGGGCGTGAACAAGTACCCGGCACCGGATGAGGCCCCCATCGAAATTCTGGAGGTCGATAATTCCCAGGTCCGCGAAACCCAAATTCAGCGTCTCAACCATCTGCGGGCCAATCGCGATGCCAATGCAGTTAAAGCCAGCCTGGAAGCGTTGCGCAACGGCGCAGAAGGTCAAGCCAATCTGCTGGCACTTGCGGTTGATGCGGTTCGAGCGCGATGCACACTGGGCGAAATATCGGCGGCACTGGAAACCGTATTTGGTCGATACCGTGCCCAATACCAAGCGTTTTCAGGGGTTTATGCCCGTGGCTACGAGGGCGATCCCGACTGGCAAGCGCTCCAAGCGGAAATTGGAGCCTTTGAAAAAGCACAAGGTCGCCGGCCGCGCCTGTTGGTGGTGAAAATGGGTCAGGATGGCCACGATCGCGGCGCCAAAGTGATTGCGACGGCCTTTGCCGATATCGGGTTTGATGTGGATGTCGGCCCGCTTTTCCAAACGCCTGAAGAAGCAGCGCAACAAGCCATCGACAGCGATTGCCACGTGGTCGGCGTTTCTTCTCAGGCTGGAGGCCATAAAACCCTGGTACCTCAACTGATTTCAACCCTCAAACAGCAGGGCGCAGGCGATATCTTGGTGGTTTGCGGGGGTGTCATCCCGCCGCAAGACGTCGATTTCCTCAAACAGGCGGGCGCTTCTGCCGTTTTTGGTCCCGGCACCCACATCCCTACAGCCGCGCGTGAAATCCTGGCGGTCCTGGCAAGGAACCCGCGGCAATGAACGAGGCCGAGTGGTTGGAAGCCATTCAAGCCGGCAATCGAAGGGCATTGGCCCGGGCCATTACACTGATTGAGAGCACACGACCCGATCAACGCCATCAGGCCGTGAACTTGGTGGCCCAAGCACGCCGGATGGCAACATCCGGCATTCGGATTGGCATCAGTGGTGTGCCCGGCGTCGGAAAAAGTACCTTTATTGAACGATTTGGCTTGCTGCTCATCGAGAAGGGCCACAAGGTGGCTGTACTCGCGGTCGACCCTTCCTCGCGTATTAGTGGCGGCAGTATTTTGGGCGATAAAGTGCGTATGCCCGACCTGTCAGCTCATGCCAACGCCTTTATCCGACCCAGTCCCAGTGCCGGCTCCTTAGGCGGTGTGGCCCGACGAACCCACGAAAATGCAGCCTTGTTACACGCTGCCGGCTACGATGTGGTTCTGATTGAAACGGTTGGGGTTGGCCAGTCCGAGATTGAAGTGGCCAAAATGGTCGATTTCTTCTTGGTCCTGATGCTGCCCAATGCCGGTGACGAAATGCAGGGCATCAAACGCGGGATTTTGGAAATGGCCGACTGTCTGGTCGTCAACAAGATCGATCAGCCAGATGCTGCTGCTGTCAATCGGGCCTTGAACGATTACCGTTCCGCGCTATCCCTTATGCGACCGCGTTTTCAAGGCTGGCAAGTGCCCGTTCTGCCTGCAAGTGGACTTCAGGGAACTGGCCTGGAGGAGGTTTGGTCCACCATCCAAAAACACCGTGACCTGCTCCAAAAATCCGGGTTATGGCAACAACAGCGAAGCGACCAGGCGGCCTATTGGTTTGGCCAGGATTGGGCCACTGCCTTATTGGAGGCGCTGCAAGCCCACCCTGAATATGGGGATTTTCAACAGCAGGCCTTTGCGGCCATGCAAAACGGGGGCTCTTTTTCGGATTGGATTGAAGCGTTCCTTGGCCATTTCTGTCAGACGGATCATCGCGCAAAGTCCTGATTTGTGCGTAAAATAGGCCAGGTGAACCCATGGCGTTATTTAGCTCTAAGAAACCCAATCCCTTGCCAATTCTAAAAGCAGTGTGCGCCCGCCACGCACCCGTCCGATTGTCCTTTGCCCAAACACACATTTCCTCCGTTTTTCTGGAGGTCCATCCGCCACACCTGTATTTGGAAAACACGCTCAGCATCGTCGACAATTTGGCTGCTTTACGCAATCAGGCCGCCATTCTCTATTTCCCTTTTCGCGACACATTGCTGAAGGGCCGCTGCCAGTTTGTGGGCCTTGCCACCATCGAAAATGTACGCGGTCTGAAGTTCATCATGCCAGCTCTTTTGACCAAGGACGAAAAGCGTCGAGTTCGCCGGGTAACGCACGTGCCCATCACAGCCCGGTTGGTTTTTTCAACAGCGGGGATGCAGCTTTTTACGGCATTTTTGGTCGATATCAGTTCCGGAGGCGTGGGTTTCAATTTGCGTGATACCGGCCAATTGGAACGCGACAACCTGCAACGCGGCGATCTGATCCACCTGGACCTGCAGTTAGAGGATGACTTTAAAATCTCGTGCGAAGCTGAAATCTGTCATTTGACCCACCTGCCCAAAACGGCTTTGCCGACCACCCACCATTTGGGCGTCAAATTTGTCGGCTTGGGCGACTTTGCCCAAGACCGCTTGAATCAGTGGATTTTTCGAATGGCTTCCCGAGAAACAGAAGTGCGGAACCCCAGTGGGGCAATGGCTCAGCCTGCAACCCTGGTCACCCGCCAGGAACCGCATCCCAACAGTATTTTGATTATTGGACCCAATCAAGACGATGTGGATTTCCTGAGCCGCTGCCTCTCGCGCAAGTTTGATATTTTGACCTCGGACCTGAATGTGACCAACGTGCGCATGGCATTGGCATCTAATCCAGCTTTGCTCCTGATCCACTTGGATAACCAGGACGCACGCCAAGCCTCCTTCACCCGAAAATTCTGCAGTACTCTGGGATCCGCCATCCCTATCGTCTTTTTTGGCAACGAACCGCTTGAAGAAAATCAAAAATTGGCGACTGGATCAGTCCCCCATTTGGCCTATCTCGACACCAGTCAAAAACGTACATTGAGTACATTCAAACACGTCGAATCCATAATGGACCACATTCACGCTCGTTGAGGGAGAACAAAATGGCAGTATTGCGTCTGGCACTCGCATCCGTTAATCAGACACCTTTGGATTGGCAAGGCAATGATTTGCGTTTACGCCTTGCGATCCGTCAAGCACGCGCGGAAGGTGCCCAAGTGCTGTGTCTGCCAGAACTCGCCATCAGCGGCTATGGCTGCGAGGACTTTTTCTTTCATCCGCATGTTTCTAAACGCTCCTTTGAAATGGTCAAGGCCATGGCAGATGAGGCGCCCGAGATGGTCGTATTGGTTGGCTTGCCAGTTTTCATTGATGGCAAATGCTATAACGCGCTGGCCGTCCTGAACCAAGGCAGCATCAAGGCGCTGGTCCTCAAATCTTATCTGGCGCGCGAAGGCATTCATTACGAGCCGCGCTGGTTTACGGCTTGGCCAAGCGGCCGCAAAGAGCGCCGTCAGCTCTACGACCAGGAAATGACCCTGGGCTCGTACCTCTTCGATGTCAACGGATTCGTGTTTGGCTGCGAGATCTGCGAGGACGCCTGGGTCGCCGATGACCTGCGACCCTGTCGTTTATTGCGCGATGCACACATGATTTTTAATGCATCGGCCAGCCATTTTTCCTTGGGCAAGGACCGGATCCGCGAGGAGATAGTTTCCGGTAGTTCCAAGCGATTCCCCTTCGGCTACGCCTACGCCAATTTGGTTGGCAATGAGTCCGGTCGCGCCATTTACGATGGAGAGCTATTATTCGCCCGCAATGGCGAAGTGGTTCAGCGCAGCAGGGCCTTGGGCCTGCAGGAATGGAACACTGTGTGTTACGACTTTGAGTACGAACCGCGTGCCGTTGAATCGATCCGTCTGCACGTTAACAACCCTGTACCCGCGCCCGCCCAAATCAAAACCCAGACCAAGCGCGTTCCTGCCGACTATGATCAAGCCTTTGTCGAATCCGCTTCCCTGGCGCTTTGGGATTATTTGCGCAAAAGCGGCACCAACGGCTTCGTCGTTTCGCTTTCAGGTGGAGTTGATTCTTCCAGTGTCGCCGTTTTGGTCTGGGCCATGGCCACCCGCGTTTTAAAAGAATTGACCTTGGAACAACGCAAAGCCGCCTGGCCGCGTTTCCCTCTCTGGGATCAAATTGAGACCGCAGAACAGTTGGTCGGGCACCTGCTCGTCACTGCCTATCAGAGCACTCGCAATTCGGGGCCGGTCACCGCACAGGCGGCAGAAGCCTTGGCCAAGGCACTTGGCGCACGTCACTATGATTGGGATGTCGACTTTTTGGTCGAAGGCTATAAAGGCCTGATCAGCCGCGCAACGGGTCTCGAATGGGATTGGAAAAAACACGACATCACCTTACAAAATATCCAGGCACGTGTGCGCGGGCCCGGTGTTTGGATGTTGGCCAATTTGGAGAATCGCTTACTGCTCTCCACCTCCAATCGCTCGGAGGTCGCGGTCGGTTACGCCACCATGGATGGCGATACCTGCGGCTCACTCTCGCCCATCGCCGGTGTCCAAAAAACCTACCTACGCCGCTGGCTGGTACGCATGCAGCAAGGTGCAGTCAAGGGTTATCCGGCCGTGCCCGCCTTGCACTTTGTCAACGAACAACAACCAACCGCCGAGCTGCGGCCCACGACCCAATCACAAACCGATGAAGGCGACCTGATGCCCTACTTGGTCCTCGACATCCTTGAAAAGCTAATGACTTCGGACCATTGTGATCCTCAGACTGCCTTTAATGAGTTGATGGAACACGAGGTGGGCAGTGCGGAGGAATGCCTCGCCTGGACGCGCAAATTTTTCCGTTTGTTCGCCACCAGTCAATGGAAACGCGAACGTTATGCGCCAGCCTTCCATCTGGATGACCAAAATCTGGATCCCAAGACATGGGCGCGCTTCCCAATTCTCAATGGCGCCTTTGCAGTGGAATGCGCAGAGCTCAAAGAGGTGTTTAAGCCTCAGGAGGAGTGATGCAGACCATTGGCCACGACCGCTTGAACTGGCAAGGCACCGACCTAATCGTCCAATCGCCCAATGCCTATCCCGAATTTGAGGTGCGCGCCCACCGCAAATTTCAGATTGTTTTTGAGGGCCGTGCCTTTTTTGTGGCCAATAAAATGAGTTTGCCAGGCGGGAGTTACCACTACACCTTACGCCCCTGGTCTCCGGACGATACGGAAATCCCGGGCGGTCAAATTCATTTCACACCAGAGTTCAGCCTGCATTTTGCCAAGACACGCAGGCTGGTCAAAACCCAAAAGTCCATCGGCGTGTTGCTGGTTTTCCTGCTGCCCATGGTCGGATTCTTGTGGTCCGAATTCAAAGAAAAACTCGAAGATCGGCTGGGCTGGACCGCCTATACAGCTACAGACCTTTCCTTTAAAGTTGAAGTAAGCGCAGTCGTGCTGGCCATGGCGTTAATGGCCATTTTGAATTTCACGGGTCCAGCAGGTGCAGCCTTGGTCGGGATTCACCCGGGTCATTTGTTTTGGGTCCTGCTGGTCTTAATTCCCGACTTGCTTTATCGCTATGACGGGCTGAACCGCGAGGAAAAACCCCTCTACGGCTTTTACGAATGGCTGTACGAGATCCTGTTTAAAACGGCCAAAAAATCGGAATAAAAATAATGGCCAGCACCCAAAGAATCAAGTTGAGCGGTAGGCCAACAATCAAATAATCGCGGAACGAGTACCCACCAGGCCCCATCACAATCAGATTGGTCTGATAACCAATCGGTGTGGCCAGGGAGGTACTGGCGGCGAAAGCAATCGCCATGATGAAGGGCATGGGCGAAGTGCCCAGATCTTTGGCCAGACCCAAGGCAAAAGGCGTCATCAAAACCGCTACCGAAGAATTGGATAACAAGGCGGTAAGAATATTGGTCACAAAGAAGGTAACGGCCAAAAGCAGGAGCGGATTCTCTTTGCCGAAAAGATCCATGAGGTTTATGACAAAAGCATGCATTAAACCTGA
Source organism: Acidobacteriota bacterium (assembly GCA_020637335.1). Taxonomy (GTDB): domain Bacteria; phylum Acidobacteriota; class Holophagae; order Acanthopleuribacterales; family Acanthopleuribacteraceae; genus JACJWC01. The sequence continues at coordinate 12,702 of JACJWC010000017.1, read as the reverse complement.
ACTTTCCAGGGCATAACCAATCGGAATCGTGCCAATCAGCAAAAAAATCACGTTCATGTCCACCGAGTTGTAGGCATCAACGGGCTTCAGGCAGTTGGTCAGGATCATCAGCGCGGCACCCAACATGGCGCATACGGCCAAGGGAATCGGGCTTAGCGAGGCTAAAAGCACTACGCCAATCATGATGGCAAGGGCCCGTTTGGCGTGAAAGACCTTGCGCACATTCTGCTCCAAACCTTCAATTACCAGGAACTCGCCCGTTTCACGCAGCAATTCCAGACCGCGATTCTGGGCCTGGACCAACAAGAGATCGCCAGGCTTAAGCGTCATCTGGCGCAACTGGACGCGATGGTGTTTACCGTGGCGCTGGATAGCCAGGACCTTCACGCCAAAATGTTTGTTTAAGCCCACCTCTTTCAACTTGCGCCCGACATAGATGGAGTCGGGCAATAGCGAGAGCTCGACCAGGAACAACGACATGGTGCGCATGGCAACACGGTTTTCGTCCTCCACCACCGTAGCCAGTTCTGCACCCTGACTCTCCAAGAGGTTGGTCAGGTCCTGAGGCGCGCCTTCCAGAATCAAGGCATCGCCCGGTTCAATGGTCATGCCGCGTGCATGCTCGCCCAAATACACTTCTTCATTACGCAGCAAATCCAGAAACCGCACGGCCCCTGTAGGCGGGAAAGCTTGGTAAATCTCTTTGCCAACCAAATGGCTACTGCGCGGGATGATCACTTCGGTGACATAGTTTTTGCGTTGCTTGACCGGTAATAAAAAGCTGAGCGAGTCGCGTTCCGGTAAAAGTCGTCCGCCGAGCAGGAGGATGTAGACTAAACCAACGCCAGCAAAAATGAGCCCGAGCGGTAAGAAATCGAACATGCCCAGTTGGGGTCCGCCCAACTTTGAAGAAAGACCATCGATCAGCAAATTGGTAGAGGTCCCCATCAAGGTACACGTCCCGCCCAAAATAGAGAAAAAACTGAGTGGCATAAACAATTTGCTGGGTGGGATTCCAGTATTGCGGGCCAGGGTCAGAACCACGGGAATCATCATGACCACGATTGGCGTGTTATTGACGAATGCAGAGCCAAACATCACGACCAGGCCCAACATGAGATATAACCGAATCGGGCTTTTTTTGCTGGTTCGCCCAATAAAACCAGCCAACGGGTCCAATGACCCCGTCCGAATCAAACCCTCGCTGAGGACAAACATGGCCGCAATGGTTAGGGTGGCCGGATTGGCAAATCCCATTAGGACGTCATCCAACGGCATGACCCCAAAAATCACAAATGCGGAGAGGGTCAGCAGTGTGGTCACCAAAACAGGAATGACCTGGGTCAAAAAGAGGACCAAGGACAGGCTGCACAAAAGAAGAATTATGACGGTTTCACCACTCACGTCAGGCCTTTTCGCTACCGTTTTTGCCCATTCGGGTAGAACTATCCTAATGAATCGCAAGGCCCTGCGCAAATGCTTTCGGCCTGTGATAGCATGGGGCGTTTGAGAAAGGCAGGGATGACAATGGCCATGCGTTGTACGGCTTGTGGCGCCCAGACTCGGGGCCCGGAATTTTGCACCAAATGCGGGCACGCAATGCAACCCCAGCGGACTTGGCTTCCGTATGTGTTGGGCTTGCTTTTGATTGGCGGGGCGACTGCATTGTTTGGACCCAGACTTATGGATTGGCGCGGGCCCGAGCCCGTTGCTGAAAATGCCAATCCGCATGCACATGGATCGCAATCGAGTTCACAAAACCAGGCGGCCAGTAACCAACAGACCCACAACGGCAACGATGTTCTGAGCGCCATGACGGATCAGGAAAAAAAGTTATTTTTGGATCTGACCAAAAGAGCAGCCTCCGGAAAAGCCAGTGACCTTTTGGACCTGGGCGATTTTTTTGTTTCCCTCGGCCATAAAATGCCTGAGGTTTTGGCCCAGGCGATTGGCCCCTACCAAAGGGTTTTAGACATGTACCCCAAACATGGCTATACCTTGAAAGCCGTGGCCGATGTGTATTACGAATTAAACGATCATGAATCCGCCATTCAGGCCTACGAACGCTATTTAGCCCAGTTCCCCAATGATGCCAATGCTCATACGGATTTGGGTACCCAATACTTCTATTCGGGCGAAAATGAAAAAGCGATTGAACAGTACCAAAAAGCCGTGGCGATTTTCCCCGCACTGTTTAACGCGTATGCGAATATGGCGCTCGTTTATGACAAGATGGGTCGCAAAGAAGATGCCGCCAAAGCTCGGGCCACTGCACAAGATGTGGAAGCCGAATCTGGCCGCCAACTCGCCCCAGGCCCCAACCTGCCACGTCTCCCAGAAGGCGAACCGCTGACCCCACCAGTTCAATCCGTTGCACGTGAATCAACACAAGTTCCCGCGACAGACACGCTGGAATCCTATTTCCGGAACCATGCCATTATTGGCCCAAAAATGGTCGGTTACACAGAAGCAAACCAAGTAGCGGTCGTTCAAGTAGTCGATTTTCCGGTTGACCAGATGCCGCCCATGGCCCGTCAGGTTTTTGAGGCCAAGGTTCAAGCCGAACTGCAAAAACACCCAGGCATGAAAGTAGAAATAACCGATAAGGCCAGTGGCAAAGTCCTGCTGAAAATCCCGTCCACCTAAACCCGTTCTGAAGACAAGGCACGTTGCAATGGCCGCAAACCTTCAGTCACTGCTCCAACTGCTGATCGTGTCCCAATGCGGATTTTTGCTGCTATTCCTTGTCACCCGACAGGGAACGCGCCCCGCCATTCGACTCTCGCTCATCGGCTTGATTGGCAATCTGGGCCTGCATATGGCGATTAATTTGGTAGCAGCACAGTCCAATCTGGCGTTGGTTGACATCCGCCACTTCTGTTCGTTCTTGTATGGTCCTTTTTTTTACCTGTACGCCCGAGCGCTCATTATCGCCGATGAGCCGCTTCGTTTGCGCACATTCAGCTTTGTCGGTTGGCTGATCATTCCTAGCCTCTACCATCTTTTCCCGGGCTTTCCGATCCAGGTCCTGGCGGTCAGCATTTTTGCGGTCATGGCCCTCTACCTCGCGCTCACTGTCCGCCTATTGACCCGTTTTCGCTCCTATCTCAAGGCCCATCGCTCCGATGACACGCCTTTCCTATTGGACTGGTTACGCCGCCTGATTTACTTGTTTTGTGGGATATTTGTCTTGGACGTGAGCCAATTCCTTTTGAGCCGCATCTGGGGCTGGCATCAGAGCGAGTGGCTGGGCACGCTTCTATTCGGAACGTTGCTTGCCTTCGTCAATCTGCTGGTCTTTAAAGGCTTGAGTTTCCCGCAAATTTTCACCGGAATTTCCGCGGGCGAATGGCAAGTAAACTTGCAACCCGAAGGCGAAAATATTTCCCAGGACAACCAATGGGAGCAGCGCATCAACGACCATATGCGTACCCTTCAACCTTTCCTCAAACCCGACCTGACCCTGGCCGAACTGGCCGAACAACTTGGGCTCTCAGCCAGGAACCTCTCCCACATCCTCAATGCCCGATTCCAACAAAATTTCTCCGATTTCATTAACAGTTGGCGAGTTGAATTGGCTAAACGTTACTTCTCTGACCCCGAACATCAAGGGCAAAACATAAGCGAAATCATGTACGCTGTCGGCTTCAACAGCAAATCGGTCTTCAATGCCACTTTTAAACGCAAAACTGGCCTGACACCCAGTGCTTATAGGCAAAAATTCCCCGTGCGGATTTCCGAAAAATCGTCCTGATTCCTGCGAAAAGGTGCGAATTCCGGAATCCGGTCGATGCGAGAAGGGGCCCTGCGTTAGGTTTCGGCAGGATGGTTTACCCATCTAATGCCAAACCCGGGAGTTCCTCCATGACCCTATTTTTTGCCTGCCTCATCCTTTCTCCTTTGGAGATTCAAGGCAGTGGTTTTCATGCTGAATCGCACGTCCTTCTGCAGCGTTGGGACAGTCAACAACTCGCCTATACAAACTTTCTGGAGAGTGATATCCACGATGGAACCTTTCTCCTGCAACCGCCGTGGGATGGTCCCAATTTGTTTCGCCTGAGAATCGGCAAGCGCCAAACCGTTCTGGCTATCGATGAGCCGGGTCGTGTGCAGATAACGGAAAGCGAAAGTAAAATCCAAGTTTCAGGTTCCAAAAATACAGACCAACTGCAAGATTTTTATCGCCGCCTGGGCGAATTGAACCAACTCCATTTTGCGTCCCTCAAACAACGCGCAGATGCGGTCTTGGAACAAGGCGATAGCGAAGAACTGACAGCCATGTTGGCAGAGCGGGATGCCCAGTTGGAGGCGTTCTGGCCGGAACTATTTGCCGCCATCCGGCAACTGGGCGCAACACCAGCTGGATTTGCAGCCATGCAAGTACTGGACTTTAACAAACAAGTGGACTTCATCCGTGAACGCGCATTACTTTTCCAAGCCGAACTGCCGGGTAACCCTTTGACTATATCGCTCACCCTGCAATTGGCGAAGGTAGCCGCTACAGAACCGGGCAAAAAAGTCTCGGATTTTGTATTAGCAGATGCCAATGGTCAGAAGTATCGGCCAATAAACTTTGCAGGAAATGTTTTCCTTCTCGATTTTTGGGCTTCCTGGTGTCCCAGCTGCAGAGCGGAATTGCCCGGCCTCAAAATACTTTACCAAACCTATCATCCCCAGGGTTTTGAAATACTTGGGGTAGCGACACAAGATCAACAGGAGGCATGGCAGAAGGCCTTAAAACGCGATTCAATGCCATGGCCCAATGTTTTTGACAACGAGAATCAAGTCGGTGAAGCTTATGGTGCCCAGCAACTGCCCACCCAATACCTCATCGATAGAAACGGTGTGATTCTGGCCCGGAACCCAAGTGCACAGGAATTGACCGCCTGGCTCAAGAAACTGTATCCAGCGCTTTAACTGACAAGTGGCCCCTTTGGATAGCGAAATTCCAGACATTTGTCCGTAAAAAACGACGACCTAGCCTCAATTCCCATGTATTTTGCGGCCCTTAAGCTGGCATGGGAATTGCCTCTTTTATAACCCAGAGAAGGGAGGTCCGTATGCGACATTTCTGGTTTGTACTTTTAGCAAGTGCCGGTTTATTGATGGCACAGGACGATTATTTTCTCGGCAGTCGGGTCAGTCTGATTCAAATTCAAGGTGGCTGGAACGTGCCGGATAAAAGCAGTGACATCTACACATTCAGTGAAGAAAATTTGACCTTTGACAGCGATGAACTGGACGGCCCCCTCTTCCAAATAAACTACCAATTTCAAGTTAATAACTACGTAGCGATTGGCGGCGGTTGGAGCCACTACAGCGAAAAAGTAGATAGCGAAGATCGTTTCTACGAATTCGAGGATGGCGACGCCATCCGCCAGGAAACCAGTCTGGAAACCAACTTTGTCGGCGCGATGGTCACCATCACGCCTTTCGGTGCGGGCACCTTTTTTGGCACCAAAGCTTGGCTTCCTCGCCTGTTTGTGCCTTATATTCAAGTGGCTGCCGGTTTTAAATCTTGGGATTTCTACCAGGACGGCTATTTTGTCGATGTCGACACCTTGGAGGTTTTCAGGGACACATTCACCGATGATGGCGTGAGCGGAGCCCTTCGTGCAGGGATTGGCTTGCGCATCAACATCACGAAAAACATAGATTTTGATTTGTCGGCACAACAAGACTTTGCCGACGATGAGCTGGCCGGTGATTTTGAAGGCTTCGGCGATTTAGACCTGGGCGCCAAATCTTACCTGGCCGGCATTACCTTGAGATTCTGAAGGAGGCCTTATGCGTAGCTTGGCAATAATCATTTTAGGAACATGGCTTTTTGCGGGCCAATTGAGCCTGGATGAACTCATCACACTCGCCCACTCAGGTGCTAGCAAAGAGGCCATCATCGAGAAGATCCAACAGGAAGGCATTGATTTCGACATTAACCGTGACACGCTCATGACCATGAAGAAAAATGGGTTGGCGGACTGGTTAGTCGACGAACTGGTTACCCTGGATTCAGGCTCATATGCCGCGCCAGCCTCGGATGACAGCTACCCGCGCCGCTACAGCGGTCACGGCGCAGCGCTTTCCTATTACCGCGATCCGTGGGATTGTTTTTATGGCTCTTCCTGGTTCTGGTTCTCTCCGGATTACTGGTGGGACACGTTTTATGGCTACTACGGCTATTATGGCAGCTTGGGTTATTACGGCTATCTGGGTTATCCCTATGGCTATCCCGGCTACTGGTCCTACCCGTATTACCGCAACTACTACTCCAATTATCGTTACATTCCCGGCAACCGTGCCCATCGCACGGGTTACCGCAATGACGTCCCCGATCGGGTCGTCGGTCATGCGCGGACGCGCGGCTCGGATTCCGGGGGAAAATCCTATAGCGGATCCACCCGAACGACCCATTCGACCCACACCACCACCCGCTCGAGTTCTAGCTCCAGCTCGCGTTCTTCTGGTGGAAAGGCCACCTCACGCGGATACAAAAAGGATTAGGCTGAGCAATCGGTGCCAAAATAAAAAAGCCCGCCTTTTTTGGCGGGCTTTTTGGTTTTAAGGCGAAAAAATTACAGGTTGGCAGCGTTTTTAGCCAGGTATTCGGCAACGCCACTGGTGCTGGCTTTCATGCCGGTATCGCCATCTTTCCAGCCGGCGGGACATACTTCACCGTGTTTTTGGTGGAAGTTCAAGCTGTCGATCATACGCAACATTTCGTCGATGTTCCGGCCCAAAGGCAGGTCATTAATAACTGCATGGCGGACCACACCTTCCTCATCGATCAGGAAGGAGCCACGCAAGGCAACCGTGCCGCCTTTGCCGGCCTCATCGGAACCCACCAACACTTCGTAGCTGCGGGCAATCGATTTATCGACATCAGCCAGAATCGGGTAACGAACATTACCGATCCCACCATTATCGACCGAGGTGTTTTTCCAAGCCAGGTGGCTGAACTGGGAATCGATCGAGCAACCGACAACCTGAACCCCACGCTTTTCGAATTCGGCGATACGGTGATCGAAGGCCAACAACTCGGTCGGACAAACAAACGTGAAATCGAGCGGATAAAAGAACAAAACAACTTTTTTGCCTTTGTAATCGGAAAGTTTCAACTCTTTAAAGCTGTTGTCCGGCATAACGGCAACCGCTTTAAACTCAGGGGCTTTCTTGGTAACTAACATGGTTAACTCCTTAAGTTTTACTCAGAGACCTGTAGGAATTGCGCGCGGACGCGCGCTTGATCAAGGATCTTCATTTTAGACAAGCCGTCGCACGAGAACAAGGCGCGGTGAATCATGGTTCGCATCCAATGGCGCATCGGCGTACCGCAATAAGCCAGCTAAACAAAGGCCCTATCCCCCAAATTCACTTTCTAAAAGGGCCACACCTACCCAACATCAGAGGTCGGTGTTGGCTTTATGGATCCTGCCCTGGATGGTACATTGATTTGTGAATCGCAAAAAAACAATCCATTCGCAGAAATGCCCGCATTTGAGGAGGAAAACATGTCAAATGTAGCCAAGATGGAAGAATTAGTGGCAGGAGCCAGAGCCTATGAGTACTTGCACGTGCCTGCCCTGTTTCAGCAATGGTGCGCAGGTATCCTCGACGCGGCCGGTGTTTGCGAGAATCAGCGCGTTCTGGATGTGGCCTGCGGGACAGGGATTTTGGCGCGAACTGCCAACCAAAGAATCGGGTCCGGTCACGTGGTTGGCCTGGATCCAGGGCCGGGTATGTTAGCCGTGGCCCAAGAAATCTGCCCCGAAGTTGATTGGCAATCGGGGGTTGCGGAAGCTCTTCCCTTTCCAGATTCCAGTTTTGATGCCGTGGTGAGTCAATTCGGGCTTATGTTCTTCTCCGATCGGGTCCAGGCGATCCGTGAAATGGTCCGGGTAATGAAGCCCGGTGGCTGTTTGGCCGTGGCTGTTTGGGAAAGTTTGGAACGCTCGGAAGCCTATCCTTTGGAAGTGGCCTTATTGGATCGGCTGGCTGGCGAAGCAGCCGGTAATGCCTTACGCGCTCCGTTCCAATTGGGCGATCGAGAAAAGCTAATGGAGCTTTTCTTGCAATCTGGGGTCGAGGCCATCAATATAACCACGGAATTGGGAACGGCAAATTTTCCGAGTATTAAGGTGATGGTAGAAGCGGATTTGCGTGGATGGTTGCCCGTCATGGGTGTCCATTTGGATGAACCAACCATCCAAAAAGTGTTGGAGGAAGCCGAACAGGTGCTGGCCCCCTACAAACAAGCGGATGGAACGGTCCAATTTTGTGCACCTGCCCATATCGTTACCGGCAAAAAAAAGCATTAAAGAAAAGAGACATAGGCGAATGGCTAATGGTTTAGCGTTTGAGCTGGCCAGGCAATTTACCCGACCTTGGGCCGAAATCATTTGCCATACAGCCCAGAATGCTCGTTCTTCAATAGTTTGGCTGGATACGGCCAAAAGCCTGCCTCAATTGATGCCGTTGATGTCCGAATAACTGGCCGTTGGCGACTTGAATTTGGTTGGGAACGGGGGTTTTGGGGATAATGAGACACCATGAACGGCTTCATCAACGTGGTTTTTTGCCTTTTAAGCCTCGGCCAAATGGCCATGGCCCAATCCCTGGAATATCCTTTTCGCGCCTATAGCCTGGCGGACGGATTGACCAACACGGCCGTTTTGTCCCTTTACCAAGCCCATGATGGTTACATTTGGTTTGGCACTTATGACTCCCTGATGCGGTTTGATGGTTTCGATTTCACGGTCCCCCACCCTTTGGATCAGCTCAAACCGGTCCGTGTCCGCATGCTCAAACAAGACCCACAAGGTCGTCTTTGGATCGTGACCCATCGCGGAATTTTTTTTGCGGAAGGCGATCAAATACGGCAACTTCAAGGCGACGGATTGGATGATATTTCGGCGCGAGACTTGATTTTCGAGGGCGAGGCAGTCTGGATCCTCACAGATCAAGGGCTTTGCCGTTGGACCCCTGATTTCACTCATTGGTTTGGTCAGGAGGAGGGCCTTCCACAGGGTGCCATGATGCGCGCCACAAGAATCCACACAGGCGAAATCTGGCTGGGCACGACTGCGGGCATTTTTCGATTTGATGGCACTGGCTTTCTGCCCTTGCCTCACCCCGAATTGGATCAACGCACCATTTACGGTTTTACCCAGGACCGCGGCAATGCCACTTGGGTGGCCAGCGACGATGGTCTCTTCTGTATCGATGGGACCCAAATCAGCCGTTTCGATCAACAAGACGGGCTGTTGTGCGTATCCATCTGGTGTGTTGCGATCGGACCGCTGGGGAGGATCTGGGTCGGAACCGACCAAGGCGCCTTTGTTTCAGATCGCGACGCAAGCCTAAATCGACCCTATTTTCAGAGAGTTAGCCAAAGCCAGGAAATTGGCTTTACGACTATTTATTCAATCATCCCGGATCGCGAAGGGTGCCTTTGGTTCGGAACCTGTACTGGCCTGTACCAGCTCCCCAACCAAGCCCTTCAAAACTACATCAGGACACCCAATGAACGCCCCTATTTTTCCCTGTTTTGGGAAAATGAGGAAAGTTTGTGGTTGGCAAGTAATCAGGGTGTTGAAAGACTTTCGCCTAAGAACCCTCAAAACCTGCCCCGATCTTTTTTAAGCGACCAATTTGTGCGACGCATTGTCCGCGACCAAAATGGCACGCTGTGGTTTGGAACCCGGAATGGGCTTTTTAAGGGTCCCGAGGGAAATCAGGTCTATACGATAAAAAATGGTCTCCCGGACAACCATGTGATGGACCTTTTAGTGAATCACCAAAACTCGCTACTTATCGCAACGGTAAGCGGAGGACTGGCCCAATTCAAAGATGGGGTAATTTCGATTCATCGGGCACAACCCAGTCTCAACGCCAAACGGATTTACCGATTGTTTGAAGACCGGGACCGCAACCTGTGGGTCGGGACAGACAATGGTGCGGCATGTAGCCTGGGCGACACGTTTCATACCCTCCCCGAAACCGTCGGCACCGACGTCTATGATTTTGCGCAAGACCAACGCACAAGACTTTGGATTGCCACAAGTCGGGGACTTTTTCGTTTAGAAGGAGACGAAGTTCGCCGCGTAAACCCACAAGCAGGTCTGGGGCAGGAACCCTGTTTCTTTGTTACCGAAGATTATTCGGGCGCGTTGTGGGTTGGAACCAAGCGCGGTGTTGCTGTTTTTAATGGTTCTCATTTTACCTTTTACACAACCGAGCACGGCTTGCCCTATAACGAAATGAACATCGCAGCCAGCCTCAGCGATCCACAAGGCCGCATTTGGTTTGGTCATTACCGAGGGGTTTCGGTCATTGACCCACGACGCTTAAAAGACAATATGGTCCCTCCAATGATCGAGCTCAGACAGAGAAGGGTATTCGATCGCCCAGTCCCTCTAACCAGCAGGGCCTTTTCCCATCGTTTAAACGAACACTCCTTTTATTTCCAAGCTTTGAACTATCGCGCACCAGGCTCCATTCGCTATCGTTACAGACTTCAAGGCTTGGAAAACGAATGGAAAGAAACCTCAGATCGTCATGTGCGTTATTCCAACCTCCCGCCCGGTACCTATCAATTCGCCGTAAGTGCCATCCGTGATGATGGCATGACCTCTCCGATTCCTGCTCAGAACTCGTTTGTTATTGAGCCACCATTGTGGTTGCGTTGGTGGGTGCGCCCGGCACTAGGACTGCTCTTCCTCAGCTTGATCGCCTGGCAACTCTGGGTTTTGCGGGTGCGTAATGAGGCATTGCGCCAGAATGAGACGTTTTTGCATGTTCAAATGGAAAAAGAGATTGCAGTAAAGGCCCGTCAAGATGCTGAAATCCGAGTCTTGCAATCGCAAATGAACCCGCATTTTTTGCAGAACGCATTTACCAATGCCATTCACTTCGTCCACACATCCCCAGAAAAAGGCGAACTGATCCTGCGCAAATTATCAACCATGTTTCGCAAATCCATGGATCGAATGGGCCGGGTTTGGGTTCCCCTAAACCAAGAACTCGGGTTTCTCGAGGATTACCTTCAAATCCAAAAGTTGCGCTTTGAGGAGCGGCTCACCTGTCGAATTTCATGTGAACCCAACCTCGACAACTACCTGGTTCCCGTTTTGATTATTCAGCCGCTGGTGGAAAACGCCATCACGCACGGGTTTCAGCAAGTCATGCACCTTGATGTCCTAATTGAAGTGCGGAAATCCCAAGAGCAGTTGACCATCGAGATTGTCAACAATGGCGTGGCATTGGAAAACCCCATTGAAACTTATGTCAGACCCGGACATGCGCTGCACAACCTCAATCAAAGACTTCAATTGTTAGGCAACCCGCCCTTTGACTACCGGTTTGCCAATGGCAACCACCACTTTATCGTGACCTTAAAGGACCAAAACCATGAGAGCAGTCATTGTTGACGATGAACCAGCGGCCCGCGCCTTCCTCAAAAATTTATTGAATTCCCACCCCGACATTGAGGTGGTAAGCGATGCAGGGGACGGGCTCGAGGCCATCGAGGTGATCAACAGAACCCAGCCCGACCTGGTCTTTTTAGACATTCAAATGCCGGTCATAGATGGCTTTGAAATTCTGCCCTACATCAAAGCTGAGCCGCTTATCATTTTTGTCACCGCACACGATCAATATGCCATCAAAGCCTTTGAAGCCAATGCCTGCGATTACCTGCTAAAACCCGTCGAGCCCGATCGTTTGGCCACTAGTATCGAACGAGCTCGGACCGAATCCGTCAATCTCGAATGGCGACACGCCATTCTGGACCGACCAAAAGGGCTGCAAAAGATTATCTGCAGAACCCACAAAACCGCCCATGTCGTTTGGTTACAACACATTGCCTGGATTGCGAAAGAGGGTAGATACAGCAATATATGTTGCCTGGACGGCAATCATTATCTCAGTGATCTCACTATCGATTACCTTTCAGCGGAAATCAAAAACAACTCCTTTTTTAGGGTGAACCGCTCAGCCCTGGTGCGGAGAACCCAAATTGAGCAGTTCTGCAGCAAAAATCACGCTACTGGCGAAATCGTTTGTTCGGGGGGAACCCCCTTTACCGTGAGCCGCAGCCGGCTCCAAGCTTTCAAAACCTGGTTTTTTGCGGAATCGTAATGGCTCAAAGACGCGAAAGATGCGGCCGGCAACTTAAATCTTTCCCATTCGCAACACTTAAATCATGCTTCCCGCAAAAAGATCTCTAACTTAAAGGCATCCTAATCATTGGAGAGCCTTATGCGCAAATACCTGTTAAAACCCATCCTCTTTCTCAGCTTAACGCAATTTTTTATGCTGCCTGCAATAGCGTGCAATTACTCAGCCATGATGCGTTCCTATCACCGCGCTGTCGCCCAATGGCAAGCCGACCCCACGCCGGCCCGGGCCGAACGGATTTGCCGTATCATTGCGCGGATCGACAACAAATTCACCAACACACCACCCAATTTCACCCCCACACCCCCGCCGGGGATTACTTGCGATCCACGCCCTCAGTATGGCAACGGTCGGGGTGGTGGCCCAGGTGGAGTGGTTATTGGTATCGGGACAGCTGCCACACCCTATGGATGGGTGCGAAACCTGGGCCCTGACCCATGCATCTATGATTGGGAAATAGTTCCAGATCCGGCTAACCCAGCAGGATTCGATGTCACGGTCTTAACTGGAAGCGTATTGGTCCCAGCC
>JACJWC010000016.1 GCA_020637335.1 Acidobacteriota bacterium | reverse complement strand
GCGTTCTGCTTCTGCCCGACGTTGAATAAAGGCCGGAATTGGCGGGTTACTTGAAAGGGAAACGACGGTGGAATCCACCATGGGATGGTCCGCCTCCGCACCGTGCTCGCAGAGCCAGCGAATCAGCTTCAAGTCATTTTTCATCGCCGCAATCAACAGCGGGGCAGCACTGTCCTTATACCAATTGGGGTCTGCACCTTGCTTGAAAAGGCTTTCCAATCGGCCATAATCCACATCATCCTGAGCTACAGCTTCAAAAAAGTCCCGGCTTACAGTTAATACCCCCGGTTTGAGCAGGTGTTTTAAAGGCGTCATGTCCGCAGAATAGCTCGTTTCCTGGCCTGGTCCCTTTTCCTTAAACTGCATGTGAGAAAAAATCTTGGATAATTCTGGATCCAGTTGGTCTTTTTTCGTTGCGGGGACGGAATAGTTGAGATTGAAGAATTTCCAACCTGTACCAAACTGGCAATTGGCCATTCGAATCCGGGTTCCTAATTTGGAGCCCTCCATAACAACCGTTATGCACTTCAAAGCTTCGCGGTCATCTCTCCGAACCTCTAGAACCTGAGGGTTATCAAACTGACCTAGAATCGCATAGATAAAAACCTTCTGTTCACGAGAGCTCAAAAAATGCTGATTCCCGGATATGACTAAGCTGGCCTGTAGTTTCAAGTTCTGGGCAGTAAAAACGTATGGGTTTTCGTCCCCAATCTTAACCACCCAATCTGGCCCCAATGAAAGGCGTAAAGATTCATATTGGCTCGCATAGCTTCGCAGGGGTTCGTCACCTGCAAAACCACCCAATAAAAAGAAAACCAAGCATGTCAACATCGTCAATCTCCAATAAATCTAATTTTAACCCTTTGAACTTTTTAAGATAGGGAGGATTTTGCATGTTGTGCAGAGCAGGTTTTTTAAACCTGGGAAGCTTCAGGTCCTTGGCGTCCTTTTGCTCCTTTGAGTCAAATAGGTCTGGCAGGGGACTTTTTGAGTTTGGTTTGGGCGGTTGGTGGGCTCATTGCTGAGGAGCTTATTCCCAGGCGGGGCAATGACCGCCAACTGATCAATTATCAGAAGGCTGAAGTCATTTACGACATAACCTTTTATTTCTGTCAGCACTACCTTAAACGGTGACCGCACGATTGATCAAATGGTTCAGACCGCTCGCTCAGGGAAGCAGAATATTGTTGAGGGCTGTGCTGCTTCGACCACGTCCAGCGAAATGGAAATAAAGTTGATCAACGTGGCCAAGGCCAGTTTGCAGGAACTCTTATTCGATTACCAAGATTATTTGCGCACGCGCAACCATCCCCAGTGGACCGAAAACTCCGTTGAACGCAACGCCATGCGCAAGCTGGGCCGAAAACATAACGATTCCCGTTTTTTTATGACCTTGGTGAAAACCCGACAGCCAGAGACCATTGCCAATATGGCCATCGTGCGCATTAAACAGACGGACTTTCTTCTCTTCAGGCAGCTAAAAGCGCTGGAAACGGCTTTCCTCAAAGACGGCGGCATGCGCGAAAAGATGACCCGTTTGCGCCTGGCGAACCGCAAGAAGCAGGGAAAACCGTAAGGGTTCAGGGTCTTTTGGGTCCCTAACGACTTTAATGACTTTAATGACCTTAATGACTCTAAGGACCTTAATCTCAGAACCGCGGGTTTAGCCTTTTGCTGCTTGGCGGATATCTTTGTTTTCCAGATGCTTGAGGGTCTGGGGTTGCTGAGCCAGGCGGATCATGGCGCGGCCCACTTCACTGCTGGTGACCACGCTGGGTAGACGCTTGATCAAGGGGTAAAACGGCCGCAACACATCGTAGAAGAACTGGTAGAGCCGCGTTTTGGAACGCACACCTTTTTGCGGCAGGATAAAACCGGGCCGAAAGGCATAAGCATCCTTGAAACCGGCATTTAGGATCAGGTTCTCTGTGCGGCCCTTGACTCGGGCCCACATAACCCGACCCTTTTCGCTGCTGTCGGTGCCGCTACCCGAGACGTAAATCACCACGGACTGCGGGCTGCCTTTTTTCAAAATAGCCAGAAAGGCTTGGGTGTAATCCACGGTGAAACGGGCATATTCCGCTTCACTTTTGCGAAAGGCCGAAACGCCCATACAGTAGAAACAGGCATCCAGTCCCTGGAGCTCTGCTTCAATCGCCGAGAAGTCGGAGAAATCGCGGTGAAGCACCTCGCGAAGCTTGGCGTGTTGCAGGCCAATTGGGCTGCGGTTAATCAATAAAACCGAGTCCACCTCCGCAGACTCTAGACACTCCAGCAGGACGGCTTTGCCGACCATGCCCGTAGCTCCGGTAATGACGACTTTTAAGCCCATGCTTGCTCCTTGGCCTTAGCTTGATTGGGTTTACCGGGAGATGATAGCAAGTCTAAAGTTTTTAAAGTCATTAGGGTTATTAAAGTCTTAAGGGTTTTTAGGGTCCATTTTTACTATTGTCCCCGCCGGGCGGTTCATAACGGGGTTTTGCAGGTTCGTTGTTGCTGGGTTTTGCAGGAGCTGGCGTTGCACCCAACCTGTTGATACCCATCCCAATCAGGATTAAACCGATCACCGGCATAACGTAAAAAAAATAGCCGGTCAGGAGTACCAAAACAATCGGCCCGACAATTAAAAACGCACCAAAGCCGACCATGCTCCAAGCATTGCGCCGATATTCGCGTGGGCCATCCACGTTCCATTGGGGCTCCTCAATTACATCTGGCATGATCACGGACGCACGTAACGCCTCACGACGATCACCTTCAGCCATTGTGTCATCGTCTGATTTTTGCATTTGCCCCACCAAAATACCCAAATTACAAAACCCAAAGATTTCAAATCTCTACAATTCAGCATATTGCATCAGAATATTATTTTCCTACAATACACAAAAAGAATCATGCAAAAAGTTAGGGCCACGCTAAGAAATTGGGTTCTCGCCCTTACTGGTTGCGGTCGATTTCGCGTAAAAGGCGTTGGTTTTTCTCGGGGGAAGGCCGATTGAGTTTCGCACCGCTTTTGCGTGCATCCTCTGCGATTCGGGTTGCTTTTTCGAATTCCGTTTCGTATTCGTGGCGATCGGCAACCACCAAACTCCAGTAATACTCGGGGTTATAGGCCGAAACATAACCACGCGAAACGTTGTAGGTACTGGCCGAATAACGTTCAAAACTCGCTTGGAGATCGGCTTCGCGACGATCCACTTCACGCATTTGGTCGTCAAATGCGATCTGGAACATGCGGTTCATTTCTTCTTGACCGGCCATATCCTGGGGTCGTTCATAAATGCGGTTGGGCTCATACACGAGCGGTTCATTGGGGCTCCTCGCCGGCTTCGGCTCCGAACTGGGTTGGCTGGAGGTCAAAGTCGGTGGGGCGATTTCGTTTTCGTTGGCTGCACGCGGATGGTCTTGTGCATATTTTTCCAGTTGGGCCTGATCGATTTGGATGCGTTTCGACGCTTCTGGTACTTCAGCCTCAGCAGGCTCAGGCCAGGTTTCCTGCCAATTGATCAGGTGATTGCGAATTTTAAACTTTCGCACACCGACATAAGGTGCTGGAGCTTCAAAACCATCGGCCAGGGTAATGACTGACCAGGTTTCGTCAACTTTTTGTAATTCCGCACAGCGCAGAACGGTGCCGGAATGGAGAACCACACGAATGGGGTCCGTCTGAAACCAACACAAAAAAAGCAAAAGAAACATGCAGCCATCCCAAGCAAACGGCAGGACCGAGAAGCCTTACTTTAAAATACGGATTGATTAAACCAAACCATTAGCGTTGTAAAACGTTATGCCTGGGACAGACCCAAATGGAGGTTAACATGCGTGCCGTGCTCTATCACCGCTATGGCGGACCCGAAGTCTTAAGCTTGGGGACTATAGAAAAGCCAATCCCCAAAGACAACGAAATTCTGATCCGCGTTCGTGCGGCGGAGGTCACCAAAGGCGATTGCGAATTGCGCAGTTTCAAGTTCCCGGTTCGATGGTTCGCCCTCCCCTTGCGCTTGGCTTTAGGCTGGTCCAAACCCAAGCGCCCGATTCTGGGCTCCTACTTAGCCGGTGAAGTGGTTCAAATCGGCGCACAGGTGCAACGCTTTCAACCGGGCGAGCATGTGTTTGGCTGTGCCCGCCTGCGCATGGGCGCATATGGCGAATATGTCTGTTTGCCCGAATCCTTTACCCTTAGCAAAAAACCACCCAACATCAGCTTTGCCGAAGCGGCAGGGGTTCCATTGGGCGGTCTGAACGCCTTGCACTTCATGCGCAAAGCCAAAATAGAAGGCGGCGAATCCCTGTTAATCAATGGGGCGGGTGGCAGCATCGGCGCGTTTGCGGTCCAAATCGCCAAATCGATGGGCGCCCAGGTTACGGCGGTAGATCACCCGCGCAAAGAAGGTTTTTTACGCGATTTAGGTATCGATAGCTTTATCGATTACACCCTTACCGACTTCAGGCAATTGGATCAGAAATACGACATCCTATTCGATATGGTCGCCAACAGCCCGCTGAGTTCAAGCTTGAAGGTGCTTAAAACGGGCGGGCGCTACATCAGCGGGAACCCCACGTTTTCAAAGATCCTCAGCGCGCCCTGGGCTGGTCGCCTATCAAAGAAAACGGTCATTGTGGCCTTTGCTGGCGAACGCCAGGCGGAACTGGACGATTTGGCCACGCTGTTGGAACAGGGAAAAATCCGAGCTGTTTTGGACGGTATTTTCCCAATGGATCAGGCTTCCACCGCTCATACCCGGGTGGAGCAGGAGTCGCGGACGGGATTGGTTATTCTCGACTTAGGCGGCGCCGAGGAACACTAAACGAATCGAATCAAAGGGGATGGGGCTTGGTGGCCGGAATGGGCTGCAGCTATACTGTGCTCAAATTTCATCCCTTCGGAGTCGAGCATGAGCTTCTTGCAGCAAGCGACCCTGTTTCTGGCCGCGGCCGTCGTAGCGGTCCCGCTGTTTAAACGATTGGGTCTCGGTTCGGTGCTGGGCTATCTGACAGCGGGTATCTTAATTGGACCTTGGAGTTTAGGCTTCATCACGGACGTCGATTCCATCCTGCATCTCTCCGAGTTAGGTGTTGTGTTGCTGCTGTTTGTGATTGGCTTGGAATTGCAACCGCGCCGATTATGGGAACTGCGCCGCGCCGTGTTTGGTTTGGGTGGCGCGCAAGTCGGGCTCACGGGATCGTTGCTGATGCTGGTCGCCTTCTTCTGTGGAGTCGGATTCAAAAATGCCCTGGTAGCTGGCCTCGGGCTTGCCTTATCCTCAACCGCATTTGCGCTGCAGCTTCTGGCGGAGAAGAACCAATTATCAACAGCCCATGGCCGCTCGGCTTTTGCCATTCTGCTCTTCCAGGATTTAGCGGTCATCCCGCTTCTGGCATTGCTTCCCCTGCTCGGTGCAGAGCAGGGCGATGCGCAACCCCATTCATGGTTGCCGTTTATCAAGGCGGTAATTGCCTTTATTGGCGTCATTTTAGCTGGCAGGTATTTATTAAGGCCCATTTTCCGGGTCATTGCAGCAACCCACATTACCGAGTTATTTACCGCAACCGTACTTCTCGTTGTTTTGGGCACTGCATTATTAATGTACTCGATTGGCCTCTCGATGGCGCTCGGTTCGTTTATGGCCGGCGTTTTATTGGCCGATTCCGAGTACCGGCATGCGATTGAAGCGGATATCGAGCCGTTTAAAGGGCTGTTAATGGGCCTGTTCTTCATCGCGGTCGGCATGTCGGTCAACCTCGGTCTATTGGTCGAAAAATGGCCCATTGTCCTGGCTTTGGTGATTGGATTGGTCCTGATCAAATGGGCTGCACTGTATGGTTTGGGCCGGTTTTCGGGACATCCGGACAAAGCGGCCCGTACCTTGGGCGTGACCCTCTGCCAGGGCGGCGAATTTGCCTTTGTTCTGTTTGGGGTGGCCAGCGGCGTGCAAGCACTGGAACCGGATCTGGCCCAACTGCTAATTCTGGTGGTCTCGATTAGTATGGCGTTGACCCCACTCGTCGTTTTGGTCAATGAAAAGGTTTTGGACCCCCTCCTCAACCGTGAAGAAACGCGACCCTTTGACACAATTGAAGGCGAAAACCCCAAGGTGGTCATTGCGGGTTTTGGTCGATTTGGTCAGATTATTGCGCGGATCCTGCGGGCAAAACGGATCGCGTTTACCGCATTGGATGCCAGCTCAGAGCACGTCGATTTTGTGCGGAAGTTTGGCAATAAGATCTATTACGGCGATGCCAGCCGCCTCGACTTATTACATGCGGCCGGCTTAGAGAAGGCCCAGATTCTGGTCATCGCGGTGGATAAACCGGAGGTCAGCTTAAAAATTGCCCAAACGGTTCAGCAGCATTTTCCGCATATCCAATTGTTTGTCCGGGCTTATGACCGGTTACATGTCTACAAGCTTTACAATTTGGGCATCCGCGAAGTGAAGCGGGAGACTTTTCATTCCAGTCTGGAAATGGCCGGTGACGTGCTCAAAGCGCTGGGCCTCAACTTCTCTGCCCGGACACAAGCGCTTGAGACTTTCCGCAAACACGATGAGGCACTCATTGAGGATATGTACCCCCATCAAAACGATTTGAGCCAATTAGCCAGCCGGGCCAAACAGGCGGTAACCGAGTTAGAGAACCTGTTCGACCGCGAAGAATCGCAATAACCCAAACTGCGTTGGCGTACTGGTGGCTTCTAAATTATCAAGCGAACGCCACCTAATTCCTCGACCCGGTAGGGGAACTTTTCAGTCGGCGAACCAATAAACATGAAATTTATCGGAATCTTCCACTTTTGAGAGAGTTCTCGGATTAATTGTGGCGAGAAAACCCCTTTTTCGACCACAAAATCAATTTTGATTTCGGGATATTCGCGATCGAGAAAATCGATTTCATTAGCCATGTTACTGGGCATGGATTCGCCATCGTTCAGGACCCGCACAATTTTGATGCGGTGCGTGTGTTCGTTGTCGCGGATGTACAACATGACCTTGTTGAGCAAGGCAATATTTTCGCCCTTGGTAAAGAAAACGAACTCCTGATTGTTGATGGTATTAATGGTGGCCAGAATACGAGCGTTGGTTTTTTCAACGAATCTTTGAACGGGTAGAAACAGTGCTTGAATCACCTTCAAGGCCACTTTAAGCAGAAGGGTGCGATTCAGCATAATCGCGACACCCACAATAAACGGGACAAAATATTCCAGGAACACGGTGAAATTGCTTGGCAACCCTTCTTTGGTTTCCATGCGCAAATTGCCATAAAGCGCTGTAAGCACGGCACCTACTGCAAGGAAGACAGAGAGCCAGGCCGCTTTCTCAGGCCGTGGTAAGCTGGCCCGTTTGACTTTGAGCAGGATGTTCCCGATGCCGAATAACGCCATCACCGAAAGAAACGAAATGGTGTAAACGCCAGCCAGCAATTTGACATTGCCCTGCGTAATCACCAGAACCGAAATACACAGCAGCAAAAATACGATGATGATGCGATAAGCGCTTCCCCGCCTATTTTTCTCCAGAAAAAATTGTGGCAGGATCCGATCTAAAGTCATGCGTTCCAAGAGACCGGTCACCCCGACAAAACTGGTCAGGACGGCACCGCTCAAAACCAGAACGGCATCAATAGCAATCACGCCAGCCAGCCACTTTCCCCCGACTTGGTTGGCCATTTCAATCAGCAAAGTATTTTGGTAAGCGTCCGATTGCAGAACGGGAACGCTGAAAAGGGCCAGGGCAAAAACAGCCATGAGCGGGTTGATGATCGAGACAATCACCCACATGTTGCGCAGGGTTTTGGGGAAAACGCCGACTTCCTGCTCTTCAACAAAGTTCGCGGAACTCTCAAAACCCGAAACACCCAACATAGAGGCCGCAAATCCAAAGAAAATGGCCTTACCTACCCCACCCGAGCTAAGCGGCTCCGCTTGGTTCTGCCAAAAAATATCCAAACCGTTCACGATGAGGAAGTAACCAATGACCACTGCGAGCAGCGCAAGAGAAACCAAATGGAACACAAAAATGCCAATCGCAACAACCGATGATTCCTTGATGCCACCGATGGTCAGGGCCGCAAACAGAACCAAAAGAACAATGGTCGCCCCAATGATTGGGAGAGCAGTCACCAAATGATGGAAATAATGCATGGCCTCATTGGCTGAAATAACAGCCGTCGCCATGTAGGACAGGATCGTCAACGTGGCGGCAACCGAAGCCATCGACTTGCTGGTCGTGTTCAGCAGTGCGTTGTAGGCCCCGCCATTAAGCGGGATTGCGCCCACCACCTCACCGTAGATTTTGCGAAACAAAAACAGAACAAAGGAAACGGTCAGTAAGGTGATCCAGGCGTATTGGCCGGCAAATGCAATGGCCAGGGCCGAAACATAGAGGACCGAAGAACTGATGTCATTGCCACAAATAGCGGTCGAGGGCAACTCGCCGAGTTTGGGATGCGTCGTCGTATTGCTCATGGGTAATGCGCCCCCTGGCTAGGCCAAAAAAAAATCGCTCCTACCTTACCATGTGACCAAAAGCTGCAGGTTCCAAAAATAGTTCCGCTGCAATTTTAATTTTTTTGAAGAAAGTAGCGTATGCTGGACTTTGAAAAGCGTTTTCCCTCTAAGGTTTATCGATGCGAAAAGCCCCAGAATCCGCCAACCTTGCCGTCTTTTGCGACTTTGAAAACATCGCATTGGGTGTGCGTGCGGCCCAATATGCACAGTTTGATATCAAAAAAGTCTTGGAGCGGCTATTGCTCAAGGGCAGTATTGTCGTCAAAAAGGCCTATTGCGACTGGGACCGTTACAAGGAATTTAAAACGGCCATGCACGAAGCGGCCTTTGAGTTGATTGAGATTCCGCATGTCCGGCTCTCGGGAAAAAATTCAGCCGATATTCGTATGGTCGTCGACGCTTTGGATTTGTGTTACACCAAGGCCCATGTAGATACTTTTGTGATCATCAGTGGCGATTCCGATTTCTCGCCACTGGTCAGCAAGTTGCGCGAGAACAACAAAGAAGTGATCGGGGTGGGCGTACAAAACTCCACCTCCGATTTGTTGATGTCCAATTGTGACGAGTTCATTTATTACGACAATTTGGTCACCGAGAAAAAGGAAATTCGCAAAAAGACCCGCAAAGCGCCTACCAAAACCCAAAAAGGCGAACCGGCTGAGAAGAAAGAAAAGGACCCCGAAACTTTAGTCGTCGAGGCTTTGGATTTGGTAATGGAAACGCTGGAAGCCATGGCCCAGGAACGCGGATCGGGTGAGAAAATTTGGGGCTCCATGGTGAAACAGACCCTAAAACGCCGACGGCCCGGCTTCAACGAAACATATTACGGCTTTCGCTCATTTAAAAAACTGCTGGACGAGGCCGCACAACGCGGCCTCCTAGAATTGGATTTGGACGAAAAGTCAGGCGGCTACATTATCCGCAACTTCCAAGCAGACGATTAGGCCAAAACTTTCGCGTGGCTTAGCTGTTGCTGCGTTTCTTTTCGGCTTTTTTCTCGGCTTTAGCTAACTTTTTTTCCTTGGCGGTTTTAGCGGGCGCTTTTTTGGTCTTCTTCTCTTGGTTTAAGCCTTTTGCCATGAGGTGCCTCCTTGAATTTGATCGGGCATCGCGGTTCCTGGCTTCATTATGCACCAAAGTCCTATTGTGGCAATATTCATTTTGAACACCAGCAAAACAAGCCACTTAAGGCGCTTCCCGAACCAGCACTCCGCAATAGTTTGGGGGCGGATTGGGTTGTTAAAAGCTCCGAATTCAGCAGGGTCACGGGAGCCAATATCACCAACTCAATCGAGCCTTTGGCGTCTTAGATTTCATTGGCGATGGATCCCCTTTGCAACAATTGAATTGGCGATTCGGTATGATAATGAAACTATCGGTTTTGAGGTTTTTATGTTGTTTGTTGTAGCTTTATGGCTTCAAATGCCCCCCAAATCGCACGTGTTACAGGAGGGATTTCACCCCACACCCTTTAGCGCCGAACAGATTCGCAGCGCAAGTGTAGAGGGTCACTGCTCGATCCTGCTCATGCACCCCATGGATGGGGACGCCTTTTTGACCAAGGTCATTTTTCGCGGATCGGACCCCGAAACGGCCGTATTCGAATCGCAAAACTACGATTTAGAAGGCAATCCGATGGGCGCCGCACAGACAGGATCGGCCAGTTGGGCGGACTTGCAAGGCCATGCCTCCTTCCCCATCCAATCCACCGAGCTCAGCGAAGAAACGATCGACAGTGTTATGGGCAAAAAGGCTTGCTGGAAATACGTCGTCAAAAATGCCGAGGGCAGTGAAACGTTTTGGTTCGCCAAGGATCATCCGGGTCCACCGATCAAATTGGTCAGTCAAAGGGGCGAACTCACCCAGACCAGCATGCAAATGCTCATGATTGGGCAAGAACCTTGAATCCCTGAGCCAGCAGAATCGAACGGAGTCGGCTACTAGGGACGAAAATCTAGCCGAAAATTTTGGTTAATTGAATTGACCCAGGCGGCTTGAACCCCGGCCTCTGCTGCGAATTGTTTCCAATTTCGACATGCCTCAAGCACCTGCTCCAATAGCCATTGGTCCCGACCGCGTTTCAGGCCTGCAAATTGGGCACATGCCTTTATGTCCTGCAAGGTAAATCCATCGCGTTTGCCGTTGATGCTCATTTGATGCTGGCCCGTCCACAGCCCATCCGGATTGTAGGCATAGGTCATATCAAAGGCTGGGGCTAGTGACCACACCCCGCTTTGGTCCATCAAAAAGGCAATATTTTTCACATGATCATCCTGGTTACGCGCCACCACATTAAACAACATGCGCCGAAACAGTTCCTCGCGATTGGACATGGGTAAATCTAAACGGATCACGGCATCAAAAGCCTGCTCATAGCTGTGGGCCAGCGCTTGATTAAAATCGTAATGGGCCAGCGCCGCCAAAGATTGCATGTGGAGTTTCCCACCGGTCGGTGTGCGGTCGAAGCGTTGCGTCATAAAGTGGTGCCGGCCATTTTCTTCCAGCAAGCGGCAAGGCATCATTTGGATTCCAGCAGCTTGAGCCATCAAGGCATAAGCATATTCGACCTGACCATAACCAATCGGATCGTCCAATTCGCGGTCGCGATTACCCCGCACACCATCAAATTTCAACATCCAGTCTTGAAAACCTTCTGCCCGAGGTAATTGACCCGAACGCACCTCGTTGGTTTGCGGATTCCAGGCAATCACGGCTTTGGCACGTGCACCGCCTGCAGAGGTGCCGACCTGCAGGATTTCCCGCAACGAATCCGCACGCTCCGCATCCGCAAAAGAAGCCTTCAAGTTATGGCGTTCTTGCAGTATCTCTGAGGCTAACTGCACCAAATGAGCGATTTCGAGGCGTTCCGACTCGCGAGTGCGCGGGCCGATGGCCGGTTCAAATTCCAGCGCACCCATGCCGCGTTTTCCGCTGTAACACAATCGCTCGATCGCGTTAAATGAATCTGGTGAGCGACCCTGAGTGGCCAACCACGCGTCAATGAGGGCATTACCGAACTTATCAGGCAATGAGTCGGCCAACAATCCTGGCAAGCCGTGAAAAGAGGCATAGGCAAGTTCTGGAAAACGGAAGGTGCCGCGCCTTAAAGGCATTTGTAGCGGCGACACTTGGATTCCGGACCCAACAAATTCTGGATCGTATTCAAAGCTAGCGAAGCGCTGATTTTCAGGTAGGGCCACCGCCCCGATCCGCCGACCCCACAAAATGACTTCAGCCACCAAAGTCATGTCGGATCATCCCAGGTCCAGCCCGCCGGGCTTTTTTTCTGAGTGGCTTTACGCACCCGTTTGGGCTTTTCCTGTTGCTGCTGTTCCAAGAGCTGGATTGGGCTCAGTTCCGATTGGGGAAAAACCAGCTCCAAACTGCCGAGCAAGTCCAACGCGCGCAGAATGCGCAGGAAATTGCTGAGCTGAATCGAGGCCCCATTTTCAAATCGAGTCAAGGTCGGCAGGGAAATCCCGGCCCGCTCAGCCAGTTCGGCTTGAGTCAATCGGGTTTGGATGCGGATCTGGGCAAGCCGCGCACCGAGTTCCTTAAGTAATGCGGGATCGCGTAGTTCATCCAGCGGCATGGACCACCTCGGTCCAAATGTAAGTCATCCTCAAGACATTTTCAATCAGATTTGATTATTTATGGTTAAATTTCACCTTTAAAAATCATTTTTGATCTCTTAACGGCTATTAATTTTGGGTCATGGGGGCGGTTTGGCGGGGTTTTAGTGGATTGAGTAGACCCAGATGGAATGAGTTGGACTGGATTTAAAACGAACCACACCCGCTCAAGCTCGGCGGTAGTACGGACGTCTGCGGTGCCGGAAATGGACGCGCAAAGGTGAAGGCATCGACGGAAGGCCCTTCGGTCTGTAATTTGGCCAGGCGCTGTTTTCCTTCTTCAACGGTGGGTAAATGACCCACTGGTACCCACCACAAAACCGAATAAAAACCGCTGTGTTTGGCAAACCACTGTTTGCGATCGCGCAAAACGGACATGTGATCCGATTGGTAAGTGTAGCTGTGTAAGGCTTCAATTGATTCCCAAACAGACATGTTGACCACCACGGACGGATCGTCATAGGCCGCAACATCGGTGGCATTGCCGGATTCTGACTGCAGGCGCCAAACAAAACCGGGTGCTTGATCTGCGAGGGCATTGATGTAATCGAGTTGGGCCATAAATCCGGCCATTTTGGGATCATCCAAGGGCGCTAAAGCCGAGGCGATATTCATCTGAGCCAGGTGGTAATGCATAGGTACTCCTTTGGCCAAAATCTTACGCCACCATGAAGTCCAGGTTTCAGAATCAGCGAAAAAAAGCCGCCGAATTAACCCCAGCCCAATAACCGGCCGCCCTGGTAAACGAACAGCGAGACCACATAGGCCAACGCGGTCATATAACTGAACAGGAAGCCTGCCCATTTCCAACTGTTCAGTTCCTTTTGAACGGTGATGAGTGTGCTCATACACTGACTGCACAAGGCGAAAAAAATCATGAGAACCACGGCAACCAACGGGGTAAATACGGGGCGACCATCCGGCCACGTCTCTTGTGCCATTCGGGTTTTGAGGTTTTGATCGGTTTCGTCGGTTTCACCGATCTGGTAGATGATACCCAAGGTGGAGAGAATCACTTCCCGTGCGGGAAAAGCGCCCAGGATGCCTACTGTGATTTTCCAATCGAAGCCGAGCGGTGCAAAAACCGGTTGGATCGTTTTGCCCATGCGGCCGAGATAACTCTGTTCCAGGTAGGCGCCAGCAACCATTTGCTCAAGATCGGCTTCTTCAATGGGTGTGGCTTGCGCCGCTGCCTGCTGACGTACGCTTTCGGCCACAGATGCAGGGCGAGGGAAATAACTCAGGGCCCAGATCAGGATAGAGAAGGCAAAAATGACGGTTCCAGCGCGCAAGGTGAATTTCTTACCGGCCTCAAAAGCGCGGAAAAAGACGTTAAACGCTTTGGGCATACGGTAGGGCGGCATCTCCAGAATGAAGGGCATTTCCGGTGTTTTGAGGACTTTTCGGTTGAGCAGAAAGGCAATCGGCAAGGCGAGAAAGAGGCCCAATGCATGCATACCAAACAAGGCAACTGCAGCCCAAATCGGGCCGTAATGCGGCTCGATAAAGGCGGAAATGATCAGAATATAGATCGGCAAGCGTGCGCTGCAACTCATCAGTGGCGAAACTAAAATGGTGGCCATCCGCGCCTTGGGATCGGGCATAACGCGGGCGGCCATGATGCCCGGCACGGCACAGGCGAAACTGCTCAGCATGGGAATAAAAGCCCGTCCATTCAGACCTGTCCAGCCCAACAACTTATCCATCAGAAAAGCGGCACGCGCCAGGTACCCGCTATCTTCCAAAAAAGCCACAAATAAAAAAAGAATGATGATTTGCGGTAGAAAAATAATGACTGAACCGACACCGGCAATCATGCCATCCACCACAACCGATTGCAGAAGTGGTGTATCGGCCAGGGCAAGGCTGGCACGATCGGAAAGCCAGCTAAAACCGGCATCGATCCAGTCCATAAAGGGCACGGCCCAGGTGTAGATGGACTGAAACACAACAAACATAATCGCCACAAAAAAGATCAAGCCCCAGAAACGGTGCAGGAGTAAGCGATCAATTTTCTGACTGAGGGTCTTGCCTTTGAGAATGCGCTCTTCGCTTTGGAGCGCCACTGTTTGGGCCCAGTCATAACGGATCTGGGCTAGATCTAGCGATTTAAACGGCAATTCCGATTCCAATTGCCGACGTTGGGATTCCGCTTCAACCATTGCAATCGGGTAAGCTTCCAAGGTTTGTTCGCCCAGCAGAAGTTGTAGGGCTTCCAGGCGGGTTAAGGCGGGATTAAAAGCGTGCACTTTTTCCAGGGCCTGCTCAACCGGGTTGGGCAATTGGACCTGAACGCGAGGCCGCGGCGGATTTTCCAAAGCAGCTTCGATAGCAACCTTCAGTTTCTTTACTTCAGCGGTATTGCGACCATCTAAGGCAACCACAGGTAATCCAATGGCTGCTTCCAATTGGTCGCGGTGCAGGACAATGCCTTCCTTTTCCAGGAGATCGGTCATGGTCAACACAACCAAGGTGGGTCGGTTAACGTCACAGACCTGACTCAGCAAATACAGGTTGCGCTTAATATTGGTGGCATCCAATACAAAAAGGGTCAGATTGGGTTCGCGCATGCCTAAAACGCGGCCCATAATGCCTTCGGTTGCGACCTGCTCATCCGGCGACAGTGGATTGAGCGAATAAAGTCCGGGCAGGTCGACCAATTCGACCGATCCCTTGCTCAACTCGAGCGACCCACTCTTTTTCTCAACCGTGACGCCGGGGAAGTTTCCGACCTTCTGACGTGTGCCACACAAGGCGTTAAACACGGTTGTTTTGCCCGTATTGGGATTGCCGGCCAGGACGACGAGGGGTCGATCGGATAGGGACTTGGCAGGCAATTTTTCTTTGGCGGTTAGAACGTTCACGCCGTCTTTGCCCCCACGGGGGTTTGAAGAGGTTCAACGTGAACAGCAAGGGCTTCCTGCTTACGGATGCATAAATCGTAATTCATGATGCGAATCTTAAACGGTTCGCCAAGCGGCGCTTTGCGGATCATCGTCACGGTCTGGCCAGCAATAAAACCCATTTCACAAAGGCGGATGGCCTGCTGATCAGTCCGGTCCAGTTGGGTAATGATAGCGGTTTGACCCGGTAACAAGCGATCAAGCGTCATACAGTCCACCCAGAAGGAGAAGAATTACAGGCATCACTGCACCCGGAACAACCGGAGCGTTTGCCCCAAAATTGGCGATAAAAACGCCGACCAAGAAAAGCAAGGCTGGCCAGAATCAGGATCGCAACGGTAGTGGATTCAAGCATAGCGACCTCACAAGAACCGCGATGGGTTCATTCCACGAGCGAATGATAGCAGAAAAAAAAGCACAATGTAATTGCAATTGATAATGAATCTCAACTTTTTCACCAATACCGGCTGGGTTTTTTTGCCCCGCTTTGCTATGGTGTGGGCCGGAGGGTGTATGGCAGTCTCGCGCGAAACCATTTTGGCCGGATTGAAGGCCAGTACCGATGACGAACTCTTACAACGGTTTGAACAAGGTGGAATGACACCGCTCGCCCATGAAGTCCTGCTTGAGGAAATGGCTAATCGCGGTCTCAAAGCGCCGGAATGGGTCGAAGAAGAGGAACCAGAGCCGGCAGAACCTGAGGCCATTGTGCCGAGCGAGTGGCGCACCCTGATCGAGCTTTCTGAGCAATCTGAGGCTTTCATGTTGGTCCATCGCCTGGAGCAAGAAGGATTTGAAGCGATGGCCGAACCGGTCATTGCCGAGGAAACGGCGGAAGATGGATCGTTACAGATCCGGGTCCAGGTCAAAACGGAGCAGTTCGAATCCTGCCAGGCCTTTTTTGAGCAGTTACATTTAAGCGAATGGTCTGAAAAACTGCATTGCCCGAAATGTCAATCGGATGATGTGGAGGTCGTGCACGTAGGGATCATGGATTCTTTAAAGGCCCTGATGCGTTTTCGGCCCGACCCCGACAATCGCCGGTGCCGGGCCTGTAAGCACAGTTGGAAAGAGTAATTAGCGGGAATAGGTCATTTCCATGGTTTTAAAAGCGTGATCACCTGTGCCCATGTACATGGCAAAGGTCACTTTGTTTGGGCTTTCAACCTTGGTTTCGTAACGGTATGGGAGGGGTTTTCCATCCACGGGATTGGCCATGGTGCCTAAAATGACTAAAACCCCATCGGCGTTTTTGCTGCCTTCACCATAGAGGATGCCGGTCCCAAAATTATCGATCCAGGTCGTCGTAAATTTTTTGAGCACGTTGTCATAGGCCAATATACCCATGCCGGAAAAGGGCATACCCATCATGGTCGACGAATGATGGCTGATCTGGTAGCGTCCACCCATTGCCATTTCAATTTTTGCCGTCCCTTCGCTGTGAATGGGTTCCGAGGCGGGATCCATCCAACTATTGGCCTCCGTTTTCCACTCACCTGCCATTTCGGCCAGCCATTGGTGCTCGGCACCAGGGGTCATACTGGCCATCCAGGCCTGCTCTTCTTCCGACTGGGCAAACCCGGAAGCCAATCCAAGCGCCAACAAACATAAAGACAAATACTTAGCCATAGTTCCTCCAAAGAATTTACTAGAAATTTACGGTGTATCAAGCGGGGAAAACAGTCTATTATCGGGTGAGACCTGAAAGAAGACAAGAAGCCCTTGCACCGGACTAATCAGTCCGATATCATGAGGAGTGTTTTTTCAGGCGGGAGGTGATCATGAATGTTCGTTCCGCCATTCTCGGTAATTCGCTAGCAATCAATAAAGAAACCTCGGTTTACGATTTGGTCGAGAAAATTCTTGGAACCAATCAAACAACAGCAGCGGTTTTGGATGATGAAGGAACATTGGTCGGCATTGTTGGCGCACACGATGTGTTGCGCCGAATGGTACCTGCCTACCTGGACATGGGCGCCAAGCTGATGGACTTGATCCATGACGGCTATTTTGAAGAGAAATTTGCCCAGTTTCAGGGCATGAAGGTCTGGTCCATTATGGTGACCCAAATGGATTCTTTGGACCCGGACGACTCCCTGATTAAAGCTGCGGCCATGTTTGTCGAAAAGCGTCGCAAATCCTTACCGGTCATTGATAAAGATGGCAAATTTCTGGGCATGGTGACACGCCGCAGTATTCTCAGCAAAGTATTCAGTTCAATTCAATAAACCAACCGCAGGCATTTAGAATCCTGCGGCCTGGAGGCAGGCATGCTGATATCAGGTGAAGTGGAACACATGGCGACGGCGGGTCCGGGCATATTTTGGCTGGCGACGCTTTTATTCCTGCTCGCTTATGTCGTGATCCTTTCGGAAAAAATCAATAAAACCAAGGTAGCGCTTGCCGGTGCCGGCCTGATGATTGTGCTTTCCGTCGTCAGTCAACAAGAGGCCTTTTATTCCGAACACTTAGGCGTGGATTACAACGTCATTTTCCTCTTGATTTTCATGATGATCCTGGTGGGAATCACGTCGCAAAGTGGCGTATTTGAATGGACAGCCGTCAAGTTGGCCAAATTGGCCAAGGGCAATCCCATGACGATCATGATTTATTTCGTCATCTTTACTGCGGTTGCCTCCGCATTTCTCGACAACGTTACCACCGTCCTTTTGGTTGCACCCGTTACCTTGTTCATTTGTGATGAACAGGAGTTGGACCCAACCCCGTTCCTGATCGCCGAAGCGCTGTCCTCAAATATTGGCGGAACCGCGACCTTAATTGGCGATCCGCCCAACCTGTTAATCGGATCCAAGGCCCAACTGGGCTTCAACGATTTCCTCTTTAATTTGGGCCCGGCCGTAGTCGTCATGATGATCGCGCTCCTGATCACGGTTCGCATCTTTTTTGCCAAAAAACTGGTATCCGATGAAGCCAAACGCGAACGCATCATGAAAATGGATGAATCCAAGTTAATCAAGGATCGCTCATTGGTAATCAAGTCTTGTACGGTTCTCGGTTTGACCATCCTAGGCTTTTGTTTGCATGACTTGGTCCACCTGCAACCGGCCACCATCGCGATGATGGGCGCAGCCGCCCTGCTTCTGATCAGCAAACTCGACCCCCATGACATCTTAAAAGAAGTGGAATGGCCGACCGTTTTCTTTTTTATCGGTCTGTTCATCCTGGTTGGCGGCGTTGTCAAAGTAGGCTTAATCAGTGAACTTTCCAAGTTTGTGATCAACGTTACCCACCCAACAGAAGACAACATGTTTACGACTTCGATCGTGATGTTGTGGTTTTCTGGGGTGGCCAGTGCGATCGTGGACAATATCCCTTACGTGGCCACCATGAGCCCATTGGTTCAGGACATGGCCAACACCGTGTTCCACGAAGGGGCCCACGCAGCGGGCGCACTTCCCGTTGAAACCCTGCACCACGACGTTTTATCACCTGTCTGGTGGGCCCTGGCCTTGGGCTCTTGTCTGGGTGGGAACGGGACGGCGATCGGTGCTTCCGCAAACGTTATCGTTCTCGGGATTGCCGAACGCAATGGCCACAAAATCTCATTTATGAAATTTGCGGCTTATGGCTTACCCGTTATGATTGGAACTTTGATTATCTCCACGGCCTATATCGTTTTGCGTTATTACACTTGATTCGGAAGACAGAAGTTGGGGGGCTTCAACTCCCCCCAATTTTCTAGACGTTGCCGTTAACAGCAACTGGCCGTCTGGGTATTGGTTTTGTCGAAGGGGATCCCTCCACCACAGCCTTCAAATAAACCAAAATGGCGTTCGAAGTTGCCAATGAACTCGAAATAGGAACGGAAGCGGGTCTCTGCCAACATACGCCAGGTATTGCCGCAGACTGGAAAGACTTTTCCGGTTTGGATGGCATGGTGTTTATCCAGGTGAAAGACTGTTGCCTGATTCGGAATTCCTCCGCGGTAAATCACGGCTTGGCCGTAATCCTCGCAATCGCTTTCGAGGCCATCCAATTTGAACAGCCGATAGGTTGCAGAAAAGAACTGGATGTTCCCTACTTTTTCGCCCAGAGCCGGATCGGTAATATCAAGCGGTCGATCGGTGACCAAACGGGGATCGTTAAAGCCACTGCGCTTGGCGAGATTGAGAAAATCGTTCCAGTACAAGGCACCGCCCAAACACTCACCGTACAAAACCGGATCGCTTTGCAGCGCTTGAGGCAAGCGCCGATCGGCGTATACATCGCTAAAAAAGAACTCACCACCGGGCTTTAATAAGCGATAGATGCCACGCATAACCGCTTCTTTGTCGGGTGAGAGATTGACCACACAATTGGAAACGACCACATCAAAACTGGCTGGCTCTAAATCCAAATCATCGAGTTTTTCGATAAAACCTTTAATAAAACGGGTATTGGCATAGCCGAACTGTTCATGCTGATAGACCTGATGGCGTTGCGCAATGGCCAATTGCGCGTCGGTCATGTCCACGCCGACCACTTGCCCATCCGGCCCAACCAATTGGGCCAAGGCGTAAACATCGCGACCCGAACCACAGCCGAGATCCAAGACGCGTCGACCTTGCAGGAGATCCGGGCAGACCAGACCGCAACCGTAATAGCGTTCCAACACTTCGGGATGGATCCGCGCCAGCAACGGCTTCAACCATTCGGGAACCATTGAGACATCGCAGCAAGCAGAAGTCTTTAAATCAGCTGAGCTCTGCAACTGTTTTCCGTAATAGTCTTGGACAATCTCGTGCATGGCAACCCCTTTCAAAGGCGAAAACGCTAAATAAACAAATGAACCCGCCAGCCTATTCCGAATCAGCGGGAAAAGGCAATGGTCTCAATGGATTTTACGTCTTCCGCACTCAAGACCAGATTTAAGGCCTTAAGATCGGCCATTAAATGGTCTGCCTGGGTGGTCCCGGTCAAAACAATCATGCCAACCGCATGGGCGAAAGCAAAAACAAGCGAGGCCAAATCTGTTTTATACCGCTCGGCTAAAAGAAGCATGCGCGGTGATTCGATTTCGCGAATATTGGCCGTGAGCAGAGAAAAACCCTGGTACAAAATCCCATTCTGGCGACACAGTTGGCGCACTTCCCGGTCCCAGCCCAGTGCTGCAAAACAACGGTTCTGAACAAAGGTAATAGGCACATCGGTTTTCTCGATCCATTCTTGTAGCTGACCCGCTGAAACATTAGAGAGACCCACGTGGCGAACCTGTCCCCTGCTCTGCAACTCACCCAGGGCTGTCCAAACCTGCCAATCCTGAGCCGAAATACCCTGGCGATACAGCGGACCATGTAGCAGCAAAGAATCCAAGTAATCCGTTTGAAAATGTTCAAGCGAAGAGGCAAACGACTGACGGACCTGATCAGCCAGACTGGCCTGGGGATTGTAGGGCAAACGGTGGTCCTGGCCCTGCTGATAGGTGAATTTACTCTGCAGAAACAATTCGGAGCGCAGAACCGTTCCCTGCTGAATATGGTTTGCAACGGCTCGACCCGTAGCCGCTTCGAAGTAGTGACGGCGTTGGTTGGCACTATCAATGGCGCGCACGCCAAGGCGGATCGCTTGATCGACCAACGTTTCTGTACGTTCCTCTTTCCAGGCCGTACCGTAAAAAAGCTGCGGAAAAGGGTTGTTCATCACCATTGTTTCACCACCACTTGCTTCGGTTCATTACTGGTATTGCGGACCCAATCGAAAGCGCCGAAGCGGTCCGGCATCCCTCCGGCCGCTCGCCACTCGATGAACTGGATGGCATCCACATCTAGTGTGGCCGTTGCACTTTGGGCTGGGGCCAACCAAAAGTAGAAATTGACCATATTGGCGCGCTGACCCTCTGCAACCAGGTAGAAATCATCCAGGTCCAAGCGCACTTTTTGCCATTGGTTTCCAAGATTGATTACGGTTTCCTTTTGTTGAATCAAGGTCGATTCAGGATCTTCGGTCGGATCTGCATCATCGAATAAGTAGGCATCCACCCGGATGCGGACTTGGGCGGTACCGGCCAAACGCGCAGCAAATTCAAGCGAATAACTCGGATCCGGGTCCGCTGGCAGGCCCGTTTCTGAGTCATAAACCCGGTGGCGCGGTAAGGGGATACGGGCAGAAGGTCTAACGAGTACGGCTTGCAGATCCGAGCTGCGTCGCTCAAGCCGCAAAAAGCCGCGACCTTGGTAGGCATCGCCTTGTACCAATTGTTTGGCATTGCTGCTCAAGGCCCAGTGTCCAACCGGTTCATCGCGACCGTCTACCAGCACATCCTCACAATGACCCCAGCCAAAAAGATCTTTGCCAACCAGAATTTGGGTCTCATCACCAGGCTGGCCCAATTGGGCGTGGGTAATACCGGACAGGGCCAATTGACTTTGGGCCGCTAGGTTAAGCATTTCGTGCTGTTCTGAGCCCAATCCGGGCTGAAGCGACCCTGAAAGAGGATCGATCCGGGCGAGTGAATCGTTTTCAGTTAATTCCACCAAAAAAGAACGAACGGTACGCGCATCAACCCGACGGGATTCAGCCTGGTTAAGTGAAAGGCTCTGCAGGCGTTGCAAGGTGACCTGCGCTTGAGCCTGGCTGACTGGGGTCGGCCGATAATCGATGATTTGGAATGGGACCAATTGCGCGTGAACTAAAGTGTTCCCTTGCCAAATCGTCCGCAAAAAGCAGCTGGAAAAGGTCGAGAGAAAATCCTGGTCGAACACGAAATTGCCCAAGCTGTAGGCAATCAGGTGACCGCGATAATATTCCAGACCCTGAATCACGTGAGGGTGGTGACACACCACCAGATCAGCACCCGCATCAATCGCCCGTCGCGCATTAATGCGCAAACTCTCAGAAGGATTCTCTTGATACTGAAATCCAGAATGCAATTGCACGATCACCAAATCAACTTGGGCTTTAAGCGCTAGGATTGCAGCCGTACCTGTTTGATTCTGCCAAAATGCAGCACCGCCATGTCCGCGACCGGAAACCCAATCCTGCAGTTCGGGGTAAACCTCGACCAAAGAGGCCCAGAGGTAGGCCACTTCCGATGAGCTGAGCTGATCTTCCTTTTCGCGGAACAGATCCCACACTTCCCGTATCCTGCGGGTAGTTATAGGGATCTGATAGGGCGCATCGGGCAATCCCCACAATCGATCAGCATATTGCCAGGCTTCAGTTTGCGGTAAATCAATGGGGGGTTCTTCCGCGCTCGGGGGATACTGATCGTTGACAAATGCGCCGTTAACGGTGGTCCAGGACAACACCCCA
Organism: Acidobacteriota bacterium; assembly: GCA_020637335.1. Taxonomy (GTDB): domain Bacteria; phylum Acidobacteriota; class Holophagae; order Acanthopleuribacterales; family Acanthopleuribacteraceae; genus JACJWC01. Next base: position 115,941 of record JACJWC010000016.1, on the reverse strand, counting down.
ACGCGAGTGCTTGCAACCGTGGTGATGAACGGTTCTTCGGAATCGACTTGATTTTCGGCTGCACCCTGTCCAACCAATTGATGGTCGTCCAAAGCCATCAACGTATCGTGAATGCCAGAATCCAAGTAGTCGCGCGCATGGTTATTACCCAAGATAACCAGGTCCACGTTTAGATCTTTTAATGCGGTCAGGGCGGCAGGCGGCGTATTGAGAATAAAGCGCTTGCCTGGGTAGGCGTTGGTTTCGCTCTGAGTTGTGACCGTGGTTTCCAGGTTGAGGGTGCGGAAATCGGCATTGGAGAAGATGGGCTGAATCGCATGGACAACGGATTGGGCACCGGGCCCAGCATCAGCCAAGGGAACTTGGGCTGCTCCAGAAGACGGATTTTGGAAGCGGCGACCAAACATGGTGTCGCCGGCGTTGTGCATCACCCAACGCGAACCCTCCAAGCGTTGCCAAAGGGTGACGGAAACCACCTGATCGGCGTTTTCCCAGCCAACAACCTGCCACTCTTCAAAAAAGCCGGGTGCCTCAAGATGCACTAAGCGTGGGCCCGGTAGGCCCGTGAGGATTGCGTTGCCCTGGTTATCCGTAGTCACAGACTGGGTTTCCCAGCGGACAGTGACTTGATTTAAGGCAAGGCCGCTTTCATCGCGCACGTTTAAGGTGGTTTTGTACTGGCTGGGCAGGCTTGGGGCAGAAGGTGTTTCCATCTCGGATTCGCGGTACGAGCCTGAACAGCCCCAAAAAACCAATAAAAAACCAATCACCATTAAGCGCAGAGCCATGTCGATCCACTTTCCAAAGAATGCCAAAATATCCATCCAGCCTTTCAGTTTATCAGGCCCAATCCACTTAATCGCAAAGGTTTCTGGGAATTCAGATAGAATGGGCAGAGTTGGTTTTGTCAATAGGATGGGTATGACGTTCATTGCCCACATCGCGCTGGGTTGTCTCTCCTATCTGCTGTATGCCGGAAATCCAGCAGAGGGAATGGAATCCGATTATTGGGTGCAACCGCAAAGCGACCAGGCCTTTTGGCTCAATCGGGACGGCCAGGTTCAACCCGCGACCCAACACCTGACCCTGGGTCCTCGCGACAGCTTTTTTTGTTTTGTGCCCAATCTGCAGACCTTCCACCTGCAACTCCAGGATGCTGAACACGACCAAATCGAATTAGCCACCTCGCAATCCGGTTGGGCTTTTACGTCCCTCCCAATAAGTTGGCTGGAGGGCAATCGTGCCAGTTTGGCCAGTAACGGCGCTTGGTTCCGGATCCGAGTAAAGCAAACATGCTCTTTCCAGTTTGGCATTACAACGGACCCAATTCCCGTTCCACCTGCTGTCTTCTCTACCATCAAAGTGGATCTTGAGCAAAAAAATGTCGCATTTCCCAATCAGAACCGGAAGGACACCTATTCCTTCCTGCCCGCAGGAGAAACCCTGCGATTCCAGGTCGCCAAAGGTGAAAAAAATCTTGTCCACATGCGGCGTTGGTACGATCCCAGCCGATCTCTTCAGGCCCAGAACCGAGGCTTTATATGGGCTGAAAATGGTTCAAACCAAGAGGTTTATTGGCTCGAAACGGCGCCTATCCTCCAGGAACCGGTTGAAATAGACGGCCATTCAGCCATCATTGGGCGCTTGGAGGGATGGGAAATACCCACGTCCCAACACGCTGAAACCTGGACGTTTCGCTGTAGTGTACCCCTTCTTATTCAGATCCATTCTCAGCAGGGCTACCGCCTCAACCCGGAACTGAACCCGAGCCAACATTCTTTACTGGATTGGGCACAGTTGCAGCCCTTTACCCTGTGGCAAGCGGATATTCAGGACCTTGCCCCAGCAGCACAAAGCCAAAAACGCTTGATCCCCGCAACAGACCCGCGCCAAACCAATCTGCAGTTTTTGATCAACCGCGAGTCTTATTACCGAACACCTGCCCCGAGCCATGCGGAAGCACTGGTCTGGCAAGCATTTCCGACCCAAACCCTCGTTTATCACGGGCAAGAGCTTGGCGCGCTTTGTCTGGGGCGCTTATGGGATGAGCGGGAAACAAACAAATTTTTGGTCCGCATGGCGCCCGGGCAGGTGCTGAATTACGCGCTGCCAAACACCACACATGATCTCAACCTGCGATGGATCGCCCTTTCCGAGCCCGGTCTCAGAGGGACCCTGCGTGTATCCGGGACCCAATCCCAATCCTGGCAGATCGAAGCACCGCAAGGTTGGCCTGAGGCCGCGGTACCGTGCCTGGACCCACTGCTCTCCGAAACCCAACCTGCCGTCTGCCCCGTCGCGGTCATGAGCGAATCCTTTAGTTCAGCCAAACGACCTAAAGCGTTGCATGTGGAATGGTTACCCTCCAACACACAACCGTTGTGGTTAACTCTAGAGGTACGCTTGCCTAAACCGTTTCGCGTCGATGAAGCCACTTTCCGCAGCTTGTCCCGCTTGGGATTAGGGCCAAACCTCTCAGTTCTAAACGCGGAAGGCTCGACCGACTCCACGTCCAACCCAAACTTTTGGACCAGCCATTTTGCACCCCTACAAAAACGCCTGGCGCACATGGCCCAAACATTTAACGGCGAACCGTGTGGCGAGCTTTTGGCGGGGCCCCAATCTATCCCTGACCCAAATAGCTTGCTAATGACCTCTTTCTCAAACCCCAATTTGGATCAATTGGCACAAAACGCGTGGCTTGCCCGCCAGTCTCACGATCCACAACGCCTGCTCTTTTTGGCCCTGGATTTGTGGCAGGAACAGGAATACTTTTTGGCCGAATCGATTCTCAAGGCCCTGTTCACGGCTTCCGGCCAGGCTTCAGAAGATGCTGCCACCGCGCTCATGGCGCTGTATCGCGATCAAAACCGTACAGACGATCTGCAAGGCCTGTATGCCGCTTATTTCCAAGCCACCGGTTCAACCGAAGTTTTAGCCCAACTCGCCGAGAGCTGGTCGGAAGAAGGTCAGACCCAATGGGCTTTTGACCTCTACCTTCTTCTTGCCGACCAATGCCCTGAAAACGCTTGGCGTTCAGCCCTGGCCGAAGGCTGGTTCCAGTGGGCCGATGATGTGCGGGCCGCCATAAATGATCAGGATCTGCAGCAACGCCTGATTTGGGAAACCGCGCACCAACAGGGTTTACCGGTGCCCCCCAATTCGAACCCACCCCTAAAACCGCTCGCTTTTTCGTCCTTTCAACCGCTAAGTACCGGACGTGTTTCGGCGCCCCAGTTGGCGTGGGTGTACAACGACTCGTTAAGGCTCTTCTCTGATTTTTGGCAAATTGATAAAGACCATCCTCTGCAGTTTGAACCCGAGGAAGCCGGCACTTACCAACTGGAAATCCGACCGATTTTGGAGGCGCAACAAAGTGTTGTTTCTGGTTTTTATGCATGGTCCTGGGGCGATCAACGGGCAACGGGAAAATTGGATCAAGTTGGCGCCAGCCCTAGCTTGAGCTTATTGACCCAACCCGAAAATGGGGTTGGCCAAGCCCAATTCCAAATCCTGCACTTGAACCCGCACCATTTTTTGGAATTGCAGTGCGATGTGCCCCTGCTCATCCGTATCCGCCAATGCCAATCCAACCTGGACACACGCACGTACCCCACGCCTTATGCGCCCGAACGGTTGTGGGTGTCGCATTCAGACGCCGTTCCCCCAAGCCGCGAGGGCACAGCATTCCACCCCTCTGACGGGCAATGGGAGAATGCTTTTCGCGAACTATTTTTAGGGGAAACCCCACCAGAGCCGGATACCAATGCCCCTCTCAAACAACGCGTTGCCGAATTTTTGCGCCAGCATCATGCGGACTGGGCGGATTCCGGTCCCCAAATCGTTAGATTTCTCAAAGCCAACCCGGATCTGCTCGCGCGGGAACAGCAAGATATCGCTGCACCACTCCTCAACTGGGGGACATGGGATTTATGCGGGGATATTAGCGGAGGAATGGGTTCTGCTTGGTTAAGCCACAGCCCGCCCAACCCGGCCTACGAACGACGCAAGGCCTTAATGGCGATAGGCGCGCAGGAGGTCCTGCTCAGCCGTGAACAGAGTCTGAGCGTTCAATTCGACGCCGGTGCCGAGCGCAGCTTAACCCTGAGCTGTGCTGTGGATACACCCAATCCCCTGGAATCCGATGCGGTTCACGTCCGACTCTCTTGGTCAAACGGTTTAACCGAACAGCGCTGGATCTACCCGGGCCCGCGGCAACCTTTGCTTCTTCATGCCCCCAAAGGGGCGACCTGGTGCAATCTGGAGGTGCCGTGGGCGTTTCTAAACCAGTTCGTACGCGTTTTAGTCATGAACGCTGCAGGAGAGCCCATCCCGTTCCCACCGGTTAAGCGCCTGTTTCAAGCGGTGGGCCCCGATGCCCCACTTTGGCTTTCCATCGCAGAGCCAACCCGGCTTCAAATCGAAAAGTGGCAAGACAACCGAGTCTCATTAGAAGAACTCTGGATAACCGAGCCGGGCCAAATCCAAATGGGTTCCGATCAAATGGCCTGGGTTCGCGTTTCGCGTCGCAGTTGGGCAAAGGCGTCAGAGGCACGGTTACGCCTTGAAACCGAGCCTTCCCCGGTCAGCCAACCTCAGACCTTGACCTCCGAACCGACCTACCCGCTGCCTTTCTCAACCATGCCAAGCCTTTTCAGTAACGCCGTTGAAGTCGAATTTGTGACCCGCGAAAGAAGTGACCAGAATGACGACCGATTTGCAGGCCGAGACGTATTCAGCCAACTCGAGGCGCAAGCAAATCGTTCGTATTTCCAACGGCAACTGTTTGTAAAAGCCAAAATGTTGTACCGCAAACGCAGCAACGATGCCGACACCTTGGGTTTGCAATTGGGTATAGAAGCGCATAGGTTCAATCACCAACTCGAATTGGATTTCCGGGCTTTTCGCCAGCATTTGCCGCCCTACATCCTGGACGACGGTTACGCCCGCCAATTCGAGGATCCAACCACCTACCGAACTGAACTGACCTGGCGTCCACCGCGACGCGCATGGAACGCTTGGCAGTGGCGGCCCGAGCTTTCCTTTTTTTACAGCTACCTGGATATGCAGGTAGAACCGCCCGGCCCGTTGGATTGGGATGTGTATACCGATTACAAACGCGATCATCAGAACGGTTTAGTGTGGCGGGATTCGCTGCGATGGGCCCATGCTGCCGATTGGTTCAGTCGTGCAGAAGTCGCCATCTTTTCCAATCCACTGGACCAACAAGAAGACCCCGTAGACCAAATCCACATGGCCGTTTCCACGACCATTTTATGGGCAGATACCCAGTGGGAACCCGAGCTTTTTACCCGGTTTGCCTTAAAGGATCCCAACCGCGATGAGCGATATTCCGACTGGGCCGGCTCGCTCCTGGTCGGGTTCCAGCGTTGGGAAGCCAACAATACGCGCCGCCAAGCTCGGATTAAAATGACCTATTATCCTGCCCAGAACGCGCTCAATTTCAGTCTGAGTTTTCTCTTTGGCCCGCAAGTACGCGGTAGCTTTTGGGATTACTCGGATCAGGATTTGGCCTATCAAAACTATCTGGAAAGCCGCCGCCAATGGTTGGACCAAAAGTGCCAATAATATCGAGAGCCCAAATTCGCGGGTTATTTGCGCACGGAATCCCGCCAACCACGTTGCGGATCGAGCAAAAGCGCATAAACCAACTGGTCGCTACCTTCGAAAAATGGGTGCAGATGAATCAAATCCCATTTGATGCATCTGCACCCAGCGAACAAGCGCGACTGGCCTTCGATCATCTCTACCGCCAGGTCCAGGCGGAACGCGAAGCGTTGGACCGCATGAACCAGCACTTCAATACACTGACCCAACGTTTCCCCAAACGGGTAATGGAACAGGAGAAGGCCCAGGAACTCATCCTGTTCGCCCGCGTTATGGGTGCTCGGGGATGGGGACTCTTTCAGGATCGACGCGCTTTGAAACGCCATTTGGACTTTGATGCCATGAGCGATCGCTACCTGCAGAAGAAACGCTTTGCCGAACGCAATATCGCCTTTTACGTCTCGCGCATGGGTGTGATGGCTCAGGAGTCCATTCAGTCAACCAGCGAAGTGGAGAACCTATGGCGTCGCCTGGAGTTGGAGAAACGCTTGCGGCCGCTGTGGGAATACACGGCCAATGATCACCTGCGTCGCGACGCTTTTGCGGCCTATACGCGCGCATTCCGCGCTCTGCCGCCCTCGTTCCAACGCCGAGCGTTTTCGGACCAAATGACGCATTACCTGTTCCGAACGGCCATGGAGTTGAAAGAACAGGTTTGGTTCCATATCGAAGCAATTCGCCTTTTGGTAGATATCGATACCCAGGCATTCATCCAAGTGGCCAAACGCTGGTTCTCCGATACCCAGCAGCCGGATGCCTTGTTTGTACGCGCACGTATCACCCAAACTTGGGGCAATTTCTTGAATATCTACCCAGAACTCCAAGACATGGCCCCCATGATCCTGGCCGATCCCAGCCCGTTTGTGCGCCAAACTTTTGCACGTGCCATCATCAAGGGACCTGCCGCCTGGTTCCAACCCATTTTGCAACACGTGTTGCGCGATGCCTGCCCACAGGTTCAGGCTGCAGCCTTGTTGGGGTTCAACGACTGTTTGGAAACCTGTCCAAAGGGGTGGTTGCTGACAGAATGGTTGGTCTTGTTTAACGAATCACAGGATGTGTGGTTAAAACGGGTAGCGCTCAAAGTGGCGGGTCAACTGGCGCCCCACCTGGACCCACCCGAAAGTGCACGCTTAGGCGAAAGCTTGAACCAAGCGCGATTAGGTCCGCTACCAACGCCCCTGCGCCGCCAGGTCGCAATGGTCTTGGAGCAAATTTGGGCGAAAACAGATCCGCAAGCGCGTGACCTATTAAAAATATTGGCTGAGTGGATTCAGACCATACCGTCCGGCCAGCGCAAACTGTTGCCAGAAGCGTTCAAGAACCAGGATCCCGAATTATTGGGGCGTTGTTTGAGCCTGCTGGCCCAAAACGATTATGGGCTGGATCTGGAATTCACCTTGCGCGGACCCGCCTTAAGGCGCGGGCCCACCTTTGGCTTCCGGTTCTGGCGCGCCTGGCATGAGTTCAAAAACCCCGATCCGGCTAAGCGGGTCGGCGTTAGCCACACGCAAGGGCGGCTCTCGACCGGGCAGATGCGCGCACCTTCGGCAATCCTGGCCGAATTAACACCGGCAAAGGTGCCGGGCGAACCCTTACATTTACCGCAGGAAGGTGGCTGGCGCCCCTATTTGCCCTTGGTAGAAGACTTCATCTCCTTACTCGACTTTAACCTGGCATCCAAACCTATCCGCTTTTTTCACGCGGAGGGCATAACTGAGGTGCGTCCCCCCAGCTCCGTGACAAAACGGCTTCGTGCCTACTGGCAGTTGGCTTTCCGCTATCGCGAATTTGCCGCTTATCGCGAGTGGACCCTCCAGAGCGGTCATGGGCCAGATGCGTATTTGCGCGCCATCCAATCGCTCGGGTTCAAGGTCCACTTGCAGGCTCTGCCCGGAAAACCGATTGATGGCCAAGTCCAGCGCTTTTTCCCTGCTTTTGCTGCGGCGCCAGAGTTGTGGTTGGCTTTCCGCAATTACTTGGGCACGATCTTTGGCAATAACATCAACGAACTGATGTGGTTTTTAGGTGGAATGTTCGCGTTGTTTCTGGGCAAACACACCTGGCTCAATGCCCGCTTACGCCGGGCGCGCCAGAAGATCCCCTTGGTGATCGGCGGTTGGGGCACCCGCGGCAAATCGGGAACGGAACGCTTGAAAGCGGCCCTGTTCAACGGGATGGGTTACTCGGTTTTCTCGAAAACAACAGGGTGTGAGGCCATGTTTGTGTGTTGCCAACCCTACGATGCGCTAAAGGAATTCCCATTGTTCCGACCCTACGATAAGGCAACCATCTGGGAACAAGGCGATGTTGTGCACATGGCCAAAGGGATGGGTGTGGAAGTCTTTTTGTGGGAGTGTATGGGCCTGAATGACGACTATGTTCAAATCCTGCAACGCCACTGGATGCGCGATGATTTGGCAACCCTAACCAATGCCTTCCCCGACCATGAAGACATTCAAGGTCCTGCTGGCTACAACATTCCAATGGTTATGACCCAATTTATTCCCAAACACTCTCGCCTTTTAACCACCGAGGAGTCCATGCGGCCCATTCTTGAGGAGGCCGCCAAAAAACAAAAAACGGAATTCAGAGCCTTGGGTTGGTTGGAGGCGGGTCTCATCCCACCTGATTTGCTGGCGCGCTTCCCCTATGAAGAGCATCCTTACAACATCGCCTTGGTCGCTGCCCTGGCCGAGGAGTTAGGGGTTGCCTGGGACTTCGCCTTAAAGGAAATGGCAGACCGGGTTGTGCCCGATCTGGGCGTCCTAAAAACCTTTCCGCCAGCACCCATCCAAACGCGAACCCTGATCTTTAGCAATGGCATGAGCGCCAACGAGCGATTGGGCTGCCTTTCCAACTGGCAACGCCTGGGGTTTGACCGATTCAGCTATGAGGACCAGCCAGACCATTTTGTGACCTGTGTGGTTAATAACCGGGCCGATCGCATCGCTCGCTCGCAAATCTTTGCCGAACTGATGGTTCAGGACTTATCGGTTGATGGATTTTTGATTATTGGTTCAAACCTGGAAGGCATGCGGGGTTATTTGGAGTCGGCCCTACGCCATTTCCTTGACCAATACAGCCTTTTCGATTCCCAGGAAAGTCCAGTGGTCCGATTTGAGAATTTGGCCAAACATTTTCGCGTACCCACCCATGAGGAGCCTATTCGTCAACGGTTCCAAATCATGTTGAAGGCCTTTTTATCCGACACCGAAATCGATTCCTTTACGCGCCATTGGCAAGACCCACAAAAGCTTGAAGAACTATTGGCGCACAGCCCGCTCAGTGAGGCCCAACGTCAGCAACTGCTTCGATTTCACGGCCAGAACCTGGAAGAACTTCAAGAATACCGCGCCTTTTTTGGGCGATTGCAGAAGGAAAAGGTGGCGACTGACGGTTTGAAAAACGATTTGCACAAACTGGCCGACGGCTGGTTTTTTCATCGAATCCACTTCGTACATGACTTCCATGCCAGTGGGAATGAGGTCATCCAGGCGCTTATTGATATCACGCCCTTTGGCATGCGTAACCGTTGCATGGGCATTCAAAACATCAAAGGCACTGGCCTCGATTTCGCCTATCGCTTTCTGGCCTGGGACTTCTGTTTTCGAACGACGAGTGCCCTGCTGGGCGAAGATGAAACCCAGTTCAATCAGGCATTGGACCAATTGATGACGTACACCGATTACGGCCTATTGGGTTTGGAATGGATGAGCGATATTTTGGATCGGGTACCCCACCTGCCAATTGCCCAAAAGGAATCCTTTCAAGCGCGATTGGCGGTTGTTCAGAGTCGCTTTGAGGAACGCAAACAAACACTGCAGGCCACCGCCCAGCATCAAAGCCCCAGTCACCCGTTTTGGACCAAGGTGTTTGACATCATGGAGACCTTCCTGGATGTAGGGGATGCCGTTCGTCGCCGCAAAAAGGCCAACCGCATTTATCGCGACTTGGTCCATTTCCGCATTAGCCGGAACCGCGCCATTGCAGCCTTAAACGCCTTAAACCAACGCCAAAAGGGCGGCTGGTTAATGCGTCAAGCCCAGAACATGCTTGGTCTCTTGAGAAAAAACGAAAAGAAGGATGCAGGAGGATTCCATGGAAATTGATCCTATGCGGAAATCCCCCAAATACGGATTGCGCGGCTTATTGCTGATCGTGATCGGTTTGGGTTTTGGATTGCTCCTGCATTTCAGCGGGGTGACAGGCTTGGCCAATCAGGCGATTGGCGATACGCTCAACCAATTCCAAAAAAAGAACCCCAACCTCAACCCCTCGATCCTTTTGGTTGATCGATCGCCACAATCGCCATTTGAACTGAACCAGTTGTTGGCCACTTTAGATCAACAAGGCATGGCCCGGGCCGTTTGTCTCTTTATGCCATCAGCTCAAGACTGTGCAGCGCTCGATCCGTATCGGGAAAAATTGGTACTGGGCCGTCCCATGGCAATGGATCGCGAGGCGCAGGACTTAACGGATACGTGTAAAGGTCTAACCTGGGCAGCGCTTTCGCAGCCTTCAACGCCAAAAGAATTGCGCTTCCCGGCACGCAGTATGCCCAGCGGTGAACCCACGCTGCTGGGCCTTTTAAGCCCCAATTCGGCACGCTTTGAACTCAATATCCCGCCGGGCGCTTATTTGCCACGCGTCGACGAGGAACAATTGGTGACAGGCCAGGTTCCCCGCGATTGGGTCCAGAACAAAACCGTTTTCATTTACCATCGCTTGGCGCCGGAACATGCTGGACTGGATATGTTTGCTTATTCCTGGTATCGGAAAATCAGTCTGGTGGAATACCATGCTTTTGCATTTGAGAATGCCAGTCTCGGCATGGGCTGGCGGCCACTGAGCGCCCCATTTTTTGTGCTCATGATGGTGTTGGCCAGCTTGGTTTTTGGCGCGCTTTTTCAGCGAGGTACTGGCCGCTCGATCCTGGTAGTGGTCGTCCTGGGCGTGGCGTTTATTCTGCTCACCAGTTGGCTGCTGCAGGCCGTTTTGCTGATCCGCATCCCCACGTTCGATTTCATCCTGCTTTTGATTAACCTGCTCATGTTGATGATCTTCATGAAGTACCAACTCATGACCGAAAACCTCAAACGCGAGATGCTGGACGCCAATCATTTTCTGGAGCAACGCTACATTCCACCTTCGTTTTACGCCAGTGACGCGTATTGGGCCCAAATTGCCAACATGGTTCGCCAGATCCTGCAATTGAACCGCACCATTTTCCTGGAACGCGTACCTAACGACCACCGCTGCAAGGAAGTCATCGCCATCAACTGCAGCATTTCCGACATTTCCGAAATGCGCCGCGATTATATGCGAACGCCTTACACGACGGCTTTGGAGGCCAATCGGCCAATCCAACCCTTCCGCTCGTATCTCAACAATCAATCGGATGACGAAATCCAATACCTGACCCCGCTTACCTTTTCGGGTGAAGTGGTCGGGTTCTGGGCCTTGGGCATTGAACGCGACCAAATCAAAGACTCGACCGAATTTGAGAATCGCGTTTTTGATCTGGCCAGTGAAATCGGAGCGTTACTTTACACGCGCAAACGATTTCAAGCCGCCAATCCGAAAAAAGGCCTGTGGAGCAATACATTCCAGTTCAATACCGACGAGGATTTAGGCGCTCAGTTACACCAAAGCACGAGCCTACTCTCACGTCACTTGAGTCGTTTGGAAAAAGTTTTGGAGGAAGCCAATACCTGCATGTTGCTCTACGACCTGTTTGGCCGCGTCCTGTTGATCAACAAAAACATGGCCCAAGTCATGCGCGCCATTGGCTTTGCGCCGTTTGACAATTCCTTGAGCGACCTGGTTGCCTTTCTGACCAAAAATGACGCCAATGAGAGTAAAGCCATCGTCCAAGCCCTGCTCCAGGAGGGCACTTCGCAGGTCATCCCCTTGCGTTTGAACCAGGATCGAACGGCCCTTTTCCATTTGCGACCGCTGACCCCACCCCAAGAGGAAAAAGACGCCAATCCTTTTTCCAAGATGGGCTTCCTATGTGAACTGGTCGACATCACCTTTTTCAGCCGCATCCATGAGATCAAGGACGAAATCATTGCCAATACCACCATGCAGTTGCGCAACAATTTGACAGCAATTAGTTTAGCTGGCTCCTTTCTCAAGGAACCGGATCTGGATCCCCAAATGCGCAACCAATTCCAAGAAACGATTACCCAAAAGATCAATGAATTGGGGAACCTGCTTGAGGATTCAAACCAGTTCCTGGAATCCTTCACCCTTCATTTTGGGGCTGCCTTTTTCCCGCTCGACATGACCCGTTGCTTCGAGGACAGCTTGCGCGCTACAGAAGAGTTTCGTCAGCAAAAGGATTTGCAGGTCGAAATAAAGCGCCAACCCTTGCTCAATTTGGTTTTGGCCGCCCCTAGCCAATTGGAAGTCCTGCTCACAGCACTTTGGGAGTTGATGATCGAGGATGCCTTACCCAAATCCAAAATGGAGTACAACCTGTTCGAGAGCCCAGGTTGCTTCCACTTAGTCCTTGAGAACCGCGGCTATGGCTTGCCCAACGAATACCTTAACGCTTTGTTGACCGGCTCTTCCGGAAGTGATCGCTCATCGGTTCAAAAAATCCAGTTGGGCCTACGCCATTTACACGAGTGGGGCGGCGATTTGACGCTCAAAAGCGAGGTCGGACGGGGCACACACCTGGAATTGAAACTGCGAACCTTCACCCCCTCGCCAGCGGAAAGCGGTGCGTGACATGCTGGTTTTACCCATTTTTCCCATTAACAGCTTGGCCGAATCGGTGATCACCACCGTTTGGGTCGGGATTTGGGTGATTGTCTTTTTTAATCAGTGGTTGGGCTGGTCGCTGTCTGGCCTGATCGTACCCGGTTACCTGGTTCCGCTCATGATTCTGAAACCGCTTTCGGCCATAGTGATCGGTGTCGAAGGGGTCGTCACCTACTTTTTGGCCTGGTTCTTCTTCCGGTTCCTGGCCAATCGCGGCTGGTGGTACCCCATTTTTGGGCGCGATCGCTTTTTCCTGCTGGTGCTGTTGAGTGTTGCCGCCCGAATCGCCTTCGACTATCTGCTCATCCCCCACCTGCTCGCTGTTTTGCCCGATACCTGGCGACCCAGCTACAGTTATGCCAGTCAGATGCACTCGTTTGGTCTCATCATCATTGCCCTTCTGGCCAACCAGTTCTGGAAACCCGGCTTTAAAAAGGGCATCCTACCCGTATTGACTCTGTTGCTCGTGACCTATGTTCTGGTTCGATTTGGGCTGATGGCGACGACCAATTTTTCCATTGGGGCGATTGAGTACCTATACGAGGACGTCGCAACCGACATCCTGGCCTCGCCCAAAGCCTACATCATCATCCTCTCCGCCGCCTTCTTGGCTTCGCGCATGAACCTGCTTTACGGCTGGGAATTCAACGGTATTCTGATCCCCTCTCTTCTGGCCCTGATGTGGTATCAACCCCTCAAATTGTTGGTCACCGCTTTTGAAACGATCTGGGTCCTGGTCCTGGCGTCCCTCCTGCTGAAACTGCCTTGGTTTGCCAAAATCACGATTGAAGGCAGCCGCAAAATTTTGTTTTTTTTCAACGTCGCTTTTGTTTGGAAATGGCTCCTGGGTTTTGGTTTGCTGTATTGGGCACCCGAAATCAAAGTGACGGATTTCTATGGGTTTGGTTACGTCATCACGACGCTTTTGGCAGTCAAAATGCACGAAAAGGGCATCGTCGTGCGCATGACCCGCGCGACCTTCCAAATCTCCATCATCGCCGCATTGGGTGCCAATATCATCGGATTCGCCTTAACCTGGCTGCCACTGGGCACAGATCCGACCAAGTCAATTACCAGCAAGATCCCGCATATTGAAGGCACCTTGGAAAATGCCTTAAACACCTTGAAGATCTCCCTGTATCAACCTTCAACGGGTCAAATTCTTCAGGCACCTTCCCGCCAGGCCCGCCAGGAATTCAGTCGGGCCATTCAGATATTAGGCGAATTAAAGGGAACCGAGCGCTCCTCCCAACTAGAAACGGCGGAGCAACTGCTCCAGCAAATTAACTATCAGATCCAAATCGTTCAAAATCGTTTTTTGGTTTTACACGAAAAAACCCTCGCCCCCGGCCGAGGCATTTTCGTGATCGATACGCAGGCTGGATTGGATTGTCTGGTTTATGTGCCTCAACCCCTGGATGAATGGCTGATTCTGGAGTCTGCTTGCCGTTTCAGCGCGCAAATTGACACTAAGTTCATGGCCTTTAACACCTTGAGCAATCAGCGCGAAAAGGAAATGGCCTACGACCCTACCACGAATCGCGCCTCCTATCTGCATGCCTTTTTTGATCAGTTTGGCCAAAATAAAACCTTGAGTTTCAACAGCTTAAACCAACGGAATGCGCGGACCATTGGCCGGGTTCTGCAAAAACCGGTCACCCCCTCCGGGATGGGTTTTGTGTTTATCAAAAAACAGTTACCCAACCGTTTTCCCTTGGATTTGATTCAAAAAACATTGGGCCCATTCGAAGGAGTATTTGCACGAGGACCCAGCCCAAACGCCTTCCAGGACAGGTGTGATTTTGGCCACGTGGATTTTTATATTAGCCGGTCGCAACTCCAGTTCCTGTTCTCGAGACCACAACAGGCAGACCTGTCCGCCGCGGAAGAAATCAGAGAACAAACTTGGGACGACCTCCGCAACGAACTCTCACAAAAGCGAACGGAACCCTACCCGGACTATGTCGCCCCCAGCCTGACCCAGCTTTTGTACCTGGAACAAGAAGTCCTGAAACCGATCCTGCAACGACTTGAAGATCAGGAAATCCAGGGCAATGAGTTGAATTACATCGCCGAAAAAGCCAAAGTTTTGGGTCTGGAATTGAGAAAGATCAAGCACGAAGAGGGTCGCCTTGACCTTTATCTGGGCGAAGATGAGCGGCGCTTAAAAGGCTGGGGTTTCGCCTTATTCGCGCTCAGGCAAAGCGAACCCTTAATTCTGGAGGTCCCACGGTCCGAACGCGAAATCAACACCTTGGCTTTGGCGTTGACCTGGTACGACTCCCAGCGCGCCCAAATCCTGCTCGCAAATGATCCATTCAGCCGAAAGGACCCGCAAGGACTTTCCGATCCCCTGCAAAGAGGAAACCGTTTAACCTTGCTCAACCAGATCCACCAAACCCTATTGCGTCAGCAGGATAAACCTAACACCGTGCTTCAAGTTCGGGCTGCGAGCGCCGACCAGGACTCCGGAATTTACCTAGCTGCTAACCAACCCTTGGGACCTACTCCGCTCCTGCCTGAACACAGTCGGCCCATCCTGGATTGGCTTAAACAAATCAGTCCAAACATGATGGAAATTGTGGGTCAGCCCTATACGGCGGATTTTGGCTTGAACGGCAATCCACAGGCCGAATTCATGGCACATGTGCCCCGGCACTTTTTCTTAAGCGCATGGATTTCATCGGACTTGCGCGCGCAGTACCGCAGCAATCCAACCCGCCTTCATTTCCTCTTTGCGGCCTTTGATTTAAGTCCAGAAGAGGTGGATGTGGTTGAATCGTTGACCCAGGCCAAATGGCAAAAATGGCCGCAAAGCGATGTGGAAGCAGCAGCGCAATTCATTCAGTTCGGTGATGTCATGGCGCTCTCCCAAATGCTTGAAAAGGGCTATCAACTGCACTGGCTGCAAGATCGGCCAACCCGCAAACCCTTTTTGCTGGTTCAAAAGGGGCGGGAAACCCTCGCCCTGATTAATCCAGCTGGCAACGGGAATCAGGTTGAAGCGTCAGACCCAACCGCCACCCAACTCGAGCTTTTTGTGCACAGCCAAAACGGACTTTTGTTGCGGGGTTCACAGTGAGGCCAATCTTCCGAACCCTGTTGCTGCTAATATCGCTTGGGCTGATCTACACTTTTGTATTTTTGCCCAGCCGGACATTTTTTCAAAACGCCTTGCGCAACCAGGGTTCGGGTTTGGCTGCTTATCAGGATGCGCTAGGTTTTGTTTTAAACGACACGAAACCGTTGACCTTCTCCCTACCCGCCCAAACCCGACAGGTCCGATTTTTGGTCACACCTTGCCTGGCCAGCGAAAAGGTTAGGACCTTTGGCGAGGGTTTCCTTTTCCCCATCCAATATCGTGTTGAATCGCCCGGCAGGGACCCGATCGAAGGGCAATGGAGTTTTCGCGCCCGCCTGACAACGTTTATTGGTCCGAACGGCGAAAGCCTTTATCGCAACCGCTTCGAAACAGAGCAATTGCAACCGTTGGACCTGGGCGAAGGCAAACTCGGCTTGCCCGAAAATTTACCTTCGTCCCGTATTTCTTTCTGGCTGAAACAGCCCGGACCTTTAAACGATGTGGTCTTACGCGTTTATGTCCCGACCGCAAAAACAACGGACGCCTATGCCGATTGGGTCCGCCTGAGCCAAAACGGGAGAAGCGCCCTGGCCGAGGCCAGTATTTTGGACCACCATTTCCTGGAGGAAGAAGAAAAGGCCGCCCTTTTGGCCAGTCAATGGGAACCTCAAGCTCCTTTGGGGGTCACAGGCGAAGACTATTTGGTACGCCACTTATATAGTTTATCCGGGCCACTTGTTAGAGCAGACGAAGGCCAAAAACAACTCGACACTGCCTATCTTGCCGCACCCTACCGCGACTTCATCTTTGCCATTCAGCCCGGACCCATCACTTGGCAATTCCAGACCCAAACCCCAGATTTATCAACCGGGGTTCATTTGACTTACCGCACGGAAAGCAATATCAGCGAAAGCAAATTTGAATTACCGCCCGGCGTCCAAACAGGGATTTGGAATGCCGTTCCACAAGCAGGGCTTTTACAAGTGAGCCCAACCTTTTCGGGCACTTTCAATGCGAACCAGAACGGGCTTCCTTTGGAAAACATCGGCACGGTTCGACCGTTTTGGACGATGGAACCCTCACACAACCTGAATTTCCAATTGATGCAAACTACGTTAAGCCAAGCCTTGCGTATCACCTGGACTTCCACAACCGAAGCCCCAATCGATCCGATTCAATACGCCCTTTTGGGCCCTCAAAGGGAGATTATTGATCAAGGCACGCTGCGCGCTAACGAGCAAATCAGCCGTCTTCTTTACCTGGAGGATCAACCCGACGAAAAGCTGCGTACATTGTCGACCGCTTACCTGGAATTACCGCCCAACGCCGTCGAATTAATACTCTCAGCCAGTCAGCCGATTTGGGCCAATGTCTTTAACCGACCCAGCCAAAAAGCCTACAAAATTCGGGTGCCCGAACAGTACATGGACGAGGAACAAAGACCGGGCTGGTTTCTTTTGGAACCGGCCAATCCCGATTCTCCGCCGGTTCGGATTGTCGATGCAAAGCCGCTGGAATCACCGCTGCCGCAACCCGAAACCGAAGTCGAAATATTTGAACCCACACCGACCCAACCTGCTCGGTTCTTTTGGGATCCGCGTGTAACAGAAGCCTGGTTCTCAGATGATTCAGCCGCAACCGCCTTTGTTCCTGTGGACCCCGGAACGGTTAGCTTAAACATCTTGTCCCAAGGAGGTCCGTTAAGTAACCTCCAAGTCCTTATCATCAACCCAAGTGCTTCCCAAAAGACATTGGATTTGCGCTGGGGAGACCAAAACCTGCGTTTCCCGATACCGGCGCCAACCAACCTGTTCGACCTACCCCCTAGCCAACCGGGCCCGCAATTATTCAATTGGCAACCCATCCCAAACGCCCAGCTGCTAATCAGTGGTATCCATCCAGGCCCGCACTATTGGCGGAAAATGATGGCTTACAGCTTGGCCCGCAGACAAAAGTTCAACGTTCAAAAACCCACCCAGGCTGAGATGCGTTTCAGCGTTCGGGCATTTTTGCCACAAAGCGCTGATCGTTGCCAAATCACGGTTTCCCTGGAGCCGGCGCCGCAGCGAACCGTTGCTCAGGGCTATACCTATTCCAAGCGAATTTTTGATGTGGCGCCGGGACAGGAACATGCTACCTGTTGGCCGGTGCGTGACCCACTTGAATATGCCAGCAGTCAATCCTTTTATTTCAAACTAGATAGCGATCTTCCGCCCGGCGATTACACACTCGAGCTGAGCAGTTCAGATCCGCAGGTTCATGTGCGTTTGGCTGCCTTGGCCCCAGCCGGCACACCCCAATGGACGTTAAAGAAAAACGATTAGCGCGCCTGACCCCATCCGGGATGGCAACGCAAAGAATCGATGAGCTGTCCGCGCAAAGGTTCAGATTGAATCAATTGTTTGCGCAGTGCATCCCCTATTTCTAAATGCACAAAGTAGGTATGGGGCAGCGCTTGGAGCGCTTTGTATTGGGCATTTTTGCTGCCCCCCAATTCGAAGGCATTCCAGCCATATAATGCCGCTGGAAACCCGTGTTGAACGAGTCGCTCATAAACACACGCGCATTGAGTGCGTGTCTCTTCGGAGCCGGAACTGAGCACCATCGCCAATTTGTCCCGTTTCAGGTCCGGGTGCTTATCCATTGAGAACCCATGGATTTGCATGAAGAGAACTGGACCAGAGTCTTGGGCGAGAACATGGGTCCAGGTCAAGAGCGGTGAGACATCCAAACGCGCCCAATCCTGGTTTGGACCGCTGGAACGATGGGCCGTATTGATGGCAATTGCGCGGAACCGACCCGTGGCAAACAACTGCAAGCCCAATTCGGCCGTTTGACGATCGTAGAAGGCGTGGGGAACCACCAAAACAGGTCCGTCACTATTGGGATTAAAAGCAAACCAGCCCCAGCCAGACTGGCTGGTATCGGCAATGACGGTCCAGGATGCTAGGGTCCGCAATTGGTACGGGCCATATTGTTGCGGTTCGAGCCAATGATGATTCCGATTCACCAATGCCTTTTCCAGTTGCCCAGCGGCTGAGGGTGCAAAGGCAACGTAATTTTCGCTTTGCGCCTTGCGATAATCGGCCAGAAGCGAATCAAAGGACAACACCATCAAGCAGGGAAACAAACCAGGCCAAACCATTAGACGGCTTCATGATTCAGGTTATGTTCGATACAGGCTACGAGTTCCGCAATATCGACCGGTTTTGCCAAAAAAGCATCTGCCCCTTCCTTTTGCGCGGTCTCAATTTCTTTTTCAGCCGCCGAAATAACGATGATCGGTACCTTGGAGCCCACGTCCTGACGAACCCATTTCAAGAAGGAAAGACCGTCAAAATAAGGCATATACAAGTCCAACAAGATCAAGTCAGGAGTGAAGGCCTGGAAGTGCTCTTTGGCCAGGGCTCCATTCTCGGCCATCTCAACCTGGTAACCGGCCCGACGGAGACCAAAACCCAAAAGGAGGCGAATGCTGGCATCGTCTTCAATCATCAAAATGCGCTTTGGGGCGGGTGCCACAGATTCGACCATTGTCTGTTACTCCTGAAGCAATCTTATTCCATAGGAGTCTAAAAGGCCTGGGTCAAGATAAGCGGTTCCTTTTCGGTAATCACCATTGTGTGTTCGAATTGGGCGCTGAGATTGCCTTTTTCACCTAAAAGGGTCCAGCCATCAGAGGCTTCAGACACGTAGGTACTGCGTGTGGAAAGGAAGGGCTCAATGGTGATAACCATGCCTTGGGTCAATACGCGACGATCGCGCGGATCGTAATAGGGCAAAATCTCCTTGGGTTCTTCATGCAGACCCAAACCAACACCATGACTGCACAAATTGCGCAGGATACGAAAACCTTTCTTTTTAGCGGTTTGTTCAATGGCGCGGCCGATTTCACGAATCGGTTGACCGGCACGCGCTTGACTCATAGCTGCCTTCAGCGCCATTTGGGTGGAATAGACCAGCCGCCGTTTCAAAGCCGTATCTGGGGGCACAACAACCGTGCCGCCCGTATCGCCAAAAAATCCATTTAATTCACCGCTGACATCAATATTGACCAAATCGCCCGGTTGGATCACCCGCGCACCAGGAATACCATGAGCGGCCTCTTCATTGATGCTGATACAGGTCGTACCCGGAAAATTATAGGTAAGCCTGGGCGCCGATCGCGCACCGTAATAATCGAATAACTCTTGTCCGTATTGGTCCAAAGCCAAAGTCGTCAGTCCGGGCTCAACCCGCTCCAACATTTTTTTAAGAATGGTGGCAACAATTTGGCAAATGCGTTTGAGTGCATCCAACTGATGTTCACTTTCGATGGTCATGGCCCCTCCAGCCCTTCCAAAATAGCACATGCCTGGCAGGGACCAGATGATTGATTGAGGGGAATCACCGCCACCAATCAGAGTCGAAAACCGAGAAAAACATTGGAAAACAAAGGTTTTAACCATACCGTATGGTAGTATCAAGGCATAAACGGATAGCGGTAAGTCGCCGATGGGGGCCGGCTCGTGTATGTGATTAAACACTTTTTTCTCCTGGCTTGGCTTTTCCTCCCCCAAAACGAAAGTGTATCCGACCAGCAAATGCGCATCCAGGCATTGATTGATGATGCTAATGTTCTGAGTGAACAGGATGCGAACCAAGCCAAGGAACTGGCCCAAAAAGCGCTGGATATGGCCATTATCGCCAAAGAACGCAACAAGGAAGCACAAGCGCGTCACACCTTGGGTATTGCAGAGCGCAAGCTCGGTCTTTACGATCTCGCCGAACGCGAAGTCAAAAAAGCCGTTTTCTTTTACGAAAAAAATGATTTGAAAAAAGAATTGGCCACGGCACTCAATACCTTGGGCCTTATCCAATCGGATCAAGGCGCGTACACCCAAGCCTTGGAAAGCCAACTCAGAGCGCTTGACATCCGTCGCGAAATCAACGACCGACAGGGCATGGCCTATTCCTACAATAACTTAGGCAATATTTACCGCAATACTGGCGAATTTGAAAAAGCGCTCGAATATTTGCAACTCTCCCTCACCATCAAACTGGAATTGGGCGATTTAAACAGTATCGTCTTTGCTTATAACAACCTGGGCAACACCTATCGCCGAATGGGTCAATTTGAGCAAGCGCGCATGCAATACGAACGCGCCTTGGACTTAGCAGAACAATCCGCCAATAAGACGGTTGCAGCAGGCCCTTTAAAAAATATTGGCACCCTTTTGGAAGAGGAGAACCAGTATCAGGAAGCGTTGGGCTATTACCAAAGGGCGCTTGAAATTCGGCGCACTCAAGGCGATCGCCGCAATGAGGTGGGTGTGTTGAACAACATCGGCCGGATCTACCTGCGTCTTGGACAAAACGACCAGGCCATTGAAGTTTTGAATGAGTCGCTCAAGATCGGGTTAGAAATTGGCGTTCACGTCATTTATATGGAGACCTATGGTCTGCTTTCGGATGCCTATTTGGCAAAGGGTGATGCGCATAAGGCTTTGGAATACTACAAGATCCATAGTGAAGAGTTCAAAGCGCTATTCAATGAGCGCAACTCTACCCGTTTAATGGAATTGCAAACCCAATTCGAAACCCAAGAAAAAGAGCGCGAAATTCAACATTTGGCCGATATCGCCTCTGCCCAAAAACGCGAACAATACCTGCAAAATCGTATTATGGTCTTTTTGAGTGTGGCCTTGCTGGGGATCATTGTGCTCTTCTACAGCCGCTATCGAGCAGAGGCCCGTGCCAAAGGCCGATTGTTAGAGCTTTCGCAAAAGCTGGATCACAAATCCAAGGAACTGGCTAAAACCAACCAAGAACTGGAGAAACAAGCCACCTCAGATGCGCTAACTGGATTGCCCAATCGGCGCGCCTTGGAATACGTAATCAATTTGGAATGGCACAAATGCGTGCGCGCCCAACAACCCTTTTCCTTGTTAATGATCGACATTGACCATTTCAAACCCTACAACGACACCTTGGGCCATCAAGCTGGCGATGAATGCTTAAAAACCATTTCAGACATTTTGCGCCGCACGATTGTGCGATCGGGTGACTTTGTGTGCCGATTTGGTGGCGAAGAGTTTCTGGCCATTCTCTTTTTTACAGACGAAAAAGGCACCCAGAAAGTAGCCGAGAGTCTGCGCAAGGCCGTTTTAGACGAGAATTTGCCGCACCCCAATCGTCCGGATGGCGACCTGGTCACTTTAAGTATTGGCGCGTGCACCGTGTGGAAGGCCGAAGATTACCAATTGGATCAGGCGATCTCGGCTGCAGATGAAGCGCTTTACGAAGCCAAGAATCGCGGCCGTAACCGTGTGATTAGCAAAAACCTGGGCATCAATCCGTATTTGGGTCAAGCACTGCTGCCCAAACCGCCACTCCAGCCAAAAGTCAACGATTAAAGGTTTTGCCCGAGAATAGCCCAAAGCGTGCCGACCCCATAAAGCAGCGAAACGGCCCCATTCATGGTGAAAAAGGCCATATCGACCTTACTCAAATCGCCGCGCCAAACCAGTTTGTGCTCGTAGCCCAAACACAGGGCGGCACACAGCACACCTGCCCAGTAAATCCAATGCTGGAAATAGCGATAACCCAAATAAACCATGATGGTTAATGCAATCAAATGCAAAACCCTTGAGAGGCGCAAGCTGCCCATAAGACCCAAGCGGGCCGGGATGGAATGCAAACCGGCCCTGCGATCAAAATCAAGGTCTTGGCAGGCGTAAATAATGTCGAACCCAGCCGTCCATGTCAGGACCAACAGACACACCCATAGCGGTTCCCAGGCCAGTTGGCCCTTGACCGCCACCCATGCGCCCACCGGGGCCAGACCCAAAGCCAAGCCCAAAACCAAATGGCTCATACTGGTAAAGCGTTTGGTGATGGAGTAGCCGAGCAAAACAAGCAGGAGCACTGGCGAAAGCAACAAAGTCAATCGATTGATAAAGGCTGTTACGACCACAAAGGCCAAGGCCATAACCACGGTGAAACCCAAAGCAAAAGGTCGGCTGAGTCGACCGGCCGGAATGCTTCGCGAAACCGTGCGCGGGTTGCGCGCATCAATTTCCGCATCGAGATAACGATTAAAGGCCATGGCCGAAGATCGCGCGGTGACCATAGCCAACAGGATGAGCCCCAATACCCTTAATTCGGGCAGACCCTTGGCCGCCCAAAAAGCGCCAATCAAAGCAAAGGGTAAAGCAAACACACTGTGCTCAATTTTGATCATGCGCAGGGTTTCAATCAGTGCTTTCACGTTGTTTCCTTCCAGCGCTGAATCTTGGCATCGGGCAAACCAAGCTGATCGAGAATCCGATCGACCACACTATCCACTAAGTCCATAACCGATTCAGGTTGATGATAAAAACCGGGCATAGCTGGCAATATCGTGGCACCGGCCTCTTTGAGCTGGACCATGGCACGCAGATGGATCAAGGAAAGCGGTGTTTCTCGCGGCACCACAATCAGGCGGCGCCCCTCCTTAAGCTGCACACTTGCAGCTCGATGGATCAGATTTTCTGTAATGCCATAAGCAATCGCACACAAAGTCGACATACTGCACGGCACAATTACCATACCGGCATTCAGGCTGGAACCCGAAGCGACTCGGGCGCCGATATCCTTGACGGGCACCTGTTCAAAACCGGGAAACTCCAGATCTTGAGCCTTTTGACCCATTTCATCAGATAAAACGCGGCGCGCAGCATCGCTCAACGAGAAGCTCACCTCAGGCCGCGGTTCCAGTTGCTGCAGGCGTTCCAATAGCCTTAGAAAATAGGGCGCCCCGCTGGCGCCCGTCATGGTGATGTAGTAGCCCGTCACAACCTGTAACTCAGTTCAGGACGTGAATGGCTTGGCCTTTGGCCTTTTTAGCTGCTTCCATAATTGCTTCGGTCAGGGTTGGATGCGGGTGGATGGTCGTACCGAAATCATCGAGGAAAGCACCCATCTCAATGCCAATCAGGCCTTCTCCGATCAGGTCACCCGCATTGTGACCGACGATCACCATGCCAAGCACTTCTTCAGTGGCCTTGTTGGCGATAATTTTGACAAAGCCTTCCGTATCGTTTTGGGCTTTGGCCTTACCTAAGGCCACAAAAGGAAACTGGCCTGTCATTATCTCAAGACCTTTGGCCTTGGCTTCATCTTCCGACATGCCAACAACTGCGACTTCTGGATCGGTAAAAACAACTGCGGGACAAACCTTGGCATGATCTTCGGCATGGTGGCCGGCGATCACCTCGGCAGCGATTTCGCCCTGGTACGAGGCGTGATGGGCCAGCATGGGTTGACCCGCGACATCGCCGATGGCATAGAGATGGCCAACATTGGTGCGCATGTGTTTATCAACCTTGATGAAACCGCGCTCATCCACCTGAACGCCGGTCCGCTCAAGACCAAATCCTTTGGCATTAGGTCGGCGACCGACGCTGACCACGAGGTATTCACATTCCAGGTCTTGGGTCTTGCCAGCCTGTTCCACCTGTAAAACCAGCCCATTTTGAGTCTCTTTGTAACCCAGCGCCTTGGCTTGGGTCAGAACCGTAAATTTGTCCTTTTTCAATTTGCGCGTCATGTGCTTGACGACATCACTATCAAAGCCAGGCAGGACCGTATCCATCATTTCAACAACCGTTACCTGTGCGCCGAGCTTGCGATAAACAAAACCCAATTCCAATCCGATATAGCCACCACCGATAATAACCATGGATTTCGGTACTTTTTGCAGGTTGAGCGCGCCGGTTGAATCGAGGATGCGCGGCCCAATCGGGAAGGACGGGATATGGATCGGCGAGGAACCGGTGGCAATCACACAGTTCTTAAAAGTCACCTTGGTGGTACCCGCGCTGCCAGAAACTTCCAAACTATGGCTACCGGTAAAAGTTCCGGTACCCTCCAAAATCTTGCCGCCATTTTTGGTGACCAGTGTTTTGATGCCACTCGTCAATTGGTTGACAACACCCGACTTCCAGGCTTGCGTCTTGGCAAAATCGATTTGGGGATTGCTGGCGCTAATTCCCAAAGTATCCAAATGGCTCAATCCTTCAAATGATTTGGCCACATGAATGAGCGCCTTGGAGGGGATGCACCCAACGTTAAGGCAAACGCCTCCGTAATATTCTTTTTCGACCAAAAGGGTCTCCACCCCAAGCTGAGCCAGACGAATGGCCGCGACATAACCGCCCGGGCCGGCGCCCAAAACCACGGTATTGACATTCATTTCTTGCATCTATTGCTCCCCATCAAAGTTTCCAGGGTGGCTGCCCTGCTGCTCCGCGCATTCTAACCCAAACACCGGGCCTGAGCACCCCCGTGTATGGAATGACCCACAGCTGAAGATTTTTTACCCGCAGCAACGCAACCCTGGAGTCTGGGGTTCGAATCTGATAAAGATGGAATCCAAACCGGAGGAGGTAGCCACGTGCGACTCATATTAATCATTGGGCTTTCCCTTGGCCTATGGGCCCAAAATTCAATCCAAGCCGAATTACCGCCCGTAATGCCCTGGCATGGCGCAAGTGAAGGCTTGATCGCGGACAGCAGTAATCCATGGCAGACCCCGGCCGAGGCCGCCGGTTTTGAAAGCACGCCCAGCTATGAACAGACCCGGCAATGGTTGGAGAAACTGTGTGCGGCATCTCCCCTATTGGAACTGGTTCAATTCGGCAAGACCGCCAATGGCCGCGATTTATTACTGGTAATCGCTGGCAAAGACTTCCAAATCGGAAGCCCCCATTCAAAACCCGTTTTGCTGGCCCAGGCAGGCATCCATTCAGGCGAGATCGATGGCAAAGACGCCGGAATGATGCTGTTGCGCGACTTGGCTTTTCAACCCCAAAAACAGGCGCTGCTCGATCAGGCCACCTTCCTTTTCATTCCCATCCTCAATGCAGATGGCCATGAAAATACGCGCGCAATCAATCGAGTCAACCAGCGCGGACCCACACCCATGGGCTGGCGTACCACCGCACGTAACCTCAATCTCAACCGCGATTACACCAAGGCAGACACGCCGGAAATGCAGGCTTTGCTGACTTTGATCCACCGAGTACAACCCGATTTGTACCTGGATCTGCATGTCACCGATGGCGAGGATACGCAATACGACATTACCTACGGATTTAGTGGCCCACACGGCTACAGTCCCCACTTGGCCCAATGGATGACCGACAATTTGCGGCCCGTGATCGATGCAGCATTGGTCCAAAATGGGCACCATCCCTTCAATTTCTTTTTCAGCATGGACAACCAAAACCCAAAAGCTGGTATCGTCGATTTCATGGGCTCACCGCGCTTTTCCAATGCGTATGGCGATGCCATCCACCTGCCCGCCATCCTGGTCGAAAACCACTCCTTAAAACCTTATCGCCAACGGGTATTGGGCACCTATGTCTTGGTCGAAGGCTGCCTGAAACTGTTGGGTCAAAAGGGCATGGGTCTTCGAAACGCCATCCAGGATGATCGGGCCGCACGCCCGGAACAAGTCGTCTTGACCTGGGCCTACCCCAAAAGCCAACCGCAAATGGTCGATTATCTCGGCGTGGCTTACGAACTGCACCACAGTGATGCCTTAGGCTTGGATTACCTCAAATGGACGGGTAAACCGGAAACCTGGAAAGTCCCTTTTATTCGTCAGACAGAACCCGCACTCAGCATTAAATTGCCAAAGGCCTATTGGGTGCCCGCGGCCTGGTCGGACGTGATCCAACGCATCCATTTACATCAAATCCAATACGAAGTTCTGAAAACAGAGCAAAACCTGAACCTGGAGTTCCAAAGAATTGACCAGTTTGAATGTGTCAAAGTGCCGTATGAAGGTCGCATGACCGTCACCACTCAATCGCATGCAGAACAGCAAACCCGCCTATTTGCCCCAGGTTCCATACGCATCCCGACCGATCAGCCCCTGGCCGACCTGGTCGCCCTACTGTTAGAACCCGGATCCCCAGACAGCTTCCTGCAATGGGGCTTTTTTAATGAGATTTTCCAAAGGACCGAATACATCGAGCCCTACATCATGGGCCCTCTTGCTGAGAAAATGCTCAAAGATCCCCAGATTAAGGCGGATTACGAAAAAGCCTTGGCCGAAAAAACCATCGGCGATTCGCCCCGAGAGAAGATGGAATGGTTTTACAGCCGCTCACCGTATTATGACCCGGACTACCTGCTCTATCCGGTTGGGTGGGAACGTTAAATGAACACTCTGAATGAACGCGAGTTGGAGCGTTACGATCGGCACCTCAAGCTGCCCAGCTTTGGATTGGAGGCCCAACTCAAACTGAAAAATGCCCGTGTTCTGTTGGTCGGTGCCGGCGGTCTAGGCTGTCCGATCGGCCTGTACCTGGCCGCTGCAGGGGTTGGTCAGCTCACCGTCGCCGATTTTGACAGCATCGATCTGACCAACCTCCAACGTCAAATTGCCCATCGTCAGGCCGATTTAGGGAAACCGAAGGTGTTGAGCTTGGTCCAGCGCATGTCTGATATAAACGATGCGATTGAGGTCATAGCCGCGTCAGAACGCATGACCGCAGATACCCTGCCCAAATGGCTACATGACGTCGACCTGGTCCTGGATGGAACCGATAATTTCTCGACCCGTTACCTGATCAATGACGCGTGCTTTTTTGCCAAAAAGCCGCTGGTTTACGGCGCCATCCACCAATTCGAAGGCCAAGTCAGCGTTTTTGGCCCAGGTGGTCCCTGTTACCGCTGCCTTTTTCCCACCCCGCCACCACCGGAATCGGCGCCCAATTGCGCTGAAGCCGGCGTGTTAGGCGTTTTGCCCGGCACGGTTGGTTTGCTCATGGCGACTGAGGCCATAAAAGTCCTGGCTGGTATCGGCCAACCGCTTTTAGGAAAGCTGTTATTGTACGATGCACTCGATAGTCAATTCCGAACCTTAGCGCTTTCACCCGATCCTGACTGCCCCTTGTGTGGTGAAAAACCGCAAATTCAGACATTAACGCCAATCGCCCAGGTTTGTGCCGCGCCAAACCCCTTGGAGATCACTTGGGCCCTTGCGGAAAAACATCTAGCGGCGGGGATTCCTTTTCTCGATGTACGCGAACCTTTTGAACGGGAACGCGAAAGGATCGAGCCTTCGCACTGGATTCCGCTCAATGCGCTCAGTCCGGAAAAAATCCCCTTCGACGAAAAGGATTTGGCTGTCGTGTATTGTGCGATGGGTGGCAGAAGCCTGCGAGCCGTGGAAACATTGCGCAGCTGGGGCTACCAGCGCACCTTCAGTCTCCAGGGCGGGATTCGCAGCCTGAATCTCAAAACTTAAGCAGTCCGCCCGCTATTGAACATTTCCGCGCACAGGAATCAAAACGGTCGGCCATTCCGCAATATGGGTGTTAATAAGCAGCCGACCGACAAACCGTCCTTGTGGCATTTCTGGCTTAACCACAAGTTCCAGCGTTTTTCCGGAGTCCGCCTCCAAAAAATTGATTTGAAAATAGTCGCTGAGCGATTCAGCGCCCGCACCTGGCCGCTGAATTTCAACCTGCAGGTCAGCTGAGCTCAATTGCTTTATGGCAGTACCCGACAGCCGCAGCCGCGCTTGCCCGCCTTTGCCCTGGATCAAGCCAAACAAAGACACATAATCGGGTTCAGCGACAAGCGGTTGCAGCACTTGGAGATGGACGGGAATACGCGTCCAGGGTTGTGCGGCACTATTGGATTTAAATGCAACAGAACCGTGTAACTTGGGCGTTTTAGGTGGGAAAAGCCGGCCGTCAATTTCAACAACCAGTTCTGCGCTTTTGTCCGTTTGTGACTGAACCCGCGCCTTCAGAAATGCAGGCTCTGCCTTGATCTCGGAAATGTCTAAACGTTCCAACTGATCCGCTTGGACCCAAATGATTGCATCCTTTTGTTGACCGGGCGCGATGTCGTTTAGAGTCAACAACTCGGGTTGACAAACCAGATCGGCAATAATTTGGGCCGAGAAGATCAGCACCAAGGTGGGATTTTGAGGATCGTTGGATTCCACCGTAACCCGTTTTTCAACCGACCCGTGGAAAGACTGGCTATCAAACGTTACCACCAGTTCAAAGGATTCGCCCGGCGCAAGCCTCTTCGTTTCAACCCCAACGGTGGTACAGCCACAGGACGTGCGAATATTTTTTAGGACAAGGGCCGCATCTCCCTGGTTCTGAATCAAAAACGGATGTTCACCTTTTTCGCCTTTCAGCATTTGACCAAAAGCAAAGTTCGGTTGTGGCGCAACAAGCTTTGGTCCTATCGTTTGGGAAAAACTCGTCAAAAACAGCAATAGATACATAAATTTCCTTTAGCGCATTAGATCAATCAAGTTCCAGACAGGCTCAGAACTCGAAACGGTCCTGAAGCCTTCCGCAAAAGCACCCACTCCTGCATTAACAAACTCCCCTGTAAAAAACCCACCATCAAATACGGAACGGGTGGTGTGCTTTTGAGTCGCTGATTCAACTTGAGCAGAAGAGCCTGGTCCTTGCGCAGCATGGCCATTTGGAAACGTCCGGCCAAACTCAACTGAAACTCGGGATAATAGCGGTCCGCTTCGATAAAACATTGCTCGGCCTCCACCCATTTTTGCTGACGGAGGTAGAGGTTCCCCAGTTCTGCATTGGCAATGGCAGATAAAGGTGTAAGGCCCCTTGCTGCCTCCAGGTAGGCGCTTTCTGCCATTGGCCAATCCTTTTGGCCATAAGCGATGCGCGCCATGATCAGGTGCGTTTCGGGCGTCCAATTGTCGGATGGAATAAGCGACAAGTAACCTTTTGCCTTTTCGAATTCGCCGCGTTGACGTGCCAAATTAGCGAGCGACCCGTTGGCTACGCGATGCCCGGGATAAACAGCAGCAATTCGTTCCGTATAGGTTTGGGAATCGCGCCAATGGCCCACCTGACGAAAGGTCAAAAAACAAAGAAATAGCCCCATGGCCACCATTACCGCTGTTGCCAAAGAAGGGTGCTTTGCCATTGGTTTTTTCAAGCAAAAGGCCAATGCCGTATATAGTCCTAAAAAAGGGATATAGGCGTAGCGATCCGCCCAAGCCTGTTCACCCACTTTAATCAGACCCGCCACCGGCAGCAAAGCAATCGCCCACCAAGCCAAACCACCCACCAAGTAGCGGTTTTTAGTGTTTAGGATTAACCACACTAACACGCTGAATATGATCAGGCTGACCAATGCGCCCAACATTAGCTTTTCCGGTTGGATTGGCACCTGAGGTGCCAATCCAAAGGGCAACACGAAATGCTGCAGGTAGGCGCCATAGGCCGACCAAGCATTCACCATTCTCTCGACCAGGGAAAAATCTGCAATGGATTGGATACCTTGATTTTGACTTTGTGCTAATAGCGTTAGCCAACCACTGCCAAAAGCCAATAACCAAAAGGGCCCCTTTTCCGGGCCAGTACGCCAAACATCGGGTAACTTTGTAATCCGCCCGTAAATAACCATATCCAAAACCAGAAAAAGCACAGGCAGCGTTACCATAGTCGGTTTCGACATCAGAGAACAGGCATACCAGAGCAGACTGAGCATATAGGCGGAAATCCGGCGATTCTGAACCCATCGGTCCCATTGGATTAAGGTCAGGAACAGAAAGAACAGGCTCAGTAAATCTTTTCGTTCGGAAGCCCAAGCAACGGATTCCACATGGATGGGATGAACGGCCAAAAGCAATGCGCCCAAAAAGGCCGGGCGCCATCGCCCTATCAAGTGGTAGAGACAAAAATAAAAAAGAATGCAGTTGAGCGCATGTAGGATCAGGCCAACCATATGGTGCGCACCCGGTTTCATTCCGTACAAACTGACATCCAACATGAAAGATATCCAGGTCAAGGGGTGCCAATTATTCATATCGAAGCTGGTAAACGCCCACTGAATGTTGGCCCAGCTCAGGCCCTGCCTCACATGGGGATTAGCCCACAGATAACCCGGATCATCAATGGCAACAAACAGGTTTTCGCGCATGCGGAAATATGCCAAAACAACAAAACAAAACAGGGCCGCCGCCCCGTAAAATCGGGCGTTAAATTGGGCTGAGCGATTCGATTGAAAACCGGGCATAGGTTGAGCGGTTCGTCCTGAAACAGATCGTGATCTCGAAACCAAAGCTCCACTCTAGCGCGTTCGTCAGATAATTTCAGCCCCACCCTCCGCAGAATTCACGTCCCTACACCGCTGGCCCTGTTGGTTTTCAGGTGTAGGCACTTTCTTCCAACTTGAAATGCGTACTTATCCATAGAAAAATGGAAGGTTCCCAACACCGTCTTTGAGGCTGGCTATGCAACAACCGACAATTTTCCACAACCCCCAATGCAGTAAGAGCCGCGAAACGCTTCAACTGCTGCGCGACCAGGGAATCGAACCGGAAATTTTTTTGTACCTCAAGCAGCCACTGACGGTTGAGGGTTTAAGCGCCATCCTGCGTAAACTAGGTGGAGAGATTGATCAAATGGTTCGGTTCAATGAACCCCTTATCCAGGAGTTGGGCTTGGACCGGAACCCGCCCAAATCCACAATCGCCTGGCTTGAAACGCTCGTTCGTTTTCCCAAGCTGCTGCAGCGACCGATTGTGATTTGGGGCGATCGCGCCGTTATCGGTCGACCACCTGAAAATGTGCTTTCCCTAATTTCTCAAATCCCATAGGAGCTCTGTATGAAAAAGTTATTTGGCTTTGGATTGACCATCGCACTGACCGCTTGGATGGTATTTTATTTCAATCAAAGCAATCCCCTTGAAGCCAAACGGCTGTGGGTCGAGAAAGAAGGTGAAGAGGCTTACGACGGCCCGCTTGAAGCCGCCTTGTTTTGGGAAAAACGCCTGCAAACCGAAGGTGAAACCAATCCCAATCAGCTCAACAAAGCCGCCCTTGAACGGGTGGCCAAACAAACCAAAGCACCTGAACTGATGCTGGGCTTTGAGGAAATGGGGCCCGGCAATTTTGGTGGGCGAATTCGCTCGATCATCATTCATCCCAATCAAACCGATCACATGTTAATCGGATCCGTTTCCGGTGGAATCTGGAAAACGCAAGACGGGGGCTTGTCCTGGCGACCCGTTGCCGATTTCTTACCCAATATTGCCATCGGTTGCATGGTTCTCGATCCCGACCAACCCAACCGGGTATTTGCGGGCACCGGTGAGGGCTTTTTTAATGCAGACGCAGCGCGCGGCTTGGGCATTTATGTCAGCCAGGATTTTGGCGAGACCTGGTCTTCTTTAGCGTCTACGGAATCCTCGGATTTTTATTATGTCAACCGTTTAGCCCGCATCCCGGGCACATCTGTGCTTTTGGCGGCCACCCGCCAAGGCATTTTCCGTTCTGCGGACCTGGGCGCGACATGGAACCGAACCGATGGTCGATCGGCAAGCAGTCGCGGCTATGTCGATTTAAAGGTCGATCCTTCCAATTCGAGTCGCATTTATGCGGTCCTGTATGGGTCAACCAGCAATAATCGCAACGTTTTATTAAGCAACGATGGCGGTCTGAGCTTTAACTTCCTCAACCAACAACAAGGTTTGCCCAACTCGGCCAATGGCCGAATGGAACTGGGGATCGGCAATGATGGCGTTGTCTATGCCTCGTGCGCTGACGATGAAGGTAAAACGCTGGGCCTGTACAAATCCACCGATAACGGAGCCTCGTGGGCCAAAACGCCGGCAACCCGTCAGTACATTGAACGCCAGGGCTGGTATGACTTGGCTGTCGCGGTAGATCCCACCAACTCCAACCGCTTGTATTTGGGTGCGGTGGATGTGTTCCGCAGCGAAGATGGCGGCGCCAGTATTGGCATCATTTCGAATTGGGCGCCTAACCCGGGCCAGCTCAGCAAATACGTACATGCCGACATCCACACAATCGTCATCCATCCCAAAGACCCAAGAACGCTGTTTGTAGGATGCGATGGCGGCATCTTCAAATCAACGGATGGCGGCGATACGTTTACACCATTGGTCAATAACCTGCGCATTACCCAGTTTTACGGAATGGCTGTGCATCCCGATGGATCACGCGCCATTGGTGGAACTCAGGACAATGGAACGCATCTGTATTATGGCGACTCTGCCAATTGGTTGCAGTGGTTTAGCGGGGATGGTGGCTACTGCGCGTGGGATCGCCAAGATCCGGGCTATGTCTACGGGTCCACGCCTAGCGGCGGCATGTTCGGCTCCAGTAATGGCGGTCTCGCCACGGATACCTTGGGCTTCGATGACGAAGAGAATGCGCCCTTCATCCAACCCTTTGCGCTGGATCCCAGCGACGGAAATCGCATGTTGGTCGGCAGTCAACGCCTGTGGTTCAGTCCGAATGTTCGCGCGCTGAGTGGGTCCACTTGGCAGGAAATCTCGGGCGCGACCTCTGCCGCCGTATCGGCCATTGCCATTAATCCTGTTGATGGTTCAAATGCCTACTATGGCTTGGAAAATGGCACCGTTGTCAGGGTCCAGGGGCTGGGCTCAACCAACACCATTATTCAAACCGCCTCGACAGGCGCGGTAAATGCATTGAGTACCGGCTTCTTTATCGATCCGAGCGACGCCAGCGGAATGACCGTTCTGGCCACCTTCTCCGGCTATGGGAGCGGTCGCATTCAACGCTCGACCAATGGCGGCCAAAATTGGACGTCCTTGCACGGGGACCTTCCCAACATTCCGTTGTATTCGGTTGCCGTCGACCCCAACCAACCCAATCGAATTTTTGTGGGCTCTGAGTTAGGGCTTTGGGTCAGTGAAAATGGACTTTCAGCCAACCCACATTGGGAAAATTACACCTACGGTCCCGCCCTGACCCGCGTCGTGGCCTTAGAGTTCAGCGATGCCAATACCCTGTGGCTGGCCACCCATGGTCGCGGTATCTATCGCGCAACCAAAATCCCCTTTTCCGTTCAGGCCGAAAACCTGATTGCGGTCGAGGGCGATGGCGATGCCTATCTCGATCTGGGCGAAACGGCCACCTTACCGTTGGCCATCCACTACTCCGGTCCCGCATCAGCATCCGTCCCAACCCTGACGGTCACCTCACTGACACCCGGTTTAAACGTGTTAGAACAAGCGCCATTACCCAGCGACCTCAGCAAAACCCCCAGCTTCACGACCGGCGTTAAATTAAAACTGGACCAATTGGCGAGCCCGTTAAGCGAAGGCCAACTCACCATCAGCTTAAACTTTGGCGAGTTCCAGGCCACCTACCCGATAACCGTACCTCTGGGCGGCAGCTTGGCCTCAACGACAGGCACCTTCTTCGATGGCGCAGAAGGAGAGGGCTTAATGCAAGGCGAGGCGCTGCTCGGCCCCAACGATTGGGCTGCCGTGACAAACCAGGTTCATTCTGGATCAGGCGCCTGGTTCTCCGCTGACTTGGAATACTATTCCGACAAAAGCTTGGTCTCGCCCTGGCTCTCCATTCAACCTGCCTCCCAACTCAGTTTTTGGATCTACTACGATATGGAAGGCAACTTCCAGCAATACTGGGATGGTGCCGTTCTAGAGGCTCGCACGCGCAATAGCGAATGGACGGATCTGGAAAGCGCCATCAGCGGCGCTACTTACGACGGTCAATTATTTAATAACTCCACCCTGGCCTACCGCAATGCCTGGTCGGGCAGCAAACGCCAATGGCGCCAAGTCACAGTCGCCTTGGGCAGTTTGTATGGCGAATCCGATATCCAATTCCGCATTCGCGTCGCCTGTGATACCGCAGCCGCCAATGCTGGTGGAGGCGTATGGCTCGACGATATCCAAGTTACCAATGCGGGTTATGCAAGCGCGCCCCAACCGGATAGCAATCCGTGCAACACCTGTTCCGGGTTGCAGGGCAGCGCTTATGCCAATCGCTACTACTTGCCAGAAATCCAGTCCGGCACCGATTCCGACATGCGCATTGGGCTCGTCAACCCCCAAGCGACCAATTTGGCTTACGATATACACGCATTCAGCGCCAACGGCATCGTGTTGGGCATCCACGAAGGTATCCTGCCCGGCAAAGGCAAATTGGACCAAACCGTGGCGCAACTGTTCGGAGATGTCCACCATCTGGTCAGTTGGGTCCAGGTCGGAACCGACCAAGAAGCCCACGTCTATGGCGAGATCATGGATGCACAGAATCGTTCGGCCTTTAATGCATCGATCGGCTTGGATACCCGACTCTACATGCCGCATGTGGCCAAAAACACCACCAAGTTCAGTACCCACCTGTCCAGTGTCAATGCCGGCCCCATCGCAGCGGCGGCCCAATTGGAAGCTAAGCCGACCAGTCAAACTGCTGCCATTGATGGCCATCAAAAGCCCTATGCCAGCGAGAGTCTCAATCTACAGACCTATCTGGGCACGGATCTGAACCCGGTCGATTGGGTCGAGCTCACCAGCGATCAGGGCCTGGCCGCCATGGAGTTTTTCCGGGTCTTGCCCCAGGAAACCCAGCTGGCCTCTCTTGGATTGGAGAACCAACCCAGTAAAGACCTTTATTTCTTGCATATCGCCACAGATACAGGCCAGTTCTGGACCGGTATGGTTTACATTAACGTCGGCTCGGTTGCCGCCCAAGTCACCGAGACCTATTACCAAGCGGATGGCAGTGTGCTTTCCAGCCGCACCTACAGCCTGGGCCCCAATGGCAAAACCACCTTGTTGTTTGACCACGAGGGCAGTGCCATCGTTCCGGCCGGATCGGCTTGGCTCTCTGTCTCTGCTGATCAGAACCTGATCGGATACGAGCTCTTTGGCAGTTCGGTCCTTTCACAAAATGACTTTTTCGCCGGCTTCCAATCCGCAACGCAAGCGGGAATGGGAATGCGCTTCACTCACCTGGAACGCAGCACCAATTCCTTTACCGGCTTGGTCGCTTTGAACCTGGGATCAAGCGCCGATGATTTAACCTATCGCGCCTACGACAGTAAGGGCAATATCCTGGAAACAGTCACCTTGTCCGGGATTGGTCCGAAACAAAAAGTCACCCGTCTGGCCAGCCAAATCTTCAGTGCGACAACCCTGCAAACCGCCGTATGGGCTGAGGCAACCGGGGGCCAACCCAATTGGGCCGGTTTCGAGATCTGGGGCGATTTGAGTATTCCGGCGCGTATCCACCTCAGCGGTATTCGAGCCGAACGCATCCCCTAATATTCTGGGGAGAGGTTACGGACTTCTCCCCTACTTCAGCCAAAAAATCCAGCTAACCAGCTGGATATTCTGGCTATTTGACAGCAAACTGCACTGAACTGATTCGGTGTGCCTCTTGGATATTGATCGGCTTTCCTTTCAGGCTCTGATTCCTGCCTAAAGATTTCTGGGTGGGACCCGAATCAATGATAAGATCGGCGCGGACCAGGAACACCTTATGCACATGGCATCCGAATGGGATGAGTTAACCCCCAAACTGCTCATCGTGGATGATGATCCCCTCATCATTCAATCTCTGGGCCAGGTCCTGCGCGGCATGGGCACGATCTTTTTTGCGACCAACGGTGCCGATGCCATCACAACGCTGAACAAACACGAAATTGACTTGGTCATTTTGGACATGAACATGCCCGGCATGAACGGTTTAGAACTCTGCAAACGCATTAAAAGCAATCCTTTACATGAAGATTTGCCCATCATTTTTGTTACAGCCAGTACCAATCATCAGGCCGAGGAAAGTGCGCTCTTATTCGGTGCTGTCGATTTTATTAGTAAACCGGTTCGACCGGCCGTGGTTCGGGCCCGGGTTAAAACCCATTTGACCTTGCGCCAGCGCACGCTTGCCTTAAAAAGGCTCGCTTCCATCGACATGTTGACGCGTATCCCCAACCGCCGCTCTTTTGATGAAACATTGGAGGTCGAGTGGCGCCGGGCTCAGCGCACGCTGGCACCGCTTTCTTTGCTCCTGATGGACATTGATTATTTCAAGAAGTTCAATGATCACTACGGGCATTTAGATGGCGATAAGTGTCTAACGGCAGTAGGGTATGCCCTAAAATCGACCCTTCGGCGGGCCGGCGATTTTGTGGCCCGTTATGGCGGGGAAGAATTCGCAGTCATCCTGCCTCAGACTGAAAAAGTAAACGCCAAAAAATTTGCCAAACGAATCCACCGCGCGCTGAAAGACATGGATATTCCGCATGCTATGAGTCAGGTTTCGCCTACTGTAACCTTGAGTATTGGCGTTTCAACGTTTGAACCAAACCAGACGGAAGCACATGATTACATGTGTGAACTTTGCACAGACGATGCCTTGGAACACAGCCCCAAGTGTTTAATCGGAGCTGCCGACCGCGCGTTGTACCAGGCAAAAGCAAACGGCCGCAATCAGACCAGCACATTTGAAATGAACCTACAATCCAAGCCGCGCAAGCTAAGCGAACGCCCCAAGTCCCTTTCCAACCTGACTGTTTTACTGGCAGATGACAATGTGATTAACAGAAAACTGGCTGAAAAGGTGCTGAATAATCAAAATATGAGAGTGCTACAAGCAGCCAATGGCCTCGAAGCCATGCAGATCCTAGCCGATCCCACCAACAAGGTGGATTTGATCCTGATGGATTTGCAAATGCCCATTTTAAATGGATATGAGGCCACCAAACAAATTCGTGCCATTGCCGATTATCGCAGCCTGCCCATT
Organism: Acidobacteriota bacterium; assembly: GCA_020637335.1. Taxonomy (GTDB): domain Bacteria; phylum Acidobacteriota; class Holophagae; order Acanthopleuribacterales; family Acanthopleuribacteraceae; genus JACJWC01. The sequence continues at coordinate 78,873 of JACJWC010000016.1, read as the reverse complement.
TTAGCTTTAACGGCCCAGTCCGAAGATTCGCTTGATAACTTACCCGAATGGGGTTTCAACGATTGGATCCCCAAACCCTTTAAGGTAGATCAGCTCATTAACGCCATCCAAAAGTGGACCGGAAAATCGGCGCCACTTTGCATTGTGGACACGCCGGAAACAGGACTGGATTTCCCAAAAATCGACGGCATTCATATGGCCGACGCCAAAGTCTTATCCGCAGGTGATCCACGTTTCTTTGGCCAGATTCTCAACCAATTCATCGTCGATTCGCAGCAAACCCTCCAGGAAATCCAGGACGATCTAGCGCGTGGTGACACCCAATCTGCCCAAGCTCTGCTGCATCGGTTACGCGGTTCTTCCGGTTCTATTGCTGCCAATGATCTGGTCCAATACACACTGATTTTTGAAAACAAACTGGCCAATCCGGATTTTGATCCCGAGCCTTGGCTGAGCCACCTCAGCCGGGAAATCAAACGCATCCAAAAATCAGCTCAAACTTGGGTGCCATTAGATCCGCCAAAAGTAAAATTGAGTCCTGAACAATGGCAAGACATGCTCGAATCCTTAAAAAACAGGGAAATTGCCGTACTCAACGATTTACAGACAGCACTAGCTTCCGTCCGGGACCGAATGCCTCCCAACGATTGGGGACAAATTAGTCAAGCTTTGACAAGCCTCGATTTCCAGCGTGCATTTGAATTGCTGAAACCGCTCAGTTTTCTCAAATCCAAAAAGAACTCGGCCCGCTAAACCGATTTGAATTTGAAACGTAATGGTATCGATTTATGAAGAAGGGGCGCTTGTGTTAAATCTCGTATTTCTTTTTTGCATGCTGGGTTCGTTCGATGGTGAACTCGCGCTGGATGGAATTCCTATCCAATTGGAATTTCATGACCTAAATCAAGATGGAAGCCAGGACATCATCGGCCTGATGCTGCGCAATAAAACGATCGGCGACATTGATGCCTACTATGAAGAAGGCGGCATTCGCGCCGCCTATTCGGAAACGACCTTGCGTGAAAAGTACCTGGTCTGGATCCCCTTAAGTCCGACTGGTGCTGGCGCCCGCTCGGTTTTGGAATTGGGGACCCGAGTGGTTAACGGATTCCAAGTCGATCCCAATGGCTTGATCCACCTCTGGACGGAGGGCGAAATCTGGACGCTGAAACCCAAGGGGGATAGCTTTGTCCAAGAGCAGACCAGAGCCTTGCCTGAAACGGCCCTGCCCGCGATCACCAGCGCAGTCACTTTTCCCTGGCAAGTCCAGTTTCAAGGCCAAACGACTTGGCTTTTCCCGGATTTCCAAGGCTTACACACGCTGACACCAGCAGGACAACAACACTTTTTACCCTTTCCTCGGCATATCCGCAAAACCAGTAATCGCGACCAATATTTTGAAATGACAATTCCGCTTCCGCAAATCTATCAGCCCGCGTCCGGTTCCCCTCTGCTGCTCTTAAATGGCGGAAAGGATTGGTTCGTCAGTGACTTGAACGGAGAAAGCCATTTGGTCGAACGCGACGAGGATTTTGTGCTGCGCGACATGAACAGTGACGGCTTATTGGATGTGCTGATCGTTCATGAGGTAGATGATATTGACGGCCCTTCCGACCTGCCCAAGGTCAAGTCTGAAGTCCAACTTTACACGGCGCGCGCACCCTATCAGTACGAAGCGCAACCTGATTATTCCGGTTCTTTGGGTGGATTTATCATTCAAGGCATGGATGAAGAAATGAGCCCGATCAGTCCCTTTTTCGATCTCAACCACGATGGTTTGACCGATATCGGTGGTTTTGCTTTTAAACTCAGCGTCTTCCAAATGGTCAAAGCCGTTTCCTTAGGCCGAATTACGATTACGTTCCTCATGCATTTCCACATTCAGGAAAACGGAAAATTTCGAACCCTGGCCGGCGGCCCATTTGAAGTGCGTTGGAAATTCAATTTTAGAAAGATGAAAATGCCTGAATTTGCACAAATTACCGCGGATTTGGACGGCGATGGCTGGGTCGATATTTTTGTCGACAAGGGCGGAAAACTGGAAATAACGCCGCTGGACAACCAAGGCATTCGCAATGACAAATCTTGGTCCTATAAACTGCCGAAAACCTTTCGCGAATCCGACGAAATTTTTTCGGTCAACTTGGATAGCGACCCCGCCGATGAACTGATCTTTCTCAAATTTGATCAAGGTACCACCCACCTGGGCTGGGCGGAGGTTTCGCGATGATGTTGGTTTTCCTGCTTTTCTTAAATGGACCCATAACGCTACCGCACCCTTCGGCGCCTAGCCAAACCTATTGGATGGATCTCAATCAGGACGGATTAACCGATATCTGGACCCAGACCAAAGACGGCCAGGTTTGGGTCTTTGATGCGGCAGAAAGCCAAAAGGGCTTTCAGTTGTGTGCCCAAGCGGATCGCATTCCGCGCGGGCTGCCCGTGCCCACGGATTCGGGATGGGCCTATGTGTCCTTTGTTGACGGGGCGCTCCTGAAATCCAATAGTACGGGTTGGGACGCATTCGCTTTACCTTCTGAATTGCATCTGCGTTATGGCGATCGAGCGCAAGCGACTGCCCTTGGTTGGCTTATCCCGACCGAAACGGGCATGAGTCTGTACCAGAACGATTGCTTCCAAACCTTACCCGTCAGCCCGAGTCTAACCATTCAAAAGCGGGCCTTGGTATTGCGCTACCCCGAACTGGAAGTCCGCGACCTGGATGGCGATGGCGACTTGGATTTGTTTGCGGCGCCGCTCCTGTTGCAGGAAAGTGGTGAGGTCCGGTTCTTCATGGCCTTTAACGACAATGGCAGCTGGCGCCAAAAACAGGGCCGCAGTCACATGCCACTCGGCTACAAAATTGAGACCTGCCAAGTTGGCGATTTCAATGGCGACGACCAATTGGACATTGTGGCGCTGCTCATGCCCAACAAGGATATGAGCGTATTTGATGAACTCAGTTTCACCTATTTCCTCGGTGAAAAAGAGGGCTGGTCCGCTCAAGCGCCCCAGGTTTTGGAAACGCAACAGAACCTATGGCAGACCGGGCCGATCGTGATCAGCCCAGGCAAAATTGAACTCTTTTATTTTAAAGGCTTAATTCACGCCAAATTCCGCCATGACACTTATCTTTGGGATGAAGAATACTTCACACCCAAACCCAAGGAGGAAGGCTGGACCGTTGATGATGGCGACCGCGACCTGATGATTGTCGACCTGGACCTTAACCATGATGGCCAACCGGATCTTCTGCTCAGTGGCAAAAAAGGTTTGGTGTTTTATCCGCGCAAGACAGGCAAACAAGCCTTTAGCGAAAAGGACGGCGTGCTAATCTCAGAACGGGTCGGCGGTTCGGATGTGTTCAACATCAGCATCGGCAGCAACGGCACCGACACCCACTGGGATTCGAGTAATATCGACCGCAACCAACTCCACGGTCGCAGCGGAATCGCCTTCGTACAAAATGGGGAACACAACGAGCTCTGGCACTGGGTCGACCAGTTCGATTCCTGGCAACTGCAGGTCAACACTTTGCGACCGCTGCAATAGGCAAAGGGCGAAATCAGGGTTTGTGATTCGCAAGAGAATGCAGAGGGTTTCGGCACCAAACCTACACCAATTTCGGACTCTATTGGTGTTTTGGTTTGGGGCAAACTAGGGTTGTCCAATAAGGTGATTGCTGCCCGGTTGGAGCGGCGTCAAAACCAATCTCGGTTTTGTTTCGAAAAAAACTTAACATCGGATGTCCGCAAATCTGAGTCGACTGCGTTTGTCCAGATGAGAAGAAAAACTTCCCATCTGAAGGAGAGGGCAAATGCGGATTGTGAGCACGTGGATTTTGATATTAATAGGGGGGTGGGCCATGAGCCAGCCCCAGCCGGGCAAATTGAACGAACTGAAAGGTCCTTTACCCAGTTTTTTTGTGGCCGGTCAAGGGGTTGGTCTGCCCCAAAAGGATGGGTCTGTACTCGCCACTTTACCAACCCCGAAGGGACCGATCCAATTCGATACCAATGGCGCCCATTTCATATGGCCTTTGCGGTCCAACAAACGCCAACAGGCCGATCCGCAAAAGGACCAAACCCTTCTGTTGGGCTTTAATCGAAAAAATAAAATTTCGGATTCGCAGGTCGTTCTGGAGGAACCCTTATCAACCCAAGTCAATTTTTTGGTTGGTCCACCTCAAAACTGGGCAACCCATGTACCCGCGTACCGAAAACTGACTTATTCCGACGTTTGGCCCGGAATTTCTGTAACTTACGTCGCCCAATATGATCAGTTGGGCCTTGAACTTTGCATAGCGCCGGATCACTTCGCCCAATCCATTCGCTTGGAGACCGGTGCTAGCCAGGCCGATTTGCAGAGCGATGGCAGCATCGTTGTTGCCGGGAGCACCGGCACGCTGCGTTTCGCTCCTCCCCAAGCTTATCAATGGATCCAAGGCCAAAAGGTACCGGTTGAAGTCGCCTACGAGGAATTGCCTGGAGGTGGAATTGGCTTTAAAGTGGCCACCCATCAAACCCAGTTCCCCCTTGTGATTCATCCACAAATCATGTGGAGCACTTTCCTGGGCGGGCCAGGCGGGCCGGAAGAAGATACCGTTACGGCCATGACTCGCGATGCAGCCGACAACTTGTACCTGGCCGGTACCACAGCCGCAGCGGATTTTCCGACAACAACAGGTGCCTACGCGGAAATCAATAGTGGGAGTCGCGACCTGTTTATCTGCAAGATGAACCCCAGCGGTACGGCCCTGGAATATGCGACCTTTCTCGGTGGATCGGGGTCGGAAAGCGTTTTTGATATCCAAGTCGATGCAGGTGGGAATGCCTACCTGTGTGGTTCGACTTCGTCCACCGATTTTCCCGTAACGGCCGGGGTTATTGATTCGGCATTGGATTACGGCGAGGATGGGTTTGTCTGTAAACTCAACAATTCAGGAACCGCCATGGTTTTTGCTACCTATTGGGGTGGCGACAGCGCGGATGAGGTTCGCGGCTTAGTGCTTGAAAGCGATGGCAATATTCTTTTGGCCGGACGCACCAATTCCAGCAATTTTCCAACAACGATGGGCGCCTACGACACCAGTTACAACGGCCTGTATGACACCTTTGTCAGCCGCATCAATGGCACCGGCACGGCCGTGCTCCAATCGACTTTTTATGGCGGCACCAGCCATGACGATGGGTTTGTTTTGGCCAAAGATGCTTCGGGCAACATTTTTGTGGCCGGCGAAACACTGTCATTGGATTGCCCAACCACGGCTGGCGCTTTTGCAACCAGCTCCGCCGGCGGGCTGGACGGGTTTTTAATCAAATTGAACCCCAGCCTGTCCTTGCTTCTATTTGCCACCTATTTTGGCGGCAGCGATTATGACAACGTGGTCGATCTGCAAGTCAGTTCAGCCGGAAATGCCTACATGCTTGGCTATACCGAATCCACCGACCTGCCCACCACAACCGGTGCATATGCTGAAACCGCAAGTGGCAGCATCGATGGCTTTTTATGTGAATTCAATCCAGCGGGATCTGGTCTGGTTTTCTCCACCTATTTGGGCGGCAGTGTCGATGATTTCCCAATGAGCTTGGCTGTGGATGGCATCTCCAATATTCTCATTGCCGGCCAAACCTATTCTTGGGATTTCCCGACCACTTCAGGTGTGTATGACCCCTCCTGGAATGGCGGAAGCGATGCCTTTATCGCCCAAATCTCAGCCGATGGCAGCAGCTTGAGTTACGGCACCTACTTGGGTGGGCTCAACGACGACCAAGCCAATACCCTTGTCGTTTTGTCGACCGGAGATATTGTGGTTGCTGGAAAGTGCCTGGGCGATTTCCCAACCTCGCCGGGCGCATTTGATGAAACCCACAATGGCGGTGTAGATGGTTTTGTCACCAAAATCAGCGCAGATTTTACCGACAAGTTATTTTCCACGTTTCTGGGCGGATCCGGACCGGAAACCGCGCAAGCCATTGCCAAAGATGATTCAGACCAGATCTATGTCTGCGGCAGTGTGGAATCCAATCTGTTCCCCACCACGCCGGGTTCCTACAACACCAGCAACAGCGGCGGATCGGATGCCTATGTGGCCAAACTGAATGCCACTGGTGACAGCCTGCTCTATGCCACATTTATCGGCGGCAGCGGACACGACAAAGCCTTGGGCATTGTGGTCGATAGCATGGGTCGGGCTACCCTGGTTGGCCACACGGAATCCTCCGATTTCCCCACAACTGCCGGCGCCTGGGACACCAGTTTTAATGGCGGTGAGGTCGATGGGTTTATTTGTCAGTTAGACCCAACAGGAGCAAGCCTCAACTTCTCCAGTTTTTTGGGCGGTTCAAGCTTTGATGAAGTGCTCGCAATCCGCCAAAACAGTGCCGATTCCTTTATTCTGGTGGGCAGCACCAGCTCAAGCAACTTTCCAACCGTTGCAGGCAGTTACGATGACAGCCATAACGGCGGGTTAGATGCTTTTGTCGTCGGCATCAATCCAACCGGTGACAGCCTGGACTTTTCGACCTTTTTGGGCGGATCTGGAACCGAGTACTCCAGCGGTCTGGCCTTGGATGATACCGACAAAATTTACGTGGTCGGCAGTACCTCCTCCACAAACTTGCCGATTACGGCCGGCGTGATCGGACCGACCTATGTGGGAAATTTGGATTCGTTTGTGGCCAAATTCAGCAAAAAGGGCGACAGCCTTGAATGGGCTACCTATTTGGGCGGATCCAGCCAGGATCGGGGCATCGCCGTTGTGGTCGATTCACTTTACAATCCCTACATAACAGGCTTCACCTTATCTACCAATTTCCCCACAACGCCGGGCGCGTTTGACACAACCCTTTCCGCCCAAGATATTTATGTCACCAAGTTGAACCCCACAGCGAGTGCGCTCGTCTATTCCACCTACATTGGCGGAAGTGGCTATGAGCAAGCCAACGCCATGATTTTGAACAAAGGTGAGCTGCCGATCCTGACCGGATACACCACTTCGGTCAATTTTCCAACCGTGGCCGGATCCTTCTCCACGGAATGGAACGGCTCCAAAGACGCCTTTGTACTCATGCTGAATGACACTGGAAATGCCTTGGAATACAGCACTTACCTTGGCGGACCAGATGTGGATGAAGCAAAAGCGCTGGTCTTGATGGACTACAACATCGTCACGGTGACAGGCAATGCCGGCATCGACTTTCCGACCACTGCGGGAAGCCTGAGCGAGACTGTCAATGGATCCAGTGATACGTTTATCAGCCAAATACGAACTTGTATTCCAGTAACGCTTACGGCCCACCCGGTGGATGCGGCCATCTGTCCAGGCGCTTCCGTCACCTTTGAAGTTACAGCCACTGGAAGCGGAACGCTTGAGTACCAATGGCAAAAAGATGACGTGAATATCCCTGGAGAAACCGCTTCTAGCCTGACGTTGTCATCGGTGTCTGCTTCTGATGAAGGGGCCTACAGTTGCATCGTGGATAATGGCTGCCAATCAATCACCTCTGAGCACGCCAGTTTGAACGTGCTCAGCACACCCAGCATCAGCAGTTCACCCAGTCCAACCACGGTGTGCCCAGGCGATTCCATCCTGATGACTACGGTTGCCAGCGGCGGATCCCTGACCTATCAGTGGCGCAAAGACGGTATGGATATCCCGGGCGAGACCAGTGCCTTTTTCTCCATTTCATCGGTTCAGGCCAGTGATGCGGGCAACTATTCCTGTCTGGTCAGCAACGATTGCGGCAGTGCGACCAGCGCCAGCGCCACCTTGACCGTCAACATGCCCATTTTCCTCAATGCGCACCCAAGTGGGCAGATCCGCTGTGAAGGTCAATCTGCCTCGTTTAATGTTTCAGGCGCAACAGGTTCCAGTTTGAGCTATGCCTGGAGCAAAAACGGAACGCCAATCCCCGGTGCAAACAGCGCCATTTACACTATTGCAAGCGTCAGCGCTGCAGACGAAGCTGGTTATGCCTGTACCATCACCAATCCGTGTGGCAGCCTGACCACCCTGCCGGCCCTTTTAACCGTCCGTGAACCCCTATCCATAATCCAACAACCCGAGGATATTTCCATGTGTAGCGGGTTGGAGGCCCATTTCTCGGTCATGGTTGCGGGCGATGGACCCATCACTTACCAGTGGTTCCACGGCGCCACTCTGCTCAGCGGCGAGACAAATGCCGCCCTCACTATAGCCAATGTTCAAGCGGGAGACGTTGGGCTCTATCGTTGCTACATCACGGGACCGTGCGGGAATATAACCTCCGATTCGGCCCAGCTGAGTCTGGGCGGTAGTTTCAGCATCCAAACCACACCGCCCGGCCAAGCATTGGGCCTGGCCCCTCCCGCCATCGGCCTTTCGATTGGCTGTGGTTCCGGGTCAGAAATAGTGGCCTGGGACGCAGACCCGCCCACACCGATGGTCCCGGACGGTGACGGTATTATCCTCGACCCACCGCCAACATCCACAACGGTTCTGGACGTCACCGTGACCGATCCCGTTTCGGGAACAACCTTAACCGACCGGGCCGTGGTGCTGGTCCCCCACAATCCCGGCTATGACGACTACAACGGCGATGGCTGTAACAACCTGTTGGATCTCTATGCCTTTTTGGTCGATTGGCGCCTGGTCTACCTGGGTGATCCCGACAACGATGGCCGCATTACGGTTTTGGACTTTCTGTACATCAACCTGAAAGATCCAATCAGCTGTTCGGAATAAATCTAACGAATTGGGCCGACCCCTCCCCTCTTCCCGGCCCAAACCCCAGCCCGTACCACCCCAGGTACGGGCTTTTTTAATGAAGCACATTCGACCCCAATGGGTTGGGATGAACTGTTTACTTGGCAGCTCAACGTTTCTTGTTTATCTTGAGGGCCATGCGCTGGGTTTATTTCTTCCTTTTATTGGTTTCCGCTTCTGCCTGTTCCTTTTCGAGTAATTCTGCGCCTATTGCGCCCAAAGACTTGATTCAGGCCATTATGGATGCCGATGAGCCGGCTATCAAGGCGGCTTTGGCCCGACCCTACGACCCGGAAGCGGTCAATGTCTACGGCGATACCGCCCTGATCTGGGCCACCCATCGACGCATGCCGATCGTCATTCAAAAGCTCCTGGCCGCTGGTGCCGACGTTGACCATGCCGGCAGTGAAGGGAAAACACCGCTCATGTGGGCCTGTGAAGAAGGCTTTTATCAGGAAGCCGAAATCCTGCTGAACCACCAGGCCCAAATGGACTTTCGCGATCTTAAGGGCCGCACCCCCCTGCATTGGGCCAGCTTCAAATGCCGAACCGATGTGGTCCGACTGCTGCTCGACCACGGTGCCGCAGTGGATGTCTTGGACCGCTGGGGCCAGACGCCACTCATGTTTTCGATTCATGGTCAGTGTCCCGAATTGACCGAGCTCCTGGTTCTTGCTGGCAGCACCTTGGACCACATCTCCAGCCAGAACGAAACTGTTTTCGACGTGGCCAACAAGTTGAATCGCCGACACTACCTGCTGACCGATCGGCTTCTGCGCGAGATCCCCGATTTACAAGCCCGGCTCGATGCCAACCTGATCACCATCATTCTCAACGAAAAAGACCAGCCCAAACTCGATCTGAAACGCCTGGCCTATGAAGTTCACGACGAGGTCAATCGGGTCCGGGCCGAACACGGTCTTTCCGCCTTGACCTGGAGTGAACCGTTAAAACGAACCGCTGAAGACCATTCCTTCGATATGGCCAAACGCGAGTATTTCAACCACTACAATCCAGAAGGTGAAGATCCCAGCGCTCGAGCCAGACGACATGGCGTACGCCAGGGCGCTGGAGAGAATCTGTATATGTGCCACCTCTATTCTGGGGCCAGTATGGAGTTTCGCGACGGGAAACGCTATGTCGAACGGTTCTGGGAAGACCCCAAAAAACTGGCCGCCAAGGCCGTGGAAGGTTGGATGAATTCACCCGGTCACCGCGCCAATATTCTCAACGGCCAATACCAAACCGAGGGCATTGGCATTGCCCTTAGCGACAAACTTGGCGTGTACTTCACCCAAAATCTCAGTTTTTAGGAGAACGCCATGGAAATTACCTTTGTGAAAGGCGATGCAACCCAACCCCAGGCGACTGGCCCACGGGCGATTGTGCATGTCTGCAACGATATCGGAGGCTGGGGTCGCGGCTTTGTGCTGGCCATCTCCAAACGCTGGAAAGAACCGGAAGCCGCTTATCGGGAATGGTTTAAATCCAAGGAGAATTTTGCGCTTGGCAAGGTGCAATGGGTTCAGGTCGAAGCGGATCTGTGGGTCATCAACATGATCGGTCAACGGGACATCCATCCCATTGATGGGGTACCGCCCATTCGCTACGACGCATTAGCTACCTGCCTCGGAAAAGTGGCTCAGGAGGCGACCCAGAGGGGGGCCTCTATCCACATGCCCCGCATCGGCTGTGGTTTGGCCGGTGGTCAGTGGGACCAAGTCGAAGCAATCATTAACAAAACGCTGCTTGCCCACGGGGTCGCCACTTATGTTTACGATTTCAATTAACGTGTCGTGGTCCTGAAGTACCGAAGTTTAATCAACTCTGCGGTTGGCTAGTTTTCCCCTCACCATCTACATTTCCAGGTTTATTTGTGCACCTTGGTTGTTTTGTTATTCAACCTGGAAAGAGTCCAACACGACCGGTAAAGATCCACTGGTAAATGTGGTTAGGTCCAATGTGCTGCTTGCCCCTGTTGTGAAGCTAGCGGGATTCGCAAGGCTTGCAGGTGTGGCCATGGATCGGTCGGCACTGTAGTCAGCGAACACAATATTGTTCATGGGATCCGTAAAATCACAAACGACGGCGTTGGGACTGGAGTTGGTGCCAGTTCTCGGATCCAAGCTGGCAGGCATGGCATTCATTTCACTTTCAATCAAGGCATACACCCGGGTCACGCTGGTGGTTGGGCTCATGGCGTTGGAGGCTGTGAACGCGTAATGTGGATCGGCGCCCAGCGCACTCCACGAGGTCAACCCAACCAAAGTCGCGCTGCCAGTGGCACCGGTGACCGTAAAGTTATCATTTGTTGTTTCAGATACTTGAACCACTGTCCCTCTGGTAATCGTAGCAGCGGCCTGAAAGAGGAGCGTACCCTTCGTGCCGGTAAATTGACCCATACTATTGTCCCAGTCCAGGTTGGTGAAATAGATCTGACTGCCCATGGGAATATCGTTCAGCGCCACAAAGCTGAATTCATCTGGGCTATTCGAGTCTTTTCCTGCAAATGCGAGCACATAATCCTGGGCCAGAAGCGAAGCAAGGCAGGATGCAAGGCCTACCAACAAAACCATTTTCATATCAAACCTCCAAATAGGTATCGTATTACGTCTTTTAGTTGAAAGGACTCACCCAAAAAACACTTTTACAAATCGAATCTTTATTCACGACCATTGGCCCGATTGACCATTTGGCGAATGTCGTCAACCGTCAGGTGCTTTAGGGCATCTGGCATGAGCCACACCACGTTGGAGCAGAATTGTCCCTTTGCATTTTTCAATCGAAAAGCAATCGTGTGGTCTCGGGGAGCGCGATGGCCCCCATAATCGCCATGACTGCCAAAAACGGGTTGGCATCCCGGAAAGGCCTGGCCAATAGTCTTGCGTACTTTGGCCATTTCCTCTCGACTCGCCTTGCGATTTTGGTTGCCCATTATTTGGTTCCACAAGTAATTTTCAGCATTCTCGAATTTAATCCACATATTCACAAGCACTTTGCAGCGAAACCGAACCGACGCAAAGAGAACAAACGAAACGAGCGGAACATTTTTGCTACTGCCCGCGTAACCCTAGCAAGAGATGGATTTGGGAGTGATTCATGTTTTTCCTTCTGACCTGGGTACTTCTGCAAACAGGACGCGAAAGCTTGCCAAAAGGTGAGCCGGTCCTGATCAATGGATTTTTGGCTGAAAACGAATGGGCAGATGCATGGGCTCAAACCTACGGCCCCTTGCAAATTCGAGCAAAGCTCTGTGGGCCATACCTTTTATTGGCCGTTTGGGAACCCGGGGTTGTGCATACGGGCCTCGATCTGTACATGGCTGAAGATCCTGCAAAGCCTCGCAAATTCCATGTCTCCTCTGCCCTTTGTGAGGCGCACCTCATGCCAGACGGCAGCTGGTCTGAAAAATGGGAAAACAATCGCGGTTGGGTCGCTAACAAAATCGGGTTGTTTCAGTTGGATGGTGCGCGGCAAACCTCACAACCTGAGGCCTTTGAGTTTCAGTTTGACCGATCTCTGTTTGCCGGTACCCAAATCTATCTGGCGGTTCACTTGAAGCGGCCCGAAACTGAATGGCCCGGCGATCGCAGCCAAACAGATCAATGGTTCGTGTTGCAATTACCGGCCAATCCGCAGGACTAGTTTTATTCCGATCCATTGGGTTGGTGTTCGGTAAATTTCAACCGATCCGACCAATGGTTGTCGAAATGATTGGCGTTAGCGCTGCCGTCAGGGCCGAAGGTCAAAACCCTGTCGCCCTTGCGGGCTCTATCCTCGAAAGGTCTATCCCAGGGTTCCGCGCTGCGCTTGTCACCCTGGGTTCTGATCTTTCGCCCTACGGGCGCCGGCAGGCCCGAGGTCTTGGGCGAATCCGGAGGATCAAGAGCGGCACCGAGATGCCGCTCTGCTCATAGGGTTTCAACCCAGCGCCTTGCCGTCATCCTTATGCTGACCTCTGATCAAGCAATATCGAAACGGTCGAGATTCATGACTTTGGTCCAGGCAGCCACAAATTCATGCAGGAATTTGTGGGATCCATCGGATGCAGCGTAGACCTCAGCCAATGCCCGCAGTTGCGCGTTAGAACCGAAGATCAGGTCAACCCGGGTCGCCGTCCATCGCGATTTGCCCGATTGGCGATCGCGCCCTTCATACACACCCTCGCTTCCGCTGGGTTTCCATTCCGTTGCCATGTCCAATAAGTTGACGAAGAAATCGTTGCTCAGTTGGCCCGGTCGATCGGTCAAAACCCCGTGTTTGGTGCCATCCGCATTGGTGTCCAACACGCGCATCCCTCCAACCAAAACCGTCATTTCCGGGGCGGTCAAGGTCAGCAGTTGGGCCCGATCGATCAATAACTCTTCAGGCGAGGCTGCAAACTGGGTTTTTTGGTAATTGCGGAACCCATCTGATTTAGGTTCCAGCACGGCAAAGGATGCTTCATCGGTCTGGTCCTGGCTGGCATCGCAACGGCCGGGCGTGAAGGGCACTGCTACGGCCTGACCCGCTTTTTGAGCTGCCAACTCAATGGCGGCACCTCCGGCCAGAACGATCAAGTCGGCAAGACTTACCTTTTTGCCTGAAGTTTGAGCGCTGTTAAAGTCGGATTGAATGGTTTCAAGGGTTTTGAGCGCTTTCGCCAGCTGTTGAGGCCGGTTAACAGCCCAATCTTTCTGAGGCGCCAAGCGGATGCGCGCACCGTTTGCACCGCCGCGTTTATCCGAACCGCGGAAAGTGGAAGCTGAAGCCCACGCGGTCGCAACCCAATCACTGATCGATAAATCACTGGCCAGAATTTTGCCCTTGAGCTGGGCGATATCTTTTGCGTCAACCAGCGCATGATCCACCGCCGGGACCGGGTCCTGCCAAATCAGATCTTCTGCCGGAACTTCGGGACCCAAGTACCGGGATTTAGGGCCCATATCGCGATGGGTCAATTTGAACCAAGCCCGCGCAAAAGCTTCCGCGAACTGCTCTGGATGCGCTAAGAATCGCCGCGATATTTTTTCATAGGCGGGATCAAATCGCAGAGCGAGGTCGGTGGTTAACATGGCGGGTTGGTGGCGTTTGGAACCCTCAAAAGCATCAGGGATCGCATTGGCACCCGCGCCATCTTTGGGTCGCCATTGATGCGCTCCGGCAGGACTTTTGGTCAATTCCCACTCGTATTGGAACAGGTTTTCAAAAAAGTTATGGCTCCAGCGAGTGGGTGTTTCGGTCCAGGTCACCTCCAAGCCACTGGTGATCGTATCGCCCGCTTTGCCTGACTTGAACTGGCTCTTCCAGCCAAAACCCTGTTCTTCAATTGTTGCCGCTTCCGGTTCAGCGCCCACTAACTTGGCATCACCCGCACCGTGGGCTTTGCCAAACGAATGGCCGCCGGCAATCAAGGCAACCGTTTCCTCATCATCCATGGCCATGCGAGCAAAGGTCTCCCGGATATCGCGGGCAGCCGCTAGCGGATCCGGGTTGCCATTGGGTCCTTCCGGATTCACGTAAATTAATCCCATCTGAACGGCCGCAAGCGGATTTTCCAGATCGCGATCACCCGAATAGCGTTTATCGGCCAACCATTCCTGTTCGCTGCCCCAATAAATATCTTCCTCGGGTTCCCAGACATCCTGGCGACCTGCGCCAAAACCAAAGGTCTTAAAGCCCATGGACTCAAGCGCGCAATTGCCAGCCAGAATCATGAGATCGGCCCAAGAGATGCCCATGCCATATTTTTGTTTGATCGGCCAAAGCAAACGCCGCGCTTTATCCAGGTTGACATTGTCGGGCCATGAATTAAGTGGGGCAAAGCGTTGGGTGCCTGAGCCGGCACCGCCGCGACCATCACCGATCCGATAGGTGCCTGCGCTATGCCAGGCCATACGAATGAATAAGGGCCCGTAATGGCCAAAATCGGCTGGCCACCAGGGCTGCGAATCGGTCATCAAGGCATAAAGTTCATTTTTGAGCGCTTGATAATCGATGTTTTGAAAGGCTTTTGCGTAAGAAAATTCGGACCCCATCGGGTCTATCAATGGCGAATTTTGGTTCAGGACTTTGAGGTTCAGTTGGTTGGGCCACCAATCCCGATTGGCCGTACCACTGCCTGCTGTGTGTTTGTGTTCTTTTCCCGTAAACGGGCATTTGCCCTCGTCACTCATGTAAAAGGCTCCTTTCGTTCTTTTCAATGGATTCAGACGAAATTGGGCCATCATTGGAGGAAACAACGCTCCGGGGAATTCCCTTCAAGGTATATGGCTGTTCAGCGATCCAATGGTCCTATTCTATGACCATTTCATGCCTTCCAGAATATGGATTGCGGGTCGTTTACCGTTTCAAAACAAAAAAATTTAGGACGACAAACGCCACAACAAAGGCAAGAAAGAAACGTGAAATTGCTCAACTTGCTCACAGAACACGCGACAAACGCTACAGTTAAGATTATATTGACCCAAAGCCTAAAATTGAGTCGCCCATGGAAACACCGTCCCGTCTTTTTGACCCCCAAGTTGATGCGTTGTTTGAAAAAGCGCTGAGCCTGCCGCACGCGGAACGAAATGCCCTTCTTCAGCACCTGAAAACCGACCAGCCCGAATTGCATCTTGTGCTGGAAACCTTGCTCTCGCAGGTTGAACAGGCCGAAGTTTCCTTTAACGAAGCGACACCCATCCCCCAAAACATCGGGCCCTACCAAATTTTGGAACCCATTGGGACTGGGGCGACCTGTCGCGTTTTTCGCGCTCGGGATACGCGCCTGCCGGACAACCCTTACGTCGCAATCAAGCTGTTTCACGGTCAATCTCAGGGTCATTACCGGGAGTTGGCGAGAGGGGAAAGCCACATTCTGGCCCAGTTGGACCACCCCAACATCGCGCGAGGCTTGGGTTCCGGCCAATTGGAATCGGGCATGGCCTATTTGATCATGGAGTATGTAGACGGCCCAGATCTCCTTCATTATTGTCTGAGAGAACGGCTTAACTTGGAACAGCGCCTTCACCTGTTTTTGCAAGCGTGCAAAGCCGTTCATTTTGCTCACCAGCGCGGTATTGTGCATCGTGACCTTAAACCCGCTCATTTGATGGTCCAGGACGGCCAAATCAAGCTCCTGGACTTTGGCTTGGCCAAACTTTTGATGGATACGGTGGACTACCCAACCTGTCGTGCTTTCTTGACCCCGCGTTATGCCAGCCCAGAGCGCGTCCAGGGCCAACCGGCTACCGTGAGCTGTGATCTGTTCTCACTCGGCGTGATCCTCTGCCAATTAATTGCGGATACCTTTCCCGATGGTGCGGATCAGGCCACAGGATTCCTCAACTTTCAGGCATGGGATCGGCCGAGTGCATTCATCACCAACCGCAGCCAAACGGACCAAACGGCGGGCGCCCAGGCCCGCGGTATGTCCGTTAAACAGTGGATTAAAGCTGTGCGCGGTGATTTGGATGCCATCGCGTTAAAAGCGGCCCATCCCGATGCACACCAGCGCTACGCCCACGTCAGTGATCTGATTGCCGACCTGGAAGCCTACCAATCCGGACGACCCGTCCAAGCGCGGGCCGGGCTCCGCACCTACCTTTTGGCCAAGTGGGTCCAAAACCATCCCAAATGGTCTTTTGCCCTGACCAGCCTGCTCGGCGCACTTATTGCCGCAACTTTGTTTCTGGGTGAACGGACCCATCGCATCCAGCAGGAACGGGATCAAGCAGTGGTCATGGCCCAATTTTTGGCCTCGATTCTGCAAAATGCCGACCCCAAGGAGAAGGGGCCAGAAGTGCGCATGGTCGATGTATTGGACGAAGCACGCGCAGCCCTTTTGGCCCGGCCCAACCAATCCATCGCCGAGCCACAAGCCCGACTGGAAATCCTGCCGATCCTGGCCAAGACCTACAGCCATCTTGGCAAAAAAGCAGAAGCGCTCCCGCTCTGGGAGGAAGCGTATTCAACGGCCCTAACCACGGACGTTTCCGCGGAAAAACAACGTCAGCTGCAGTTGGACCTCGCCCAGTGTCTGGTGGACCTTGGCGCGTTTGGCCGTGCGGCAAGCTTGTTGGAAATGGATCCCTTCCAGAACCAATTCATCAGCCAGGCCCTGCCCAACCGATTGATTCAGGCACAGATATACATGGAATTGGGTAGTTACAGCCAAGCGCTTGCAGTCCTACCGGAGCCAGAAACCTGGCAATCAGCCTTAACCCCATCCGAACAAGCCGAACTCCTCTATCGAAGGAGCCAGGCATTGGCACAATTGGGCCAGTTTGAGCAAGCACTGGATCAAGCAGAACAGGCCGTTCACATGCAACGCCGTATTGTTGGCAAGGACCCCAGCTTAGTGCTGAAACGCGAAAACCATCGCGCCAAATGCTTGCGTTACCTGGACCGCTATGACGATGCCTTGGCCGCGGTTGAATCGGTTTTGGATCGCCAATGCCAGCTCCTGGGGCCCGACCACCCCGACTATGCCGATGCACTTGCCAACCATGCCCTGATCTTAATGGGACTCGGCCGTCTGACACCCGCAAAACTCGATCTGGACGCCGCCATCGGCATTTTGGAAAGAGACGCAGAAAGTCACCTGCTGACCCTGGTCGATTACCAAAACAGCCGGGCGATGCTCTTGCGCAAAATGGACCGTTTAGACGAGAGCGAAGCAGAATACCGCACCGTTTTGCCGCGCGCCGCCTTTTGTTTTGGCAATCCTTCTGCGCAGGTCCTCACATTAAAAGCCAATCTGGCCGTGTGTTTGGGCCAGCAAGGCCGACGCGAGGAAGCCTTGGACCTTTTAAATGAAACGACCGAGCAACGCCGCCTTTTTTATGGCCCGGATCACCCCATTTTCTTGAATTCTCGCTATTTGCTCGGGTGGTCCTGGCTGGAAGTCGATCCCGTAAAAGCAGAAGAAATTCTGGCCGAAGTTTATGCCAGTCGCAAGCGCGTGTTGGGTACCGATAGCTTGGACACCGCCATGTCTGCCTATGGTTGGGCATTGGCCTTACGCGACACACATCAGCCCAAAGCCGCGGCGGACCTGTTGCGCGAAGCCTATCAAATTCGCATGGACCTCCTAGGTCCGCATCATTTGTTAACTCTGTTTGCCATGGATGGCTTGTTAACCGTTCTACAGGAAACAGCACCGGACGAAGCCGTTCAATGGGCAAACGAGTTGATCCAAAAGACCCAGGAATCCGATCTGAGCGAAAAAAAGAAACAGCGCTTTTTGCAACCCTGGACCCAGTGGTCAGCAAGTAAAAGCACGCCAAAAGGAGTGGATTTGCCATGAATTCCAGCACAACCCTTTATCAACCCGAGGCCGAAATCACACAAATGATTCAAAAAGCCGCCGGAAACCCTGAAATGTCCGAAAAGTTGTGGGCGACTTGTTATGAGGAACTGCGGCGCCTTGCCCGCAAAGTCATGTTGGAAAACCAAAATTCGCTTTCGCCAACCGGTCTCGTCCATGAAGTTTTCTTCAGACTGAACAACAATACCGAACAGATTCGCGACCGTGGCCATTTTTTTTGCCCTGGCCTGCCGCGCCATGCGTCAGGTCAAAATCCAGCACTACCGGGCCAAACAAGCACTCAAGCGCCAGAATGAGCCGGACATGGATGCTTGGGTAGAGGGGAAAAGCATCGATGCCCTGGCCTTGGAGGAAGCGCTGTGTGCTCTGGAAATTCAACATCCACGTTTGGCCCGGGTCGTTGAAACCCGGTTTTTTGCCGGGTTCGGCCGGGAGGAAGCTGCTAGCCTCCTCGGGATTTCACCCGCAACCCTCGATCGCGATTGGTTGCGGGCGAAAACCTATCTGCTTGTTTTGCTACAAAACAACACAGCGGATTAAAGGTCAGGTGGCAAGTCTGCTGGGTTCTGGGTCGTGTTGAATACTTTCCAACGAAAATCAATCACATTGCCGTTTGGTGGATAGACCTGAGCGTTATCGATCATCGCCTCAACATCATCGGTAATCCGAGACGCCCAAATTTTGCCATCCTGACATTCCGCAACCGGGCTTCCGATCAGGACACCCACAATGGTGCGAATGCCATTTTGAAAGACATAAACGGCTGAGCCGCTCTGTCCGCCTGCGCCGTCATTGGTCATTTTTAAAAGCCCTTTCTCTCCGCCATTGATCCAAACATTCGGATGGTAGATGAAATCGTTTGAGGATCCACAAGTCCATACCGATTGAGCAGGCGCTTTATCGTAGGGATAACCCAACGAAAAAGGCGTTTTGTCGTCGATGGTGCCCCAACTGAGGTAGTTGTAGTCCATCGCGGGAATTCCGGGCGCATTGTTCAACTCCAAGATGGCGAAGTCCAAGGCCTTGTTCGTTTCGGAGATACTCTTGTTGTTGTATCCATTGGGCACAAAAAAGCGTTTGGCGTAGAAGGTCCCATAAGGTTTCCCGTCAAATTGCTTGAATTGGCCGGGCGAAAACCCAATGCTGCCCGTACGCGGTTGATTATTCCCATCCATGACACAATGTGCCGCCGTCAACACAAAACGACCGGCAATTAAGGTTCCGGTACAGCCCATCGACAGCCGACCCACCTGGCGCCAGGGCGAAATACCGATCACTTCGGCTGCGCTATCGGGACCTTTAACCCGGTTATCGCAACCAATAATCATTTGATTGTTATTGCAGACCGAAAGGCAAAGGACCCAGTCCTTTGCGGCTGATTCCAGCTCGAAGGCCTGCACATCCGCGGGCAAACGTTCCGAGCGCTCATATTCAAAATCCTCAGCTGTTACGACCCATTCAGAGTGAAACAATTCCGCGTCACCCTTGTACAGCGAAAGCCAGCTTGAGGCTTGATTCAATTCAAACAAATTCAACTGGTCCAAAATAAAGCCCGCCTGATCGGTGGGTACGGACCACAGCAGGTGGCCCGTATCGTCCGAGGCAACATTCTGTTCAAACAACAATGTGCCCTGGCTGTCCATCCACTGGAGGTAATAGCTTTGGTTAGGTTCTAAGCCCTCCAAGCGAAAACGAGGCCCTTCATCCTGACCAAATACCAACCCGCAAAACAACGCGAGAAGGCTGCTCAACACTAATTTCAAACGAAACATCTTTTTCTCCTATCGATTTTTGGACCGTTTAATGGGTCCTAAAAACCTGACACGCAAAACCGGGATGATTCTCATCACACGCATCCCAAAAAAATGAATTCCGGGTGATGAGGTTTGGCATTCCAGTGCGTGCTCTTAAGTAATGGCCTCGTGCCGAACCTTACTTTTTGGAGTGCATGCAATGCAGAAATTGAAAATGCTTGGGATGATCCTGATCGCCCTCGGTTGTGGAATGACCTGGGCCCAGGACGCGGAAAAACAAAACACACAAGCGCCTGAAGACTCAGCGGTTCCCCATCTTTATGGCGTCGAAATTCAAGATCCGGGCGCCAATAAAACCAATGATACTTACCTGTTTTGGAGCGACTCACCCAGCTTGAAAAGCGAACTTCGCAACGGTTTTTTGCCCAGTGGCGATTATCAGAAGGGACCTGCAGCCGATTATGAGTCGCTGGGCACGGTAACGGTCCCGGCATCGAAGACTGATTTTTGGTTTTGGGCCGATCCCGGCACATCGCAGTCCGCAGACCATATTTTTGGCCAGACATTTTGTGCCGCCTATGGCCCGTCCGGCTGCGCCGTCTCTGGCTTTATGCGTTACCCGGCTGTCCAGTCCGGATTCACCTATGTTTGGGATACTTCGGTCCCGCGTGATTTGGTCATCGTCGCCCATGGCAATGGCTTCCATGAAGACCAGTACGATTATTTGGTGGATCACTTGGCCTATAACGGATTTGTGGTGGCCAGCATTGATTTCCCCAACCACCAAAGCATTCCCAACCGCGTCAGTTACATTTCCAGCACGGTTAATTACATGTTGGCCAACTTCAGTGCAAATTTAACCGGAAACATCGCATTGATCGGTCACAGTCGAGGTGGAGAGGCCGTTGTCAGCTATGCCAATAATCAAGTTGGCACCACCCTTCAATCCAAAATAAAATCCGTGATCAGTCTCTCCAACTCTTATGAATTGGGACCTGAACTGGACCTTAACAGCAGCGCAGCCCGTTCATTCCTCGCCATGTATGGTGCACAGGACGAAGATATTGTCGGCGCGGTCGGGTCCTCTATTTTGTGTCGCTCCGCATTAGCGGTATTCGACCGATTTGGTTCGGAATCCAGCAACTTTGCTGCGGCAACGACCGGTGTCAAAGCGGCCATTTATTTGCCGGGCGGCAACCATTCCGGATTTTCTGAAGGATTGAGCAGTCCGCTTTATCAAACCCACCCCTATTTGGGCGCACTCAATCAACGATTCATCACCAAGGCCTGGATCAATGCGTTCCTGCGCTGGCAACTGCACGGCGAAACCTACTACAGCGGTTATTTCAAGCGCCAATGGGTTCCAGGCTCGGTAGCAGCCTTAAGCCAATTGCAGGACGACCAATACGGTAACGGACAGGGTGAGTCGCCCACCGTCCTGGTTCAATACAACCTGGCCCAGAAATTGGTCGTGGACAATTTCGAGAATGGCAATTGGGCAACCAACACCATGGGCGCCGATGTGACCAAAAATAACTATGTAAGTGTATGGGAAAACGATACGTTTGACTTGGAAAGCCATTCGCCTCACGATAGTCGGGGCCTGAAAATCAACTGGAACAAAACCAGTAACATTATTCCGTTTCTGGGTTTTGAAATTCCAAACAATTATCAAAATGTGAGTAGCTATGGATATCTGAGCTTTCGCGTTGCTCAAATTTATGGTCACAGCTACAACCAAGCCAGCAAAAAACAAAACTTCCGCATTCGACTCTACTCCGGAAACGTTCATGCCACGGTGACCCTGAGCGATTATGGCGATTTGGTATACCCCGACAAGAACTCCGTCACCGCCAATGGCATTCAATCGGATTGGAGCCGATCAACCTTTGCAACGTTTACGATCCCCCTCAGCGATTTTGCAGGCGTGGACTTGGCACACATCACTGACGTACGGTTCCTGTTTGATCGCACCCGAGAAGACAGCAGCCTGGTTCGCGGTTCCGTAATCCTCGACAGCGTTCAATTCATTAAATAAGGATAAAAAAGGCCCTTTTTGATTCGAAAGGGGCCTTTTCCCAAAAAACCAATTCAGTAACAGAAAATTGGCAGTGACCCTGGCTAGCTATTTTTTAGAGCGGATTACTCTGCACCAAATTTTGAGTTACTCTCCAGCCTTTTCCCCAGCCATGGGAATCGGGCTTGGTGCTTCAAAAGACCATTGCAAGTAGGCCTTGGCCCGTTGCCAGTCGCGTTCTACTGTTTTCACCGAAACGCCCAGACATTGGGCAATCGTTTTTTGGTCGAATCCACCAAAAAAGCGCCATTCCACAATATGAGCAAGTCGAGGATGCTGTTGCGCTAACGCATCTAGAAGGGCATGGACTTGCAGGACCTGCTGCGGGTCAGGCTCATGCAAACTGGGTTTTAGGTCGCCAATTTCGCGTTTTTGGCTTAAGCGCTTCCGAGCGGCATCCACTAGGACCTGGCGCATGGCATTTGCCGCGATGGAAAAAAAATGATTGCGATTTTCCATATGACTCGTGGATGATTCACCGATTTTGAGGTAAGCCTCGTGAACCAAGCCCGTTGTCGTCAACAGATCGGGGTTCTTTTCCCTGCGCACCTGGGAGGACGCGATTTCGCGCAGGCGCTGATACACAAGATTCCATAATTCTTCTCGGGCAGTATCCGATCCTGCCCTTATTTCAGCCAGTAAATGGGTGATTTCGTGTTCAGGTTGATCCAACCCTGACCTCCTGAACACACCCTAATCAAAACCCATGTCTGTTGCAATCGCAATTCCCTGAATAAAGAGGATTAATCTTTACCTACCCGCTGGCTTTGATTTGATTATTGAAAACCTGCTATTTTTCTTCGGGTTTTAGGAGCTGATTGAGCTTTTTTTGCCATTTGATCGATTCAGGATTTTTGGTTTCCTGGGCCCATTGCAATAAGGATTGAACCAGCTTGAGTTGCTGGGGATTCTGAGATTTTTCATACAGCAGATACAGTTCAGAACCCAATTGGTAGGCCTGCTGCGTTTGGCCATTTTTGGCCAATAAGCTAATCCAATTGGCCATACTCTGTAAGGTGAGCGGATTTTCTGGCCCCAAGACTTGTTTTCGAATGGAAAAAGCTTCCTGAATATTGGCCAAAGCTTCGGCAAATTCTCCTTTTTGGTAGAGGAAGATGGCTTGATTATTTAAACTCCAAGCATAGTCGGGGTGCTGCTTGCCCAGCTTTTCGGCCCGGGTTTCAATTGCATGTTGGTTGAGGTCTAACGCTTCAGCCAACTTTCCTGACTCGTACAGGCACCAGGCAAGTGAATGTTGGCTGAGTGCAACGGATGGGTGGTTTGCGCCAAACATTGAAATTTTGCCGGTCAACGCTTCGCGGAAACTGTTTATCCCTTCCGCTCTGCGACCGGAAAAAACGTAGGCCCAACCGAGATTGTGCAGGCAGTTCATCCTGTTCATTGGCTGCATGGACGGGTTGCTTATTAAGTTTTGCTCGTATAAGGCGACGGCTTCTTTGGCGCGCCCCGTGCGAACCAACAACCAGCCATATTCGTTGTCTGTGCGCAACCATTCATAACGAGGCCAGGTGTTTTGTTTGCGATGGGCATATAAACTGGTGTAATCGCTCTCTGCTTTTTTGAAATCTCCTTGGCGCTGTGAGATCTCAGCCCGGGTCCTTAAGCACAGATTCAAGAAACGTTTTGGGATTCCCGGTTTTTCAGCCCATTTAAATGCCTCTGCGATTTTGGCTTGAGCCGTTGTGAAATCGCCCTTTTCAGCCGACATCAGTGCCATTTGGTTCAGAATAGGGATGGTTTCCAAGTAGGAAGAAGTGCCGTCGAGGGAATTCTGCTCCAGCCCGTGTTTGAGCCACTCTTCGGCGAGACCGTTATCACCCATCGCCATGGCCAACTCTGAGGCGAAGATCAGGGGTGGTTGGGCCAAATGGGGAAAATCCTCATAGGCTTGGTCGGTATCGCTTAACAACGATTTCATCTTTTGGTAGGCCTCTGCCACCTCGCCATTTAAGAACAGGTAATGGGTCCAGGCTTCCCGTGCCCGTAGGGTCGCTGGGTGGAGTGGACCATAACGAGAAAGGCGCTGCTGTATAGTGCTTTGCAATAAAGGCTTCGCTTGCTCGATTTTGTATTCTTCCATCCACAACCAACTCAGGTTGAGCGAAGCCTGTTCCTGGACCAATTTCACTTGGGGAACAGCCCTGTCCAATTCGAGTATTTTTTGGTAACAGGCTTCCGCTTGCGCTAAATCTCCATTGATCTGGTAGGCAAAACCCAGTGCCTGCAGGTTGAGCAGCAAGTCAATGCCCTTATTAGGGTTGTTTTGGTTAATGACCAGGGCCCTGTTCAGGAAGTCCACGCCTATTTCCCAATGGCCCGCTCTGACGTGGAGTGCACCCAAATCCGTATAATTGATAGCCAATTGCGACTCTGGGATGCCTAATTCTTTTTTGAGCTGCAACGCTTCTTCGGCAATTAGGGTGCCGGGTTCAGGCTGGCCCAATTGCCGATAAATCTGGCTGAGCAAGTCCAACATGCGGCTCTTGTCTTTGGGTGATAGGTGGCTGTTTTTCAGGTTCAAAGCTGAACGATTGATTAAATCCAGTGCGCTCTCGTGGGCCATTCCACCATGCTCAAGGTTGGCTTGGTCAAAGATGGCCATTAAAAACAGCAAGTTTTCTTCTGCTTTTTGGCGTTGTTGGTAGGTTTGTCGGATTTGTGCCAACCAAAGCGTTGTCAGGATCAGCATCATCGCAAAAATCAGGCTTCCAATGCGGATGGAGATGGGATGCCGTTGGAAAAATTTTCGGATAAGGTACGATTTTTGAGCTGGCATACAGGCAAGCGGCAGGTGCCTGAAATAGGCGCGCACATCGCCTGCCAAATGCTCGATGGAGGGGTAGCGCTGCTCGGCCTGTTGAGAAAGCCCTTTCGAGAAAATGGACTGAAGCTCGCCATTTAATTGGCTGGATAAAGATTTTGGCGACGCAGACCGTTCGCTTGCCAGATTGATTTGCTCCTCTGAGGTCTTGCCATTAAACACTTCGATTAGACTGCGTGGTTGTTCACTTTTGACTTTTGCCAACGCTTGACGGAGGTCGCAATCAGAAAAGTCGAAAGGCGGTTCGCCCACAAACAATTCGAATAAGATGGCACAGGCACTGTAAGCATCGGTGAGGGTAGTGACCGGTTCCCCGCGGATTTGCTCTGGGCTGGCGTAGGCAGGTGTGAAACCTACGACGCCCGCCTCCTGAATGTCTTTTTCGCTGCGGGCGATGCCAAAATCGATTATTTTTACCAGGCCCTCCTCAGTAACCAGTAAATGGGCCGGCTTCAAATCACTGTGAATGACCCGTCGCTGATGGGCATAACCCAAAGCCGAAAAGACCTGTTGGAAGAGTTCCGCCCGTTGTTGCAGCGATAACTTTTTGAGGGTGCAGTATTCCGTGATGGGCAAGCCATTGACGAGTTCCATGACGAAATAAGGTTCACCGCTGGCCAAAAATCCGGCATCCAAAATATGGGCAATGCCCGGATGGTTGAGACTGGCCAAAAGATGACGCTCTTGTTGAAACCGCAGGTTGAGATTTGGATCCCCAACGGCAGGGGCCAAAACTTTGATGGCCACATCTTGTTGATAGCTGCCATCCGCGCGAGCAGCTCGATAAACAATCCCCATACTTCCCATGCCCAAGCAATTTTGAATGGCATAGGCGCCTAACCGGGTTCCGGGCGGCAGGGCGGGATCAACCCAAGCATCAGGCCAAGATTTGGGTGGTTCCCACTGGCTGGGATTTTCTTGCATGAGCTCAAGAATGGTACGCAGATCGTCGGCCAGGGCTGGGTTTTGTCGACAAAATTGGTCGATTTCTTGCGCTCGGTCCTGGTCGGAAATTTCTCCCAGTTGCGATAAAAACCCTTCTATTTGGGCCAAAACCTTTATTTTGGGATAGGGCACGGTGCCTCCTTTGTTTAGGAGTAAGCGACTAAAAGGGAGGCTATCTCCATCATAACGGATTCACCGCTCAGGGATGTTTGCTTTTTGATGGGGGTGATAAATCGGCTTGAATTGGGTCCGGCAATTGTGGTTTTGGGTGTTCAACTTGGTATTCCAGCTTTTGATTGAGCGCATCTTGGCGCACGGCTGTGACTTGCCAGGACACGCGCCCAAAGGGGGGGCCACCGGCGATTTCAAATCCTGAGCCATCCTCGCCTGGAATCACATGAAGATTGGGTGCCGCCTCACCCACCGCCGTGAGCTGAAAACGCAGATCCGTATTCACGCCTGAAAACCAATCGGGAAAGCTAACCCTTTGATTTCCGGTTTCTGTCAACTTCACATTTCCGCTGTAGATATTGAGCGCCTGATCGCTGGCGATGACCTGGTGCTGGATCTCTAAAGTTTCGGGTTGGGTCGGATGTGCCATGGTGATGTTTTGCAGGGAAGAACTCACCGTACCGTTAATCAGCACATTGCCCAGAAAATAGGCGGCAGGTCCGGTTCCCGTGGCAAAAACAGTAAGCCCAAACCCACTGCCTTGAGTGGTTGCAGACAAGGCTGCCGAACTGGCCGAAATGTTCTCTTGATTAAAGACGCCAGCAACACCCGTTCCATTATGCTTGACATAAACGCCGTACTCTGGGTTGTTAATGTCCATTATTAGTTCAACCCCACGGCCATAAACGCTAGTGGCCAATAATCCGGGTCCGCTTGCAGCATTCAGGATTTCAACGGTGGAGCCGGGATTGCCCTGCAGCGAGTTATAAAAATATCCGGAAGACCCCAGGCCATGATTGTAACCATTGATCGCCCAACCATGTAGACTGGCGTCTTGCCAAATTGCTTGCATGACGTCATTGTTCGAGGGACCAGGAATAACGACCTTCTCCTGGGCGGTATCGTAGAGCAAACCGCTGTCCAGGGTCGCCTGACCCTGAAAATGGCTTGTACCGCTCAGGTCAAGCGTATCACCCACTAAATCCAAGCTGGGATAGAGATTGGCCATGTAGTTGGTAACTTGGGCCAGGTAACCCGCATTGGTTGAGGTGAGTTGATTTAATAGGTTTTGGGCCAGGTATTCGCCTGAAGCGTTGGAATTCACGCCAGACTTGAGCGGAAAAATCTTGGCCTGAGTGAGTCGGGTTTCCGGGTCCAACCACAGCTCAATTTGGACTTCGGCCCGTTGGCTAACCTGATCGGGAATCTCAAAGCCCGAGGCACCCAAAAATAGGACCGGCTGTTGACCCAACCAAATGACACGTTCTGCGGGTTCCCGAAAGAGTTCTTGTTGGCCTGCCCTATAAACCACCGTCAACACACAATCCTGGTTGGGCAAAATCCCATGTTCTTCGAGCAAATGGGCTGGAATTTGATAGGGAATAAAGGTGCGCCCACCTAGCTGGAATCCGAGCAAAAGAAAAATTAACATAAGTTCCTCCATTTAAAAGCAGGGGATGAAGTGGACCAGGTCCAACATGTCAATCGTCCCAAAGGGCGCTACTTCGTCGTACAGAGAGTGGCTGAGTAACCAGAAAGAGAGCGCTTCGTTCAAGTCGATGATTGCGCCCGATTGGGGCAGCGGAATCGTCCAACTGGCCAGAACGGCGGGTACGTTTTGAGCGCCTGATCCGTTGATCACCCGCGTTCCGATGGCACTGGGCGAGATTAACTGCAACGTCACCGGATTCGGGCCAGTGGCGATCAAGGTGATATCGCATAGGGCTGTGCTTTGGTTAGGCGCATTGGGATCTGCTTTGTAGCCGAGGGCCGCCCATTTTCCCAGTGCAAGCGCTTGCGCGCGCTGCGTGGCTTGGCCATGAAATGCGACGGGGTCTTGGGCCGCCGTGATTATTCGAACGGCGGCCGGTTGGTCCACCTGAAACACAACATAAAAGGCATTGATACCGACACTTGCGCCACCTTGGCCCGTCATACCGCTGGGGTTGGCACTGACCCGGATCCAACGTGCATTGCCGGCACAACTCAGGCCCATATCTTCCAAAACGATAGGCACAGAGCCCGGTACACCTGTTTGCCCATGCACCTGAAAAATATATATTTGCAGGAGGGAGAGGATGAACAACTTCCACATGGCCTACTCCAAAAGCTGGCTTTTTGCCATTGCCAGAGAAATGATGGTGCTTGGGTCAAACGGATCGTGTCCCGCCTGGACCAGGAACAGTTGGATCGTTATTTCCCCTGTAAAACCCAGTTCAGCTAGAGATTCTTCAATGGATAGATGACTGCCCAAACCTGCATTACTGGGGACAGATTGTGCGAGGTATTCCAGATTCGACCAGAGTTGACCCGATTCCGAGACAAACCAGGAATCCAAACCCATCCGGACGGTCAGCAAGACATCCACATCGATTTCACGGCCCGGGTTATTGACCTGCCAATCAATTGGAAAAGGTTGACCCAATAGAGCTTGACTAGGGACCTGGATTAAAGATTCGGGGGGCGGGTAGAGATCGGGATCCACCAGCAGGATGGCTTGGTCGAATATCTGGACGTTGCCATTGTAATCGTCTACCGTCCATTGGATCCACGACAGGCCTATGGGGAAAAGTTCCGGGCCTTTGCGAAAGATTCCAACATGATCTGAGCACAGGTCAGAGGCCAAAGGCGGCATGTCTGGCGGTGGATTATCGTCAAAGGGCAAAACCACCATCGGCGGCGGTGTTACCTGGCTAATTTCTGGATCAATCACTTCGAGTTCGAATGATTTTTGACTAATCGCACCGCGCGTATCCTGGAGTTGCAGCAGAAGTTGATGCAAACCAGTGCGAAAGGTCCGGGTTAAGGTATGGCCACTGCCCAGGATTCTTTCCGATCGGGTACCCGCATCCTCAATCCACAAAGCCTGGTAGCTGTCTCCGACGCTTTCATCAAAATCGAGGGAGGCCCTTGCATCCAAGGTCACGATGGCCCGGTTTTGATCGGAACAGGGCACAAAATGGGGCGTTTCGGCCAGGCTCGGGACCGGGGAGAAATTTTCAAAGTCGATAACACATTCTAAATTGGCTTCGAAATTCAAGGTTTGGATGCCGCGGATGTCTTGCGCTTGCAAGCTACCGACAAATGGCCCGCCGTAGAACAGGAATTGGCGCTGGTTCTGATCCACAATGATTTGAACGGGTTGGGTGCTTTTAAAAAG
This sequence comes from Acidobacteriota bacterium, assembly GCA_020637335.1. GTDB lineage: Bacteria > Acidobacteriota > Holophagae > Acanthopleuribacterales > Acanthopleuribacteraceae > JACJWC01. Next base: position 49,889 of record JACJWC010000016.1, on the reverse strand, counting down.
GGTTCGAATTTGATCGCCATTTACCGTAAAGGTCACGCCAAGTGCCATGGCATCGGCTGGTATGGTGTATTCATTACATAAGCGCATCGGGTTCATCGGCAGGCCATCATCACAGGTGGCCGAACCTTCTCCCACCCATTCAAATTGGATTTGATCAAATTGACAGCTGGGAAACTGGATGGCGGGGGCGTCAAGTGACAGGCTGCCAATCTCAAGGGAACCGGGTTGTAAGCCAAAGGAAACGGCGCCACTGAGCGGGGTTGCAGGCAAAGTTGTCCAATGGCCATGTTCTTCCATGCTGATATAGAGCCGGCTCTGCGAATTGACGACGGCGGATGAAGGATCATTAATGCTGGAAGCCGCCTGTAGTTTGGTGCCAACCGGCCAATAGTCGCCATCGCAGTTACCACCTGCATACAGTTGGCAATAGGCGCTGGTGGCGCTTAAGCCCCATTGCGGCGCCAATTCAAGACCCAGCCAGCCCTGATCAAATGCCTCTAAATATTCGGGATGGCGGATTGCCCAGTGGTAAAGAAAATCGGATTTTTGGCTTTCAGTCAGCTCCGGACTGCCACACGTGGAAACCCATTGGGTTCCGATTTCTCTGCCTTGACCGGGCCCAATAACCATGGATTTCTCTACAAGGACCAGGTATTGGCTGCCGACCTCATCGTTTTGCCACACGGTGCCCTGGTTGTTTCCACCCAAAACCAAGCTGTTGGGTAATTGGGTTTGCGCCGTATAAATCCATATATTGAATCGCACTGGTTCGGCTTTCATTTGACCTGTGGTGGGATCGAGCCTGAAATAGCGTTCGCTGGATTGGATCTGCAGGCCCGGGATCAAGGTGAAGGATTGGCTGAGCCAGGTTGGCAGGACCGTGGCCCGCTGATCGAAACACACCATTAATTTTTTGCTCGATTGCAATCCCGACTTGATCCAACAATACACATTCTGATTAAAAGCCTTGTCCTGATGACGCAGTTGCAAAAGATAAGTCCCGACCACCACCTGGGGTAAAGCGCCCTCGGCCTGGTAAGGTTGATCGGTATAAAAAAGAGGCGCTTTGGTCGGGTCGTTGTTCGAAAACGGCACCAAATTAATCGGACTGCCGTCAAATAGCTGAGCCACAACCGGTGTGGGATCAGCAGCCCGGTCCAAAAGCTTTACCGTGGCTTCATTACTGAACCTGGGTACCAAAACGGGCGGAGCGACACAGTAAGGAACCAGTTGCCTACAGCCCCAAACAAGGAAAAGGGTCAGAACCAGCGCGGCCCATAAATTTTTATTACACATTCTGCTTTCGTTAATTGGGTGCGCAGTTGAACAAAAAAAACGACAGGGCAGGAAGTTTTTTTTGCGTATTCCCAGACCCAAAGCAAAAAGCGCTAAATCAGGAGGAGCCCCATAAGCGTTAAATTACTGAAAAAACTTGGGTTAAATGATGTTCGGGCTTAATAAACCCCGGTTTTACGGCATGAGAGTTAGTGTAATCTACTGAAAACAAAAACGGAGCGTTTTATTGGGATCAAAAACAGACCGAAAGGCTTCGATTGAGAAATTACCATCTGGGCCCTGAACCAGGATCAAATGCGGGTGGGAACCAAGAAACAGGGAAATTTCACTGCAAAGGCAAAAATAAAACGTCATTCACATGGGAGACCCCCAAAAAACGCGTCTTTCTGACTTGACTCTAAGAGGTTCCATTGAAAGGGCTTAGCTCCATTTCATTTAAAGGGGTGGCGCCTGCGGATCACGCTTCGTCGGCTGGACAAATTCAAGGAATTCTCCAGTACCCTGACACTCTCCGTTGTGTTAGCATTTAGCTCCATGCTAGGAAGACTAAAAAGCCTCATTCTCGATCGCATATACAAACGAATAAACAGGGCGGTTTGGCAACCTTTAGGTGGCCAAAAACCGATTGATTATTCACAAATGGCAAAATTTATTGCCTCATATGAGTCTGCCTTGTTTATGTTAGAAAACTTGGGAGGTGCAAAACATTTCAATTCAAAGGACGAATTATTAGAATTTGCAATTTCGCAGGCAAATACCCCTGGACTATGGCTAGAGTTTGGTGTGTATAAAGGGGGTGATATTCATTAAATCGCCCGGCATACAAACCAAATAGTCTATGGATTTGATAGCTTTGGTGGACTCCCTGAAGATTGGACATATTTCCAAAAAAAGGGCCGCTTTTCGCTAGGCGGAACTCCGCCTGAGATTAAGTTACCAAACATCAAATTAATTAAAGGTTTATTTGAAGATACATTACCAAACTTTTTGCAGAATCATCTAGATCCTGTCTCTTTCGTTCATATAGATTCTGATTTGTACTCATCCGCAAAATTTGTTCTTAAAAACATTGCATCAAAATCCACCAAAGGCACCATCGTTTTATTTGATGATTTTCTAAATTATCCTGGTTGGAAACAAGGTGAATCAAAAGCATTTTTCGAATGGACTAAGGAATTTCAGATTGAATTCGAATACATTGGATTTGCTTCTCAACACCACTCAATAGCTGTAAGAATTCTCTAGCAATTTGAAGTCCATTAATCAATCCACTGAGGATTCCAAACACGAGGCAACAGATGCAGGTGCAATTAAGGCACTGGTTTTAGCGCAATCCTATCTAGGTCAGTGGCAAAACTTGGGTGTTCCAAAAGACCCGCAATTAAGCAACCTTGACAAAATGGCGCGGAGCTACTACTTTTTGTCGTAGCGAGGTGCTATGTTTACTTTTCGAACGCCGCCCGATGGGCCGCCGCAGTCGCTCGGTCCGCTCGAAACGGAAGTCCTGGAACTGATCTGGCAACACGGACCCATGACCGTTCGCGAGGTTTTGGAGGCGCTTCCGCCAGAACCGAAACGGGCCTACACAACCGTTATGACCATCCTTTCCCGTTTGGCAGAGAAATCGCTCTTGACCCGCGAAAAGGAAGGCAATGGCTTTCGCTACCACCCCGCGACCGACAAGGCCTCCTTTGAAATGGACAATGCCAAACGCATTTTCAGTTCGCTGTTTAGCGGCTTCGGCCGCCATGCCATTCAACCGCTGGTAGAGAGCCTGGATAATCTGGATTCAAAGGACTTAGAGAAATTGGAAGCCCAAATTCAGCATTTGAGAAAACAACGCAATGACCTCGATTGAGGACCTGCTCTGTCAGGTGAGTCTGGCCTATCTCCAATTCGCCCAGGCCTGGCCACATTGTTCTCCACTGCAGACCCTCCTTCTAATCAGTCTTTTCATCCAAATCGCGACAGGGCTCCATTGGCTTTACTGCCAGGGACAAATCCATCGCGCAAAATTCATCTCCAAACCCTGTTCAGACCTGGAATCCTACTTACCGGAGGGTTTTAAGGGGAAAAAATCCATCCGGATCAGCCTGTCAGCCTATTTACCTGTTCCTGCCCTGTGCCTTGCCGATGGCATTTGGCTCCGCAGCCCGTTTTGGAGCCAGTTGGATGAAAAAGAACGCAGAGCAGTCATCGCCCACGAGTGTGCCCACATTCAGCGGCGCGATGGCCGCAGCTACTGGTTCTTGCGGATTTTGATTGGGTTTACACCCTTAAGCATGAGTTTGCCCTGGCTTTTGGGCGAGACCTGTCAACCCACACTGCCCTTGAGTACGGCAATAATCGCTATGGTCGTTTTTGTTGCGGCCTTTTTAGGCGTTCAGGTCTATTTCCGCGTGTGGGTAGAAGGTCGCGCCGATGATTGGGCCGTGGCCAAAACAGGCGACCCGTTGGCGTTAGCGTCTGCCTTAATGAAGGGCCTGCTTCAAAAAAACGAGCCTTTGGTGATGGGTGTGTCGAGCCTGCTTGGTCGTTGGGGCATGAAATGGCGGATCCGACGTTTAATGCGCAATCGCTTTGGGACGCGCATTGTGTCGGGCCTGGCCACCCTTGCCGCCCTGTTCCTGGTATTGGTAATGGGTTGGGTCAGCTGGTGTAGTTGGCATACCTTGGAGGGTCCAACCTGCCATAAGGTCCAGTCAATATGTGCGGCCCAAAGCTGTAAGAACAACTAGGCACGGAACTTGCCTCAATCTACTACAGCGAGTCGTAGATCGGCTCGACTTTGTTTTAGGAGGTCACGATGTTTCGTGTTCTTTCACTCACTTTGCTGTTTGGCGGGTTGTTCTCCGCCTGGGCACTCACCTGCGAGGGCCCACACTGCACTCCTTCAAACGTTCAGAAGGCAGCTCTTTCCTGCGATCCTGCGGCTTGTAATCCAGCCGACTGTCCAGCGGAATGTGCGAACAAACCCTGTCCAACCGATTGTAAAACCCAAACCACCACATTAACCCTGGAAGCAGCTTGCAACCCATCCTGCAAACCTTCCCAATGTAACGAAACAGCTCAAGCCTCTGATGAAAAGGCCAAAGCTGCATCCCTTCAACCGGCACCGACTACAGTGAAAAAGGCCGATAAAACCTAAACCACTTTGGGGGGATGGGCCCTGTCCATTCCCCTACTCTGCTGAGATTGGGATAAATACCCGCGATTCTGGGTTTAAGCGCCTATCCGAGCCTTGTGGCATTGCGTACGATTCACCCATTAGCTTTTTTGAGGTGAAACATGAACGAATCCAATATGAACGAACTGCCCACCGAACCCCGTACCCTTAAGGACCGACTAATCGGATTGGTCCTGGCCATCGCCTTTATCGGCCTGTGCGCAGGAACCTGGCTGGCACCCGATCTGATCGGTATGGATAGTGCAGAATATACCGGCCGAACCGCCCGTAAAGTCGCTTTTTTTGTCAATCTGCTCTGGTCGCGCCCGGTGGGAACAATTGCTGGTATCCTGGGTCTCCTGATGGTGTGGGGCTCTTTTTCCAAAGAAAAAGTCACCGACTGAGCAAACCACCGGTGAACACTGCGCAAAAAGGAAGTCCAAAAGGAAAGTACAGCCGAAAACCCGAGCAAAACCTGCGGAACAAGGTGTTTTTACTTCACCTGCGACATTAGGCTGGGGATCTTAATTGGGTACTAGAAACGTTACCTAGGGCGCTTCCAGCCTATTTGAGGCACCGAACAGCAGGAGCTGCATCTTCCCTTTTAATTTCAAAGAGCGGAAACATCCATTTTCGGTATTTCTTTTTCAGTTGTACCAGCTGAAGGCTCCTGAGTCGATAAGGCAAGCACCTTTTCGAGGTGAAAATGTTGCCTGATAGAAAGGCCAAGCCCTGCAACGGCAACCAAGTTCACAGCCAGCCATAAAACTTCGGTGGCATCAGCATCCGAGCCCAGATACCATCCGGCTCCGATTTCGAAATGAATGCCACCCAGTGCAAAAAACACAAATGGCAGGGCCATCGCCCCGCTGGCTTTGGCCAGGGCAATTGGGCCCAAGCGCGCAATGATCAGGTGTGGGACCCACCAATAGACCTTGAGGCCGCCGGCAAACTGTTTGTATTTCCACTCACCGACAAAAGCCGAAATTCCCAATACACCCAGACACAGAAATAGAATGTAACTAATGTATGCCCCGTTTGGTGAGGAAAAGAGCCGTTCGGGTATTCCAAAGACCAAATTCCCAAGGTAAAGCAAGCTCACCAAAAAAACATAACCACTATTCACCCAAAATGCGATTCGCACAAATTTCTCCAAACAAAAAATTACCGCAGTTAATAAATAACCAACTTCACCCTAAATATCAATATTAATAATGAATCAATACGTATTGGGCGAAATGCCGCAATTTTGGTTGGCTGGCAGGGCTTCGTGGATACGCGCCGGCAAAGCCAAATCCAAATTGGCCATCAAGGCCACAAATTCCGCCATGCTTTTGCTGGCAAAACGCGGATTGACACGCTTTTCTTCACCAATCGTGGATTGGGTGAATCCGCGGTAGTCATGGCCCGGAAACACAATGGTCTCGTCCGGAAGGTGAAACAGTTTGCGGGTCACACTCTCAAACAGCGTTCGGGCATTGCCCTGTTGGAAATCGGTTCGACCACAACCGCGGATGAGCAGAGCGTCGCCCGTAAACACAGCCCCGAGTTCAGGTGAATGATAGCTTGCACAACCTGACGTATGGCCTGGTGTGGCCAAAACCTGTAAAACCACGCCGTTTAAATCGAGGCTTTCGCCGTCCTGAACAAATCGATCCACACACGGCACATCATTACCAGCAAAAACAAGCGCTTGACTGCCAACGCGTTGGCGCAGAAGGCCGGAACCCGTAATGTGATCGGCATGTACATGGGTTTCCAACGTCCAACCCAAGCGCAGGCCTAACTCCTCAATCAAACGCAGGTCGCGCTCAACACATTCCACGACGGGATCGATCAGGGTCGCCACACCCTGATCTGTCCACAAAAGGTACGTGTAGGTCGAACTGGTTTTCTCAAAAAGCTGTCGACAACGCATGACCACTCCTGCCAAAAGAACTGCTAAAAGCATAGTCGATTTTGCACTGCACAGGGTAATGGGCAAAGCTCCGGACCAAGTGCTCCGGAGCGTAGGGTTATGGCCGAATCACTGGCCGGGCTGAGATCTCGGATCCATCCTCTAATTCCACTAAAACGAAAATGGGATGGTCAGCTACAAGCAAGTGGGTCCCCGCCATTTGAGCTTGGGTCAAACTAGCAAATGGCGTCAAAGCGATGATATTACCCAGGGCGTCCTCGACTTTTGTGTCTTGGTTTTGTGCATTGATCAAGGTAATTTGACCATCGCGCGGAAGATCACATTGCCAGGCCGAGCGCGGCGTTTGTAATGGGCGACGCACCTCACTGTCGTGAAGGTGCCAAGCCTGTACGTGGCCTTGAACAGATAACAAATGAGCGCCTTGTGGCCAGGCCATAAACCCGGCTGATTGTTTCGAAATCGCCGGTGCAAGGAAAATCTCCTGGCCGAGAGCATCCCATGCCCGAACCTGAGCCGTAGCATTACTTAAATCCGGCTGAATCAGGAGCTGATCGCCCTCTTCACCCCAAAAGGTCAGTCCTTCTACCGTTTGCAAAAGATTGCGAAAGTTGCCGATGAGGACTTGGCCAGTGCGGGCATGTCCAAGTCTTTGACCTTGGTCACTCAGGAGTCCAACGCCATCGTTGAGCCACACCCGGTCAGGCCAACCTTCAGTTCCACGGTTGCCGACGACCACATCCAGATCACCGTCTTGGTCCAGATCACCCAAGGCAAGGCTGAAACTGGGATCATTGCCAAAAAGCTGGACTTCTTCGAAATTTCCTTTGCCATCGTTGAAATAAACGGAATTGGCGCCGTCACAATCTTGGTCCGAATGGGCCACTACTGCATCTAAATCGCCATCGCCATCTAAATCACCGAGGGCGGCCGCCGTGCTGCGAAAGTTGCCCAATCTTTGACCGCTGTCATTAAAGAGGCCTGCGCCATTGTTCAAATACACCCGATCAGAACCTTGATTAATGTTACACACAAAAACATCCAAATCGTTATCACCGTCCAGGTCGCCAAGAGTGAAGGCAAAGACGTCCAATGCACCCATGTTTGGCTCTTGTTTCGTCCGTTTAAAGGTTGCATTGCCTTGATTGAGGTAAATGCGCCAACCATCAGTTTGGTTGGTGTGGTGGAGAATGATATCGGGATAGTTGTCGCCGTTCAAATCGCCAACCGCGAGCGCGCGGGTCTGGCCTGAATCCTCGATGAGTTCAGTAACTCCATCCTTGGTGTAGTCGTAGGTCAGTTTGGGTCCAGCGACGAACTGTCCATTGCCCTGGTTCAAAAAAATTTCCTCGGGCGCACCCCAATTGGCGCAGACCGCATCCAAATCACCATCCAAATCCAAATCAGCCAGAACGACAGTTGTGGTCAGACGCTCCTCACCTAATGATTGAGAACTGACCGTAAATCGGCCAAGTCCGTTGTTGAACCAGACACCATTCTGACCGACATAGCCCAGGAACACATCCAAATCGCCATCGCCATCCAGGTCCCCGGAAGCTGCACAACGGACCTCACCGCTCGCCGCGTTGACCGGACGCAATTCAACTTGGACCAGCGCGGAAGGGCCATTATTTTCAAATAGGAGCGCAGATGGATCGCCTTTAGCGAACTCCAGAACATCTAATTTCTGGCAAAAGCACAAAAAAAACATCAGCATGGAATACCTCCGCTTGAAACAGAGGCAAGCGCTTTGCCAAACCAAAACATAATTATTTCAGTAGCTTATAAAAAAACCAGCCAACAACAAGTCACCTTTTTCTAACCCTTTAAAAAAAAACATACAACGCAATAGGCCGCTATTCATGGGCCTTTGCTGCTTCCTCGTTAAGTGGAGCCTTGGGTGAGGGCCTCGGGGAAAAAACAGCCCTGAACCTGAAACTCCGTTTCGGTGGAGTCTACGGACAAGCTCCCGTTCATCAGACCAATTCGGTCCCGAATGGTTTCCAGCGCATGGCCCGGATGGAAGGCAAAGGGTTTTCCTTCCCGTTGAGGATTGGTCAGGGTGAATTGCCAAGTACCTGCCTCGTAACGGGCTTGAAACCGGATCAGGCCGCCCGACTTGATTCGGCCAATCCCGTGATGGACGGCGTTTTCAAAAAGCGGTTGCAGAAAAAAGGCAGGAAAAGGCGCCGTGTCAGGCGCGTCAACCTCAAAAGTCCACTGCAGACGGTCACCAAAACGGCTTTGTTCCAGATTGAGGTATTGCTGTAGCAGCCGACGTTCCTCGTGCCAAGCGCACAATGGACCTTTTTGGCCGAGCTCAAAGCTCAGGCGAAAAAGATCGCTCAGTTCTAAGAGAAAGCCCTGGGCTTGTTCGGGATCTGAATCAATCAGGTTACTCAATGTATTGAGCGCATTAAAAAAGAAATGGGGTCGGATCCGCATGTTGAGGTTCATGAGTTCGGCTTGGAGCCGGTGACGCTCCAAGTTGGTGCGCATCTCATCCGCTTGGCGCAATTGAACTTCTCCCTCGTAAAAAGAAGCGAACATAAGGGCAAACACCAACCCAAAAATCCCGGAAAAGACCAATTGGGAGAGGATGGAGGTTTGATCCAGGACACGCATACCCAAAAAAACTTTGATTTCAAAATAAATCATAAAAAGGGTCAACATACCCATCACAAAACCGGAGCCTGCCACGCTTAGGAAACCCAGCAACTGTCGATGCAACGGCAATTTGGGTACCAAAAAGTAGCGCAGGAAAAACGAGGCGAAGGTAATATGGGAAGCCCAAACCACACCAACAGCGGGAATGATGGCAAACAAGCGCGGATGTTCCAACCAGAGTTGCGCATAACCGAGCGGATCATCCACACGGCCACTGAGCACCATCGCGACCAGAGGGCTGAACAAAGCGCCCCAGAAACAGGTTTTCAGAATTTCACGCCACATCCGCGGGTTGCGAATAAAAGTGCGAAAATTGGGAGCGGTACGAAGCCGATCCCGTTCTTGCGTGTGGATCATTGGGCGATGACCGCCTTCTGACGGATTAAATAAACCAGTTCATCCGGCCCATTGCCCAAATCGTAAAGTTGACCCCCACGCAAGAGCATATCACCGCCATAGCCGCGATAATTGGCCGAACCCGTATTTCGTCCCTTCACATCAAAAAAGTCAATAATGCCTGCCCCTTTGGTCACATCAAAATCGCGTAGGATGGCAAACCCTTGCTCACCATCGATCAGGGTTACAATCGGACTCATGCGATCGGGAAACGTGTTTTTGGCCAGTGCCGCCTTTTGAACGTTGCTGGTAAATTCCGAGCCAAAAGGAGCACTCATGCGGATATTTTCTGTAATCGAAGTCGCCACTGCTTCTTGGGCGGCATCGGAGTACGGCAGGGCAACATGCTCTTTCTCAAAAGCGCCCAATTTCCGGCCATCCGCAGCCCAAAAGGTACCGGCATATTTCGCGGTTTGCACACACAAAAAGTGGTCTTCTTGCGCGATGCCCAAGGGAAAACCATTGGCAATCGATTCGTATTGCTTGGCCAAATAATCGACATAAAAGCCCGGTTGACCCATTTGCGACCAATCGACAGGCGCGAGCTGCGTAGCGCCAAGATCGGCCACCCATTGCCAATTCTTGTCGTACAGTTTCAAGACATAACTCTGCTGCATTTGGGCATCCATTTGCACCACGGTGAAAATGAACCCGTGTTGGTTGATATCGGGGAACAGAACGGCCATGGATTGTACCGGCAAAGTCGTTTCGGATTGGAGCGAACCATCTGAAGCCTTAAATTGCATAACCTTGCGTTTAAGTGAATCAAATACATAGTAGGAATGGTCAAAATAAACGACATCACTCGGCCCCAACATTTCGCCCGGACCCTGGCCTTTGCCACCGACTTGCCACAACAATTTGCCCGAATCATTCAATGCAATCAAACGCTGATTCGCGCGGTCCAAAATGGCCAGATTGCCTTGCTCATCAATGGCCAGTGCCGACTCAAGACCCCAGGCCAAATGATCGATGTTTTCATCGCCTAAGCGTAGGGTTTCGGTGAAGGAAAGCATTGGACTAGGTGCCTGGGCAGGGTTACGGACCAGGTCATCAGCAGCAAATAACAAAAACAAAAAAATAGACATTCTGCGCTCCTTACTTCAATTGGCTGAGGCTTTTTTTGGCCTCTTCAAAATTGGGATCCAGTTGCAAGGCCTTTTGGTAGCTGGCGCGAGCCTCATTTTTCTGAGCGAGTTGTTCTTGGGCATTGCCCATTCGCCACCAGGCGGCTGCGACCAAGCGGGGGTCTGGCTCCTCTAAATAAGTTTGCAGGTTGGCGATGGCCTTATCTGCTTCAAATTGACCGAGGATCCGCGTCCGTGCGGCTTGATAAAGGGCAGGCCTAAAGCCTTTCTCCCAAGCACGTTCCAGCCAGCTCAACGCAGCGGGATAATCCTTTTGACTTTGCATGAGCATACCCATCTCATAGTAGGCCGGTCCGGAAGGGCTCTGTTCAATCCATTGTTCCAGGATCGCTTTGGCCTTTTCAGGTTGCTCCATTGCGTTGTAAACGGTTACTTGAGCTTTATAACCCTGGTCGGCCTGACGTTGGGTCAAGGACTCTGCCAATGCCAAAGCTTGTTTTTTGTCGCCGCCGACCATACCCGGTGCTTGGCATAAAAAGCCAATTTTTTCGTGGTAAGCCGCATACAGATCTGGATCGATTTGAATGGCCTGATCCAGGTAACCCAAATACTTAGAACTCCCGCCCATCCAAAGCATCTTATTTTCATTCAGGCGCGCAGAAGTCAATCGAGCCAGCTCAAGATAATACAAGGCGTTCTGCTTCACATGGACCAACCCTTTTTCAGCCCATTTTAAGGCCTCCGCCAAGTCGCGACTGGCATGGGGCAGTTTTACCAAATACCAGTAGGCATCTGTAAGGTTTGGATCTTTTTCCAAAACCTGAATCGCTTGGTTCTGGGCTTTTTGCCAATCGCCCTGCTGGATCGTCTGTTCGATCTCCGGAATTTCGAGCCCTGTTATCAACAACCAAAATACCAACATGACATGTATCTCCTTCAACATCGGTTTCCGAGAACAATCCTACGTTGGTCCCAGGTGCGGGTCTCCAAAAACACGTCGATCGGTAAAAAGGGGCGATTGAATGGTCGAAACTGCCACCTGAACGGAGGGCCATAAAAACAAAAAGCCCACACCAAGGTGGGCTTTCGGGTGGAAGAATGGAAGCGGACTATTTAAGCGATGCCAGCCAATTGGCCACAGCATCCAGCTCTTCATCACTGCCGCTAAATTTCTTTTTGTGTTTCTTTTCATTGAGTTCGATGGAGCGTTGCAGAAATTGTTTGATCGTTGCAGCGTCCACTTCTGCGCCCACTTTACTCAAATCTTTAGGTTCTTTGTCATCATCGTCGTCATCGTCATCATCCTTTGGCAGTAAGGGGATGGATTGGGACTCGATGGTATGGCATTTGTTGCATTTTTTATCGGTAAATACCGCTTTGCCATCCACCGCGAAAGGGGCGTTAAAAAAATAGATACCTGTCATCAAGCAGATAATATGGAGCATTGAAGCCTCCTTATGAGGGGATTGGGAGCCCTTCCATTATGGCCAAGACCAGAAGGGGAATCAAGGTTAAAGCTATGGATCGGAACCGCTTTCAGTCCCGATCCGGTTAATTACTTAAGCGAAACGAGCCACTGGGCAATAGCATCCAACTCCTCGTCGGAACCCACAAATTTCTTTTTGTGTTTTTTGCCGTCTTTCTCCAGGGTGCGCTGCAACCATTGTTTGATTTGGGCCACATCGTGATCAGATCCCACATGAGATAAGTCCTTCGGTTCGCTGCCCTCATCTTCCTCTTCGTCGGCATTGGCTTTGGGTAGAACCGCGATACCTTGAGATTCGATGGTATGGCACTTGTTGCACTTTTTGTCGGTGAATAACGCTTTGCCATCCACCGCCACGGGATGGGTGATAAAGCCCAATCCCCAAAGCAAGGGAAATAGATGAAGCATAAAGCCTCCTTAGTCAGGGTTGGGAGCACCCTTACTATCGGCATATACTTCGCAAAAATCAAGCCGAATTGGAAGAAGTCATTGATTCGCTTGAACGACCTGAAAAATCCGGACGTCTCCCGCGTTTAAGCTATCGACCACCCACATGCCGTTGCTATTCGAGGTCAGCGTGTTGGCGGATTGTCCCTCAAACAGCACACTACCTGGTGCCAAAAAATTAAGATTCAATTGGATATCCGCAATACGTGCGTTGTATAAGTTGATGACGACAAGCACTTGCTCCACCTCGGACTCACAAAAGTGCGACCATATCAAGGGTTCGCGGTTGTTTTGGACAGGGCTCAGGCTGCCCGTGCGCAAGGCCGAATGTTGGTGGCGCAGGTCGATCATCTTGTGGTAATGCCGCCACAGAGACTGCGGGTCATCGCGTTGAAAGGCCAGGTTTTGGCTACCGTAATTTGGCGGCAGGCTGACCCAAGGCGTGCCATTGGTAAACCCGACCTTGGGACTCGGGTCCCAGGCATACGGCAAGCGCTTTTGCTCATCTGCTGAACCCGGCCCATTGCGCAAGCCCAGTTCCTCACCGTAATAGACAAAGGGCACACCGGGCAAAGTCAACAAAAGTGAGGCTGCATTTTTTAGCTTGGTCGGGTTACCATCCAGTTGCGTCGCCAGGCGGGTTTGATCGTGATTGGTCAGGAAATTGGCATCCAAAGCTGTGGGTTGAAAGGATTCGTTCTGACCACATACGGTTGACCGCAAATTCTGGACTTGGGTCTGTTTAACCGTTTGGATCAGCGCATCGCTCAGTGGAAAATTAAAGGCAAGTGGACCCTGATTGTTGACATAACGCGCTATGGTTTGGCTTGAGTCCCACACCTCTAAAATCAGCGCACTTTCCGGATTGATGACCTGACAGAAACGCTGCAAATCCTTTAGCCAGGAGATAGTTGCGGGTGCATCGTATTGTTGACCTGGACCCGGTCCTTCCTCGTAAAGGTAACGCGCCGCATCGATCCGAAAACCATCCACGCCCAAACCCAACCAATACGACACGATCTTTTGAATTTCGTTTCGCACATCCGGTTGATGAAAATTCAAGTCCGGCATGCCGGACCAGAAAAGACCGTAATAGAACGCGCTGTTGCTGGCATGCCAAACCGGGCTGCCCCATGGTGACTGCCAATTGGGATTGGTCGCGGACCAAACATACCAATTGCGGTAAGCCGAATTGGGATCTTTGGAGGCCTGAAACCAGGGATGCTGATTGGAAGTATGGTTAATGACGAGGTCGAGGATCAAGCGAATGCCCCGTTGATGACAGGCCTGAACCAGTTCGCGAAAATCAGCCATGGAGCCGTAATCAGCGGCGATGGTGTAATAATCCGTGACATCGTAACCGTGGTAGCTGGGCGATGCGAATATGGGCATCAGCCACAGGGCATCAATGCCCAGATCGGTTTGGGTCGCGGGATCGCCATCGTTTAAAACATCCAGACGTTGGATCAACCCGCGTATATCGCCCTTTCCATCGCCATCACTGTCCTGGAAACTGCGCACGAAAACTTCATAAACCACCGCATCTTGCAGCCATTGGGGCTGTTCGGGCCGAAAAACGCGAGTACAGTTTCGGCTATCGTTGGGCACAAAATCAACTGTGATCGGTTGGCCATCGACCGCCCAAAAAGCCGGATCAGGTCGACCTTCAGGCAACCAGACACCGCCATGCAACGGACCCCAATGAAACGGGGCTTCCAGATACGGTTCGAGCAAAAAACGCCGGCTCCAAACACCATCCCCCGAAGTCGCATCGCCGAGCGAACCATCGTCCACCAAATCAAAAGCGGTTCCGCCATTCCAATTGCTATCCCATTGACCGGAAACGGGATACACGGATGCTTTAGCCTGGAAAGGTCCTTCTCCGCGCACCTGGAATGTGGTCGGCGTATACAGTTTCAGCGGCTGGGCACTCGGTGCCCAAATCAGACTGCGATCCTGGGTACCGCTCAAACCCGTCAATCCAATCGGTTGGGTGGAAACCACTTCGTAGTAACCGGCCTGCCCTGCCAAAGGCAATGTATCGGATAAAACCGCCAGGACTTTTTGGTGGGCCGTCAACGTCCACTGCACCCCATCAATTAAACTGTGATCCAACCGCCGCGCGGTCAAACTCACCTGGTTATTGGTATTGGCAACATTGACTAAAGCAACGCCGTCCCAGACAAGTCCATCATCCGTGCTCGATGGGTGTAACCGGAACTGGTCGCCGGGCAATTGCGCGGGCACCACTACCCGGGCGGCGCCACCGCTGGCCTGGTACACCACACTTACCTGTAACACACTGGAGCTGCTGATCTTTAGCCATGCGATGGAATCAGGCCCCAATTCATTGGCCTGAAGTACACGAGACTGAAATGGCTCAATAATAAGCGCCACTTCAGGCAAAGCCTGGCCTTGAGCATCATAGGGTTTAAGCAGCACCGCTTCTGCCAAGGCCTGCGTATTCTCCAATAGGATCTGGGTTTGGAAGCCCTGGCCGGGCCGGGTCAAATGGGAAACGACCCATTCCTGACCCCACGCAAAAGGCATAAGACATACAAGCCAGTAGATGCGGAACATCAGGTGCCTCGAATGGGCACATTCCAGATCTGATGCGCATACTCTGCGATCGAGCGATCCGATGAGAATTTTCCGGCAGCCGCCGTATTGCGGATGGCCATTTGGGTCCAACCCTGAAGGTCACGGTACTGGGCCTGGGCCGCTTGTTGTGCTTGAGAGAAGGCGTCCAGATCGGCCAGGACCATAAAATAATCGCCATGGTCGAGCAGCGATTCCCGAATCGGATTGTAGAGTTGGTTATCCCCATCGCTGAAGTAGCCGCTGAAAATTAAGTCCAGCGCGGCCTTGATTTCGGGGTTTTGTTCGTAAATTGCACGCGGCTGATAAGATTGGCGGCGCTCATGCACTTCGTCCGCATTGAGGCCGAAGATGAACATGTTGTCTCGGCCCACCTCTTCTGCCATCTCAATGTTGGCACCATCCAATGTGCCAATCGTCAAGGCACCGTTGAGCATGAATTTCATGTTCCCGGTGCCAGAGGCTTCGTAACCCGCCGTCGAAATTTGTTCGCTGATATTGGCCGCAGGAACGAGCCGTTCCGCCATCGTCACGCCATAATTGGGCAGAAAATAAACACCGAGCTTCTCGTTGATTTCCGGATCGTTATTGATTTTCTGGCCAATATCATTGATCAGCTTGATAAACAATTTGGCCATGAAATAGCCGGGAGCAGCCTTGCCGGCGATGAGAAAAATTTGTGGATGGAATTCCATGCCGGGATTCGCTTTCAGGCGGTTGTACAACATCACCATGTGCAGGGCATTCATCAACTGGCGCTTGTATTCGTGAAAACGTTTGATGTGGATATCAAACATGGCGTGTGGATTGAGTGTCCAGCCCCATTTACGCTGGATAATCTCGGTCAGGCGCTGTTTGTTCTGAAGTTTGACCTGGTCGAACCGTTCGGCAAATGAACGGTCTGTGACCAGGGCATCCAGACGACGCAACTGGCTCAAGTCTCTCACCCAACCATCACCAATCGCATCAGTAATGAGTTGGGCCAAACCCGGATTGGCGTGCAGTAACCAGCGGCGTTGGGTAATGCCATTGGTAATCGAAGCAAACCGATCAGGGTAAAGCGAGGCAAATTCTGGAACCACTCGTTGTTTAAGCAAATCCGTGTGCAGTGCAGCAACCCCATTCACCTTATGCGAGCCCACAATTGCCAAATTGGCCATGCGCACCCGTGAATCTCGACCGGGCTCAATGATGCTGACCTTATTGAGAAACGCCAGATCGTTGGGTCGGGCCTGAGCCACTTCGGCAAGGAACTGCTCATTGATTTTCTGAATGATGGAAAACGGCCGCGGCAATAACTTTTTCAGCATTTCGGCCGACCAGGTTTCCAAGGCTTCTGGCATCAAAGTGTGGTTGGTATAGGCCAAACTCTGAACCGTAATCGACCAGGCATGGTCCCACTCGAGCTGTTCCTGATCGACCAGGATACGCATCAACTCAGCAACGGCCAGAGACGGGTGGGTATCGTTCATTTGAATGGCATTGAGTTGGGGGAACTGCTGCCAATCTCCGGAAGTGTTCTTGAATCGACGCACAATGTCCTGCAACGAACAGGAGACAAACAGGTACTGTTGGCGCAGACGCAGTTCCTTACCGCTATGGTGCATATCGTTGGGATAAAGCACCTTGGTCAAATTTTCGGCCATGACTTTGCTCTCAACGGCAGCAATGTAATCGCCTTGGTTGAAGTCATTAAAGTCAAAATCCTCGGTGGCGTGGGCACTCCAGAGCCGCAGGGTGTTGACCGTTTTGCACTGGTACCCGGCAATCGGTACATCGTAGGGGATGCCAATCACGGGGGTTGTTTTGACCCACTTTACGGACTCAACTCCATCTTCTATCTGGGTTTCCAACTCGCCACCAAAATGGACGGTGAATTGCCGATGGGCACGCGGAATTTCCCAGGGATTGCCCCACTTGAGCCAATCGTCTGGATGTTCGATTTGTCGGCCCTCTTCGATTTGCTGGCGGAAAATACCGTAGTTGTAGCGAATGCCGTAACCAATCGCTGGAATGTCCAAGGTAGCCATGGAGTCGATGTAACAGGCGGCCAAACGACCCAATCCGCCATTGCCCAGGCCCATATCCATCTCTTCATTACGAAGTTGATCCAAGTCCAGGCCCAATTGGTCAAAGGCCTGACCGACCGGTTCATGTAAGTTGAGGTTGAGCAGGTTATTGTTGAGCACCCGTCCCATTAAAAACTCGAGGGAGAGGTAATAGACGCGCTTGGCCTTGGTGCGGTAATGGGCTTGTTGGGTTTTGACCCAACGGTCCATCAGACGATCGCGGACCGAAAGCGCCAGCGCGTGATAATAATCAATGGGTTTGGCGATGTAACCATCTTTGCCCAGTGACAAATTGAGATGCGCCCGAAAATCTTCTTTGATGGATTTAGCGTCCATGCCGACCCGAACTTCATCCTGTCTTAAGCCTTCAAATTGATCGGCCATCTTTCATTTCCTTCCGTTAGAGAGCGTTATTGCAAGTTGGCCCGCAGCATAGGCGCGTTGGCCAATTTCTGACCAAGCTCCTTCCTGGATCAGAGCGGGATCCACCATCCAGGAACCTCCGATCGCGCAGACATTTTGCAACCTCAAATAATCAGCTACTTGAGCGAACCCGATTCCACCCGTTGCACAAAAACGCAAATCGGAAAACGGGCCAGAGAGCGCCTTAAGCGCGGCAGGCCCGCCCATAGCCGCCGCGGGGAAAAATTTCAACACCGTATAACCGGCCTGCGCTAGGCGCATCATTTCCGAGGGCGTGGCGGCCCCGGGCAGGAAGGCCATTTTCGATTGGTTCATGGCCTCAATCAGCGCATCAGTTGCACCCGGACTAACCACAAATTGAGCGCCCACAGATTCCAAAGCGGTAATTTGGTCGATCTGGGTCAAGGTCCCGGCACCGATCACCGCTTTCGGGAACGAACGCCGCAAATGCCCAATGGCTTCGAGTGCAAATGGGGAACGCAAAGTTATCTCCAATGTTGTCAGACCATTGGTTATCAGGGTTTCCGCCAAAGGCATAACACACTCGGCACTGGGCAGGGTAATCACGGGGATGATCGGGCACGCGCGCAAAATGGGTTCCAAGGCTGCATTGGACGCGTTCATTTCGATACCTCCTCATGGAACAGGACCGAAGCGCCCGAATCTGCGCTGCTGACCAAATGGCGGAATCCGGCAAAAAGTTCGCGGCCACAGCCGGAATGAACCGAGCTGAGATCACATTCCGCCGCCTCCCGGCTGGCCCAAACCGCTTCCGAAACTTGAATTTCCAGAACACCCTGTTCCGCATCGAGTAAAATCCAATCGCCATCGTTAACCCGGGCCAACGCGCCACCTTCCACGGTTTCCGGGCACAAATGGATCGCGGCTGGCACCTTGCCAGACGCCCCAGACATGCGACCATCGGTTACCAACGCTACCGATTGGCCGCGGTCCTGCAACACACCCAGGGCCGGGGTCAATTTGTGCAGTTCGGGCATGCCATTGGCTTTCGGTCCCTGAAAACGCACCACGGCGACCAGGTCCCCGGTGAGCGCGTTTTGTTTAAATGCGGCCAAAAAATCGTCCTGGCTATCAAAAACCCGGGCCGGCGCGTGGACGCGCAAATGCTGAGGTTTTACGGCTGACCTTTTGATCACAGCCTTACCCAAATTGCCATGCAGCATTTTTAAGCCACCATCGACCTGAAAAGGTTGGGCATGAGGGCGCAAAACCTGAAGATCGGCAGACTCGCTCAAGCCGGGGCGATACGTCAACTTATTGCGTTCCAGGAAGGGTTCCTGACAATAGCTATCCAAACCCTTGCCCATTACCGTGGTAACGTCTTCATGCAATAAACCGGCTGCCAGCAATTCTCGAATGATAAAGCCAAGACCCCCAGCCGCGACCAGATGGTTCACATCGGCCTGACCATTGGGATAGACCCGCGCCAATAGGGGAACCACGGCCGACAGTTCAGAAAAGTCCTGCCAGTCCAGGAGGATACCAGCGGCACGAGCCATGGCCAATAAGTGGATAGTCAGGTTGGTCGAACCACCGGTCGCCAGGAGACCGACAATGCCATTAACAAAACTCTTTTCGTCCAGCATTTCACCGATTCCGGGCGCCTGCTGACGGACCAGGGCAACCAACTGCAAACCAGCCTGTTCGGTCAACGCGCGGCGCAGATCGGTGCCCGGGTTAACAAAACTGGCCCCCGGCAAATGCAGGCCCATTAACTCCATCAACATCTGATTGGTGTTTGCGGTGCCATAAAAGGTACAGGTTCCCGGCCCGTGATAGGAGGCCGACTCTGCTTCCAACAACTCGGCCCGGCCGACTTTGCCTTCTGCGTACAGCTGGCGAATGCGCGCCTTGTCGGCATTGGGCAAGCCGGAGGGCATGGGCCCTGCCGGTACAAAAAGGGTCGGCAAATGGCCAAAGCTCAGAGCACCCAACATCAGGCCCGGAACGATTTTGTCGCATACGCCAAGGCATAAGGTGCCGTCGAACATGTCGTGGGAAAGCGCCACGGCTGTTGCCATGGCAATGACATCGCGGCTGAACAGTGAGAGTTCCATGCCCGGCTGGCCCTGGGTGACCCCATCGCACATGGCCGGCACACCACCCGCAAATTGGGCCACTGCGCCCACCGGTTCAATCGCCCGTTTAATCCATTCGGGATAATCGCGCAGCGGCTGGTGAGCGGAAAGCATATCGTTGTAGGCACTGACGATGGCCAGATTGGGTGCTTGATCTCCCGCCAACAGACCCTTGGCATCCGGTGCACAGGCCGCAAAGCCATGGGCCAAATTGCCACAACTTAAATGGACGCGTTTGGGCTTTTGGGAGCGGGCCTCTCGGATCTTTTTCAGATAGCTTGTGCGCGAATGTTCGCTACGCCGCACGATGGTTTCGGTAATCTCAGCAATTTTGGGATGGAGCATCTTTTCTCCTCATGGTGCCCAATAGACCGTCACCGGTGCATGGTCCTGAAAGAGAATCGATCGCACAGGTAACGCGGTGATGGGTCCCGGTTGAACCGCACGTTCCAGGACTTCGCGTTTGGCATCGCCCAACACCAGTAAGGAGATACTCCGGCTATTCAATAGTGCGGTTCGGGTTAGGGTCATTCGGGCTATTTTGGATTCGGGTGGATGGATCGCCCGACACAATCGATCAGAATGGAGGTCCAGCGCTTGCGCCAATTCTGGAGCACCGGGGAAGAAGGAGGCGGTATGGCCATCCTCTCCCATGCCCAAAAGCACCCAATCGAAGGGACGCGGCCAGGCCTCAAGGTTCAGATGCAAGGGTGCTTCGGCTTGAACGGGTTTCAATCCAGGCACAAACAGGGGCTGAAACAAAGCATCGTGACCCGCCGCGAACAAGGTTTTTTGGATCATTGCTTGATTGCTGTCAGGATCACTTTCAGGCACCCAACGTTCATCGGATAAGGTGCAGTAGAGGTGTGTCCAAGGCAGGTCCAAGGTGGCAAGTCGCTTGTAAAGGGGTGCCGGGGTTGATCCACCCGAGAGGACCAGCGAAGCTCGACCTGATTCCTGGACGGCCAACTCAATTTGCTGTTGCGCCACCTGAACCAACTCGGTCCACAGGTCTTCACGATTGCTAAAAAAGCGTTTTTGCAACGAGTTACCAGCCTTGCGATTCATGCCAGGCGCGATGATCGCGGTCCATCAACAGTGCAGAACGGGATGGGCCCCAAGAACCGGCCATGTAGGGTTGGGGTTTGGTATTGGTCGCTTGCCAGGCGCCAATAATTTGGTCAATCCAGGACCACGCTGTTTCAACCTCATCGCGACGCATGAACAGAGCCGGATTGCCGCGAACGACCTCCATCAGCAAACGCTCGTACGCATTGTTGTAGTAACGTTCAAAGGCATCGGCAAAGGTCAAATTAAGCGGCATCGAGCGAATGCGCAAGCCGCCTGGCCCTGGTTCCTTGGTCATCATCGATAACGTGACACCGTCATTGGGCTGCAGGCGGATGTTGAGCGTGTTGGGCAAAAGCTCACCCATGTGCGGCTTGAAAATGGAGTGTTTAACCGGTGAGAACTGAATGACGATCTCAGAATAACGATCCGGCAGGCGTTTACCGGTGCGAAGGTAAAAGGGTACGTTAGCCCAGCGCCAGTTATCGATTTCAGCTTTTATTGCCACAAATGTTTCAGTTGGGCTTTTGCGTTTAAGTTCGCTTTCATAACCCGGAACGGCACTCCCGCCAATCACGCCTTCTGTGTATTGACCGATCACGGTTTTGGCTTTGACTTCATCCACCCCAATCGGGCGCAATGCGCGTAAAACCTTGATTTTTTCGCCGCGGATAATGTCCTGGTCCAAAGAGATCGGTGGTTCCATGGCGACCAGGCAGAGCATCTGCAGGATGTGGTTTTGCACCATATCGCGCAAGGCACCCATCTTGTCGTAATAATCGCCGCGGGAGCCCACACCAATACTTTCGGCCACCGTGATCTGAACGTGATCGATGTATCCGCTGCGCCACAACGGCTCAAACAGGGAATTGCCAAAACGCAAGGTAATCAGATTCTGAACCGATTCCTTGCCCAGGTAGTGATCGATCCGGTAGACCTGGTCCTCTTGAAAGACCCGACCCACCTCCAAGTTAATCTGTTCCGCTGAAACCAAGTCATGGCCGATGGGCTTTTCCAACACCACTCGACCATGGCGATTCACCAAACCTTTTTGGGCCAACATTTGGCAGATCGGCCCGTAAATGCCTGGCGAGGTGGCCAGATAAAAGACGCGGATTTTTTCGGCCTGCTGGGTAAAAAGATCAGCGATGGGTTCCCAACCGTCCGGCTTGGTGCCATCCAGGCGCACATACAGCAAGCGCTTAGCAAAGCGTTTCCAGACTTCTGCATCGCCCTTTTGATAGGCATTGTGCTCTTTCAGCGAATCGAGCACCTGTTTAAGAAAGGCATCCGGATCCAGTTCCGCGCGCGAAACGGCAACAATCCGCGAGTCGGGCGAAAACTGTTGGTCGCGGTCCCGGTTAAACAAAGCGGGCAACAGCTTGCGCATGGACAGATCGCCCGTTCCCCCAAAGATAATCAAATCAAAAGGTTCAACGGGTAAAATTTCAGCCATTCACTACCTCCGTGAGGGCTCAATTTGTAGTTTTACTACATTTTGGCCCGATAATATAAAAAAACAGGCTTTAAAGAAAGCAAAAACCGCCTTTGTTTTGTAGGTTCACTAGAAAACATGCCGGCACCCCGTTAGGCGAGGCTGACCTATAATGGGGCATTGAACAGTTAGGAAAGAGGAACATATGGATCAGGTGATCGGAATTGATTTGGGGGGAACGTTTATTAAGGCCGGGCTCGTGGATCGGTCTGGCCAACTCCTATCTCAGCACAAAGTCGCCACCCGCGGGCGAGAATTTGATCAGGTTTGTGATCAAATCGCTGAAGTTGTGCGGGAAATCTCCGGACCCGATCAGTTGTTGCCTGCCTGCATCGCCGTTCCGGGCGGGATTTGTCCGGACAAAGAAACGATTAGTCAGGCGCCCAATTTCCCGCGCTGGAACCATGTCAAACTGGTGTCCGCCCTACGCAATCGCGGCTTGAGCCAAGTCCAGATCGAAAATGACGCAAACCTCGCCGCCTTAGGCGAGAGTTGGCTGGGCCGCGGCCGGGATTTTGAGCACATGGTACTGTTCACATTGGGCACAGGCGTAGGCGGTGGGGTCATCCTTAACCGTCAAATTTGGAATGGCACGTTTGGCATGGCCGGCGAGTTAGGTCATATTCCAATTTACCCAGAGGGATTATTGTGTGGCTGTGGTGGCAGCGGATGCCTAGAACAGTACGCCTCTGCTACAGCATTGATTCGAGCCGCCAAAGCGGCCCAATCACGCGGTTTGTGTCCGCTCCTGCGATCGAGCTCTGGCGATGCGGATTTTGATGTGCGCGACATGGCCGATGCGGCCCGTGCTGGCGATGCAGATTGTCAGGCATTATTTGCTGCAGCAGGTCAGGCCTTGGGTATCGCGATTGCCGGTCTGCTCAACGCCATGAACTTTCCTTTTTTTGCAATCGGCGGTGGCGTTTCACCAGCCTTCGACCTTTTACAAGGCGCGATTTGGCGCGAGGTCAAGGGCCGGGCCTTTCGTCAACCGGCACAAGGCGTCATCATCCAAGCGGCGGAGCTGGGCAATCAAGCGGGTTTTTTAGGCGCCGCTCGATTGGCCTTCTTAAATAAGGTTACGGGTTAGTTTCAGGAAAGCTCAAGGTGAAGGTGGAACCTTTGCCCATTTCGCTGCTGACATCAACCCGACCTTTATGCAGTTGCGTGATGTGTTTGACGATTGCAAGGCCGAGCCCGGTGCCGCCTGTGGCCTTGTTACGCGCGCGGTCAACCCGATAAAAACGTTCAAAGATGCGTTGCAGGTGTTCGCGTGGAATGCCTTCGCCGTGATCGGTCACGGTGACCAGGATCTTGTTATCGCTTTTTTGAATGGCGAGCTCAATCGTGTCTTCAGAGGCACCGTACTTAATGGCATTTTCCACCAGATTGACGAGACACTGTTCCAGCAGCGCGCCATTGCCTTGAATTTGCGCGGGCCCTTCACCGATCAATTGAATTTTTGAGCCTTTGGTCGCGGCCAAACTTTCGCAGGCAGAAACGGCGCGTTTAGCGACTTGGACCAGATCGAGAGAGACCAATTGCAGGTCGAGATCCGGTCGTTCCAAATGCGACAAGAACAGTAAATTCTCAATAATTTGCTGCAGGCGCACCACGTGTTTATTGGTCAGGCCCAAAAACTCGCGCATCTGTTCGCCATCCAAATCGGGCGTATCCAGAAGCGTTTCGATAAATCCCTTGATGGCCGTTACAGGGGTTTTCAGTTCGTGACTGACATTGGCCACAAAATCAGTTCGGACCTGTTCCAACTTGCGCATGCCAGTCATGTCGAATAGGACGCACACGGCGCCGCGATCTTTTCCGCCATTATCGCGAAGAGGTGCGGCGACAATGCGGACCACCCGCTCTTCGGGCAGATAGAGCAGGACCTCTTTGGTAACTGGCGCCCCAATCTGACGCGATTTATCAAGCGCTTCGACAATTTCGGGATTGCGAATCCATTCCACCATGGGTTGGCCAATCGGTTGACCGACAATGTGAAGCATGCGTTCGGCAGAAGGATTGATGCTGATGATGTGGTGTCGATCATTAACGGCCAACACCCCTTCGGCCAGGGAGTGCAATACGGCTTCGTGCTCATTGCGTTGGGCGATAACGTGGTCCAGGCGTTTTTCGAGCAATCCGGCCATTTCGTTCAGACTGCTGTTGAGCACTTCCAACTCTTTAACCGTACCGATATGCGAGCGCTCTTTCAGATTCCCTTCGGCAAAGCGTTTGGCTTGCATGGAGAGCTGTTCAATGGGACGGCTCAAGCGCGCGCCGACGAACCAGGAAGCAACAGCAGCCAATATCGAAGCGGCCAGAAACGACCAGAGCAAGGTGAAACTAAAGCGGCGCAACTCGGCGCGAATAAAATTCATACCCATGGAACAGCGAACAACCAGAGGATTGCCCTGGGGATCCTGGGTCCGATGCGCCACATAAAGCATTTCATGGCCGATACTGGCCGAGTCGCGGATGGACGAGCCCGTCCCCGACTTAAGCGCCTCAATAAATTCCGGCCGATCCGAATGATTTTTCAAGCTTTCAGCAGGTTTATCGGTATCACCCACCACTACCCCATCGGCACGAATCAAGGTGATTCGCAGGGTCGGGTCCATGGCCAGCTTTTTGAGTTCATAAGAACTGTAAATGCCTGTTTCAGGCCAGGTATGGGCCAACAGAAGCGAAACGGAAGTGCAGCGGTGGTCCAGATCCAAACGCAATTGTTTGAGATAGACCGCACGCAGTTCGGCCCGTGCCAATAGGCCAACCAGAATTAATACGGCAAAGGTAATAACGAAATAGGAAGGGTAAAGCTTCCATTTGAGCCGAATCACTTGCCCTCCGCCAAACGGTAGCCAATGCCGCGGACCGTTTCTAAGCGGGTGGCAAAATCGCCACATTTTTTGCGCAACCCGACCATCAATACGTCCACGGCACGATCGGTTACGGCATAATCTTCGCCGCGAATCTGGGCCACGATTTGGTTGCGGGTAAAGACCCAGCCGGGTTTGCTGGCCAAGGTGAGCAGAAGTTGAAATTCCAGTGGGGTCAAAGGCAGGGTTTCCTCGGCCAAAACGGCTTCATGGCGACCGGTATGGATTTTCAGATCGCCCACGTGGACCCACTCACTCTCCTGGTTCTCAAGCGGAGCACCACGACGTAAAACAGAACGAACACGGGCCAGTAAGATGCGAATACTGAAGGGTTTGGCGATGTAATCATCGGCGCCCAATTCCAAGCCAGTAACCACATCGGCCTCTTCACCTTTTGCTGTCAGCATAATCAAGGGAATCCGGGCTGTTTTGGGATTGGCTTTCAGTCGGCGACACACTTCAAGGCCATTGAGTTCGGGCAACATTAAATCGAGCAGGATCAGGTCAGGCAATTGCTGTTGGGCCACGGTTAACCCTTTATGCCCGGTGTCAGCCTTTTGAACGTCAAAACCTTCGCGTACGAGGTTGAATTCCAACAAACGGGCAATATCGTCTTCGTCTTCGATGATCAAAATGCGCGACATCAGGAGCCTCCCCTTCTTTTTCTTAAATCACTTTGCGATGGCGAACAATTTTCGCCTCAACCAGATAAATCACATCTTCGGCAATGTGGGTGGCCAAATCGGCGATGCGTTCCAAAGCACGGGAAACGGAAAGCAACTTCAATTCGGCCAGCGAAAATTTGTCACCGCGCGAATTAATGCCATCGGCAACCGTTTTGTGGTTTTCCGCGTGGTATTGATCAACCACTTCGTCCAGTTGATGGACTTCGCGCGCAACCCGTACGTTTTCCTGCAACAGGCAATCGAGCGCTTTGTGGACCATTTCCATGGCTTTATCGGCCATGGGCCCCAATTTCATGGGGCTGCGTTCAAAGTTTTCAGCGTCGACCAGGGCCACTTTGTTGGCAATTGACTCCATCAAATCGCCCATGGACTCGAGGTCATTGGTGACTTTGAGGATGGTAATGACGGTTCGCAGGTCGCGCGCAACCGGCTGGTACAAGGCCAGAACCTTGAGGCAGGCTTCCTCAATTTGAACCTCGATCTCGTCAATCACTTTGTCGGATTCAACCACCTCTTGTGCCATGGCCAAGTTGCCTTCGCGCAAAGCTTTCAGAGCGCGGCCAATCCCGCCTTCAACCATGCCACCCAGGATTGCGACCTGGCTCTTTAATTCGCTAATTTCGCGGTGAAAATGTTGTTCTGCCATAATTTCCTCTAACCAAACCGTCCAGTAATATAGTCTTCTGTTTTCGATTGCGTGGGGTTGGTGAAGAGTTGGGAAGTATCGCCAAACTCAATCAACTCACCCATATACAAAAATGCTGTTTTTTGCGAAACGCGCGCAGCTTGTTGCATATTGTGCGTAACAATGACAACCGTAAAGCTGTTTTTGAGTTCGTGAATCAATTCTTCAACTTTTGCCGTAGCAATCGGGTCGAGTGCACTACACGGCTCATCCATTAAAAGGATTTCAGGATTGACCGCAATGCCGCGCGCGATGCACAGACGCTGCATTTGGCCGCCTGAAAGGCCAAGTGCCGAATCGTGCAGGCGGTCTTTGACCTCTTCCCATAAGGCCGCGCCGCGCAAACTGCGTTCAACAGCCTCATCCAGAACTGCCTTTTTTTTCACACCGGCAATGCGCAAGCCATAAATTACATTTTCATAAATCGACATGGGGAAGGGATTGGATTTCTGGAACACCATGCCGATTCGCCGGCGCAACTGGATGACATCAAAGGAATCGCCCAGAACGTTGTGTCCATCCAGGATAATTTCACCGTGGGTGCGCGCACTATCGACCAAATCGTTCATGCGATTGAAACAGCGAAGTAGGGTTGATTTGCCACAGCCGGAAGGACCGATAAAAGCGGTTACCAAACCTTTAGGGATGTTCATGGTGATATCGCTTAAAGCCTTTTTTTCGCCGTAATAGAAGTCGAGGTTATTGACGGCCAGTGCGGTTTTTTCGAGTCCAGTATGCACAAGTGCTCCTTAATTAAAACGCACCACTACGGTAACGTTGACGCAGTTTTTGGCGCAAGATCATGGCCAGCGCATTCAAACCCAAAACCAGGGTCAAGAGAAAGAAGGTGGTGACATACACCATGGGAATTGCAGCATCGACGTTGGGGCTTTGAAAGCCGACATCGTAGATATGAAATCCCAAATGCATAAATTTTCGTTCGGGGTGAAAGAAGGGAAAATGCCCATCCAAGGCCAGATGCGGCGCCAACTTAATCACGCCGACCAACATGAGCGGCGCCACTTCGCCAGCCGCACGTGCAATGGAGAGAATGACCCCTGTCAGGATGCCCGGACTGGACATGGGCAGCACCACACGCCAAATGGTTTGCCATTGGGACGCGCCCAAGGCGAGTGCGCCTTCACGCATGCCTTTTGGCACGGCAGAGAGCCCTTCTTCAGTTGCAACAATCACGACTGGCAAGGTCAGCAACGCCATGGTCAAAGAAGCCCAGATCAATCCACCCGTACCAAAGGTTGGGGTTGGTAAGTTTTCACTGAAAAACCATTGATCAATGCTGCCACCGATCCCGTAGACAAAAAATTGCAGGCCAAAAATGCCGTAGACAATCGACGGCACGCCGGCCAGGTTGTTGACGGTGATGCGAACCCAGCGCACAAACCAGCCACTTTTGGCGTATTCATGCAAATAAACCGCAGCAATAACGCCCAGTGGGGTGGCAAACAAGCTCATCAACAACACCATTAAGGCGGTACCGAAGATGGCCGGGAAAAGACCACCCTCCGTGTTGGCTTCGCGCGGCGGATCGACCAGCAAAGCGAAAAAGCGTTTCACAAAGAGCCAACACCGCGAGAAAAAGTTCATGCGGTTGGGGTAAACGATACGCAGCACCGAGGCCGCAGGCAGCGAAACGGCTCGACCTGTGACATCGACCAACGCCACTTTTTCGGCAAATAGGTCGGCCCGAAACTTTTCGACCCGGTCGATTTCTTTTTGGAAGTCCGCCTCAATTTCTGTTTTTTCAGCGGCTAGTGCGGCTAATTTGTCGGGATTATCCGCTGCGCGGAACATCTTGGATTTGAGCTTTTTCAGCTTGATATTGTAATCGTTCAGCGCATCTTCCATGTGATGTAGGGAGGCCAGTCCTTTGGCACCCTGAGCTACGGCACGTTTAAATTGGTCTTCGCTCAAACTATTGTCGAGGAAGCCATAAAAGTTGCCGTTTTCAAGACGTTCCAACATCAGGGCATTTTTAGGTATTTCACGACCTGTCGATTCATCCATGTTGACCCAAGTAAAGTCCAGGCCAAAAATTTCGCGGTTCCCGCGTCGAATATGGATGCGGTCATGCTCGGGGTCTCGTTCTACGATTTCGCCGAGAACAGCATCTTTATCGCCCATCTGGATCAGGTGGATCGGGGCTGGCCATAGGGCGCGAAAGCCCTGGGAAATAATCAGAAGGACCAGGCCGATCAGGGCAAGCAATGAAACGGTCAGTGCACCAGAACACAACCAGACCCAGTGGTCACCTGCCGGCTTTTTGAAGCTGATTTGCGGGAAAGCCCCCACAACTGCCTGCTCTTGAACATTTTCTGCAGCGTTCATGTTGGATTCCTGTTGGCTTTTAGAAGTGGGCATATTTCTGTTTCAGGCGCGAGCGGACCAGCTCGGCAAGGGAGTTGATAATGAAGGTCAAGGCGAAAAGCAAAAGACCGGACAGGAAGAGAATCCGATACAAAGACCCACCCACAGGGGCTTCGGGAATCTCCGTTGCAATGGTAGCGGAAAGGGTGCGCATACCATTAAAGATGCTGAAATCCATGATCGGTGTGTTACCGGTCGCCATCAGCACAATCATGGTTTCGCCAACCGCGCGACCCAGGCCAATCATGGTGGCGGCAAACAGACCCGGGCTCGCCATGGGTAAAACAACTTTGCGCAAGGTTTGCCAACGCGATGCGCCCAGCGCGAGTGAGGCTGCCGTCATTGCAGGCGGAACATTGCTTAAGGCATCTTCGCTGATGGTAAAGACGATTGGGAAGACGGTAAACCCTAAGGCCATGCCCACGACCATGCAGTTGCGATAATCGAAGTGACCATGGAACGTTTCGAAATACCACAGTTTAAAATTGCCGCCCATAAAAGCCGCTTCCACCCAAACACCAGAACGGTAAGCCACAAATAAGGCAATAATCAAAAGGGGCAGGACCCAGACAAATTCCCAGCCCAAGACCTTGTATTTGCGTTCCAAGGGTCGAATCAGCCAGGACCCAAAAATGAGGCATATGGGCACAAAAACAACGGCCATAAAAATAGTCGGCACAATGCCTTCAAGGCGAGGCGCCAACCACAGTGCGGCAATAAAGCCAATCACGACCGAGGGAATAGCGGCCATGAGTTCCAAAAGCGGTTTGATCCACTTTTTGAGTTTGGGTTCCATCAGGTAACTGACATAAAAAGCCGCACCAAACGCCAAGGGCAGTGCAAATAGCAGCCCGTAAAAGGTACCTTTGAGCGAACCAAAAACCAGGGGCACCAGCGATAATTTGGCTTCGGCATCGTCGGAGGATGCTGAACTCTGCCACACGTATTCCGGTTTGGGATAACCTTCGTACCAGACTTTTTGCCACAAGGCACCGAAACTGACATCGCCATGCGGGGCCTTTACGGCAAACAACTGAAAGCCTTTGGGTTGTTCATGGACCCAAGCACCGGTGAAGGATTCATTTACACCCATGGCCTGGATCGTCTGGGCGGTCGTGATTTTACCCAGTTCGCGTTCGGTGGTGAGCTGCCAGGATTGGGCTTGCGTTTCCCCGATTGCCCAAAAACGCTTGTCACGTGCGCTGATGCGCAGGTCTCGCGCGGTGAAATTGCCCGGGAACTCGTGAACTTCCATCAATTTTCCATCGACCAGGAACCAGGCTGAAATGCGTCCGCTTTGGTAGGCGCTCAAAATGGATTGGTCGCCAAAGGAGAAGGCCAGTGCACTGACCGCATTGCGCGTATCAGGTGCTGTTTCATCTAAACGTTGGGGCTCCTCCGCGCTGAGGTCCCATAGTTGAAGCCGATTATCGGCACTTAAAATGAGCCGCGCACCATCCGAGGACAACGAAAAGGATTTAACGGCTTGGGTTTCCAACTGCCATTCGGATTGGCTGCGGGTGATATCGCCAAACAAATCCTCTTCCTGTGTCTCCTTATAAATCTTGAGCGAACCATCGGCCATTTGTTGGCACAGGATGCGATTCTGATCCTTGACCACCAAAAGGTTTCGTTCGCCGACTTGGGCCACAAAAGGATCACTCAGGTGCGTTTCCACTTGGATCGTTCGCGTTCCATCCTGAGCGAAAAAGGGTTTGAAATCGACGTTTAAAGCGTAGACGGCACCGGTTTCGGTTTGAAAGGTCCAGCTTTGTCCAAGGGCATCGCAGCGCACCACTGGCTCTGAAACCAGAGGCTGAAATGTCCAGGTATTATTTTTGAGGTCGCAGATAGCCAGTTGGCCAGCACGGTCAAGTGTCCAGCCTTTTTCCAGGTAGGGTCCCAGACCCATGGCCAGAATATCGTCAGGCGACTGTTCCGCGTTTTCAGTTTCGGCCAGAACTTCGATCTGCGGGCTTTGGAAAAGGGGTAAGGTGACCCGGATCATCAAGATCACCATGGTGATCAGACAAGCGACCACTAGGATGCCACTGGAACTGACCACAAAGTGGGCAATTTTGTTGGCCCGTTTAACCTTTTTCAGGTGGGATTGCTGCATGATGGAATCCGGGTCCTCTTCACTTACTTCAAAACAGCCAGTTGTTTTTCAACAACAGCGGAAGGCAAAGGCATATAACCGTCTTTAACAACGATTTCTTGGCCTTCTTTGCTCAGAACAAATTTGATGAATTCCTGAACGGTTACCGGCAGGGGTTCATTGGGCTTTTTGGCAACGTAAATGTAGAGCATACGTGCCAAGGGATACTTTTTATTTAAAACGTTATCCATATTGGCGGCGAAGGCCGGCTCACCGGTTTTCGCGCTCAAATCAACGGTTTTAACACCAGAAGTCAGGTAACCAATACCCGAGTAGCCGATGCCGTAAAGGTCTTCGGTAATGCCCATCACAACGCTAGCAGAGCCGGGTTGTTCTTTGACTTGATCTTTGTAGTCACCTTTGAACAGTGCGTGCTCTTTAAAGAAACCGTAAGTGCCGGAAGCGCTGTTGCGGCCATACAAGCTGAGCGGGTGACGACCAAAGTCCCCTTCCAAGCCGAGTTGCGCCCAGGTGGTGATGTCTTCTGCATATCCACCTTTACGGGTTTTGGAGAAGATGGCATCGACTTGTTCCATGCTCAGGCTTTGGATTGGGTTGTCCTTGTGAACAAAAACAGCCAGAGCATCCAGAGCAACCCCAATCGCCGTCGGTTTGAAGCCGTGCGTTTTTTCAAATTTGGCTTCCTCTTCTGCTTTCATCTTGCGCGACATGGGGCCTAATTGGGAGGTTCCTTCGGTCAACGCAGGCGGTGCAGTGGAACTGCCTTTTCCTTCAACTTCAATCACCACACTGGGGTACAGTTTTTGGAATGATTCGGACCAGTAGGTCATCAGGTTGTTCAGGGTGTCGCTACCGACAGAATTAAGCGGGCCAGACGGACCGGAAACCTTCACGTATTCTTTAATTAACGAATCAACCTTTACAGGCTCTTGAGCAAGAACGGTCAGGGTGCCAAGCACCAGACACGCAGAAAAGAAAGCTTTCATGAGTTACTCCTCAGATAGTAAGGCGGGTCTGGAGGAACCCGCCGGATTGGTTTAGAACTTCACTTCGCAATCGAGTTGCAAGCGGGTGAAATCAGTGGTTTCTTTTAAAATGCCGTCAACCAGGAACAAGCTGGCCTTCCAGGTCATCCATTTGTGTGATGCGTAGGCAAACTTCAGAACGTGGCCTTCTTTATCGGCAAAGCCAAAATCGGAGTCAGCAAATGCACCCACGACGCTATTGGCTTCGATATGCGCATATTTGTAACCCAACGACCACTCACCGGGATTTTTGGCAGAACCGTAGTCAAAGAAGAAGCCGTAGCCGGTATCTTCCGCCGAAATACCTTCCGGCGCGTTCTCATCCAGGTTATTCAGGTAATGAACGGTTGCGCTGATCGATTTTTCGCCAGCTTTGCCTTTCCAGATCAACAGGAAATCAGCAATGTGGAAGTCCTCGGCAAAACCGGTATTGCCTTCCAAGGCCAGGCCCGCTGTATCCAAGTTGGTGTAGTAGTGGTAACCCACTGCAACGGTTAAAGCCTTGCTGGGTTTAAAGCCACCTTGAATCGCGAGAAGGTTGCTGTCTTTTTTGGAAGACTGCTCTTCCACCATGAACTCGGTCAGGTTCAAGAAACCTTTGCCAAATTCAAAGCCTTGGTAGAGACCTTCGGGGTTAACGTCGCCGTCCCACAAAATATCCGTGGTTTCCAGGGGGTTTTTCACCTTACCGGCACCCAGCTCGTAACCCGCTTTTTTATAGGTCAGGTAGGCTTGATCAATCCAAAAATCTTTTTCGCCAAACCCACCGTCAAAAGATTGGTTGGTGCTGGTTGCCTCACCAACACCTGATGCCAGGCGCAAGTTAAAGGTTACCGTTTCGTTTAATTTTTTTTCAATGCCTAAGCGCAGACGGAAGCGACCGCGATTGCGATCCTTGGTTGCGTCATTATCGTAGTCGGTGAATTCACCGCGAACGCGGAAATCGCCTTTAATTTTGAATCCTTCCAGCCAGGAAGGCGTTTCTTTGGCCCAAACCAGAACGGAGAACAAACATAAAAAAACATACTTTAAGGTTTTCATAATTACTCCTCTATCCACGCAGCGCATGTTAAGCGGGCAGCATTCAGGCTCAGTGAGCGAATTGTTAGAAAATGGTTAGATCGCTTGTTTTGGCCCCAATTCGTTAGGTTCGGATTAGGTATTAACCCGTTCCTAACCCAAACAAAACACGCATGAACCGGATCGCCCCATACTTTTATGGATTTGTTATGATGCCAAAAAACACGATCAGGAGGGGCTATGTTTACCTATTGGCTGGTTTTGGCCATTCAGTCGCCCGAACCCCTTCAACAGGCCGGATTTAATCAGGCGGATATAATAATGCTCCTGCTGTATGTGAGCATGGCCCTGTTAATCTCGTTTCTGTGCTCCATAGCAGAAGCGGTACTCTTAAGCCTAACGCCTTCTTTTATAGCCGGGCTTGCTCAAAAGAAACCCAAACTGGCCCAAACCCTCAGTCAACTCAAAGAGCAAAACATCGATCAGAGCCTGGCAGCCATTCTGACCTTAAACACCATTGCCCATACCGTCGGTGCGATCGGGTCCGGCGCCAAAGCGACCGTTGTTTTTGGCAGCCAATGGTTCGGCGTTTTTTCAGCCGTGATGACCTTAATGATCCTGTTTTTGTCTGAAATCGTACCCAAAACACTCGGAGCCGTTTACTGGAAAAGCCTGGCCAAGCCGACCGCCCTGTTTGTCCGCTTTCTGGTTTGGGCGTTGTTCCCGCTGATCTGGATCTCAGAGAAACTGACCAAAATGATTTCGGCTGGCAAATCGAGTCATGGCTTTAACCGCGAAGAATTTATTGCCATGGCCGGACTTGGCACCAAAGGCGGTCACCTCCACGAACGCGAATCGAAGATCATTCACAATTTGTTCCGATTCGGCGCCCTCAAAGCCTGCGACGTCATGACCCCACGCACAGTAGTCTTCGCCTTGGCCGAGGATCAAACGGTTGGCGAAGCCCTTGAAAAAAACCCCCATTTCACACGCATCCCGATTTATGGCACTAGCTTCGATGATTGGCGCGGCTTTGTCTTAAAGGATGACCTGCTCCTGGCCGCAGCCCGAGACCAGGAAAATCAGAGCCTGGACCACTTTAAACGAGAGCTTTTTGCCGTACCGGAGGAAATGTCGCTGTCGGAATTATTAGAAACCCTTCTGGAGAAAAAGATCCACATCGCGGTTGTAGTGGGCAAATTCGGTGAAGCGCGGGGTTTGGTATCCCTCGAAGATGTGGTCGAGACCTTGCTCGGCATGGAAATCGTCGATGAAGTCGATACCGTTACCGACATGCAGGCCCTAGCCCGCCAGAAATGGGAGTCCCGTCACGCCAAAACCGAGACACCAAACCCAAAAGAGCCTTAAACCTAGCGCGGCAGCGGGCAGCCGGTACGCCGCTAAGCCAGTCAGAGCCCACCCAAATGCTGGTGGTTCGACAGGCTGGCAGCCTGTCCCACGTGGGTCAGCCAGCTTGTCTGACAACACTCCAGCCACCACCCTTGATTTTCGTTCTGGGTTTCAGACCATCACCCGTTTCACCCGCGTGAACGCTGGAATCAGGCACCTTCGTGGCGTGCGGTTTCTCGAAACCGCTCATGCCGGCGCCATCTCGATGGCGACCAACACGCCCGCCCTCACGAAAAAGCACCAAACTACTCAAACCCAGAGGCTTACAGAAAATTTTTATAGCTGACCCCGACACAAACCAGCATGCGGCGTTCCTATCCCATAGCGGCGACTCCGAGCCCAGCCACCAAGGTGGCTGGGTCAAGAGCGGCACCGAGGTGCCGCACTCCGCGAAGGAGATGCCTTCCAAGCCACACTATTGCCCGCCTTGAATTCACTCACCGAGCTAACCTGTATAGCGCCACTAAACCAGTTGGAGGCCGCCCAAATGTTGGTGGTTCGCCAGGCTGGCAGCCTGTCCCACGTGGGTCAGCCAGCTTGCACGGTACTGAGAATGAGGGATCATCCAACTCAATAGGAACCTTGCCGCGGTGGCGGTTTTATTGCGGATCCTCATCCAGCGAAATGGTTTTGATTTCCTGGGTGTTGCGCTGCC
This sequence comes from Acidobacteriota bacterium, assembly GCA_020637335.1. Classification (GTDB taxonomy): domain Bacteria; phylum Acidobacteriota; class Holophagae; order Acanthopleuribacterales; family Acanthopleuribacteraceae; genus JACJWC01. The sequence goes on along the minus strand of JACJWC010000016.1, from coordinate 14,812 downwards.
TGGGCAGATACTTGTCATCAATGACCCGGCCCTGACCTTCTTCGTCCCAGAGGATGCTGACCAGCCACCATCGACCATCTTTTTTCATCAACTGGATGGAGTTGGTCCCCCGTGCAAAAGAACGGTCCTCACCAAAGAAGCGCGATTCGTAAGTCGAGAAAATATGGGCAATTCGGCCAAAGGACTCCGTGTGGCGCATGATTTCAATTTCTTCAAAGCCGCGTTCCCGCAGCTGGGATTGGGCTAAAAAATCAGTCGACAGATCAATAAAGGTTTCGACCCGCAAACAATCATTGCCATCCCGATCCGGACTGCCCACGCGAATCAAATGTGCATCGGGAAGGGCAATTTCGCGGAAAAGGTTCCAATCCGGGCGACCACCCGGCGGGAAACCAATGCTTTGGTACAGCGCATGAATGAGACCATCCACGGTGGAGAAATCAGGTTGATACCCCATTTGAACCCCTTCATGAAATGCGATACCCCATTCTAGCCAATCCCAAGCGGATTCGCCAAGCCAGCCTGTAGTCCAGAACACACTTTCCGCAATGCGGAACGTGCTAGAATCCGGCCATTCCGGTTTAGTGGGGGGCCAATTGGAACGGGAGGATGAAGCGGTTCTGGTTGCCTTGATCGCAGGTATTGCCCAAGGTCAGGAATCGGCACTCAGTCAGTTTTACGACCGGACCAGCCGTCTCGTCTACGGGTTGGCCCTGCGCATTACCGGAGATGCAGATGCTGCCGAAGAAGTCTCCAGCGACGTTTACGCCCAGGTTTGGCGCACCGCTGTCCAGTTTGATCCGCAAAAAGGATCCACCACGACCTGGTTGGTCACCATGGTTCGTACACGTGCCATAGATCTAATTCGCAAGCGCATACGTATCCAAGAACGTGAGACCGATTTAGCGGGACAGGAACTGTGGACATGTCCCAATCCCAACCCAGAAAGCCAACACGTTTTGACTGAAATGCGATCGCGAATAAAAGCGGCGATGAGCCAACTTGCCGAAGACCAGCGCGAGGTCTTGTTGGCCACCTATTTTGCCGGCCTCACCCACAGCGAGATTGCCGATGTGCTGCGTCTGCCCTTGGGCACGGTGAAAACCCGAATCCGCCTGGGTCTGGTCAACCTGCGCCGCTTGTTTGAGACACAAGGGATGGGTTTATGATTTGTATCCGCACTAATTCTGAGGCTTTTTTGGATGCGCTTTTGGCCGATGAACTCCAGCTGCCACTGCACTGTTCCGCCTGCGAACAAGCCTGGTTAGAATGGACGGAAATGTTCCACAACCTGTCCTTTTTAGCCCCAGCCATAACGCCACCCACCCGCTTAAAGGCCCAAATCATGAGCCGCGTCCTACCCAAAGACGAACCGGCCGTCCAGTCCTGGAAAAATTGGAATGAGACTACCGCCACGCGTGACTTTGACTTGGTGCGCGCGGATGCAGGCTGGGAGGAAACCGCCATCCCTGGCATCCGTGTTCGTCGCCTCTCGGTCGATAAAGAGTTGGATCGCATCAGCATGCTCATCCGTATGGAGCCCCGGACCATGTACCCACCCCACGTTCACGGCGGTATTGAAGAATGCTTTGTTTTGGAAGGATCCCTCCAAGTCGGCGACCTGACCATGTATGCAGGTGACTTCCAAAAAGCGGATACATCAAGCATCCACTGCCACCAATCCACGCAAGAAGGCTGTTTGCTTTTGGTGAACTCTTCGGCCAAAGATATCCTGTTTCCCTAAAAAACGCGCAGAGTTACGGGCGGGATTCGGCACCACATTGGCTTGAGGTTTTTCCTTGCGGTATTGTATGGCCTCAACACCGCCCGCAGCTCCAACCTAGCAAAAACCCTTCACCGCAAACGTTACTTTTTCGTCATTTAAATAAAACGGTTCTTGTCTGCCAATCTATTTTATTCTGGAGGCAGAACCTGGTAGGAGGCTGTCATGATTGAAATGATCGGACCGGAATCATTTGTTGAAAAGCCCTGGAAAAATGGTCAAGGCAAGACCCTGGAACTCGCTGTGGAGACACAGGAAGGCTCCGAGGCATGGAACTGGCGTTTGAGTATGGCGCGGGTAGAAGCAGATGGTCCCTTTTCAGACTTTTCAGGCTACGAACGCCATTTGATGTTGATTGAGGGCCGCGGCCTGGATTTGCGCCACGAACACCATGCCGACCAAATCCTGATCCAACCCTTTGAACACGTGGTTTTTGGCGGAGATTGGCAGACATCGGCCCGTCTTGTTTCAGGACCGATCACCGATTTTAACGTCATGACCCGAATAGGCACTTGTTCCGCCCAACTGCTCGCCGCCCGCGCAGGCAACCTTCCCAACTTGGCCGAAATCAACTTCCTCTACGCGCCGAAAAAAGAAACCACCCTCATCTGTGAAGCGGGCACCTTTGTCATTTTCCCCAAGCACCTATTAAAATTTTCGCGCCAAACATCGGCTCGTATCGAAGGTGGACCAGCAGTATTGGTGTGTATCTCCTGTTAATCCCGTTCAAAATGAAACCATATTCATCCCTAATCTATGCCACAATGTGCCCTTCATGTGGCAGGAACCTTTGATGTCTTCTTTTTCACATCTCGACCCCTTCCCCGATGCAGATTTCCTTCAAATCCGTAATCGGCTTTTGGAAGATCCAGCCTTTACTGCCTTTTTGCGCCAATTTGTGCCCAATACTGCCGGCCCAATTTTGTTGCGCTGGATGAAGTCAGTCCAAAATGCCGACCAGTTTCAGGCGCGTGTCATGGCCCCTGCCGTTGACCATCTGCTTTCCCGCAGTGCAGATGGGTTTACGTTCAGCGGTTTGGATCAGCATGCCCAGGGCCGACCGTGCCTGTTCATTTCCAATCACCGCGATATCGTATTGGACTCGCTGTTGATTGGACGCGCTTTATTCAGCGCAGGTATGGGCATTCCCAAAATGGCGATTGGCGATAACCTGCTTAAAACGCCCTGGTTAGCCGCCCTGTTTGCAATCAACAAATCGGTGGTGGTGCAACGCGGTTTGAGCCCACGCGCATTGTTAACCGCCTCTCAAGAACTTTCCGCTGCGATCCAACACAGCATCACGCAAGAAGGCCAAAACTTTTGGATTGCCCAGCAAGAAGGTCGCGCGAAGGATGGCAACGATGTGACCAGTCCGGGCCTACTCAAAATGTTGACCCTTTCTGCCAGCCAACCGGCTTGGCAGCATTGGCAAAGCTTAAATGCTGTGCCCATTGCAATTTCATATGAATACGACCCCTGTGATGTGCTCAAGGCCGAGGAATTAGCGATTCGCGCCGCTGGTTCTGAGTACGTCAAAAAGCCAGGCGAGGATGATCAGAGCATGGCACTGGGGGTATTTGGCGCCAAGGGCCGAATCCATGTCCAATTTTGCGACCCCATCTGCGCAGAAAATGTTTTGACCTCCGCTTTATCCAACCGTGAAACGCTGGTGGTCCTACGCCAAGCACTGGACCAAGCCATCCACGCTGCCTTTCGGCTGATGCCAACCCATTGGGCGGCCTATCAGACATTGGGCGGTACGCACGCTGCGCCCTACACGGCAGAGGAAATCCAATGCGCCCAAAATTACCTCAACCAGCGCCTGCACCTATGCAGCTCCCCGGCAGCTCGCACACAACTCCTGAAAATGTATGCACAACCGGTAGAGAACAAACGTTTTTCCGGAGATGCGTCCTAAGTCGGTCCAATCCGATCTGCGGTGACCCGCTTAACCCTCTGAATCAAAATCTATCTGTGAAAACCAACGCCATCCCAAAAGACCCAAGATTGGGCCGCTAACCAGACCGGGGAAATAGTGGCCTACATACAGGGCCAATGCCGGGTGTGCGATGGCATTCAACCCACAGCCCAAAGCCATGAACCATAACGCAATACTCGCGATCCGCGGTTGATGCTTGCCCCAGTGCGCAGCCCATATCCAAACACACAACCAGAACCCATTCAGGACAATAAAGAAGGCGGGATGCCAAGGCTCAAAACCCAGCATGCTGGGCCACACACGCGGGAAACCAGTCAAGCCCTCTTCCAGCATATGGGCCAGGAACAGCACCCAAACCAACCAAAAGGAGCGCCTTGATTTTCCCTTCAGACCAAACCGGATTGGATAGGCATACGCACTGAGAACAGCGACCAGCAAAAGCGTATCCAACGCGAGGGTGCCCACAAAATAACCCACTGTCCTGTGCTCCTGAACATAATTTCAGGTTTGAGCAGCGGTAAATCAAGTGGGCAAAGGAACGGCCATCAAGGCATCCAGTTGAAATGGAGCGGAAAGGGCACCTGTTCGCCCGCAAAATGCAATAAAGCCAACCCGATCCCCGCCAAGCCGTTAAAGAGTGAAGGGACCTCCAAGCCCATAGGCAGGCCACACACAGGCGGATCGCGCTCCAGCAGATCCCAGCCCGCTTCCAGTTGCTTCCGCACGGTGGCTTGCCAATCCGATCTGCCTAATTTTTGGCCCAAATAGTCGACGATCCACAGGTTGCCAAGAAATCCATGGCAAAGGCTCATATTGTCCAGGCAGGGTTGGGCCAGGGTTAGGCCAACGGCGGCTTCCAATTGTCCGGTAAAAGCACTAGCCCGTTGTTGCGGATCCAGCAGATAACGACTTAAAGCAATGCCTGGTGCGCCATGGCACCAAGCTTTCATGTGCGCGGACTGGGCTAGAGCATTCAGGTCATCGCCCATTTGGCGTAAATCGGGCCAGTCCCCGCCCGCGAGATTAAACCAAGCCATTTCAAAGCGAACCGCACCCTGCACACATTTAGCCACCTGCTCATGGAGTTCCGGGCCAATCCCTGAATCCAAAAAGGCCTGCAGAGCCCATGCAATACCAGCGGCGCCGTGGGAGAACCCCAACAAAGGGCGTTGGCAATGTGAGCCCTGCCAGGCCAGCCCTTGGGATTGGGAAATGGCATGTTCACAGAGGTGAGTAGCGCAGGTGTGTGCCAAGCGTCTTGCGGAAACGGAAGGTTGGAGTCTGTTCAGCGATAGGGCCAGGATCAAGGTCCCAGCACTGCCGGACAAAATATCCCACTCGCGATCCAAAGGAATGGCGTGCCTGAATTTTTCCGGCAATTCGCTGAGCAAAGTTTGATCCACACCCCAACCCATTTGCTTCGCTAACAGGGAGAGGTGAATCACACCGGCCAGTTCCGAAGCAATGCCCAAGGAGCCAAAGGGACTCGTGCGCGCATGGGCCAGCTGGTTCAGGTAGATTTGTTGGGCAATCCGCACATAGCGTTCATCCCGGCACGCGTTGCCAAGGCAGGCCAGGAAAAGGGCGATACCTGCGTTTCCATCATAAAAGTCCGAACCGGTCGCACCAATTTGAAACCGTTGGTGGACGGGACGCAAGGTTAACCAGCCCACACTCTCAGGCGCCACAAAGGCAATATCCAGCAATCGCTCGCCTAATTGAGTCGCTCGATCCAACAGATTTTGCCGTGTGGGCGGCTGTGACGCTGGCCTACGCGGGACTGGTTCAAACCCCTCCCGTTTCAACGCACTCAAGGAAGCCTTGATCAACCAGACCTGACGGGCCAAATCTTTTTCATCCCAGCGCTCGAGGAATTCCGGCATTTGGGCCTGTAACGACTGATCAAAAAAAGATTCGATACGTTGACCACAGCCACTGATCAAGCCTGTCCCCTCAGCTTTTGAATAAAAAATGGGGATATCACCCCAGCGCAAAGCGGACTTTTCCGCTTCAATCAATCGTTGATGGGCAGGGTTTTGGGCCGAAAGCGACCAGAGCGCATCCAATAAGAATTCGCGGGCGGACCCATCGCGCAGAAAATCCGGATGTGTTCCATCTTTTAGGATCAGACTGTAGTCCCGGGTCGGCCTCATGATGTTGCGCACGGGGCATTGGAAAAGAGCTTGCCAGTTGGGAGACGCTAAAAGCTGATCCCGATGGGCCGCAATCGCCCGATAGGTTTGCTGGAATCCAGCCAAAATTTGGGCCTGGTAGCGCGGCGCTCCATGCAGTTTCCCTTCCAACAGGGGCAAGTTCATGCCGGGCTGCATCTGGATATTTTGCTGAGCAATTTTGGCCTGATCCGTTCCCAAGGTGAGCGGATCGACTTGAGGCATCAGCATTTCCTGGACGCCATCCTCACCCAGGGCGCTGATATTAATGCCCGGCCTTTCTCCGGTAGACCAGATGAATTGGGGCAGCATACCCGTTCGGATTACGGATTCGGTAAGCCATTGGGCTAAAGGTTGTGCTGCGCCATGGGCTTGAATGACCATCGCATTTTGAGCAAGCGATTCGAGATCAATCGGCACGGGAAAAGCACCGCGCGCTATCAGGTTCTCGTAGTGGAAATCGGCCCCTCGTACTGCATGAAACACGGCCAGCAAGGCACCTTGACGGAAGTAAAAGTCCCGGACTTCTTGCAGGTTTTGGCAAGGCAGATGGGGAATCGATTCGCACCAGCCATAATCCCCGCGATCCCAACATTCCATCCTGTACAAAAGCCTGCCGTTCGGGAAATCAACCCACTGCTCCACCGTAGCTACCACTGCCTGAAAACGTAAATCCAGCTGAAGGCTACGCGGTTTGTAATACAGGGCTTGAATGTCTTCGCCTTTTTGAAATTGGATTTGGGCGACCGATTGTGCACCGCAATGCGGGTCGGATAAACCCCAATTCACCGTCAGCAGGTCACCGTCCAAGGCGAAGCGTTGACGAATCTCCGGCAGATCCTGGTCCAGGCGGTTCAGGACGCGAACCAGGTGCTGGCTTTGTTGGGTCAAGCGGTGGTCCAATAAACGCGCCAAAACCGGGTACTCGTGAAAAATGGCCAACCAAACTTGCTTTTGGCCCAGATGCTGACCAATAAAAGAATTAAATCGGGCTTCAGGCGTTTGGCCTTCCAAGAGACCGGCTTCACGCGCCACATTGAGTTCCAGGATCAAGGTCCGGTAACTCCAAAAATGACAGGTTTGATAGAGACACTCGGCCATGGAACGCATTAGGTGCGTCTGTGTTTGGAAAGACGACGGCATGGCCGCCTTCATGTGCTGCATGAGCCGATTCACAAACGGGAAATAGGCTCGGAACAAACCTTCGGGCGCGACTTCGTCTTCGACCTGCCAGTCCGCCCACTCGGCCAGGGTTGGATACAAATGCTGACTCCAAACGGGACTCTTTTCCGGAATGGGTTCATCGGCGTGCCACTGGTTTTGTTCGGTCCAACCGATTATTTTTTCAAAATCCGAGTCAGACCAGGCCAGACGCATCCTTGCAAACGAATCGTCATCCATAAGCGCAAATTTTTTCCAGCGTTGGATGACGTCGTCGCCATCCACACGCGAGTCCATGTCATGGTGTTGGGCCAAAATCTCTTCAAAAAACAAACTGCGGGCGTGGTCGGAATCTAAACGAAGGGTCATGGTCGAATCCTTTCTTGAAATAGGTCAAAAAATGGGGGAAGCTGGTTTGGGGATGAGGGCTCTTTGCAGAGCCCTCGAAAGCCAGGAGGCGTTGGCAGGACCGGCCTGGGAAATGCCAACGGTCTCCAAACCCCTAGTAGGAATTCCCCCCGCCTTGACCGCAGTTCAGCGGAAGGGATGGGCAGCCGCAAAGCGATGAGGCTGTTACACAGGCGCGGTAGCTGCACAACAAGGAACAGGGCAATGTGTTGATACAGATGAAATAATGCGATCCACCTGTAGCAGACTCGACCTCTTCGATCTTGAGCTCGCGTAATCCCGCAGGATTCTCCTCATGAAAACTCTCTTGTTTCCAGACGTTTGGATTGGACATATGTCCTCCTTTTAGTAGTGGTTGGGGTAAACCCCGTTTTTTCCCAGAGGGAAGCGTTAAACGCCTTGCGCGGCAACCGGGTATTCGAGCAGTCGACGAAATCGACTGTCTTGCTCCAACAGAGTCTGAGGCGGCCCGGCCTCCACAATGTGCCCGCGATCCACCACCCAAATGTTGTCTGCAGCCAGCAGACTGTTCACGCGATGGGTGATGACCACACGGGTCAACTTGGCGTTTTGTAACTGTTGGAATATTCGGTTTTCGATCAAGGTGTCCAACTGGCTAGTCGCCTCATCCAGCACCACAATGCGGGGCTGATGGTAAAAAGCGCGCGCCAACAGAATGCGTTGACGCTGACCTCCACTTAAGGCCATCCCGTTCTGTCCAACGGGCGTCTGGTAGCCATTCGGCCAGGGGTGATCCAGGGTCGAAATACAGGCCATTAACGCGGCGTTGTGGACCTGTTCCAAATCTGGATCTGTTTCAAAAAAGGCAATATTCTCGGCCAACGTGCCTTCCAAAAGCGAACTCTCTTGGAAGACGCAGCCCATCTGTTGGCGCAAGTGTAAACGGTCCCAGGCCGCCATGGGTTCCTCATCAAACACGATTTGGCCTTGTTGTGGGACGAGCAGTCCAGCCACCAACTTGGCTAAGGTCGATTTGCCAGAACCCGATTCGCCCACGATCCCTAAAAAGGAACCGGCCGGAATCTGCATCGCGGCCACTGAAATCGCCGGCTCTTTCTGGCCATCGTAACAATAGGACACGGCCTCCAAGGCCACTTCCCCTTCCAGCGCACCGCGATGCTCGCCATAGGTTTCCGGTTCGCGCTGGAAAATATCATCTAACCGGGCCAAATGGACCCCGATGAATTGCATTTGCTGCAGACAGCCAATCACACTGCTGATCGGCGCCAAAAAACTGCCGGCCAAAAAGTTGAATGCGATCACCTGGCCAATGCGCATATGACCCTGCATAACCAGGTAGGTGCCCAGCCATAGGACCAGAGCTGGACCCAGATAGTTCAAGGCGCTCTGAATCGATTGCAGCCAAGCGGTGGTCCTCATGGTTTCTGCAGAACTGCACAATTCGGTCTGCAGATGGGACCACCAGCGCGCCACCACTTGCTGCTCGCGACCGCCACTTTTCACCGATTGGATCGCTTGTAACGCTTCCACCGCAAAAGATTGATGACCGCTCTGAGCCAAAACCTCGCGTTTGACCTTTTCATCGATGGGTCTTAAAAAGGCGAGACTCACACCGCCGTAAACCACGGCCAATCCCAGAGAAGTACAGGCCAAGAGTGGACTGAAAAACCACATGGCCGCAAAGAAGATCACCACCAACAGGATGTCCAAAAGGGTCATGGCCAATTGACTGGCAAACGTGTCGCGAATCATCTTGACACTCTGCAAACGCACCAACAAATCGCCAACTGGCCGGCCCTGAAAAAAGGAATAAGGCAGACTGATCAAATGCTGAACCAATTCCCTCTGCATCAAGCTATCCGTTTTGAACTGAAGATCAATGAGAACCCGTTGCCGCCAAACATTCATACCCAATTGACCCAGAATCAGCGCCAGGAACGCCAAGCCTATCCCCTGATGCAAACGCCATTGGCCCTCAGGAACGATGCGATCCAACAAAAATGCGGTCAGAAATGGAACCCCCAAAGCCAAAACCTTCAGGCCAATCGAAAGGCCGAGCGTTTGGGCAATTTGGCGCGGAAAACGAACCGCCCTTCGAAAGTGCCGCAGTAATTTGAACAGCGGGTTGGGGGCCTTCACCCGATGGGTTGGCGCAAGGGTCATAGCCAGAAAACTGAAATGAGCCTGGAATTCCGCAGCCGACAGACACGAACGGCCCTTTGCGGGATCCACAATGGAATAACGTGCCTTGTGGATCTTCTCCAAAATGACAAAATGCTTGTCATCCCAGAACAACAGGCATGGCAAGGCCACTTGGTCAAAAGCTTCCAGTTTGGATACCGAGAACACACGCGGATTCAAGGCCTCGCTCTGGGCGAATTGCGCCAACTGAGCCAGGCTCACACCATAGGGTGAATGACCCAGCGTTTCGCGAACCTTTTCAACTTCAAGGTAAACGCCGTGTGCCCGGGCCAACATGGCCAGACAGGTGGGTCCACAATCCGATGGGGTCATTTGCCCCAGAAAAGGAACCCGCTTGGCCATGCCACCCTCCACTTAAAGTTGAGCATGCAGGCACATTAATCAGCGAATCGAAAGCTCACAAGCGCAAAGAAGGTGAATGGTCGAATAACCGTAATGAATGGCCATTCATTCCCTGCCCAACTTTTCCCATCGGGTTGGGTTTGCTTTTCCATTCTTTTCTTCTACGCGTTAATGCATGTGGTAGCCAATCGGAGGGGCGATGGGCGATTCGCCTCGCGAAATCGCCTCAGCATAAACGCAATATGGACGCAGAACTTGCGACCAATCGCCCTGGCTCGTCGTCTCGGCCATTTCAAAGTCGCGTTTGGCCGCCTGGGCTTTTCCGGTCGAACAGGCCACCAGGGCTCGACCAAAAAAGTAACTCGAGCCGGTTTGCAACGCCTCAGGAACCTGGTCCAAAGCGGCTTGTGCCGTCGCCACATCGCCGTTTCGCCAGGCGTAATACGCGCTAGCCAGGTGGAATTGGGCTTTTAAATCGGCCATATCAGTGGGCGTCAATTCCTGGTCCAGACGTTGGATGAGGGCAGACCCGTCCCGACCCAAATCGGCAAAAAGTCGGATTTGCAGGATTTCGGTTTGGAAGCCGGAGAACCGATCGCCCAAAGACGAGGCCATCGTCTGACATTTTGCCAACAAGGCCAAGCTGTCTTCGATTTGGCCCAGACCACTTTTGAGCAAGGCCTGGCAGAGCAGGATGCGGACCATGGAACGTTGATCGCCAATCGTGGCTTGTAATTGGAATGCGCCCTGTAATTGGGCTTCGCTCAAGCGCCAATCGCCAAATTTCAAGGCAAAATACCCCAAATTTCCACGCGCAATCGCGAGGTACGGGTCACTGCCCAGGTCCTCAAAAATCTGAATCGCCCGGAAACACAAACTTTGCGTAGATAACCAATCGCCTTGGGCCTCCATCACCATAGCCAAGGTGTTAATGGCTTGACCTTCCATGAGGCGGTCCTGGGCAACTTGTGCACCTGACAACCAGTCGCGCGTCAAGGACTCGGCTTCCGCCATCCTGTTTTGTGAAAAGGCAATGTAGCCCAGTTGACCTTGCATGGTTGCAACGGCCAGGGATTCATTGAGCTGGCGGAATAAGCCTTGGGCGTGTTCCGCGTGCTGTGTGGCCGAATCGATTTGCCATCGGTGCAAGGCGATATTGGAAAGCAATCCGTGGCAGGCCGCCTCTATGTGCACTGCGGACCGCGATCGCGCTTCCAGGGCCAATTCATCTAAATGCGATTGAGCCCACTCGCCTTGACCCAATTGATAGGCAATTTTTCCGGCTTGTAACTGGGCCAACAGAAAGCAGGGATCTTTCTGGACACACTTTTGGAAGAATGGCTGGGCGGCGGCAGGTCCATCAGTCAACAGGGCCTGAACGCCAGAAGCATAACTAATATTCAGATCGGAATCTTCTGTAAACTGTTGAAATAAGGAGAGATTGGGTTGTAAAGGAACACTTCTCCGCAGAACCCACTGGCCGATCCGATTGGCCACTTCGAGCGGATCCTTTCCGCGGATGACTTGGTGGGCCTGGCTCCCATCCGGACGTTGCAGTGAGAGTTTGGCCATGTACCCGACCTCATCGGTTTGGAATTGGGTTGTCACGGCCAGATCCACCCCCAATCGGGAACACAGATTCTGGGAGTCCGGGGTGGGTAGGCGCACGTATTGAAGTACTTTTTCGGCAGGCACGACTTCAATCCGAGTGGAATAGCCGCAAGTCTGAGCCACCATATCCATCAGGCCAAGTTCCACCCATTGCAGGTTGGGGTCGCCGGTCTGATTCTCAAACGGCCAGAAGGCAATGCGCATCCGTTCGGAAGGTGGCGGATGGGATCGCGGGAAGAACTGGAAGACCAGGGCAAAAAGCGCCATGGCGGCGAAGATGGGCACCACCATCCGCCATCGGTGCGAAGGGATTGGGGTCGGAGACACACGTTGCACCGGGGCGATCCACTGGTATCCCGTTTGCGGTAGGGTCAGTAAAAAACGCGGGTTTTTGGCATCATCTGTTAAGACCTTGCGCAGGGTGCTGATTAAGAGGTTCAAGCTTTGTTCGCTCACCGCGGTCTCGCCCCAAATCGCCTGGATGAGCTGCTCTTTGGTAACCACTTCCCCGGCCCGCTCCAAGAAAAAAAGCAATACTTGCCCCACTTGCGGGCGCAAAACCTCCTTGGTTTGACTGCTGCTCAAGACCCGTCGGGCGGGATCGTAGGCAAATTCCTCAAATTGGTAAGTCATGGTGATCTCACCATACCACGTAAAATCCGCTGATTGACCTCGTTTGTCCTGGCCCAAACCCAAATTTTTTCACAGGTTCAAGCCCCAAAAACCAACCAAATAAAACAACTTCTAGTTTGAAAATCGATAACGCACTTCGCGCCATTCCCGGTTTCTTACTTTTTGAACCGCGAAAGGCGCGAAATAACATGAAACTTATTCATTGAATGTTGGGCAATGGAGAGAATGGGGGTGCAAAATGAATGGCAGCGTTCCAATTCCAAAAAAGGCCCTGTTTGGGTGAGCGTCCACCCGGGTAAGCAACCCGGGCGCCCGGGTTGCTTAGCTGGGCACCCTAACTGCGCCAAAATTATTTGGCCGCTTTCGGCCTAGATTTTGATCCAAGTCATGTTTCAACCAGGAGGCCAGCGGCCGATTGACCCGTGAGCCCACACCGACGGAGGAGGTGTGGGGATAAGGTGACCCCACAAATCCAGGAGCCCGTCAGGGCGATTGAAGGCAGGGGACCAAAAACGGGCAATTATTTGAAGAATCCCGCAAACCATCGCCAAAGAAATAGGCAATGTGTTTGGTTTTGGTGTTTTGAAAAGCGGAAATCCAAATGGGTGCTCAGTCGCCCGCTGGGCTCTGGGATACGCGTGCGGGCGTTTTCCCCACCCCTCCTGTCGTCGGGGTGGGCTCATGGATCATTCGGCCGCTGGCCTCCCGCTAGAGGCTTAATTTGGATTGAATCACAGGTTTGGGTCTGCTGGGAAAAATCGGGCCGTAGGATGCCATACCGAGCATTATTCAAAAAGCCAAACTCCAGACCCGGGTAAGCAACCCGGGCCACAATGGTCATAGGTATTTTTTGAAGCCTGGGTACAGGCATAGGATGAGGACGATCATGCTGGCGCCGAGCAGGACCCAGGCCCATTGCACCCCTAAACCCGTCCAAATAAAGAAGCTCCATACAAATCCGGCAATGAACATGGCGATGAAGTTGAGGAAGTTCATGGCTGCCAGAACCTCGCCTTTTTCGCCCAGCGGCGGACGACTCTGCAGCAAGGTTGCCAACGGGACATAATACAAACCCGACGCCGCACCCGCCAATACCAGGACCACGTGGATCGACCAGAACGGCATACCGTAAAAGTACAAACTCATTTGGAAAACCGCAATGAGCACAGCCCCCAGAAAAACAGTACCGGCCGGGCGTAACGCCTTTTCAATCCGCGCAGCCGCTAGACAGCCCAGCATGATGCCCACACTAACCGAGACGAGCAACAACGAAATTTGGGTTTCCTTCAGGTTTAAAAGGTTTTTGCCGTAGTTGTTGACGATTTGCACCACCATCACCCCAGAAAACCAAAAGAAACAGTTGGCCACCATGACCAGCGCCAGGATGGGATCGTTTTTGAGGTTCCAAACCGTGACCAACACGCGCCCAAACGGGTTCCAGTTCAGTCGGGTATCCGGTCGATTGGCCTGGAGCTTGGGAATGGCCAAAACGGTTCCGATCCCGAGCACGGCGACGACTGAACAGACCACACCGGCTAGGTAGAGTTGGGAGCGGAAATGATCCATTAAGTAACCGGCAATGGCCGTGCCCATGATGATGGCGACAAACGTAGTCATTTGGACCAGACCGTTGGCTGCCGTCAGCCGCTGATCTTGAATGAGTTCGGGTAGTGCACCGTATTTCGATGGACCAAACAAAGTCGATTGCGCGCCCATCATAAAAAGAACAACCAACATGCCAGTAAATGAACCCGTGGCAAATACGACAGCACCCAGGACCATGATCACCAGTTCCCAGTATTTGGAGAGGGCCATGATCCAGGATTTGGAGTATTTCTCACTGAGTTGGCCGGAATAGCCAGAAAACAGGATGAAGGGCAGCGAAAACACCATGGTTATCGTGCCTTGTTTGTCGCCAGAGGCGGCGCCAGTTCCAACGCTTAAGGCGAAGAGCAACATGACCTGTTTGTAGATATTGTCGTTAAACGCGCCGAGCAATTGGGTCGCGGTAAACGCCAAAAAACCTTTAGAAGCCAATCGATCAGTTGGGTACTGCATGCATCACCTGGCGCGGAAGAATGAAAACAAGCCTACCTATTCCCAGCCACCGCTGCCAAGCAAAAAGATCTGAACCTACTGTCCCAATTCAAGATGGAACCGCCGATTCGCCGATTTGGATGAAAGGTCATCAAGGACGTAAATGTCATTAATGACCTTAATGGATGGGATGAGTGCAGCCGGGGTACCTCAGTTAGCGCGGATCCCGCAAGGCGCCGTTGTCGATGAGGCGGACGCCGTTTAGCCAGCCGGCCAGGAACAGACGGGTGTCGGCTTCAAGTACGCTCACCAAATCGAGATGGGTAGGATCGCGGAACTCCAGGTAATCCAAATCGATCTCCTGCGGCCACAACCCGCGTAATTCGGAAACCAACAGGCTGGCATCGCGCTGACCGCTGGCAAAAGCTTGACGAGCCGCCGACAAACAGCGCCACAGACCCAAAGCGATGTGGCGTTCCTCCGGTTTGAGGCGCGCGTTGCGGCTACTCATCGCCAGGCCATCAGCTTCGCGAACGGTGGGGC
>JACJWC010000015.1 GCA_020637335.1 Acidobacteriota bacterium | reverse complement strand
ACGCAAAAGTACGCTCAAAATGGAACCTATCCATGCACATGAGCTAATCAGGGAAGTCGTGAACCTGCTGAAACGCACTTTGAATCCCAATATCCAAATCCATCAGGAACTCAAAGCCCAAGCCCAGTGTGTGTTAGGCGATTCGGCTCAACTGCACAGCGTTTTGCTGAATTTGGCTTTAAATGCTAGAGATGCCATGCCCAAAGGCGGCATCCTAAGCGTTTCCACCTCAATCGTTCGCCTGAGCACAGAGGAAGTCAAAAAACTTCCGTTCGCCTTGGCGCCTGGAAAATTCCTGAAGATTGAAGTTAAGGACACAGGCACCGGAATTGACCCACAAATAATTGACCGAATTTTTGACCCCTTTTTCACGACCAAAGAAGTTGGAAAGGGCACCGGCCTTGGCTTGGCTGCTGTTTATGGCACCATCCAAAGCCATGGCGGAAGTCTGGCTGTCGAAAGTGTGCCTAATCGGGGTACCGCTTTCAACATCTTCCTGCCACTAACGGATCGGCCAACGCGTATTCCGCTAGCCAGTGCGAAGGGTTCCCATTCCGGTCAGGGCCACGTGCTCTTGATCGAAGACGATCCCTTGGTCCAAGAAATGGTTTGTGCCGTTTTGGAAAATTTAGGCTATCGGGTTTCCAAAGCTTCCGACGGACTTGCTGGCGTTAACCTGTTTAAATCCAATGCTCAACTTTTTGACCTAATCGTGTTGGATCTAATCATGCCCAAAATGAGTGGGGAGGACGCTTTAAAAATGATTCGTCAGGAAAACCCGGATATCCCCATTTTAATTACGAGCGGTTACTCGGAACCGCTGAAAAGCGACCTCACCCTTGCTCACGGTGTTTTCTTCCTTAAAAAACCATACGACATTGCTACCTTCTCGCTCAGGGTAAAAGAGTTAGTAGAAGTTTCCCAGGCGAATCATTCTGCTTGAACGGTGTACGGAAGACTCAAATCCTTGGATGCAACCGCGTAAACCTGATACACGCCGAGCATTGGGAAATCACCTTGGGTTCGCACTTCCATATACGCGGTTACCCCATCAAAGTGAAAGGCCAAATCGCCGGTTAGGCGGTTCATGGGCACCAAAACCCGCAACAATGACCCGGAACACCGTACATCAAATCCGGGCGAGTCCATATACATCGGCATGCCCGGTGCCGTCGGCGGTAAAACCGCAGCCATCTCCTCCTTGCGCATGGCCAAAACCGATAAACCGCCTGGAACCCGCTTATCCTCTGTTAATACGACCCAATGGGTGTGGTAAATAACGCCATCATTTCCATAATTCCCATCGCGATTCTCGTCCCACAAGGGCGTGTCATCAAAGTCGGGGTGAGCCGTCACCGCCAGTGCAACGATGCCTTGACCTGAACCAAATCCCACTTGGCTGGGTTTCAGGTCCGTCGGAAACACATAGCCCAAAACCGGAGCGCCCTCCATTTGGCCTTTGGCTCGGGGTACTGTCTTGCCGGCCTGCCCTCTCACCTGCATTTCAAAAACGAGCAGACCCAAATCCTGGATCTGACGCACCTGAACCTTCTGAATGTCGAAGTTGGGCCCCACATAGCTGTCACCCAATCCGCCAAAAACCAACAAAAAATGAAACAAAAACATGAATAGCCTCCAATTCATCCGGGTCGGTCAATAGACCCACCAACTTTCGTTAATCGCGGATGGCTCCCGGGAGGCTTGGTTCATCCTGACGACTCCGCTATTATGGGTAACCACGAATCGCCGAACAACCCGCCACTTTTCGGTAGGCACCCCACTTAATGGTTGGATTTACGATGCCCCAAGAAACAAAAAAAGAACTTCACCGGTTGTTGGAGTCCATTATTGGATGCAAATGGAGCCTTGGCGTGATTGACGCCGTGCAGCGTGGCATCAATAGACCCGGGGCCATGGAACGCGAAATCAAAGGAATTTCCAGTAAAGTCCTCAGTGAACGGCTCAAAAAATTGACCCTTTTCAAAGTCCTAGAGCGTCAGGAATATCCCGAGATCCCCCCGCGCGTCGAATACGCTTTGACCGCTCGCGGTCAAAAACTCGTTTCGCTAATTGATGCCATTAATCGACTGGCCAAGGATTGGTGACCATGCGGCATCTCCCGCAATCCTCAGGTGAGTTCGATCCATAATGAACGCAGTGGAATGGTTCATCAGCATTGATACGGGTGGCACCTTTACGGACGGTTTAGGCACTCATGTTTCCGGCCACCAAAAACGGGTCAAAGTCCTGAGTTCAAGCCGGATACGTGGCCAAGTCACCCGAGCCATCACCGCTCAAACCCTTTCTCTCAACCTGGCTTGCCCTCTGCAAACGCTTTGGCCGGGCGGCTTTCGATTTGCCCTGCTCGGCCACAACAACAGTTATGAAATATTGAACGTCAAGGACGATCAGTGGACCTTGGCTGAACCCTTAGCCAGCCTGCCCGCGCCCGGAGCCGCGATTGAACTGATCAGCAACGAACCCTCCGCCCTGCTGGCTGCACGCTTAATCACGGGCGTTGCTTACCCGCAATCGCTGGAGCGGGTCCACATCCGCCTGGCAACCACCCGTGGAACCAATGCGCTTCTCACGCGGACCGGTACACCTCCTGCCCTTTTCGTCACGCGCGGATTCCGCGACTTACTCACCATTGGAACTCAAGCTCGACCCGAGCTCTTTGCCCTGAACATCCAAAAGAGTTCGCCGCTTTATGCCCAGGTTTATGAAGTGGATGAACGGCTGGACAATAATGGCAACCCATTAAGTCCCCTCAACTTGGATTCGTTAAAAGACACTTACCAGAAGTTGGAATCGCCTGATTCCCTGGCAATCTCCCTCTTACATGCTGACAAAAACCCCCATCACGAACAGCAACTGGCCGCAGAATTGACGCGACACCTCACTGCGCCTCAATCAATAGGATCCGAACTGGTCCATGAAAGTCATTACCTGAAAAGGACTCAGACAACCGTTGTCGATGCCTACCTCAAACCCCTGATCACCGACTATCTTCAACAAATTGCTTCCAAACTGGCACCCAACAGCCTTTGGGTCATGACCAGCGGGGCTGGCCTTCACCGCGCGGATCATTTCGCGCCAAAGGATTGCTTGCTGAGTGGTCCGGCAGGCGGAATCTCTGGCGCCGTGGCCGCAGCCAAAGCCTCGGGATTGAACCAGATCATCTCGTTTGACATGGGCGGAACCAGCACCGATGTGGCGCGTTACGATGGCCAATTCGAGTACGTTTTTGAACATCGCGTGGCAGATGCGGTGCTGGCTGCACCGGCACTCGCCATCGAAACCGTCGCTGCAGGCGGCGGCTCAATTTGCGATTTTCAGTTCGATCAACTACACGTAGGTACTGCCAGTGCAGGTGCATTGCCTGGTCCCGCCTGTTATGGTGCGGGCGGTCCCCTGACCGTGACGGATGTCAATCTCCTGCTCGGTCGAATCCTAACCGATCATTTTGAAATTCCGATTTACCCGGAACGCGCAAACGAGGCCCTGCTCTCGCTCACGCAGAAGATTCAACAAACTGGCGCGACTTGCCCCGAGCCAATCGAACTTCTGGAGGGGCTGAGAGCCCTTGCAAACCAGCACATGGCCAATGCGATTCGGCGCATCAGCCTGCAAAAAGGTTATGATCCAAAATCTTTTACTTTAGTGGCTTTTGGTGGTGCGGGGCCGCAACACGCCATCGCCATCGCCCAGGAACTGGGCATGAAAAAAGTTTTGGTTCCCGCCTTCGCAGGTGTACTCAGCACGCGCGGTGTCGCCCATGCCAACTTAGAGGCCATGACCACGCGCCAAATGCTTAAACCCCTGGATTCGGTTGTGAGCAACCTTAAAGCCGCACTCCAGGCAATGGAGGACGAAGCCATAAATGACCTCCTGGCTCAGGGCTGGCCTACATCGGGCATCCAAATCCAACGCCGCATGGCCACCTTGCGGTATCAAGGCCAGGACCACACGTTGGTTATTGATATCCCCGCCCAATTAGGTGAATTGCAGGACCATTTTGAAAAAGCGTACCACCAGCAGTTCGGTTACCTTCCGCCCGGTAAGCGAAAACTTGAGGTGGTTACATTGCGGGTGATTGCCGCCTATTCCCCGACCACGCCACAAAACCTCGCCGCCACGCCTTCGAGCCCTTTGGCAGCAGAATTCGCTCAGGCGGTATTCAATGGAAGGCAGCAAGCCGTTCCGGTTTTTAATCGCGCCGGGATTGCGAATGGCCAATCCCTGCAAGGGCCGTGTTTGATTCGCGAACCGTTTTGCATCATCAATGTGGAACCGGGCTGGGAAGCCCAATTGGATGAGCAAGGCAATTGGTTAATTCGAGCCATGGCGGAACAGGAAAACCAATCACAAAATGAATGGATCCGGTCCGAGTTGATTGGCAACCGATTTGAATCGGTTGCACGGGAAATGGGGGTTGCCCTTCAGCGTAGTGCCATTTCCACCAACATTAAGGAACGCCTGGACTTCTCATGTGCGCTTTTGGACCCGCAAGGCCAGCTCATCGTGAATGCACCGCACATTCCTGTCCACCTCGGGTCCTTGGGCATGTGTGTGCGTAGTGTCATTCAACACATCCCGATGCAGCCCGGGGACTCAATAATTACCAACCATCCTGGGTTTGGTGGTTCTCACCTGCCCGATATCACCTTAATCACCCGAGTGGATTGCAACGGCCAGCACCTGGGTTATTGTGCTTCCCGCGCACATCATGCCGAACTGGGTGGGATTCGGCCCGGTTCCATGCCGCCCGACGCATTCCAACTCCTTGAGGAAGGCGTGTTGATCGAACCGACAATTTTGGTTCGCAAAGGCCAAGCGAACTGGCCCGCCATTACTCAAATACTGGGCTCCGGCCCCTTCCCCAGCCGGAACATCCCCGACAATCTGACCGATATCCAAGCCGCCCTTGCCGCCAACCTGCGCGGTGCTGAAGCGTTAACCCAATTGGTTGCGGAATTTTCGGCTTCAGAAATCCTGGAAACCATGAATTTCCTGAGACAACGGGCGGCACAGCGCATCAAAAAAGCGCTCCTCAGCCAACCCCACAGCCAACGCACCATCCAAGAAGTTATGGACGATGGCACACCTCTAAATATCTCCTTGAAGTTGGACCAGGGTCATGCCCATTTTCATTTTTCAGCTCCGCTTCATCCCGGCAACTTGAACGCGACACCGGCCATTGTAAACAGTGTTGTTTTATACGTTTTGCGCCTGCTCATAGATGAGCCATTGCCCCTCAACGAGGGTTTGATGGAACACGTCACGATCCAAATCGAGCCCGGTCTGCTCAACCCAGATTTCTCAAAACCCGATGCAGCACCCGCCATCGTTGGGGGCAACGTTGAAACCAGCCAACGCCTGGCCAATGCCTTGATCCGCATGCTGGGTCTGGCCGCCGATAGCCAAGGCAGTATGAACAACTTCTTATTTGGCAACCAATCGCTCGCCTATTACGAAACGATTGGCGGTGGAAGCGGTGCAGGTCCTAACTTCCAAGGCGCTGATGCAGTCCACACCCACATGACCAATACACAAATAACCGACCCCGAAATATTGGAGCAACGATTTCCTGTTCGCCTGTTCGAATTCGCCATTCGCAAAGGTTCTGGTGGAGCTGGCCAGTGGCGCGGTGGCGATGGAATTCGACGCGTTTTTCAGTTCCTTAAACCGCTAACCTGTTCGATTCTGAGCCAGAACCGCAACACGCAACCACAAGGATTAAATGGCGGGTGCCCCGGTCAATCCGGCCATCAAACGCTAATCCAAAGGGGAACAGCTCAGGCATTGGAACCCATTGCTCGGTTTGAAGTTGGACCGGGCGATATTCTGGAAATCGAAACGCCAGGCGGTGGCGGATACGGAAAGGATCCTAAACAATGAAGAATTGGCGTTCCATTATCCTCTTCTCTGCCATCAGTGCTGCTTTTATTGGTCCAGGTACGGTGGCCACCTGTGCCGCAGCCGGGTCCCGTTTCCAATTTCGATTGCTTTGGGCTCTCCTGTTCTCCACCCTGGCCTGCTGGATCCTGCAAGAAGCCAGTGCGCGCCTAACGGTCACTTCTGGCCAGAGTCTGGGTCAGGTTCTGGCCAACCAGTTTGGGCGATCGTTGGCTGGAACGGTAGTGCTCAGTATTGTCTTAGGTTGTGCTGCCTATCAGGCTGGAAATATTTTAGGCAGTTTTGAAGGCCTCAAGTTATTGGCCATCCAAAACGCTACTTGGGGTGTAGCGCTGATTGGCGGGCTCGCCTTCGCTTTTTTATGGTTGGAGAAAACAACCTGGATCAGTCGGATCCTGGCCAGCATGGTCGCCCTAATGGGCGTGGGCTTTTTCTTTTCAGCCTTAAAGCTGCAACCGGAAATCGCGCCTCTGCTGCAGGGCACATTCGTGCCGAGCCTGCCCCAGGATGCGACCGCGCTCATTTTGGGCCTGGTTGGAACAACGGTGGTCCCTTACAACTTATTCTTGGGTTCCAGTCTTGCCCATCACCAAAAATTGTCCGATGTGCGCTTGGGACTCAGCATTGCGATTCCGTTTGGCGGTTTGATTTCGGCTGCCATCCTGGTCGTTGGAACCACCGTCGATGGGCCGTTCAGTTATGCAGCCGTAGCTGACGCATTGGCTCAACATTGGGGCAATTGGCCAGCCAAACTCTTTGGCCTGGGTCTGTTCTGTGCCGGACTCTCCTCCGCAATCACAGCGCCGTGGGCGGCGCAGTTAAGTTTTTCCAGCCTGTTTCCACCAAAAACCTCAGTCGCCAAAAGAGCCGTTTGGATGTTGGTGCTTCTGACGGGTATGCTGTTCGGATGGCTGCAGGTCAAACCCATTCCAATCATTATTCTGGCCCAGGCCCTGAATGGCTTGATTCTTCCGTTGGTCGCAATTTTTCTGTTTATTGCGACCAACGACCGAAACTTAATGGGCGTTCACCTGAACAACCGCCTGTTCAACCTGGTCATGGGCCTGGCAACTCTGGTCAGCCTTCTGCTCGGCTGTAACGGCCTCCTTAAAGCCTTCACCGCCACCTTTCCAATTCTCCCACAAGGTCAAACGCCATTGTGGCTGACCACGTCTATTGCAACAATCGCGCTGTTCTGGCCCGTTCTGGCCCAAGTCCGCAAACGTCGAAATTAATCCAAAGTCAGGACTTGGTCCGCCCGTTCAGGATCCAGGAACAACCGGCGCGGGTCTACAACCAAGCGATTCGGCAGTTGCTTAAAGGTCCAAGACAGGCGGTTGATCCCCGTTTGGATCGACACCGTTTCCAGACGATAAGGCACATCTTGACCGTCTGCAAAAAACCCAACCTCGACCTCGAAGCTCGAATTTTCTGCTACCCCATTTTCCGCTCGCCTTTCGAAATAGACATCACATGAAATCTGAAACTGATCTGTCAACGGTTGTACCACCAAATTTTCCGCACGAATCTGATAGGTGACAACCTGTTGCAACAATTCCCGAATCCGATCCTCCTGATCAGGTGCCACCTCAAACAGGACCCCAATCAAATCCGATGCCCCAGCCTGATTCGGGTAGCCATGTGCCGACAACAATTTGCGTAAGGCCTCATTCATACGCTCTGAACCTACAACCTGGAATAGGGTGTGGAAAACATGTGCACCCTTGAAGTAATACACAAAGGGTTGGAAACCAACCCGATCCAGGGCCGGTTCATTTTTCTCATAACCGCGAAAGTAGAAATACAAATCATCAGTTAAATCTAGGAAATCCAACGTCCCGGATAGTCCAAATTTTTCCTGGTACAGCATCATCTCCGAGTACATGGCCAACCCTTCGGTCAGTAACCTGGCCCCGGGCTGGTCGAGAGGGTCAATGCGTTTGCCCCACCAAAAATGACTGAGTTCATGGGCCATCATGCGGTAAGCCACAGAGCGCTCGCTGCGGGTCTGATCCAGCAAAAAGACTCGATTCTCAACGCCATAAACCAAACCCCAATAGGACGTTCCACCGAATCGATCTGAATAGGCAGCCAATTCGGCTAGGTTGATCTGCTTCAGGTTCAAGGCCTCAAAGGAGGAGGCAAAAGTCGGATAACCCGTTTGAAAACCTTCAACCATTTCGGGCAGATTGGCCTCATGACCCCGAAAAATGTAGGTGTTCAAAACGAGATCGCCTAACTCAAATTGTGCCGATTCATATTCCCCACAGGCAATGCCCCACGCCACCGGAACCGGCTCCGAGCTGGTGAAAACCCAGATCTGCCGATTATCCTGATCAATCCGTTCAACACACAGACCAGGTGCCACAACGGTCTGCGCCTTGGGAGCCGTCACTTTTAAGTTTAACGGCAACCACATTTGGGACTGTGCAGGAACCTGCTGAGGATCAATAGGAAGCCCGTGCTTTGTCCGAGCCACTTGATCTTCGAGCAAATATTGGGATTGAAATCCAAAACGCGGCAAAAACTTGTCCATTTCCAGGTAACTCGCCTTGGCGGTGACATAGGCCTCGGCGTTAAGTCCCCGGAACCCCAAACTTTCGAAGGAAGCCTGCATTTGAAAAGGAATGGATTCTCCCGGCTGCAGCGGGGTTTCCAATGGGTAGAGGCAATGACCCCAGGTATCCCAATCCGTACAGGCAGTGCCATCGACTGTTAAATAAGCCAATGCCAATTGAGGATCCACCCAGATTGGCAGCGATTCAAGCGCCGTTGGGCCCAAATTTTCCCAACGACCGTGAATGACAAACGAGGCACGTCTTTGATCGGGAAACAGTTCCAAGTCCAGGCCTACCTCTGCCAGTTGTGGCGCAGGCAGGCCTAACCAATCAGCATGGGTTTGTTCATATTCCGCCATCCAGTTCTCCCGGACACGCGGATTGATCGGTACCGAACCGCGATGGGTTGCGCGATACACCATCAAGCCGGAAAAGACCATCAGAAGCAATGGAGCTAGAAGCCAGCAACGGCGCCACGTCAACAGCGATGAAAAACGAAACGGAAGCCGACGATCCCAACAGGCCAGGCCAAGCAGAATCAGAGCAATACATGACCAATACAAGGTATAACCCCAAAATACTGGCGCATAAAATACACCCGCCTGCGGGGAATAGACCCAATTCGGGACAAAAGCAAAACGCAGGTACGGCTGGTCCCAAACTAAGATGCCCTTCAACAATAAGCCGGTTCCCAACACCAAAACCAAAAAACCAAGCCCCAGCCCAACAAACCGATTGTTGACCAGCGTCTGCAAGAAAAGGGTTAGCGCTACCACCCAAACCAAAGGAATGCCCGCATAAGGGAAAAGCAGCAGCACCGCGCCAAAATCCTTTGGAACCTGTTGTTGAACCAGGAAGAAAACGAGACATAAGATGGCCGTCAGACCCACAAACACAGCGATAAACACCAGCATGGAAAGGAACTTGCCCAAGACCATCATGCCTGGAGGCGGCGGCATGGCACCTAAAATGCCCTCGATGTTCCTGCGCGACTCGTTCCAATAAGACTCACAGGTAAAAAGCACGATGACCAGACTACCCAACTTCAATAAAGGATCAATTAAATCGCCCAAAACCAACCCAATATATGGCTGCAGCGGCACGCGAAGTTCGCCAATCACGCTGTCAGACAGATTCATAATGACCAAAAAGGACCAAAGCAGTACCAACAGCACAAAAATGACACTGCGAAAATGGAAACTGCATTCCAGTCGAACCCGAGCAACCAACGCTCGCCACCACCACAATCCACCCCATTCCGGCTGTAGGACAGGGATGGGCAAAGCTTTTGGCTTTGAAGGCGCAGATTCCTCTTTCGGGACCGGACTGGGGTTCGCGTTTGTGCGAAACGAGAACAGCCGGTAACCCAGCGCGAAAATGCAAAGGGAAAGTCCCGTCCACAAAAGCCGGTTCAGCAGCAAATTCCCCGTCAATGCAAGGAACTGCTGGTTCTTTTGCTCAACCGTCCAAAATCGTGTTTGTTCAAACAGGCCCACCATGCCAAACGGCTCGATCAAACTGGCCAAGCCCACCGACTCACTGGGCAGATAGGATGCGCCAGCTATCATCGGCGAGTTGCCGAGCACAGAACCCGCCCAATACAACACATACAGTAAAACCCCACAGATTTGGGTGATGCGACTGCTTCGGGTCAAACATGTTGTGGTAAACAGAACGGCCACGATTAATAAGATATTGGGGGCAACCAAAAAGAGGGTGGCCCGAACATAATAGAGCGGTTGAAAAGGCCCGACACTTTCTGCAGCTGCCAGGAAAAGATGACCCAATGCCATACCCAAGACGCAGGGCAGAAAGGCGAGCATACTGGCCAAAAACAAGCCGACAAAACGCGAAACCAAGAACTGGAAGTGGGTCAAGGGTGTGGTGAACAAAACCCCCTCAAAACGATGTTCCACATCGCGTAAAACGCCTTGCCCAGCAAATAACATCACGGCAAAAATCACACCCAGGGACATAAGCGCCAGGAGTTGACTGATGGGAAACGAGCCATTGTGCCAGACCTGGTCTCCGCCCAAACGCGCGCTTGACAACAGCAAACCCAAACCCAGGAAAATGATCAGTGCGGCACGAAAACTGGCCTGGCCCCAATAGAACTTCAACTCAAATGAAATTAGGTACTTCAGCATGAACCACCCCGCGTAACCTGAGCGAAGTAAACATCTTCCAGGTCCGGTGGAACCGGATAAAAATCGGGGTCCGGTGGTGTCTCGGCCAGCACGTTGACCAGCGGTTTACCGCCGCTGAGCCGCACACTGAGCACGCGAAACTGCTTTTTCAGGTCACCAACCTCATCGCGGTGGACTGACTTTTGCCAAATACAACCCTCCAACCGTTCAATCAAGGCGTTCGGCCGACCTTGCAGCACCACCTGCCCTTCAAAAAGGATGGCCATGTGGCTGCATAACTCGCGGACGTCCTCGACGATATGTGTCGAGAGCAGAACCACGCGGTTTTGCCCCATTTCACACAACAAATTGTGGAAGCGATTGCGTTCCTCCGGGTCCAAACCAGCCGTAGGCTCATCTACGATCAACAAACGGGGATTACCGAGCAGGGCCATGGCAATGCCAAAGCGTTGGCGCATCCCACCCGAAAAGGTACTGACCGCCTTGTGACGGTCCTGGTACAGGTTGGTCTGGGCCAAAAGGGCTTCTACCTGTTCCCTGCGCTCCGCTTTATGGATCAAACCTTTTAAGACCGCAATATGGTCCAATAGATTCAGGGCCGAAATGCGCGGGTACACGCCAAATTCTTGCGGCAAATAACCCAATTGCTCGCGCACCACTTGCGGGTGGGCGACGATATCCACCCCATCCAAGGCGATATGTCCTTCATCCGGTTCCTGGAGGCCAGCGATGGTCCGCATCAAAGTGGATTTTCCCGCCCCATTCGGACCCAACAAACCAAACATGCCCGTCCCGATTTCCAGGTTCACCGATCGCAGCGCCTGAACACCGTTGCCATACGTTTTGGACAAATTGGATATAGATAACATGAAGCGACCTCCCGCCTGAGTTGAACCCAGTCAACCACAGACGGAAAGGTCATGCACCCGCTATTGGACAAACGACCTCAAAAGCCGGACAAACGACACATTTAAGCCTTAAACAACCGCTAGGTGATCAAGCGCTACCAACTGTTTATGTACCAGCTGGGCCAGGATTGGCGGCTTTTTTTCGTGTAAAAAGGCAATCGAAACAATCGGCAAATCAGCCACATCCTCCAGGTCCCAATGCGGCAGAAGTACAAAACACGTTTGGCAGAAACAGCCCCATCCGCGTTGGTTGAACTTGGGGCTCAAAGCAGGATAGCGCTGGCTGATTGCAAAAAGCTCTTCCAGTGACAACTGAGAACTATTCAACTCCTGAAAAGCGAAGCGGTTATCGTTTGGACCTTTCAGGATGCGAATCATGGCATTGACGCTTTGGCATCGCGGGCAGCGTTTTTGAGTTTCCAAAACAAAAGTCATTTTTTCCTCCCAAGACATCGTGGTCTTTAAAAGCTGAAACCAGGTGTCTTGGCGAATCCGAACGGGTCATTTCTACCTAAGCCATCCAATGTGAGAAAAAACACATTCAGACCTTCACCCTTGGTTCAGCAATTGCGGTGAGGGCTGGTTAAGCGCGACCAAGGCTCCCAGGCCAGCATTAGAGCGCCCGTAGGGCGACAGGTCAGAACCCAGGGCTCCGCGCTACGCTTGTCACCCTGGGTCGCTTCCCCTCTAGCGCAAAGAGCCCAGATGGGCGGCAGGGCTTAAATCTTGGACCTGTGATTTTTCTAAATTGGAGGTTTCGTCAGCTTTGCTTTCGCCCTTTTACGTTGGGGAGAGGTTAAACCAATAGGGACACAAAATTAGGTGCGGAGGGCTGGTCCCCATCAAAAAATTTGCGTAGGCTTAAGGCCTGGGAGGTATCTTGCGGATCTATTTGGCGTCATTGGTAGTCGTCATTGGCTACGGATTGTGGGTTTGGGCTCTGTTCCGTTTCGCCAACCGCGAATGGTTGATCATCTTATTGACCCTCACGATCATCGCCCCGCTGGTTTACCTGGCTTTGGATCGTTTCGTCCAGAAAAACCGCCTCTTACAAACGCGAGAACAAGCCTACAAAGCCGAACTCGCCCTGCTCAAAAATCAGATCCATCCCCACTTTTTCTTCAACACCTTGAATAATCTCTATGGTTTGGTGCAGCAAAAATCGGATCTGGCCCCGGAAATGATGTTGCGCCTCTCAGACCTTATGCGTTTCTCGCTTTACGAAGGGAAAAAGGACCATGTCAGTCTGACCGACGAGATCGCCTATCTCGATAACTATCTGACCCTTCAGAAGATCCGAATCCAAAAGCGGGTTGAAATCAGCTTTGAAAAATCCGGCGAGGATGTTGCTATCCAGATTCCGCCGCTACTGCTCATCATGCTGGTCGAAAATGCGTTTAAACACGGTGTCGCCTCGCTCACCGAGGGCGCTTGGGTTCACCTGTCTCTAAAGGCCTCGCCTCAATCGTTGGTATTCCAAGTTAAGAACCGCTTTGACCCCAATCACCCCAAAAAACCAGAGGGCATTGGGCTGGCCAATTTACAGCGGCGTTTGGACCTGCTTTTCCCCAAACGCCATCAAATATCCGTTGGCCCCAGCGGCGACGTTTTTACCGCAAACCTGGTATTGGACCTGTCATGAACTATTTGATTCTGGACGATGAACCTTTGGCCCATCAGATAATCGAGCAATACGCAGCCAATCTGCCTGAACTGCGCAAAATAGCCAATTGTTTTGATGCCTTTCAGGCCCGTAACGTGCTCAACGACCAAACAATAGATTTAATGTTCCTGGATGTGGAAATGCCCAAACTCCAGGGCTTTGCTTTTTTGCGCAGCCTCGCAAAAAAGCCCCAGGTTATCGTCATTTCTGCACACCCGGAATATGCATTGGACGGGTTTGATCTGGCCGTGTGCGATTACCTGCTCAAACCTTTCAGCTTGGAACGGTTCCTCAAAGCGGTTAACAAGGCGCAGGACGCTCGGGACGGCCAAAAAAAGGACCAAGAAACCATCTTTATCAAGGATGGCAAGAAATACCATCAGGTCCCGCTTAACCAATTATTGTGGGTGGAGGCCTGCGGCAATTACTGTCTGATCCAATTGGAAAACAAGAAGATCCTGACCTTGGAAAAAATCTCGGAAATTGAGAAGCTCCTTCCGGCTTCGGGATTTGTGCGGGTCCATAAGTCCTTTATCGTGGCCATTGCTCAGATACATGAAATTGAAGGCAACGAAATCGCCCTGGCCCAAAAACGGATCCCCATTGGCAGAACCTACAAGAAAAAGGTCCAGGACCTTTTGCCCAATTCCTGAACTTGTCGCCAACTTATGTGCGCTAGCCCACACTTTTAATTCGCCTTGAACCAAAGCAGGGATTTTTTCCGCGTAGCCTTTCCGAGGAAACGCAAGGAGAACCCAAATGCTTTTTACTTTTTTTTCTTACGTCTGGATATGGCAGCCCATTCTGACAGAAAACCGGGCCTTGGATTTAACCCCTGGATATGCCACGGCACCTGCCATTCAACCCGCCTATAACCAAGATTGGACGCTGGAGCTGGAAATGGTAATGGACCAATTTGGTGCGGTCATTGATGACCAGGCCAGTACTGCCGGCGATGGATTTATGGTGTATGTCAACGCTAGCCGCCTAATTTACTTGGTTTTTAACGGAACCAGCGGCAATCAGTTTTTCACTTTATCCGCCACCCAGTTGGAGTTCGGCCAGCACTACCATATCGCTCTGAGCTACGTTTACGATTCTGGTACCGGGTTAGGCAACACGTTTCTGTACGTGAACGGCATCGAATACCCCGCCTTAACCAATGTCGATTACCGACCCAACCAAATTGGAACCCTTTATTTCGGTCGCGAGGACCACGCCAACACCAGTATCTTTCACGGCCGAATTGATAACGTTCATTTCACCCAGGAACGCTTGTATAACGGCGATTTTGAGCCCAGTTTTAACCCACCAGTGGCGAATGGCAACTCGCTTTTTCTGGCCACCTTCAATTCCGACAACCCGGGCGACGCCACCTACCAGGATGAAAGTGGTAATGGCAATACCCTAACTGCGCAAGGCAGTGAAATCGTTCAGGTTGACACCCTGGAACTCAATGATGGCTTTGCCCGTTTCAATGGGTTCTCCTCATATTTAACCCGATCCAGCATGCCGTTGACACCAGGCACAGATGCAACTGTGGAATTGGACATGCGCTACTTACCGCGCAACCTCTCCGCCAGCACCATGACGTTGGTAGATATGCTCGAACCAGACTCCGCAGGACAAGGGGGTTTTGCCCTCCAACTCAACACCACCACCCAAAACCTGGAGGTTTGGACCAAAGCAAACGGCCTTGCCGCAAGCTTGCATGTCGTCCCGTTTGTCATCGATCCCAATCAGTGGTACCGCCTTGCGCTGTGTCTGGAACGAACGACCGGAACCGATGCCAATTTACACGTTTACATCGATGGTCAACGTTATTTAGCCACGCTCGTCACCTATGAGCAACCGGCCTCAAGCCTGCTCACCCTTGGTGCCAACCGCGCACTTGATCAATTTTTTTCCGGCCATCTCGACCGGATTCGCATCTCCAAAATCGCCCGCTACAATACGCCCAACTACAATTTCTATCCGGGTAATTTCGAAGATGATCCGGATACCAAAGCCATTTGGCCCCTTTACTCAGACGTTGTTAACCCCACCGACTTCCCAGATATCGCCAATGGTTTCACAATCACTGCATTCGATGTGGAAGCGGCTTTAACCCAGGTCAACCCGTTCTGGGCCAACCCGGACTTAACACCATCCCCCTACATCTACGTGACCCCACTGTTTAACTTCACTGGCCAATGGACGATCGAGTTCTGGTACAAGCGTTTAACCAATAATCCAGGCGTTTTTTTTGATGTCCTGGACGGAACGCCACAAGGCTACGAATGTTCCGTTACAACCAGCCATGACTTGGTTATGCAGGTCGATAACACCTTTTTCACGCTAGGCACCTTGATCCCCGATGAATGGAACCATGTGGTTATTCAACAGCGTATCGTGAGCCCAGGCCCGCCCAATGTGCGGTTACGCGCCATAATCAACGGCAATGCCCAAAGCCAAACCGCCACTTTCACCCGACCCTCCATCTCAACTTCCCATTTGGTTTTCGCCGATAACGATTTGGGGACCCAACCGCTACCCGGATTCATCCATTCCATGCGGTTCAGCTCAACCGTTCGCTACAGTGGGGATCTGGCCGTTCCCCGTTCACCGCTCGGCATCGACGAAAAAACCATTGCCCTATGGCGAATAGATGAAGCGACCGGCCAAATATTGCAGGACAGTGGACCTGATCAACACGATTTCGTCTTATGCGATGGGGCCGTCACCTTTACCGGTCAGCCCCAAAACAAAACCACCTGCGTCGGTGAAGACGTCACCTTTTCTGTCTCAATCCTGGATCAGCACGCCACCTTCCAATGGCAAAAGGACGGCGTAGACATCAGTGGTGCTACCCAAAATCAATTGCTTTTGACAAGCGTCGATTTTTCCGATGAAGGCGTCTATGCCTGCCGGATCTCCATCGGTTGCGACGAAGCCTACAGCAACAACGCAACCCTCACCCTCTCCAATAACTTCGCTTTTCAAACTTGGCCCAATAGCCAGGCCGCCTGTTTAGGAGATGACCTGGTCTTGGAAGTAACAGTGGCTCAAGTATTTAAAAGCGGAACCTATCTCTTGCAATGGGAGAAAGATGGCGTGCTTTTAACCGGCGAAACCAATGAAATATTGATGTTAACCAATGTCCAACCTTCCGATGCCGGCGATTACCGTTGCCGCTTGCAATCGGCAATTGGCTGTTCCTACCAATACACGCCTTATTTCCAAGTCAATTTGCTGGGACCTACTGCCAACGCCGGCCCCGATCGCGTGTTGTGCCTGCCCGGCGAATCGCTGAACTTGAACGGAAGTATTGATTGTTCGGACGGCATGGGCAGCATCACCTGGTCTGGACCGGGGAGCATCCTCAACGGCAACACCTTAACCCCACAAGTCACACCACCTGCTTCTGTTGGGGATTACTTTTACACCTTAAACTTTGACAACGTCACTAGTGATCAAGTCCAAGTTCAGGTCCGCGATTTCGGATTCGCTTTTAACAACGGCCATGTCGATATCGAAGATGTGTGGGCCGTGGGCAGCGAGTGGCTGATTGGCGGAACCCCGTTTTATGACACCTATCCCAGTGGAGGGGACGGCCAAATCGATATTCGCGACATGATTAGCCTGATGCAATGCAACTCCTACCTACCCATTTTACCCAGATAAACAAAATGTGATCGAAACCATCTCCTGCCAATAGGTCTGTGCCACAATAACCCAAAAAGGGACAGACCTATTGATGGAAACACACGAAATCACGGACCTTTTGCACGCCTGGCAACTCGATCTAAACGAAGGCTGGCACGATCTGGTTCCTCAAATCTACGATCATTTACGGGTTCTGGCTCACCGCCAAGCCCGTTCCGAGTCCCAATTCCAAACCACAGAATTGCTTCATGAAACCTTAATCAAGTTGGAAGGCCAGGACCGCGTGAAATGGATGGATCGCAACCATTTCTACGCGGTGGCCGCGACTTTGATGCGTCGAATCCTGATCGACCAGGCGCGCCAACGGACCGCCAATCGACGCGGTGCTGGCGCGGAACACCTGCCCCTCGACCCCAATGAAAGCAGCCAACCGCTCAATGATCAAACCTTAATCGGTTTAGAAAGTGCTCTAATCGACCTCAAAAATGTGGATCCACAGTTGGCAAAAATCGTCGATTTACGGGTTTTTGCCGGCTTTACCTTGGAGGAAACCGCCCAAATCATGCAATGTTCTACCTCCCGCATCAAACGCGAATGGGAAATCGCCCGCATTTGGCTGTTTGATTATATGAGTAGCTGATGAATGCTCAAGATTGGCCCCAAATAAAACACTATCTCCTGGAACTGACCGAACAAGCTGACCCCGCCCCCGTTTGGGCTCAGATCCGTGAAAAGCACCCACAGCTTATTCCCGAGTTGACCCGGCTGGTTCAAGCGCAACTCAATTTGGGCGATTTTTTGGAGAATGCACCCACACACGAAGATTTGGTGCGCAAGGATATCCAGGAGACCCTTGGCTCTGGGTTCGAAGGCTGGAAACCCATCGCGCGCGGCGGGTCCGGCGCCGTTTACCAGGTTCAACAAACCCAGCCCGTTCCCCGTTCGGTCGCAGTCAAAGTCCTGGAAGGTCGGTTCCTGCAGGAAACGGTTCGCCGACGCTTTCAGATGGAACGCGAAGCACTCGCCAGTCTTAACCATCCCAATATCTGTACGATCTATTCGGCAGGCGAAACGAGAAATGGCAATTTGTTCCTAATCATGGAATGGATTGACGGCATTCCGCTCAACAGCTTTTGCGAGCAACACCAATTAAATTTGGATCAGCGTCTGGCTCTGATGGACCAGGTCATTCGCGCGATCCAGTTCGCCCACCAAAACGGGATCCTGCATCGCGATCTCAAACCATCCAACATCTTGGTCTCCGGACCCGCAGGCGAGCCACAAGTCAAGGTTATCGACTTTGGCATCGCCATCCGGCTAGAACCTCAATCCGAGGGGCTCACCCAAGAACACGGAATGTTCCCCGGCACCTTGCCCTTCATCCCGCCAGAACGGCTGAAAAACCCCACGGCACCACCCAATACCTTAACCGATGTTTATGCCTTGGGCGTCCTGCTCTACGAATTGAGCTGCGGGTTTTTGCCCTTCGAAGGCGCCAATCCCTTTGAGCTCGCCCAAAAAGTCATCCATGACGACCCGAATCGCCCGAGCAAACGCTTTCGGCAAAGTGCCAATCGGACTTGGCGCAAAAGACTTGAAACAGATTTGGATTGGATCGTCATGAAAGCCCTTTCCCGGGATCAAAACCAGCGCTACCAAACCGCCGCCGAACTCAACTTGGATTTGCAACGCTTTCGCCGAGGCCAAGCCATTTCCGCCCATCCACCGGAATGGTCCTACCTCATCAAAAAATTCATAAGCCGCCATCGCTCGGCTGTTTTTGCCGGAACCACCATCCTGGCCATCCTGGTCTTCGCCGTCCTGGCCTTGCTCCAAATGTACAGACGATCCGAACAAGCGCGGTTGCATTCAGAACAGGAGGCCAAACGCGCCCAGGCAATTTCCGAATTCCTCAACGATATGCTGGCCGCACCCGATCCCAAAGAACTGGGCGAGGACGCCAAAGTCATTGATTTCCTCGACCGCAGCAGCCAGGAAGTTGAGTCTCGGTTCTCAGCCGATCCCAAAGTCCTGGCCCAGGTCTCCACCACATTGGGCGATACCTACCTGGAACTCGGACGCTTTGACAAGGCTGAACCTCACTACCAAAGGGCCTTGGCCATCCACCCAGAAAACTCAACCGAGAAAATCCGTTTGCTCAACAAACTGGGCCGACACGCCATTCACACCCTCGACTATTCCAAGGCAGAAACCTACCTCACGCGCGGACTTGAATTGGCCAACCAAAACCTTCCACCGGGCAACGGTTTGGTTCTGGCGTTACGCTACAATTTAGCCATTCTTCACGAAGAAACAGGATCCGTTCAACAAGCATTTTCCGAGTTGGTCGCACTCAAACCAATCATCGCTCAATTGGGTGACGATGACTTGTCGCTGAAATTCGCGTGTTTGTCCAGCTTGGCGCGCGTTCGCGCTGATCGTGGAGAGTTGGCCCAGGCCGAAGTTGACTTGCGTGAAGTGCTTAAGCTCCAAGAAAAACATCTGGGTCCGCACCACCCAGAAACCCTGGCAACCCTTTTCGATTTGGGCAAGGTCCTGCGCAACCAGGAAAAATTCCCCGAGGCGGAGCTTATTCAAAAACGCGAATGGGAACTCAGTTGCGAAGTTATGGGTGAGAACCATCCGGAAACACTGATTTCCTTGGAAGGCTTTGTCCGCACCCTGATCGTTCAAAACAAATTTGAACAGGCCCAACCTCTGGCCGAGAAGAGTTATCACGCCTTTCTTGAGGTCTTTGGTCCCGACCATGATTTCACCGCCTTTGCCATCATTGACCAAGCCGAAATTAAAGCCGCCTTCAACCAACCCGCAGAAGCAGAAGCCCTCTTCCGGCAAGGTCTGGCCCTGGCAAAAACCATGGACTACCAGGAAAAAACGCATTTCACCCGTTTCTGCGAGCGTTACATCGCATTCCTGAGCCAACAAGGACGGACCCAGGAAGCGGAAAAAATGCGCGTCCACAAGTGTGAATGAGCCTTAAAACATCCAACGCGAAGCGCGCCAATGCAACTGGAAGCTTGAACCTGCGTAGTTCCCCTTAAACCCATGGCACCAGTAGTGGCCAAACACGTCAGTTTTTAAAAGGGGACTGCATGTTTTTTTGCTTCATTTTTATAGCGCTTTCCGATCCGACCTGGCAGGAAGCCTGGCGCATCCCTCTGGCGGAGAATCTGGAAATCTATCAATTGGATGCCTACGCCCAAAACAACCTGGCGGTTTCATCGCAGGGCATTGTCCTGATCAAAAATGTGGCCGATCTGGCGCTTGTGTTTTTAAAACCAGATGGAACTTTGAGCCAACGCAGCGGAAGACAAGGTCAGGGCCCGCAGGAGTTTTTGGAACTGACAGCCGTAACGTGGGACGCTTCCCAAAACGCATTCGTGGTCTTGGACCGCATGGCGAAACGCCTCAGTTTTTATGCGGAATCGGGCCAATTCAAGAGCTCGCAACCTACCGATTCACTCAGTCCCGCTTCCGGGTTTGGATCCGCCGACACGATCCTGTTCATCGAACGCAATCGCGAAACCTGGGAACACACCCTAACGGCTTATGCCTGGGCTTCCGGCACCAAAAAGCCGCTTCTAACCCGAAAATTCCCGATGATTGCCACCGCCATGGAATGGAACCCGCGTTACCGCTTTGACGGTCAAAAGGATTGGATCGCGGTGAATTACGGAGCAGAGCCCATGATTCATATCTTCTCCGGAACAGGTGTGCCGCTTCACCAAATAACTTTTGAGATCGAACGTGTCCCCTTCTCGGATACCTATTACGACAAACGCCTCAAAGTCATGAGCCAGGCCGATAAAGCCGGCGATCCGGTCAGTGCTCTGGCCCGGCTCAAAAAATACACAACCAAAGAGGAATACTGGCCCTACCTCCAAGCCGTCTACTTGGACAATAACCAAATCTGGTTATTCACCTACCCGATCGAAGGCCGGGACACCTGCTTCTTCCAGGCCTTAACGGCCCAAGGCGATCTTCATATAAAAGGTCAACTCAAGGGCCACTCCCAGGCCTTGACCCAAAACACTTTGTTCATGGTTGAAGCCACCCAGGACGAGCCCATCTTGGTGAAATACACCCTTCAATAGGACTGGACAAGTCCTGGATTAAAGTTGTCGGTTTTGAGATGGGAATTACGGAGGATTGGCTGGTTTTTAGCGGAGATCGCGTGTGGGTTCCTCCAGCGGTAGGCGGTTGGGAAGGTTCCATAAAAAAAAAAACGCTTTGGCCAGGCAAATTCAATACATTTAACCGGCCTGAAGGGCCGTGTAAATGCAATAAAACCAAATATTTCACGGTAGCGCATCACTTCTTTTTTCATCCTGACCCTCCTCTTTCGATTTGACAGCTGTCAACCTATGCCAGGGCGAGACAAGTTTTATTGACAGGCTTTTTCCATCTCCTCATGGTTAACGATGTTCTGGGTGCCGTACCCGCTGAGCGGCCAGGTACAAATGAAGCGATCGACCTGCAGACCGAGGCTTTGAACGGTGGCACAGAGCTTTTTGGAACGGCCTTTTAACGGTTGGCCCGGCCGATAAAACAGCAAATCGCCCGTGCCCAGGATCTTGGATTGGGGGAAATAAAAGATCAGATAGTCTTTTGTGTGGTCGGAATCGATGTTGTGCAATTCCAGCCGAAGCTGTTTATCTTCAATCACTTTCATCTTCTGAACGGCTTCAAACTGCAGGCCTTTGGGCGATTTCTCCAAACGATCTGGCCGTGACCGAAAAGAGGCGGCAACGGCTTGGGCCACCAACGGCTGGGTTGACGCCGGAGCCAAGACAGTGACGCCGCGATCGACCCAGGCGCGTACCCCACCGATATACTGACCGTGCAAGTGGCTGAACGCAAAATACCGAACCGGCTTCTTAAACTTGGCCTCAATCTGATCGGCCAATAATGCGCAATTCTGACTGGAATAGGCCCCTTCCAAAACCACCAGAAACGATTCAAATTCCGCGACCCAAACCCGGGTATTGATGCGGGCCAGGTCCAGAGTAAACACGTGCGGCGCCTGTTCGGTGAAATGAATATCATCGACGGTAATCACACGGGGTTCGTTGGGATAAAGGTTGGGTGGTAATTCAAAGGCAGGACAGGGTTTGGCCGCCTCAAATTGGAAGCTGGCGATGTCGCGACCGCGGCGGCGAACCGTCACCTTCTGAGCAGCATCTGTTGGGGTTGGATACACAATCGTCTCCTCACCATCGCCCAGCACATCGCTGAAAATGCGACGGGTCGCCGTGTTCTCTTGCGGATGCCAGACCCACAGCGCATTATTACAAGAAAACACCTGCTGCTCCTCGTTGAGCACCAGCACATTTTCCGGTGCGGCGGCCAGGACCAAATCGCGGAGTGCGGGATGGATCAGGGCCAAGGTACTGGGCGCCAAATCGCCCAGGGTGCCCGGCGCTTTGGCGCGGCCCTCCCCATCCACCTGATAAACCAGGCCCTGACTGAAAAAGTAGCGATCGACCTCTTTCTCAGCACCGTCGCCACTTTCAAACTCCAGGATGGCAGCGGCAAGGTCGGCATGAATCTGGAGGCGTACGGTCAATGGATAGGTCCGAAAGTCGCCCGGATAGCGCGGATGTGAGTCATCGGTCACATAACCACTGGCCGTCAAAGCAACCGGCCCCTGCGCCCAACTCCAACCCGCCACACACCAAAACACCAACCAACGCAAAGCCCACCCCCACAAAAAAAGTGGCAAACCCAGGGCAAAAACCATTCCAACCCCAACCCACCCAAATTCAGAAAAAACAAAGCCCAAAAGATAAGGCCTGAAAGGCCGCCATTTTCAAAGCCCAGGCAAAGGCCGGTGAGCGCAGCGAACCGACCGCAGGCCTGGGTGATGACCTAAGCAGAGCTCGGGGAGCCCTGAAGGGGCGCAACAAACACCTCAGGATTCGTATTGGCTCATTAAATTGAAGAGTTGGTCGAAACGCGGCTCCAAATACCGCTTGAGAAGTGAATAATCATC
This sequence comes from Acidobacteriota bacterium, assembly GCA_020637335.1. Classification (GTDB taxonomy): domain Bacteria; phylum Acidobacteriota; class Holophagae; order Acanthopleuribacterales; family Acanthopleuribacteraceae; genus JACJWC01. Next base: position 117,325 of record JACJWC010000015.1, on the reverse strand, counting down.
CTCAAGGTCATTTGGCGAAAAAAACAAATTGAAACCCGCAAAACGTCTTTGAACCTCATCTGTGAAGTCATCGACCTCACCGCCATGAAGCGTTGAGAATGAGGTCAATTCATGCATTTCATGATTTTCGAAGTCCCGACGCAACCGTTCCCATGTAATGGAGTGGGATTCCATCAATTCCCAGAGGCCACGCAGAACATCAGCCGATCTGGTTGCACCAATCAAATCAAGTGCCTCAATGGTTTTTCTTAAGTGCTGGCCGGTAGAATTCTCCAAAAACCCAAGAATGCCGTTCATGCTGGATTCCGTATCACAATCAATCAGAAGAACCACTAGATGTAGCGGGTTTTTGAGGTTTGGATACCCATCCTCATCCCGAACGCTCAGGAAAGGTTCTTCAAAAACGCGAATATTCAAGGCTTGGAGGATTTGATCAACATCTGTGAACCTTGGCGTATTGGAATTAGGCTGCCCCATCATTTCTGCCAAACACCCCAAGACTCGCAAACCCCACCAATGTCTTTGGTCAAAACGGAGGCCCGTTGCTGAATCTTGACCACCAATTCATGGGTAACCAATGCCCGAACTTGAAACGCGACATAGCCAAGTTGGTTTCCCATCTCAAGATCTTCCTCATCGGGATCAATCGCGCCTGCATTGGGAAAAGCGCCTCTTATGCGCGCCATTTCAGCGTCGGATAAGGGCCAATGGTCAAAATCGATATTGAAATCGATGATTGCAGGTACCGTAAAGTCAAAACCGTGTTCAGCCATCCGCCGCAAAACATGACCATCATCATCAAGCGGGAAATTCATACTGGAATATTCCTCCAATTAGGATGGGTAGTAGGTCAATTATGCCATCCGGACCTCAATCGTGTAACTGGTTCCAAACCAATCCCACAACCCAGGCCTGAAAGGCAGCCATTTTCAAAGCCCAGGCCAAGTTGGCGAGTACGGCGAGCCAACGCAGGCCTGGGTTTACGACCCCAACAAGATTCGGGGCGCCCTGAAGGGGCGCAACAGACCAACGCCGAAACAGATCGGCTGCAGGCCTCACCCCACGGACACATCCGCAATCGCGCCCTTACAGGGCTCCCAAGAATTGCGGCATCCCCTTCCCAGGCCTGCGAACCTACGCAAGCTCCGGTTCTTGACCTGGGCTCTGAAAATCTTGACCTTTCAGGCCAAAAAACCGACCGCCTCTAATCAACTATCCCAATCACAACCGTCGCATTGTCATGCGAGGCGGAGGCGGAGGAAAGAATTCTCGCCAGCGCGTGTTCTGGACCCAGCCCGATGATGGCCAACATCTCAATCCAACGCTGGCAACGCCAAACACCTGGTTGCCACGAACCATTCGCTGTGGGTATTCGGCCTGAAAGGCCGAAACGTGAATAGCCTGGGTCAAGGTCGCGAGCGCTGCGAGCGAACCGCAGGCCCAGGAAAAAGCCACCCCAAATCCGTGGCGCCCTGAAGGGGCGCAACCCTTCACTCCGCTTTTGAAAGTTGCAAATGAAAAAATTCTGATTTCACTAAATTTTGCTAAAATTCGAAAACAATTGATTTTTTAGGAGTTCGAAATGTCGCAATCTCTGTTTCAGGTCTACCTGCATGTCGTCTTTTCAACCAAGAAGCGACGCGCTTACCTCCAGGATTTTGATCTCCGACACCGATTATTTGCCTACCTGTTTTCTGCCTGTAAGGGCCAAGGCTATCTACCTATCATTGTGAATGGATATGTGGATCACGCCCATCTCTTGCTGGGAATGGGGAAAACGATCTTGCCTCCGGATTTGATTGGCGAAATCAAGGAAGACAGTTCTAAATGGGTGAAAGAGCAAGGTCTTGAGCGATTCTATTGGCAACCTGGCTACGGTTGTTTTAGCGTAAGTGCCTCTCATGTTCCGGCTGTCAAAAAATACATTGCCGATCAAGAGCAGCATCATGCGCATGAGGATTTTGAAACAGAGTATTTACGTCTCCTGGAAAAAAACGGTGTCGCATACGATGAACGTTATCTGTGGGATTGATGGGATCAGGATGCGATGAAGTTGCGCCCTGTCAGGGCGCCCCGGAATCATGGTGGACTTAACCCGGGCCTGCGAACCTACGCTGCGCTACGGTTCTTGACCCGGGCTATTCACATTGCGGCCCTTCAGGCCGCATTTGATTGACTCAAATTTCGCTTTGCGATTGCAAGCCTTTGGATCTTAAAAATTCAGCAGTGTATTTCATATGCACTCCCCAGATTCCAGAACCCACCAAAGCCCTAAAGATACCGCTAATTGACCGAAAACTCACATGTTTAGCTACGTTTTAGGCCTGAAAGGCCGTCATTTTCAAAGCCCAGGCCAAGGTGGCGAGCCTGGCGAGCCAACGCAGGCCTGGGTTAACAACCCCAACAAGATTCGGGGCGCCCTGAAGGGGCGCAACCAAAAAAATGGGCGTTACATTATCCCAAAAAAACCAAGTTTTCATCCCCAATGCACATGGTATTAAAAATCAATCCTGCTTTTATCCTCAGCAATTCCAAGATCATGGAGGGGTTCTATTGACGAGGCGAAGTATTAAGGTTGATGGATAATCCAAGCCACAACCTCTTTCTCATCAGATTTTGTGGGTCTTCGGGTATTTATGGAATCAAGCCACTTTTGAGCTGAAAAGTTGTCGGGCAAAATTTTGCAGGGTCGTTCAGCTTGACACTAACAACCGGGCCCGATCAGAAGGTAACATAAATTCCCTGGCCAGACGCTGCAACCCTGACCAATTGACGCTGAAACGCCTGCAAAACAGGAACGTCAAGGCTACCGAGCACTGAGGCACTTTCTCGAACCAGCGCTGGCGATTGGATGTAACTACCTTGACGGCCTGGATCAAATAAATTCTCTGCTGGTCCAATGGCTATCCCAAGCAGAGCCGCGCGCATCGGAATTGGCAGCCAAGCCTCCAAATCCGGCCAGGATTCACCAAGGCCGAAGTCTTCCTTTGGGTCGTAGTATCTGGTCAGCGCAAAGTCCCCAATTTCTTGGGTTGTGCCCAATTCAAGAAGTTTCTTCCAGTCGGAACCAAGAACCCTACCGTCGTAGGGGCTCGAACAGGAATCAAGATTTGCGTTGATGAAGGCTTCAAGACCGACAGCGTTATTCTGCACAAGGGCTTGGTCAAGAAGGTGCGCCAACCCAACTTCAAACATCTGTCAGGAGAAAGCAAACGCCTTATGCGAAAAGCTCAAAGGCAAAACTCCTGATAAAAAAGGATATTTAAGGCACGAAACACGAACATGTTATTAACTTACCCTCCGTTAACGATTCGTATCTACTTCGCAATCCATCCTCCAGTGTACAACTCTTGCCGAATTTCGTCGCTTCACCAGATTCGAAAAATGTGATCAATGAACCCTTATACCCGGTCGAGTTGAGAAACAAAAATGAAAAATTGGGTAGCCATCCCAAACCCCAGGTTGGATTAGAAACCAATGCTCAACCGCCCTAAAGGGCTCCCGTTGGTTAAAAGAGACCGTCTACCCACCCCATCTCCGAAGCGCCCTGAAAGCGGCGACACGTCGCCGCATTCCAAAACGTTTTTCCAACCTCCGTCTATGACCGAACGAACGCCGTATCATCGTTGAAGTGGGCTGCGGGGTAATGCGAGCGCGCACTTTGGTGGGCTTGGTGGTTCGCGCGTCCCCTCCCCCAGTCGCTCGCGGACGCTCGCTTTACTGGGGGCCTCTGTTGTTCGGCTCCCTTCGGGGCCGGGCGGATGCGGACTTCGATTTAAGTCTTTTGACCGCGGGGAACGGCCGGATTCATTTCCGACTGGCAGCATAAACTCCGTATATTCAATTCACCCAGCATTCGTGGGTCTTCGTGTCCATTCGTGGTTCCTTTCAAGGTTTTACAGATTTCGTCAATGAGTGGAAAAGTCGGATTTTTCCTATGCCTGGCCTGCCGAACAGTGACAGTTTTCTTGGACAACCACACCGACTTTGTTATCGATGGCGGATGGGAGGGATACAGCACCCTTCATGTTATGCTTTTTTAGGGGATGCGGGCCGCTATGGAACTCCACTATTCGAATTTTGTGCCCTTTGTTTTAATTCCCTTCATCGGCTGGGGCGTTCGTCACCACCTCATTCGGGTGGGTGAATGGCTGCCACTCAAAAAAAGCACCTTCGCCGTTGGCATCAGCGCCTATTTTCTGACCGAAGTAGCGCGGAGTTTTTATCGGCCATACATCTACGCCAACCGGATAAACGATTACCACATCGCCGATACCTTGGGAAACTCCTTCGGAACGGTTACCGCCATTTTCATGCTCTTAACCATGATCCGATCCGACCACATGAAGCCACACCAGATCATCCTGATGACCTTTATCGGTCTCATCGGGTATGAGGTGCTGAGCGCCTCCGAATCCCATCGGATCGACGTGTGGGACCTCGGTGCTACCGTCGTATTCACCCTGCTCTCAACCGCCCTCTACTACGGAATCCTAGTCCCCAAGGCCAATCGACACATCCAAAAAGCCGATGAAGTACCGCAGACATTCCTATAAAACCTGTCAAGTCCTGGTTTTTACTTCACATTTTTCAGATGAGGTTTACGAACATCGGTTGGTCTTTCCGGGTGGGGAGGTCACGTGTTGGGACCTCCAGCCGAAGGCGGTTGGGGAAGGACAAATAGCGCGGGACAATGAAAGATCCATGAATTTGTAGGCGTATCCCTTTAATTCAAGCGGCCTGAAAGGTCGAAACGTGGATAGCCTGGGTCAAGGGCGCGAGCGCTGCGAGCGAACCGCAGGCCCAGGAAAAAGCCACCCCAAATCCGGGGCGCCCTGAAGGGGCGCAACTAGCCTAGGTTCAGCAGTTTGGAGTTGCGACCATCCAAAAACCACAACCGGCAGTCCGGCATCAGACTCAGAACCAGCTCGTGCAGCGTTTGCAGGTCCCGTTGTTTGGCTTCCGGCTGAGCCACGATATAACCCTGAATCTGCGCTCCAACGTTCATTTCATCTCCCAAACTTCGTCTCCACTGAAAACCAACTCCACTTCAAGAAAATCAAATAGTTCTTGGCCGATGCTCAAAATGCTCGAGTTCACTCGACGACAAGACGTGTTTGACCATCCGTCGATCACACGCGCCATAATTTAAAAAATTGTCACGACTTTCCCGCAGGGTTAACCCATGATTGGGTCCGGACGCCATATCCAAAGCGTCAAGATCTTGCCCATCATCTTCCCAAAAGCAAATGGGACAAATTAAATATTCGCCGCGCTCAGGAAGCGAAATGTAGTCACAACAGGGACATTGTTCTCGGGGTAAAGGGTCATCCGGCTCATACCATGTCATTTCAATTCCGGCTCCTGAAAACAATACTGAAAGGCTATCTTCATCCCCAGCCCATCCCAAGTAAAGTGAAATGCGGCCTTTTAACGTCGCTTAACCATTCACAGGGCCGTTTAATTTTAACCATTGGGGGCGAAGTGGAATTCAAATCCATGCTTGGAAAGAACCTCAAGTTTTTTGGCGTCTTTCTCGTATTCCTTGTAGGTCTTCACAAAATCATGCAAGGCCTCAAAATCAATGGCATGGCCATTAATTTGATGCTGATTGAAGTCCCATGGATCCATCACTCCAAAAATTTTGGCGAACTGTGTACTCAGCGCGGTGCCCTCCACGATGCCAAAGAGGGTCAGGTTAACGATTGCACCTTCCCGGGTATTTTCGTAATACGGTTTAGGATATTCAAGAAAACCGACAATGTCCCTGGAAAACGGTCCAATCGCAATTATTTCAGCATACATAACCATTTTTGGACCTCCAGGAAACGTTTTAAAGACCGGAATCAACACAATAAATTAGTCGGGAAAGAGTGGGATCGGATTTAACCCCCCATTTTAGGGAAATCTTCGCCTGTAGGCTTGCATAAAGGTGTTCATTTCGGCTGTCGGATAGGCTGAGCGCCGGTTCTGGGCAAAAGATTCGAGCTTCATGAGCTCATTCAGCTTGACCATTTCACCGTAGAGACAGGCACCGAGATGCTGGAGCTGCACGCCAAACGAGTGTTCGGCAAGCGTCTTATCGCTGTCGTTCCAAGTTCCTGTCGAATCGTGTTCCGTCAAGTGGACATGGACCAAATCGGGCTGATCCGGCAATGTTGCCATTTCAACCTTCACTGTTCCCGGCTCATCAAACCAGAAAAAATCGATATTTTTGGAACCCGCCAAAAGCGTAGTCAGAGATTGAAGCAGATCGGCAAGCGGATTGTTAAATAGGTGCGTGGTTCGAAAACGAAGTTCATGGCCATCAACCCAAAAACGAAATTCACTCCAGCCATGCGGTCGCAAATTGAACGAAAACACAATTTCCTGACCGTCCACGTGGTTTTGCTCCTCGCTAAAAAAACTTTTCAAAATCATACCCAAGCTAACCATGAGGCAAACGAACAGCGGATTATTCTCGCATAGCGCAGGACGGCATTCAGCATGGATTCGCACGTGCCCCATGGCGCGAACTATTCAATTCGATAGTAACGTCCTCCACCAGCGAAGCGGAGCTAACGTCCATCGTGACCTGGGTTGTCAACCCGGGCGGCAAACGATCGTTCAAAACACCGGATTCATCCCATTATTCGTGTGCATTAGTGTCCATTCGTGGTTCCATTCAACTCAGGTTTCTAAGGATTTTTCCCGGGGACGGCTCTTAGATCTTTCACTTTCCGGCAACCATCAATGCGCTGCGAACCACCATATACCCGCACCAAACAAGAGGATCGCCAGTGCACAACCCCAGGCAATGGCAGCGAAAGGCAATTCTCGATCGGGAACCGCCACCTCAGTTAAATCTTCGCCTTCTTCGCCAATCACCCGCGCATTAAGAGACCTGGCCAGTGCTTGCATCTTTTTCAGCGCAGCATGGGACGGGGTCGTGACAGAAACCTCGCCATCGGCAAAGGAAAACACGACCGGATTTTTCCCAACCGGTGGTAACCACTCGAACACGCAGGATTTCCCATCCTCAAGGCCTAGCGGGTGGAAGGAATCATCTTGAGTTACCAATAAGCGGAACTCCTCCGCTGTAATTTGAGCCGAATCTGGACGTCGTATCGAAACAACATAACTCACAGCGGATCTCCATACCTGATTTTGGGGTTAGCCACAGTCCGCCCGCTTTCACCTCGCCCATCCGAATACCGACCGTCTGACATCAAGCCCAGAACCAAGGGCCGAAGCGCTTGCATATACCGTTGGGCTTCAAGCCGAGCAGCAATATAAGCTTGGACATGCGCTAAAACGTGTTTCAAGCCGCTTGCCTGGCCTGCGACCACTGGAATCCTAATGCTCATTGTGACCGCCTGCGCACGATTGCTTCAAAACGGGTGCGTGCAGAATCTTGGTACTCGGGTAAGCTCCACCACCAGGGAAAACGATTAGCTTTGACCCAATCGCGAACGGACGACCAAGTGACAAGGCCAAGCGTTTCGGCAAAGAAACGGGGAGATGGATTCGGATCCTCACTCACTTCAAGCCAATCAAACCAATCGGTGGAGTCTGGGTTAGCAAAAGACTCATGCTCACCAAAAAACAGCTCGTGTTCCCCATGGCTCTTCAGAAACTTGCGAACCGCAGGGAAAATACCATCACGCAGCCAATTCGAATCGTCAGGGGGATTCCAATACTCATGTGCTGCATCCACAGCATCGGCCTTTATTTGCGATTCAAGCTGTACACCTGCGTCGGGTAACGTAAACGCAGCCCACCGGTAACCGGCATCAACGTAAACCAAGCATTGCATGCATGCAAAGTAGACATCGTTCATGGAATCTGACCAGCTAATAAAAAATCAATAACCTAAGCAAAATATAACTTTAAAAGGCTCTAATCAAAAGGATTCACTATCTTCCAAGGGAAATTCTGCGCAACAACCCTATGTGGCATGGATTGTCAACCTGGGCGGCAGAAAATCGTTCAAAACACCGGATTCATCCCATTATTCGTGTGCATTAGTGTCCATTCGTGGTTCCATTCAAGCTTTTACAGCGATTCGTTGTTCCGAGCAGGAGGTTTTGGGGCCAGTATTGCGCCCCTTCAGGGCGCCCCGAATTTGAATTGGCCTTTTTCCTGGGCCTGCGGATTGCTCGCAACGCTCGCACCCTTGACCCAGGCTATTCACGTTTCGACCTTTCAGGCCGAAACCCCCGACCAGGATTTCATTTCCAAGGTGTCGCCATTATTCGTTCGGAATCGATGGTTCCGGGCGCAACCATCCTGCCAGGTTAGGTATTTTGCACAGCATGGACGGCGATGATTCGGTAAGGGCCCGGCTCACTATTTTTGAAGGCACCGGCTTCGAGAAGCCGTTTCGCTTCATTAAAGGTCGGAATGAGGCAATGTTCATTCACTTCAATCGTATCAGCTAGGTGGTTACAGGAAAGCGGCGAACATTCAGGACCGTTTTGCGCAAAAAAGCTCACAATGTCAAACCCCAACAAAAGGGCATTCAGAGGCGCCTTAACCGCCGTTTCAAACGAGGATTCGGGCTCAAAATGGACCCACACACCGGGTTCCTCGTCCCATTGTTTTTCAAAGGCTTCGTAATAAAAAAGCCTGTGCCCCGCAAGGACAATATTTTGCTCCATCGCCAAGGATTCAATGACCTGAGGCGCATTAAACATCCAATAGCCGTTATGTGCCCAATAGTTGATCCAATCTGCAAAATCTTGGGAAATACAGCTGCTGACCGAACAGATCTCTTTCACCTGCGGCGCCTTTAACCAATCGGTTTTCGCGCTGACCTTTTTGTACATGTAGCCGATGGGGATCATTCACAACACCTGACCCTGAGATCCATACGCCACTTAGATTGACAGCGATTGGCGGAAGAGGCAATGCCCAAGCACGAAACGCAATGCGACCATGAGGGCCGGGTTACGGCCCACCATGGTTTCGGGGCTCTGAAAGCGGCGACGCGTCGCCGCAGTCCAAAACGCTTTTCCAGCATCCGTCAGGAGTCGAACGAACTTAGGTACCCGAGACATCAAAAACTTTGTAAAAAACTTCACCTTTGTGGGGCACATTTTTAATTTCGAATCCTCTTTTGACCAAGTGGGCACGCAATTTCATATTGGGGCGCGCGCAAGAAACCGCATAGACCAGACACTCCATTTCCTCCAAATTCTTTTTGGCACAAATATCCTTGGCAATTCTTTGGATAGCCAGGAGCACACCTTCTCCTCCGCCATCGATATGGGCCAGTTCCACAACCAAGGTTCGCGAGTGCTTGACCCAAAACTGTCCCAAGACTTGGGCAGTCCCCACCGAAACCACCATTGGCTTGTTGATCAAAACCAATTCCTCAATGTCGTTCACCGGAAGGTTGAGGATTTCGTCAACCGTGTAACCTTCAATTTTCATAAAACCTCTTCGGATGTTTGCTCCCAAAGGGAAGGAACATCAGGGTATGACATTCAGACAGCGGCGCCAATTTCGTTTTTCAATGGTCCGAACATCCGGAACGGCCGCCAATTGGGCCAGGTATTTGGCCAGGTGCGGGAGTTCGTCGTCGCTAGGATCGCCGAGAAAGGGGGTTACCTGAACCAGATTGCCGTAGTTACGCGTGAATTTTTCCGGCTGATCGTCGACCACCAGAACACGAGCCAGGTCATAACCGCGACGTTTGAGTTTCTGGAGCGGTTTGGCATCTACCCAATGATCTAACGCGAAGATGCGGGTAGGCGTGCATCGATTGCGGGCCCAGATAAAGGCAAGGCGCTCCAGGTCGGGAAACACCAATGGACAAACGGAACGTGCATAAGCCGCCGTAGAAGAAGTCCAAACGGCCACCTGAAACGCCCCTTCAACCTGCTGCAAAAACGTTTCTAATCCAGGCCGCAAGTAAAGAAAATACGGAGGAATGTGATGTTGCGGCTCGATCGCCAAGGTTCTTCCGTGGCATAAACAAGGGTTTCATCGAGGTCCAGGACAAGAAGCGGCTTGGTTTGCATGCTTGCGCTCATGATGCCCAACGATCGGCAACCCTCCGCCATAGGCGCGCCAAAACAAACCCAATGGGTACAGGTAACCGACTATTCCGCAGTAGTTTCAAGGCAGATCCCCTCAAGCTTGGCGATGACGTGATGATGAAAAACAAAATAACCGCAATGTTCCGTGAAGAGGGCGAGTTCCTCCAACCCAGAATTTTTCACGGCAAAGGCATGATGAAAGGTGGCGCTGGAACCATCTTCAAAAAGGATCTTGAGCGCCTGGGTGAAATCACTTGCGCCCAAAGTTCGATATTGACCGCCACTGTTTGTTAAGGCGTAGGCCTCAATCCAGCGATTCCAATGGTCCGGAAGGTACTTTTGGCCAGGGTGCATGGATGGCTCCTTACAGCTTGAATAAAATAAGCACTTGGACAACACAAAACCTTGAGAAAGGTCGCCATTTGTCCTCCCTCTGGCGCCTAAACCGTAGACCTGAGTCTTGAAAGAAGTTCTCGAAACGAGCCGAAGAGTGGCTGCTTAAGCGGCTCCAGCGTTGCCCTGTCGCCAAGTTCGGCCTTTGAAAGAGGAGCAAGATGTTCGTGATCAAACCAGCAAATGGGAGCGTCATCAGCAGAACCCTCCTTGAGGTCAAAGCATAGAGGTCCCCACCCATCCTGAAAGGAACCAAAAGGGAGAAAACAGGCCGCCATTAATTGCCGCCATGCAAGGAAATTAGCGCGAATAGGACGAAAGGGTGAATCGGATGGAACGGAAGGGAGAATAAGCACCAAATCACCAATTGCAACCTGATCGAAGAGATGAAATCGTGCCCGGAAGTAGCTTGCGAGAATGGCGGGTAGCTTGACCTCAAATTCCGCTTCCAGCTGTTCTAAGTCACGCTCGGAAACAGTTGATGGAAGCATCTTCCATTCGACCCAGCCATCAGTGTCAGGTTGGCTATTCCACATTTCGGGTGGCGCACCACCTGATTGGGGCTCAAAAGGGGGATCCTTTGCAACAGTGCCAAAAGAATGCGAAGAATAGTAGGCGTCCAGGGCATTGCTGATGAAAATGATCACAGATTGGCTCGTCAATTAACCCTCCTTTTAGGGGCATTAGAGCCGAAAGGTCTCAGGAGCTTTATTGCGCCAACACGAGACGATAACCAATGAAATCCCAATTCACAAACCTTTGTCTAAAGCTTGCTTGACAATCGGTGCAACAGTTGCCGGCGATATGCCCTTATTAAAACAGTATTCGGACTGAAGCCAAACCGACAATTGTTTTTGGCCTTTGCTGGAATTACAGCCACAGCAGCAGAGCGCGATGTTTTCGCGCGTGATGATGCTGGCGTCATTAATAATGTGCTCCCAACTGGCCGCTGACCTCCGCGCTGTATTTGCTGAAGTGAACTTAACACCACAATAAACACATGCCATATCGCGTTGACGCACTTCCTGTTCAAGCCATTTCGGTATGCCCCATCGATTGGCCATTTATACCCCACATTTTGAATGTCAAGAAGCCTAGGTGCCACTTATTGCTTTGACGTTGGGCAATATCGGCATTTTCAATTCTGACATAACAACCAGATTAATACGGGTAAGGGTGTCTTTTGCCGGTGGCTCTATGCGGCCTGGAGGGCTGGAACGTGGATAGACCGGGTCAAGAACCGGAGCCTGCGCAGGTTCGCAGGCCCGGGGAGTCCACCAATTTTAGAGGCCGGAGGCCGACTGACCCGTGAGCCCACACCGACGATAGGAGGTGTGGGTAAAACGACCTCCAGAACTCGGGAGCCCGGATGGGCGACTGAGCCTCAAAATAGGACAAAAAGGGTCGGCATCCATTCCAGAACCTTTTTGTAAAAACAAAAAAAATGGAGCTGCCACCCAAACCCCAGACTTGGATCTGAAACAAATGTTCAATCGCCCTAAAGGGCTCTTTTGGTTCAGGGGAACCGTCTACCCACATCGAGTAGGCGCCCTGGTTGCCCGAGGGCGCCTCTCACAGAACCGGACTTGTGCTGTTCACATCCGGCTCTTCAGGATGATCGGTTATTAACCCGACCATCGGCCGGTTCTCGACCTCGCTTATCCCAATGGCAGCGCCATTTGTGTTGGGACAACCACCGAACCTTGCTTCCTTGACCAGTTTTCCTTGAGCGAATACAGACCTAACTCGGTGAAGTACCGATTGGATAGGCCTACATGGGCAGCCGAAGAGATGCTGAGGGCCCAGATCGATTTCCTTCCCTCGTAGAGCACCTTCCGCGCCGTTTTTCCCCGAACGCCCAGTCTTTCCAGTCTCTTTCGCATGGTCTCCTTGCGTTTCCACTGTTTGAGGTGCATCGCGCGCAGCCTTCTTCTCAGGTGTGCGTCCAGACTCCCTAGCTTGGAAACTTCTCGTTCCGAAACGATTGAGAAGAATCCCAGCCAGCCTTGCAGGTAGGTGTTGAGCTTTTCCACACATGCTTTGATGGACCTGCCCCAGTTTCGTGGGGTCATTTCCCGCAGTCGGGCCTCAATCCTTTCGCAAGTCCTTTTCGAGAGTCTTATGTCCACCTCCCCATCAGGGGTTTCGTCTTCTAGACGGAACCCCAGGAAGTGGCGCTCCCTGGGTCGGGCCACCGCGCTCTTTCCCTCATTCACCTTCAATCGCAGCCGTCTTTCAATGAAGGATTTCAGACTGGTCATTACGCGTTTCCCTGCCCGTTCGCTCCTGACGAAGACGTTACAGTCATCCGCGTAGCGCACAAAGCGCAGGTCGCGCCTTTCCAATTCCCGGTCCAGTTCATCCAGGACGATGTTGCTCAGCAACGGCGACAGGGGACCTCCTTGAGGGACCCCTTCCTCCGTCCGCACGACCACTCCTTCCGGCATCACCACCTCGCTTTTCAGCATGCGGTGGATCACCTTGAGCAGCCGGTCATCTCCGATCTTTCGTCCCAACACCGCCATCAGCCGTTGGTGATTGACCCGGTCAAAGAATTTCTCCAGATCGATGTCTACCACCCAATCATAGCCTTCGGATACGTATTGGTGCGCTTCTCGGATCGCCGTTTGGCAGCTTCGCCCCGGCCGGAACCCATGGCTACTCCCATGAAATTCCGGCTCGTACAACGGTTCCAGCGTTTGCCGGACCGCTTCCTGAACAATGCGGTCCACCACGTTTGGAATTCCCAGCCCCCGTTCACCGCCTCCCGCTTTGGGAATGTTCTTCCGGCGAATCTCTCCCGGCTGATACGTTCCAGCCACGAGTTTTCGTTCCAGTTCTCGAATCACCTTGCTCAGGCTCTTCTTCACATCCTCTACCGTTTGGCCGTCTGGACCTGGGGCTCCATCGTTTTGGGCCACCTTCACAAAGGCCTTGTACAGCCTTTCGACGACTCTCTCCATGGTTGCCGATGGCGCCTTTCCTTCCTTGTCCTTCATCTTCGGCTCCTCGTGTGACCCAGTGGGGGATCGGTCCCCTACCGGTTCATCGGTGGTCCCTTGCGGGTTTTCTGCTGTCATGAAGGGCAGTTCCAGTTGCTCCATCTGTTCCTCGACTGGGACAGCCTTCCCTCCCCCCGATCTCTTCGGGGTTTGGACCGACTTTCGTCGGCCTTCCGGTACTATGCCGTCCTCTGACTTCTCCTGGATCATCGGTTTTCGTTATTCCTTCCTACGACCTACCTGCTCCTTTGCAGGAATCCAGCAGATCTCATTGGGTAAGTGCAGCAGATTTGATTTCCATCCTGTCGCCAATACAACTAGGGTTCCGACGAATACCGGGCTTCGATGCTGGGGGCCATCTCACCCACCCTACCTGCCTTACGGCGCTTCACTTTCGTTCAGAACGGCTATCCACCTACGACTTCTTCCGGACCAGCGATCACCCGCTCGCCCTTGTCTCCTCGGTGTCGGGTTCCCTCCGTCAGGGCCCCGGGTCTGGACTTTCACCTCCTATCTGCTACACATGCCAATCACACCCCTCCTACGTCGGGGTGGGCTCACAGGTCAATCGGCCGCTGGCCTCCTTTTGACGCTCCGAATCTAAGGCACATGGCCCAAATGGGGCCCAGTCGACGAAATTCAAAACGATTTGCCAACGTGTGATCGGGGATGGCAGCGGCAAGGTAATGTGAGCAGGCACTTTGGGGGGCCTAGTGGTTCGCGCGTCCCCTCCCCCAGTCGCTCGCGGACGCTCGCTTTACTGGGGGCCTCTATTCTTCGGCTCCCTTCGGGGCCTGGCGGATGCGGACTGCGATTTAAGCTTTTTTGACCGCGGGAAAGGGCCGGATTCATTTCCGGCTGGCAGCATAAGCTCGTATATTCAATTCACCTAGCATTCGTGTGTCTTCGTGTCCATTCGTGGTTCCAAAAATTCGGTTCAACAAGGTTATGGATTGAGCATCCCTTTAATGTGTACTTTCGGCATACACGTCCGCCAGCCTGGCAAATCGTCCGCTGCTGGAATCGATGACACGATAAAACTCCGGATCCAGCGCATAAAAGGGGTCCCATTCGCTGCGTTGCTGCCCGACCAGAGAGCGGAGCATTAGGAGGCGCACGCTCTGGTCGCGCGGATAGTGAGCACCGAAGAAACGCAACGCACGCGTCAAAACCTCTGCCGCTTCCACCAACCCGATCACCGCGAAGGCCCGCACTGCTTCAGGAGCCAGAACTCCGGTGGGATTGCTGAAGAATTGGTGGAACCCACCATTACGCACCTCAGACTGGCACCAATGGGCGGCAAAAAGATGCTGCTGGATCTCCGATAACTGTGTAAAACCAGTCAGAAAAGTGTCCGCACCATTGTAAATCGAGACCTGGTCCCAAATGGGCTCAAGAACACGCCAGTAAACCAAGCCCGGCTCACTCATTAATCCCCCGTGCAGATGACAAAGCAGCTAAGCCATAAAGTGTATGGTCATCAATCCGCCGAGTCCACGGATTGACTAAAGGATTCAAAATGATATTCCTTCGCCCGAATTTTGATTTCATCACCTGATTGCATTTGAATGACATACTCCGAATTGGAAACAGCATTTTGCACCATGATGGCGTTTGATGGGCCCCAAGACTCCTCATGGGCGACTTCAAGCAACCAAACGCCAGAAAAAGTTAATTTGAAGTGTCGATTTACCCCAAACAACTTTCCGTAAACCACAACTTCTTTAGAACGCCACAAGTGTTCAATTTTCTCAAGAATTGCGTCATGAAGGTTTAATTCAGAAAATGGCATAGCTTTATTGTATAACTCAACCCTCGAAGCTGGACTGTGTTTTGGGAACTCACTTATTCACAGCTACACAGCGCATCAGATTAGAGTTTTGGGGCCTGAGTGTTGCGCCCCTTCAGGGCGCCCCGGATTGGGGCGGTTTTTTCCTGGGCCTGCGGTTGCTCGCAGCGCTCGCACCCTTGACCCTGGCTATTCACGTTTCGACCTTTCAGGCCGAAAAGCTTGTCTGGATTCGAGGTCAGCAGAGTTCTAATCCTGCCGGGCGCTCAGCATTGAATCCATCCCAGCGATCATGCGTGTGCTTTGGTGCGCATTCGTGGCTCAACAGGCTGAAGAGCTTGTCGGGAGCGGCGATTAGCTGGGGGGATTTAGCTGTTCAGATCTTGGACGAATGGCATGCCCAGGGCGTGGGCTCGTTTCACCAGTTTTTGGTCGAAACTGGCAAAACCCTTGGCCGATCGACTGGCCGCCATATGCAGGGCATCGGCGACGTCCAGGCCCTGTTCATGCCAGGCCAGAACTTGGTGCATACGCGCCGAATCCGTCAGATGCACTTGCTTGAGACCAAATAACCGGCGAAAGGTCTGAACAATCTCCTGACGACTGTAAGCATAGGCATAACGAAGCACCCACTCCGTCTCCAGAACCACACTATCTGCAATCCAAATCGATTCATTTTGAAAAAGTGCATAAGCAGCCTGAAACTGGGGCTCGTCATCGCGAACCACTAGGCGGACCAACACATTCGTGTCAATCCCGATCATAAACCTGTTCCTGAACCCCTTGGCGAATCGCCGCTTCCATATCAGCCAGGGTTCGGGTCGGCTGCTCGCGTTTGAGAAAACCTGCGACCTCGTCCAGGCCAGATGGCGCAAAGGCCTGTTTGGGTCGGAGGAGAATGCCATCACCGGTATCAATAACCACCAATTCCAGACCGGTCCCCCACTGGTGCGCATCGCGTACCGCTTTGGGAATAATGACTTGTCCTTTACTCGACAGGCGTGTGGTTTCCATTCTCCCTCCAAAAAGTAAGACAAAAGTAAGATAGGTCTCAGAATGGGACAAGTCAAATACGACAGCCCGGTCAGGATGCACAGGTCATCTGACCCAGCAGCCAAGCCTCGTAAATATCAGCTGAAAAGCAGGGTTTTTAATCCTGGAGGGCTGAAAGGCAGGCAGTCCGGGTCAAGAACCGGAGCCTGCGCAGGTTCGCAGGCCCGGGGAGTCCACCCAATTTTAGAGGCCGGAGGCCGACTGACCCGTGAGCCCACACCGACGATAGGAGGTGTGGGTAAAACGACCTCCAGAACTCGGGAGCCCGGATGGGCGACTGAGCCTCAAAATAGGACCAAAAGGGTCGGCATCCATTCCAGAACCTTTTTGTAAAAACAAAAAAAATGGAGCTGCCACCCAAACCCCAGACTTGGATCTGAAACAAATGTTCAATCGCCCTAAAGGGCTCTTTTGGTTCAGGGGAACCGTCTACCCACCCCTCCTACGTCGGGGTGGGCTCACAGGTCAATCGGCCGCTGGCCTCCTTTTGTTTACCTTAATGAGCCACGTCCTCCTTCAGCAAAGCTACCCGTGGCCTGGGTTGTCAACCCGGGCAGACGGCCGCTCAAAGGACAAGATCCTCTGACCCTGCAGCACACGCTCGACAAACCTCAGCCCAATAGCGGCCTGGAGGGCCGGAACGTGGACAGCCCGGGTCAAGAACCGGAGCGCAGCACAGGTTCGCAGGCCCGGGTTACGGTCCACCATGGTTTCGGGGCGCCCTGAAAGCGGCGCAACCCATGGTTCTGGGTAGCGTCTGATCGGTGGTTTAAATTTGTGGTATTGCCGCTCATCTTTGCGCTTGACTACAACCTTTTAACAACCTATATTCGTTTCAAAACACATGTGAGGTTGTTATGCGCAGTCGGTTGAATCCCACCCAGCAAAAGATCTACGAGTACCTGTGCCACTGCCAGGAACAGGGCGAACGGTTTCCGTCCGGAGCCGAGCTGGGTGAACGGTTTGGGATGAGCCAACAGGCGATTTGGAAGAACCTCAAAGTCCTGGAACGTTTAGGTTTCCTGGAAAAAGAACCAAATCGGGCGCGCGCCCTGCGACCCGTTCTACCGCAGGACAGTCACAGTGTTCCGCTACTGGGTCGCATCGCCGCCGGTCGCCCGATCGAGGCGCTGGAACTGCCCCAACACTTGCCGCTGGGTGACATGCTGCCACCGGCTGAGGGTTACGCCTTGCAGGTCGAGGGAGATTCCATGATTGAGGACGGTATCCACGAGGGCGATATTGTCATCATCCGCCGCCAGAACCACGCCTTTAACGGTCAGACCGTGGTTGCCATCGTCAATGGCGAAGCGACCTTAAAACGCTACTACCACGAAGGCAGTCAAATTCGCCTGCAACCGGCCAATGCCAGCATGCAACCGATCTGGGTCGGACCGGAAACGCCGTTTGAGATTCGCGGCATCGTACACGCGCTGCTGCGTCGTTTTTAGGTGGCGATATGGCCGTTTTCCATGTCGATATCGAATCGTTTATGACCGTGACCGAATCCTTGCGCGACCGCAGCTTGCGCGATCGGCCGGTCCTGGTCGCACCGCCCACACCGCGGGCCACGGTCCTGGGCGCGTCTCAAGCGGCCAAGGCCTGTGGTATCCAAAAAGGCATGCTGCTCAGCAAGGCTCAGCGCCTGTGCCGCGAGGCGCGGGTCCTTCACCCGGACTACGCGTTGTACCAGAGTGCCCATCGCCACGTAGTCAAGTTGGCCGCGCGTTACAGCCCGATCATCGAGCCGATCGGTTACGGTCACATCGCCTTGGACATGAGTGGTATGAGCCGACTCTACCCCGCCCTGACCGATGCGGCCGCCCGTCTTCGTAAGGACCTGCTGGAGAGTACCGGGCTGCAGGCCACGTTGGGTATTGCCGCCAACAAACTGGTCAGCACCATCGCGGCCAAACAAGTCCAACATCAGGGCGATATCCTGCAATCGGTCGATACCGGCGAAGAGCCACCGTTCCTGGCCCCGTTGCCCTGCAAAGCCTTACCGGACTGGGAGGATCGCTCCATCCGCAAACTGCTGTTTGAGCTGAACATGCAGCGGATCGCCCAGATCCAGGCCGTACGGCAGGACATCTTCAGCTTTGCTTTGGGTCAATTGGCGCGCCAACTACACCAACACGCGCTCGGAATCGATCCGCGACCGGTCACCCCGCCGCATGCCGCACGTGAGCTCATGCTGGAACACGTCTTCTTCCCCGACACCAACGACGATCAGCAGATTCAGGACGCGCTCTACCGCATGGTCGAGCAGCTCTGTTTCCAGTTGCGTGCACGGGGCCTGGCTTCCGATCGGGTCCATGTCCAACTGCGTTACAGCGATGATGTCTGGCGGCGCCACACCTATCTCTACAACCGGACCCAGGCCGATCACATCGTTTTCCACGCCTTACGCAAACAGTTCACCCAGTTCTGCGATCGACGGGCCAGGGTCCGCTACCTGGCCTTGCACCTACGCGGTCTGGTCCAACATCAGTACCAACCCGACCTGTTTGAGCAGGCCTTTGGTGAGAAGAAACGCCAGGCTTTGTTGGATGGCATGGATGTGATTCGCAAACGGTTTGGTCAGACGGCATTACAGACCGGGGTTGCCCAGTTGCAGGCACCCGAAGACAGTTTCCAACTCCCGGTGGGTAGTCTCGATGATTAGCCCAGCGCCGGCAAAGGCCGTTACGATTGATCTGCTGACCAATCGGGTCATTGGGTGTGCCATCGCCGTCCACCGCCAGTTGGGACCCGGTTTACTCGCATCCGCCTATGCCCACTGCCTGGCCCATGAACTGGCCTTGGGCGATCTGTTTTTCGAACGGGACAAGGTTCTGTCGGTCCAGTATAAAGGGGTGCAACTGGATTGTGGCTATCGGGTCGATTTCCTGATCGAGAACACGTTAATCCTGGAATTAAAGGCCGTTGAACGCCTTTCCGCGATGGATCAGGCCCAGGTCATGACCTATCTGAAACTGACCCATCTGCGAACCGGGCTACTCATCAATTTCAATGTACCGCTACTCAAAGACGGTATCCAGCGCTTCGTGAATTAGGGCATTGCCTCACACGAAGACGCGAAGCCACGAAGATAAAGCCGGAAAGTGCACCAGATTGGGAAAGCGGGTCACACCAAAGGCGGCCTGAAGGGCCGCAACGTGGATAGCCCGGTCCAAGGCCCGGAGCGTAGCGCAGGTTCGCAGGCCCGGGTTAAATCCACCATGATTGCGGGGCGCCCTGAAAGCGGCGTAACTAAACCCAATCACCAACATACCAAACCATTTCTGCTCTAAGGTCACCCAATTTTGATCGGTCATTTGGTCCTCACGGTTCATCCGAGTTGCGCCCCTTCAGGGCGCCCCGAATTTGGGCTGGCTTTTTCCTGGGCCTGCGGCTCGCTCGCAGGGCTCGCAACCTTGACCCAGGCTGTTCACGTTTCGATCTTTCAGGCCGAAAACCTGCAGCCAACGGTACATTTAGACAATCAGTCCCTCGCCTGCCCTGCGTATTGATTTGGGTAGTGGTGCCAAAAACACCTTGTCAGCGCTGCGTTTTGACAACCGGGCCACCTGCGTGCAAATTTTGAGAGATTTGAAAGGGCACGTACAGACACGGTCTGGGGTGATCAGGAGCAACACAGGTACGAGATTCGGCAAAATTGCCCGGTAGGGCAAAAGGTCATAACCCGGGGTGATGAGCAACGCGAGGAACCCCGGGAAAAGCCAATAAGGATGTGGGAGCCCGTGCGGCCGAAAGAGAAAGGCGAAACATCCAATCGAGCGAAAAACACGGTCCAAAGAATAAAACCCTTTCGCCCTTGCGGGCTCTGACTTGGGGTGGCCTATCCCAGGGTTCCGCGCTTCGCTTGTCACCCTGGGTTCTGCTCTTTCGCCCTACGGGCGTCGCCGGACGCAAGCTTTTGGATTGGCGCACCTTGGCTGACAGCTGCTGTACCGCCAACCAAAATAAAATCAACCTTGTACGCATTCAAAACGGACAAGAGCGCAACAGGATCAAAGACGACTGAAGGCATGGCGGAGCTGTTGGACCGCTTGGTTGTGAGATTTAAGCAATTCCAAACGCTGTTGCGGAGATAAGGTCAGCATCCACTGGATTAAAGTGATATCGACCCCATCATCCTCATGGTCTGGAGGTGAATTGGGGTGCGCGGGTTGTGGAGTTAATGGGAAAACCAATGTCCGCCCTCCTTGGCCTATCCTCGCACTGGTTGGAGGTTTGGCGATTTAGGGTACTTTGGCTCGGTATTGCACATGGGGAAGTCCTTCAAAGTCACGATCCTGGGTCCACAAAATCGCCTGAAAATGGATTGCCGTCGCATAAATGATGCTATCTGCTAAAGGCAGCTTGTATTGAAGCCCCCAATTTGCTGCATCCAAGGCCAAGCGTCGATTCAAATCGATAACCTGGCCCTGCTCCATATGGGCAATGGCAAGCAAAGCATTGCCTTCGCCTTTTTGACGTTGAATCACTTTAAAAACTTCGGTCAAGGTGATTGTGGGTACGATTAAATCGGGAATTGCCTCAATCGCAGGCGCGAAAAATCCCGCATGGACATCACCTGCGAAATACGCAAGCCAGCCCGAAGAGTCCACAACATTCACGTTCGATCAGGTTCCCTTTCCAAATCGGTATTCAACCCTTGGAGGAAACCGCGCAGTTCAGTCATTGGCCGCAACGGAATCAACTCAATGCGATTTTGGTAACAGACCATTTGGATTTTCTGACCGACTTCCAGGCCCAGCGACTCTCGGATCTGTTTGGGAATTACCACTTGAAATTTGGGTGATATGGTCACTTCCGACACAACGACACCTCCATCGATCAAACCATTGTAATACGGAACACCTCAAAACGTCCGTTTCCTTTTAATGAGATAAGGGTGATGGCTCGTATAATGGTGGTGGATGCGAAGGAGGTTGCCATGCTGACCATTCAAGAGGCCGTGGAAAAAGCGCGTTTGTGTTTCCGCGAGGTGTATCAGAAGGATTCGATTGCCGAGATCCTGCTCAAGGAAGTGGCCCTTAGCGATGACAGCAAGTACTGGCTGGTTTCACTCAGCTTTGATTGGCAACCCAAATCTGGGACGTCCTCCCTCGGTCCCGGCTCGCGGCGCCATAAGCAAGTGCGACTGGACGCCGAAACAGGCCAAATGCTCAGCATCAAAACCCCTCAGCAGCACAATTGAGCTGGAGTGAGTTCTGCCGTAGGCTAATAATCGATTTGTAAATGCCAACGGACTTGTTCTTGCTCTAAACGGGTTAACACGTTGTCATATTCCTCCAGATCGCTCAGGATCGGCTCCAATACTCCTTTTTGTTCCTGTATATAGCGCCTGAGAGCACGTACAGTTTTCAAGCCTTCATTAGGTGGATACCACTTTTCTGCGGGAACTTGGTCTTCTTCAAAAAACTCAGCCCATTCGCCTGGTGGACTAGAGAGAAACGCGAATAGTGGGGTTACGTTCAATATGCGGCAAGCCTGATCGATTTGGTTTTGGTAAAGGATTACGCTTTTTCCGTTTACAAAGGAATCAAATCCATCGATATCTCGTTCGGCCACAATAAATGCTGCAACACTCATGATTGGGTTCTCATTTCTATTTTACAAATGAAGGACTTGGTTTTGGTCGGCTACATGGATTGGGTGTTGGGTCCTTTCCTGCAGATGTAGGCGGAACCGATCCAGGGTTTCCGCTTCGCCATGGACTAAGTAAATGGGCGTTTTGGGTTTCATTTTTGCCGCTTCAAGCCAGGCGGTAAGTTCGTCGCGGTCGGCATGGCCGGACAGACTTTCTAACTGGGCGATGCGGGCTTCACATGGGACGAACTGACCGTGTATTTTGATTTTCTTCTCACCGGCCAACATGTGGGCACCGCGCGTTCCACCGGCCTGGAAGCCTGCAAACAAAACGGTATTGCGGTGATCGGGCAACATGCGTTTGAGGTGATGTAACACCCTTCCGCCAGTCGCCATCCCGCTTCCGGCCAGGATGATGTGCGGGAACCGCACATTGGCGATGGACTTGGATTCCTCAACGGAACGCATGTATTGGATGGATTCCGAGATCAATTCACAATCTGCTGCACTCAAGCGATGGAGGTTGTGGTGACGGGCATACAAGGCGGAAACATCAATAGCCATTGGACTGTCCAGGAACATGGGCAGCCTTGGGATTTGACCTTCGCGCATTAAGGAGGCCAAGAGGTATTGCAGGACCTGAGCGCGTCCGACTGCAAACGTAGGAATGACAACCGATCCTCCGGATTGTACGGTTTGGTTCACGATCTCCTTGATTTGCATCTTGGCGTCAGCGGTCTCGTGTAATCGATCGCCATAGGTCGATTCCAAAAACAACATGTCCAGTTCTGGCATGGGTTTGGGCGGGTACATCAGCACATCCTCAGGCCGCCCCAAATCGCCTGAGAAAGCGATGCGTTTTCCTTCCGCTTCCAGGCACCAACTGCCCGCCCCTAATATATGACCAGCAGGCTGCAACCTTGCATGGATATCCTTGACGGCGATTGATTGCTCAAAATCCACTGGTTGGAAGAGTCGGCAACTCGCCTCGGCAGTTGCTTCATCGTAGAGCGGTAACGGCTTTTCGTGTTTGCCGATGCGGTGCCGGGCATAAAAAGCCGCATCCTCCTCTTGGATGCGCCCGCTATCAGGCAATAGGATCATGCACAGCTCGGCCGTGGCCGCATGGCAATAGACCGGTCCGCGAAAACCCATTTGGTACAAAACCGGCAGATAACCCGAATGATCCAAATGGGCATGAGTCAGGAACACGGCATCCAATTTCTGAGGATCAAAAAAAGGGGCACTGCGGTTGCGTTCCCGCAGTTGTTTGTAACCTTGGAAAAGGCCACAATCCACCAGAACCTGGGCTTTTTCAGTTTGAATCAGGAACTTAGAGCCGGTTACCGTGCCAACTCCACCCAAAAATACGAGATGCATTTTGTCCCCCTCTCCAGCTTAATGGCTTCGGGTTGTGGGTTCCAGTTTTTTAGTCGTGCGACGTAATGGTCTTGAGA
This sequence comes from Acidobacteriota bacterium, assembly GCA_020637335.1. GTDB lineage: Bacteria > Acidobacteriota > Holophagae > Acanthopleuribacterales > Acanthopleuribacteraceae > JACJWC01. The sequence continues at coordinate 94,011 of JACJWC010000015.1, read as the reverse complement.
AACGTCTGAATCATGGGTTCGTAATTGGGATCGACATGGACCGTATTGTGGCCTGCGGCAAGGCTTTCGAATTGGACCTGAGCCATTGCACTAGCCAGGTTTTGGGCATGGGTGATCGGAATCACCCGGTCGAATTGGGCGGCAAGGATGAGGGTTGCGGTTGGAATTAACGCCGCATCCTGCAGGCAATCGTAGGAATCGCGAATGAGCCAGCGAACTGGAAAAATTGGGTAATGGCCCCGAGCGACCTCAGCCATGCTGTCGTAGGGTGTCACCAAAATCAAGCCATTTACAGGGCGATGAGCGGCCACATAAACGGCAATTCCCGAGCCGAGGCTACGGCCCATCACCAGGATGTCGGTAGCATCTTTCGCTAAAAAATCGTAGATCTGAAGTGCATCGGCTTTTAAACCGGCCTCGCTCGGTGTGCCTTGGCTTGCGCCATAACCGCGGTAATGGACCAGCACGACCCGAAATTCGGCGAACAACCTACGAAATTGGGCAATGTTTTGATTCACGGCTTCAGCATTGCCGCCGAAATAGAACAATACCTTTTGGTTTTCGGGATTCAGCAGCGAAACTTGGAGTCGTGGATTCTGACCGACCCAAATCCGCTGGTCAGGTTCGCGCCCAAGGTCGGGCATGGGATGGTAAAGCATTGCGTTTTGGTTCCAATACAGCCATAAGCAGGCCAAACCATAAAGCCCGGCACTCAACCCCAGAAACAGCAAAAATTTGCGTGGAAGCCGCATGCTTTTGTTCCTTTATTGACTTCATAGGAAATCCAATACCCATTTCAGGTTTGCAAAAACAGCGGTAAGAGGCAACAACAACCGCTTGGTTTTACAAGGCTTTTGCCCAAATATTCCATTCTGTGGTCAGCGGGTTGGCCCAACGGTAGGACATTCAAGTTCTCGAGTCATGAAAGGCAAAGAAAACACGAAAATCGAGTTATACGGCCATATCCATGCAGAATTGTCCCGTTGGTATAGGTTTCCGGAATGATCCAGGTCTGAAACCCTTTTCAGAGACTCGGTTGTTAAGCGGACCTTAGCCCGTAGGGCGAAAGGTCTGAGCCCAGTGGTGGCAAGCGAAGCACGGAACTCTGGGCCAATGACCTCGAGATTGCAGAGCTCGGGTGGGCGAAAGGATTTTTTTCTGGGGCTTGGGCTCTTTTCTGACCTGTAAGCTTCACCTGTTCTTTCGGCCGTGCGGGCTCCCAGATCTTTTTTGGCTTTCCCCAGGCTTCCTCGCGTTGCTGAGCACGGTCTCGTTCACCTTAAGAGTGGTGAGTTGGCCTATTTAAACCTGAGGTTTGATCGGAAGGGCAAACAAAAATTCGCCATGGAGGATATGGCTCAGATAACGGGTCAACTCACCGAAAACAAGTATCGCAGCAGTGCTGAGCGAATTGCCAAGGCGATTTTGAAACATTGTAGCTTTGCGGGTAATGATCTCCTGCGTTTCTGGGAGCAATTGGTCTTTAGTTTTTTGACGGGCAATTCGGACATGCACCTCAAAAATTTTGCTTTGCTGAGCCAGGCAGGAAGTACCCAACTTTCTCCTGCCTATGATTTATTAAGCACCCAACTCTTGCTTCCCGATGATCGAGAAGAATGTGCCCTGCCACTTCGAGGGAAAAAATCGCGTCTCAACCGCAATGATTTTTTCGATTTCGGTCGTCAATTTGGTTTAACAGACACAAGCATGAAGCGGGTTTTGAATCGATGGGTCCCGTCTGTGAGTTCACTTTTTGAGTTAATTCAAAACAGCTTCCTTTCGCCAGAATTGAAGGGCCAGTTGGCCGAGTTAATAATGGCTCGGCTGGATCGTTTACAGTAGGTTTGTCACACAACCAAATTCCCCGGGTTTTGACCCAATTGCGTGGATCGTTTTTGCATAAACACCAAACACCACACCCGATCGGGTACAGAATGGTTTTGATCGGTAAAAATATACCTGACCGGGTACCAAATCCCCCGTTTTGGCAAATAAATTTGATTGTCCCTTGGGTCTGATCGACACAATTTCGGAACGGGTTTTGTCTTTAACGGAGCGGGTTCGACCCGCTCCATCAGGTTTATTTTCTGGCACTTAGCCAGGTCATGAGGCTGGGTAGAATGAGCAGTGTGAGCAGGGTGTCGCTGAAGACACCGCCGAGCACGACGGTCGCAAGTGGACGTTGAACCTCAGCTCCAATGCCCGTGTTAAGCACCATCGGCAGGAAACCCAAGCCAGCAACCAGGGTCGTCATCAGGACCGGTCGCAATCGCCGCAGCGCCGCTTCGCGAATCGCTTCCAACCGCTCCATTCCGGATTCCAGGTTTTGTCGATAGGCGGATATCAGGACCAAACCGTTGAGCATAGAGACGCCACACACGGCAACAAAGCCAACCCCCGCAGAAATCGTGAACGGCAAACCGCGAGCCCACAACAACACAACACCGCCCAGCGCGGCAAATGGCGCACCGGTGAAGATCAACAGGCTGTCGGACCAGGCCTGCGTGCTGAGGTACAGCAGGAAAAAGACCAGCAACAAGGCCAGCGGGACGACAAACCAAAGCCGCTGCTCGGCACGGATCAAATGCTCGAATTGCCCGCCAAATTGGAGGTAGTAACCGGGCGGCAGCACCACTTCCTCAGCAATTTGCTGTTGGGCTTCTGCTACGAAACGGCTCAGGTCGCGACCTGCCACATTACAACTGACGGCTGCCCGACGCTTCATCCATTCGCGCTGGATGTTGGCGGGCCCTTCCTCCAATCGAATCTCAGCGACTTCTGGCAACGGAATCGCCCGACCATCTGAAAGCGGGATCAGCAGTTCGGAAACGTGATGCGGGTCGAGGCGTGCCTGTTCGTGCCAGCGCAGGACCAAATCAAACCGACGCTGACCTTCGCGAACCTCGCCGACCTTGAAGGTGCCCAAGCTGGAGACCATCTCCAACACGGTTTCGGCGCTCAGTCCGAACCGGCCAATCGCCTCACGATCCACCTCAATCGTCAACATGCGTTGGCCCGTAATCTGTTCCACCGCCACATCGGCCGCACCTGGCACCCGGTTCAGAACCTGCTGGATTTGCTCAGAAATTTCCTGGAGTTGATTGAGATCATCACCAAAGACTTTGACCGCCACATCGCTGCGGATACCGGAAACCATTTCGTTCATACGCAACTCAATCGGTTGTGAAAAGGCCATGCGCGTGCCCGGAAACGATTCTGTTGCAAAGCGCATCGCGTCCACCAGTTCATCCTGAGTTTTGGCGCGTGTCCATTGTTTTCGCGGGTTCAGGGTAATGAACACATCGCTGAGCTCAATGCCCATGGGATCGGTAATTACATCTGCGGTTCCCGTGCGGGTCCAAATATCATGAATCTCGTCGGGGAACTCTTTCTTAAGGAAATCTTCCAAACGATCGCCATAGCGCACGGATTCGGTCAAACCCACGCCTGAGAGCCGCACGGTATTAATCACAACGCCCATTTCAGAGAGTCGCGGAATGAACTCTGAACCCAAGCGTTGCGACAAACCTAAGCCAGCCATGAGGAGAACAAGTCCAACACCGACAAAGGCAACCCGGTTACGGATGGCGACCTCAATAACCGGTCGATATAGCTTGCGAAGCCAAGGGTAAATCCATCCTTCCTGCAGCCTCGTCTGAGGCCGTACAAACAAGCTGACCAAAACCGGCATGACGGTTAACGAGAGAATTAAGGATCCAAGCAGAGCCAGCATGACGGTGATGGCCATAGGCCGAAACAATTTGCCTTCAACGCCTTGCAAGGTCAGGATGGGCAGGTAAACCACCATGATGATGAGTTCGCCAAACATGGTCGGTTTCCGCACCTCAATGGCTGCCTCGCGAACGGCGGCTAAGCTGTTGGTTCCGGCCTGATTGAGACGTCTGACACTGTTCTCCACCATGATGACCGAGCTATCGACGACCAGTCCAAAGTCGATGGCGCCCAACGACATTAAACTGGCGGCAATGCCCAGTTCCAACATGCCGCTGGCAGCAAATAACATGGAGATGGGAATGGCGCTGGCGACAATTAAACCTGCACGCAAATTCCCGAGGAAGAGGAACAGGATCGCCACGACCAAGATGGCGCCTTCCAGCAAGTTGGTTTTAACGGTTTCCAGGACCTGATCGACCAGATCAGTGCGTTGGTACAAGGCTTGGACCTGCACGCCTACTGGCAAACTGGCCTGAATTTCCGTCAATCGGGTTGCCAGTGCATGGGTTACGGAGCGACTGTTCTCGCCGACCATCATAAAGGCCAAGCCGAGGACACACTCGCCCTCCCCATTGGCGGTTACAGACCCGCGTCGGATTTCGTGACCGACCACCACGGTTGCCACATCGCGCACCCGAATAGCCGTCCCTTCCCGGGAGGTGACCGCAATGGACCCGATCTCATCAACCCCGTTGACCAAAGCCAAGCCCTGGACCAGGAATTGTTCGCCGGCCAGCTCCAAGTTGCCCCCGCCGACGCTAAGGTTATTGGCGCGAAGCGCTTCGGAAAGGTCGTCAAAGCTAAGACCTCGGGCGCGCATCTTATCGGGATCCATCAGGACATGGTATTGCTTGCGCGCCCCGCCCCAGGTACTGACTTCAGCCACGCCGGGTACACTGAGGAGTTGGGGTTTGATAACCCAATCCTGAAGCTCAGTCAAAGTTTGTAAATCGACGGCTTTACTGGTGACGGCATAATGGAAAACCTCACCCAGTCCCGTCGAAATTGGTCCCATTTCCGGGCTCACACCTGCAGGAAGCGGAACCGATTGCAGGCGTTCCATGACCATTTGACGCGCCAGGAACAGGTCCATTTCGTCGTCAAAGGTCAGGGTAATTTGCGAGAGCCCGAACTTGGAGACCGATCGCAGGGCCTGGAGTTTGGGTAATGCGCCAATGTTCTGTTCGATGGGAAAGGTGATTTGTTGTTCCACTTCGAGCGGGGACAAGGCTGGGGCGACTGAATTGATTTGGACTTGAACAGGCGTGGTGTCTGGGAAAGCATCAAGAGCGAGTTGCTGAGCTGAACGCCAACCGAACACGCATAAAAGCCCGGTCAGAACAAGCACGACGAGTCGGTGGTCCAAGGACCACGTGATGATTCGATTCAACATGCCTGCTCCTAATGCCCTGCATCCGCTTGACAGCAACCGGCCCCGATATTGTCCTTGACCAACTCGGTTTTGAGCAGGAAGCTGCCCGTCGTGACCAGGCGGTGTTCGGGCATGAAATCGGCCTCGACCTGGTAAGAGTCCTCAAGTTCGCGTTGGATATTCACTTTGACCGGTCTGAACCGTTGGGCTGATTCGGCCACAAAAACAATTTGACAACAGCCTTCCCACTGAACAGCAGCCTTTGGCACTTGCCAACTCGCGCCCTGCTCCAAAAAGACAGCTGCCTGCCCGAAGCGATTGGCTTGCAAGCGGGCCAAACGGTTGTCGAGTAAAACGCGTGCTTGTAAGGTTTGGGTGTGTGGATCCAGGCTGGCACTCAACCATTCGACCGCGCCACGTTGGGGTAACACGGAAGTTTCACCCACGGGAAAGTCAACCCACAAGCCCTTTTGGACCAAGCTGGCCTGATCTTGAGGAATAGCCAACATCAACCAAAGTCGAGAGGTATCCGCAATTTCAAGCAGGATTTCGTTTTCTTCCAAAGTTTCACCGGGCACGTGATTACGCGCCACCACCTGACCACGGATGGGCGCTTTAACGGATAACAAGACTGCTTCCGATTGCGGATCAAAGCCCAAATTCTGCAAGGCAGCAAAGGCTGCATCGTTTTGGGCCTTGGCGTCTTTCCAGGCCGATTCGGTCTGCAGACGTTCTCGTTCGGCCAAAAGGCCTTGACTGGCCAGGAGTTGGTCTTGCGCCAAGCGGGTTTGGGCCAATTGGAGTTGTGCTTGGCTTTGCTGCCACTGGGCCTTGAGTTCGGATAATTCGCGCACATCTAATTGGGCCAGAACTTCGCCCGCTTCGACCCAATCACCCAAGTCAACGGACAAACGCTCCAATACCCCTTCGGTCCGCACCCGCACCTTGGCGTAGTGATTTTGGTCAAATTGGGTTTGAGCAGGAATGTGAATCCTTTGCTTTTCGCTATTTTGCTGCAGCGGCACCAATTCCAAACCGACATGTTGGGCAATTTCGGGTGATTGTAAAACAACGACTTTGCCGCTGCTGGGGCATTGCGGTGCACCAAGCAGTAAGATATCTGCCGCTTGAACCGGAACCTGCGCCCCACACAACTGGCACTGGCTTTCCGGGACCGCATGTTCGCCACACCAATCGTTTTCCGCGCGGAACCCAGCTTCTAGATCTGGATGACAAGCAAAGCAAAACGCCTCAGGCCATCCATGTTCGGGGCAGGCGCCTAAATCATTGACATAAGCCGTGTTACACCACGGGCAAGTGGCCTCAGAACGCTGATGCTCATTGCACCAATCCGAAGCTTTGGCCGTTTTTGGCCAGAATACGTAGCTGGTCACAGCTGCCAGGGCAGCCAGACCCAAAACCGTCCATTTCATGTGGACTCCTCAAATTTTTATTCCGCAAAAGTAACGGCAAGCGGTAAGGCCGTCGAAATGAGGAATCAGGTTTGAGGCGGACGGAAAATATCGAGTAACTTGCCCGTATGAAGTTTTAGGTCAAAGGCAGGCAGGCGATCTGCTGCAGGTTGACCAAAACTGGGTGCAGCAATTTCGTTGAGATCGGCCCAATGGGCCATGCAGGAATGGGCTTCGCAACGCGGACAGGACTCTTCGGAACACGGTTCGTCTTGTTCGTGGTTGCTATCTTCAACGACCGAACAGGCCGGTAAATGGATATCTTCCAGGACCACATGGCTGCCGCAACAATCGCTGACAGAAGCAGAGATCAAGGGCTCCACATTGAACCAGCAAATTCCAAGCACAAAGAGTATCCGCAATCCAGGATTCAAATCCACCATCCTTCAGCAGGTGATTGTAAGGCGAATTGAGACGCCGTATCAAGTTCACCGAAACAAGGTGAGAAATTTTGTATCATTTTTCATAGTTATGGCCCCAAACCTGAATCTTTTCGCCATCCAACGGCTTATGGCTCATTCCGTTCGGTTTGGTTCAAGGGCATGGGGAATTTAGGATGTTGATCAGGTCGGGAATATTCGAAGCTAAGGGCCATGAGGCTAGCGCTTGTGAATAATCATCGGGTGTATAACAGGGCGGTTCCAATGGGATTGTCCACATCCCGCGACCAAAAGTAGCGACCAAAAGGGTCCGACTGGGGTCGTGTAGTGTGAGGTCCATGGCAGGGGCATGTGGAAGTCCACCACCGATCAATTGCCAATTGGATCCGGGCTGGTCCGTTGTAAATACACCCATATCGCCAGCAACATAAAGCACGCCTACCCTTGATGGATCTTCAAGGACATCATTCAAGGGCGCTTCAGGGAGGTTGGTGGAAATATCTTCCCAGGTTCCTCCTGCATTTAAGGAGCGAAAAACGTGTGGAAGGTAATTGTCCCACCTGAACCCGGAAACTGTGACATAAACCGTCTCACTTTGGTGCGGTGATGCCGTAACACGAGTTATCCACCGCTGGGGCAAATCACCCGTAATTTCATTCCAAGTTCCTCCCCCATCTGCGGTGGTCCAAACGTGTCCATCATCAGTCCCTGCATAAATCCTTTGTGAGTCCAAAGGAGAAACTTCAAGGGTCGAAATCGTGCCAAAAACCACATTAACCCCGCCATCGCCAGATGTCAGGTCGGGACTTAATACGGACCAGGAACTGGCTCGATTGGTTGAGCGATAAATTCGGTGCGAGCCAAAATAAAGGGTTTCAGGGTTTTGAGGATCGATTACCAACGGGGAACTCCAATTAAAGCGATCTGACGAATTCACCCCAAAGGTAGCCGAGGAAAACGAAAATCCACCGTTCGTGGATCTGACCAATCCTCCGTATTGAGACTCTGCATAGACAAAATTGTTATCAATCGGATCTACAAGCACATAAAATCCATCGCCCGAATAGATTTTGATCCAATCGTCTAAACCGCCAGTAAGGGTTCGCCAAGTGCCATTATCTTGAGCACCGCCATAGATGCGTTCTGGGAATTGGGGATCCAAGGCGGATGTGTAGAATTGGGTGATCGGTAAATTTTGCAATTGTTGATAATTAATCCCCCCGTTGGCCGAGAGGTAGAGGCCGCCATCATTCGCTGCCAACAAAAGATCGCTCTGACTTGGGTGAATCCAAAAGTCGTGTTGATCCACATGCATACCACCATTGCGCCAGGACCAGGAAGCTCCGCCATTTTCGGAGCCATAGACATATAACCCAAGGGCATAGACCGTGTCTGAATCTACAGGGTCCACCCGGATATTTCCAAACCACCAGCCATAACTGCCATAGAGACTGGATAAGGCGCCATCGTTCGTGCGGTTCCAACTCATTCCATGATCCGCACTGCGGTAGACCCCCGTAAAGTTACCTACCACATCTGCATAAATGGCATAAACAATATTGGGCATGGACGGGGCAACTGCCACTCCAATTCGGCCAACATTCGCACCACCGGGCAGGCCGCCAGTTAGTTCCTGCCAACTGTCTCCGCCATTGGTGGAGCGATATAGCCCACATTCCTCGCCCCCATAGGTTCGTTCGCTAATGGTCCGAACGCGCTGCCACATAGCTGCAAAAATGATGTCAGGATTATTCGGATTGATTGAAAGGTCGATACATCCTGTTTGCTCGGAAATAAAAAGAACTTTTTGCCAGGTAATCCCTGCATCCAGGCTGCGATAAACACCACGCTCTGGATTCATGTCAAAAAGTCTGCCCATTGCAGCTACATAAAGCGTATTACTGTCACTGGGGTCCACGACAATTCGGCCAATAGAAAAAGTATCCTGAAGGCCAAGTGACACAAAATGGGCTCCTCCATCAATGGATTTATAAACCCCAGTTCCGCCATAGGCTACCGAACCGCCACCCCCATTTGGTTCTCCCATACCAACATAGAGGATATCGGGGTTGTTCGGATCTAATGTCAAAGCGCCAACCGCTAAACAATCGAGATCATCCAAGAGAGCCGTCCAACTCGCACCGCCATCTATGGATTTAAACAGGCCACCGGATGCGGAACCTACATAGATCACATTAGTTCCACGCGGATCCATGGCTGCGCAGGTAACCCGCCCACCTAGATTGTTTGGACCAGCAAAACTCCAAGTCAAACCGGGTTGGGAAGGATATTGGGCCCTTTGATTCAGGGCCTGTTGCCGTGAATCATTTTTGATGGCGCCATTGGGCCATGATCGCTGCAACCAAAAATAATCATCTGGAAGTAATACATTTTCTTTCGCCATTTCTTGGGTGCGCTCTTTGACAGGAAGGGCGAGATAAACAAGAAAAAGAGCACTCAGCCCTACAAGAAGAAACCCCTTAAAACCCCGCATGAAACGCCCCTCAATTTCAAAAAACGAACCTTATCATATTGAAAATTTTTCCGAAATTATCACTTTTATCATGTTCGACACAATATCAACCTGGGAGAAAAGAAGACCCGAAGAGGACGTTCACATGTTTTCAATGCACTGACGTTAAAAAATGGTAGGGTACTGTCTGAATCTGGCACAAAAAAGGAATTCAAGGCTTCAATGTCTGGTCCAGGTCCGAGTGACTCACATATGATCCAGGCCTTAAAAACGGGCGCGATCGAATCACTAAAACCCTTGTATGAGCGGTATCAACCCATTTTGGTCAAGACGTTGTGGCTTGAAACCCAGGATCAAGCCAGGGCCGAAGATCTGGCCCAAGAGTGTTTTTTGAGGATATGGCGCAATCGCCAGAACCTACAGGCCGACACCTCCGTTTTGGCCTATCTCATTCAAATTGGGCGCAACTTGATCAAGGACGAATACAAACACCTGGATGTGCGCATCCGCCACCAGGCCCATGTGGAATCGATTAGCCAACATCCCAATCCGACGCCACAACAGGCCTTCCAGCTCAACCAACTGCAAGCGCGAATTTGGCAGGTCGTTCAGGATGACCTGCCCGATAAGTGTCGCATTGTTTTTGTTTTGAGCCGTTTTGAAGGCAAATCCAATGGTGAAATTGCAGAAATGTTGGGGATCACCAAGAAAACTGTCGAAAATCAGCTCTACCAGGCGCTGAAGGTATTGAGGCAAAAATGTCGCGATCTGCTTTAGAGAAATCCCGATTTCATTCGTTAAGAAGGTGTGAGGCCGTATGAGTGAAGACCGCAAAACCCCTCCCGAATGGCTCGAGGAGCATATAGCTACCGATCCAGAAGAATCATCCAATTCCCTGAAAGAATTGGACCAACTGTGGTCAGCCAGCAACCAGATCCCGTTTCCTGCAGGCGAAAACCTGGAGGCCCAATGGCAAGCGTTGGTGCAGGAAGCGCAAAAGGAAATCCGCCCCAAACGGCGGACATGGCCGCTTTTCGCCCTAGCCGCCGCCATCCTCCTGGCCGCAGTGTTATGGTGGATGCAGCCGCCGCGCGCTTTTGCAACCCAACCGGGCCAAACGCAAACCTTGACCCTGGCCGATGGCAGCCGAGTCTTTCTCAACGCAGATTCAAACCTGGTCCTGGACAACGGATTTCCAGACGAAAACCGATCCCTGACCTTGAGTGGTGAAGCCTTTTTTGAGGTCGCCAAAGGCGCGTTTCCCTTTGAAATCAAAACCGATTCGGTCCTGGTAACAGTTAAGGGAACCCAATTCAATGTATCGACCCGAGATCAAACGCTCACGGTTGGGGTGGTTGAAGGCTGGGTAGGGCTCACTTCTTTGTCCCAACCGGGCCAATCGCTGGATTTACGGAAAGGTGATTTCATTCGCTGTGCCCAAGGCCAATTGCCGGAACAGGCCAATCCTTTACCCAATCCCTCCTTTCCGGCTTGGCGCCACAATCAGTTTTTCTTTGATCAGGAACCGTTTTACCGCGTCTGTCAGGAAGTGGAGCGGCACTTCGCGATCCGTTTGGAAGTGCCGCCCGCGGATAGGGAGATTCCGATTTCAGGGAGTTTTCAGGCCGATGTTCTCGAACAATCGGTCGCCACCCTGGCCCAACTGGTCAATCGTGACGTTGTCGCTACCCCGACTGGTTACCGATTCGAATAGGCTTTTAGAAAACATAGCTGAATCCGAGTGACGGAAGGATGGGCAAACTGTCGTCCGTATAGCGATCCACTGCATACCCACCCTCAACCGGATAGATTTCGTAATCAAAGCCCAACGGCACTTCCCTGCCGTAAACGTTGGTCACATCCAGGAAAAAGCTCATGCCGCGCTGATTGGGTTTGATGAAGTTTCGGGTCAAGCGGAAGTTCAACGCATGGTAGGCCGGATAGGCTTTTTTGTATAAGGGCCCGATTTGCGGCAAATAAGTAACACTTCCATCCTCGCCTTGGACCTGCTCAAAAAACAGGTCCTGAGTACGCCGACCCGGCGTGTAGGTCCAATTCAAATGGAGATTCCACTTATTACTTTTCTCCCAATTCAAACTGGCTTTGGCAAAGTGTGGACCGCCAAACCGACGTGGGGTTGCCACACCGTCGATTTCATCCTCTGCAACTGCATAGGAATAATTCAGGTAACCCGAAAGCTTTGGCGAGAATTGGGCTTGCATGACCACATCCAAACCATAAGCTTCGGCTTGGGTTACGGCCAGGGGGAAGCGGTCATCACGCCATTCCGGAAACGGGTCCAGGAAAGCGAAAACCGTTTCGTACCGGGTTGAAAGGTTCTGAATATCCTTGTAATAGGCTTCTACTTTGAGGTTGAAGCGGTGGCTCAAGGTCTGTTCAAAGGCCAGCAAATAATGATCGGCGTAAGCAATTGGATCGTATTCGGTTATGCCATCGGCTACTTGCAAGCCAAAAATCTCCTGGCGTTGCGCAAAGCGGCCTAGGGCCAAACGCAACGTCGTTTCCGGTCGGACCTGAAACGCCAAGTTGAAACGCGGACTCAACAACGCATCATCCTGGAAATCGACCGATTCGTAACGTGCACCCAGCTCGGCCACCCAGCGATTGCCCAATTGAAAACGCGCGGAGAGATACGCCTGGTAGCTTTCCCCTTTTCTGGTGAAATTGAACACAGGATCGCGGGTCCAATCGCCGAAGATGGGCACATCTGTTTCGTAATGACTTTTGTAGTAGTAATCCGCATCCTGGTCGCGGAACAGGAAGCCCCAGCGATATTGCTGAAAATCATTTGGCTTCCATTCCCAATCCTGCTTGAAACCCCATTCCTGACTGGATATATCCTCATCAACCGAGGAATTGGTCGCATTAAACCAATTCTGGCCTTGGGCGATGCGGTTTCGCTCATATTCGTTTGCGAAGAGCAGGGTTCGACTGTAGAGATTGGGCGTCCAAAACGATTTGAGGTAGGTCCAAAGAGTGCGGCTCCCGTAGCTCGTCCCGATCTCGCCTGCTTCGTCATCGCCCCGATCGACAAAATTTAATTCGTCGTCAGATAACCAATAATTGATGCCCCAGGTGTGCCGTTCACTTAAGCTGTATTGAACTTTGCCAAACGAGTCGTAATAGGGAATCTCCATTTTTTCGTCTTCTTCTGTGTTGGCACCGGCCAAATCCAACAGAATGTCCAGATAACCACGGCGTAAAGACACCAAATATTGGCCCAATCCGCCTGCAAAACTGCCCTCCGTCAAAAAATGGGCATTGCTGAAGCTCAATCCCACAGACGTGCGTTTCTCCGTGGGTACAGCGGATTGGAAATCCAATACCCCACTCATTTTTCCGCCGTATTGGGCCGTGAACCCGCCAGTCAACAAATCCAAACGACCGACCGCTTCCGAATCGATGGCGCTAAAAACCGAACCAAAATCCTTGAGATGGAAAGGTTCCTGAATCTCCAAACCATCCAACAGGACTAAGGTTTCGTTTTCCAGGCCGCCGCGAATCGTAAATTGAGCCAAAAAACCCTTGGCATTCGTTCCGGGCATTTGGGCGACCAGGCGATAGATATCATCTCCAAACTTAGGCATTTGCGCGATTTGTTTTTTGGAAAGCGCGGTTTGGCTGGCTGGATCCTGCTCCATCAGACTGTAAGTGCTGGGCATTACCGTCATCGTTTCGATTAAGCTCTGGCGCTCCAGCTGAATCGTTTGTTTGGGCGTCTCCGCCGAGATGGACAGGGCGATATCCTTGCCGGCGTAACCGGGCGCGCGAACGGAAAGAACATAAGAACCAGCGGGAACTTCAAATTGAAAGGACCCTGCCGCATTAACCAAAACCTTTAATCCGAGCGGTTTCACTTCCAAATTTGCATCGCGAATGGGCGATCCGCTTTCGCGATCGACCACTACCCCATCACAGCGCAAGCCACCGCCTAAGACAAAAAAACACAACAGACCGAACATAACACTCCTTTGGTAGAGAGCACGCTCTCCATTTTGGGAAGGAACGATTAACGGCCGAGTAACACCCAAAAAAATCTGCGTTTAAAAAACCAGGCACCGTCTCCTAGCGGGCTTCAATGCCGCACATCCGCCAGATCAAAACCACCAAAAGGCACAGAATCCACAGAAAAAAAATGGAAACAGAGGAGAAGATGAAATCCGCATTTGAAGGGCTGACGTGTCAATTGGATTTTTGGGCGGCCTTAACCTGATTTCAACCGCGAAAAACGCGAAATTCCGCGAAAAAGAGTTCGTATTAACCTTTGAGCCGATCCTCAGGCGTCACTCATTTGGTCTTTCCGGAATAAGGATTCGCGTGTTGGGATCTCCAATCGGAGGCGGTTGGGGAAGGATAAATAACGCTACATGGATTGTGGGTGAATCCTTCCCATTTACCGGCCTGAAGGGCCGAAACGGGGATAGCCGTGGTCAAGGATAACGAACGCCGCGAGTGAATCGTAGGCCAGGATTGAGATTCCCAAAACCTTTCGTGCCCTGTAAGCGGCACCGTTTCAATCAGCAAAAGGGATAGAATTAAAATTCTCAGGTGGCCCGCGTTTCCATAGTCAACCAGTCGGGATATCCATTTCAAGAGTGCCAATGACGTATCAACCACCCTACACCATCACGCCAGAAATTCTGAATCAGGTCGCCTCTATTTGCGAGCTCCTCGGGCAATTGACCCAAATCACAAGGCAAAGCAATAGCCTGCGCTTACGGCGGATCAACCGTATTCGAACCATTCACGGTTCTCTGGCGATTGAAGGCAACACCATGAGTGAGGCTCAAATCTCCGCCATACTCGAAGGAAAGCGGGTAATAGCACCACCACGAGAAGTCCAGGAAGTGAAAAATGCCTTGGCCGCCTATGACCGATTTGAAAATTGGGATCCCCATTCACCAGCCGACTTACTGGATGCACATCGGATTTTGATGTCAGGCCTCATAGATGAGCTTGGTCGGAATAGAAGTAGCGGTGTCGGTGTAATGACAGGCCAACTCGTCATCCACATGGCTCCGCCTTCAGAGCGTGTGCCCCAACTCATGCAGGACCTTTTTGCCTGGTTGGCCACGACGGACATTCACCCGCTTCTGGCAAGCTCTATTTTTCACTATGAATTTGAATTCATTCACCCTTTTGCTGACGGAAATGGTCGCATGGGCCGATTGTGGCAAAGTCTCATTCTGGCCAACTGGAATCCGCTTTTCGCCAACATGCCAGTAGAAAGCCTGATTTTTGAGCACCAGGCCGACTATTATCGCGCTATTAAGCAAAGCAGCGATCGTGCCGACTCAGGTCCTTTCATAGCCTTCATGTTAAAAATGATCTGGAACACCCTGACAACATCAACCCCGGAAGCTGCCCCGGAAGCCACCCCGGAAGTTAGGCTCCTTTACGCCATGCAGGGCGAGATGAGCCGACTTCAGCTCAAAACAGCGCTTGGCTTGAAGGACGACGAACATTTCCGCAAAGCCTATCTCGTGCCCGCCCTGGCCAAGGGATGGATTGAAATGACCCTTCCTCAAAAGCCGCGAAGCCCAAATCAAAAATATCGAATCTCCAAAGAAGGCCAAAAAATTGTTGCCCATCTCGGGTAGGCTTAAAGGTAAATCGGCTAAATCTTATCCGGCCCTATCTTCCTAATGTCTGGGTCAGCAAAACAGCTGGTCCGAAGGGCCCGCGTTACTAAAACCTTAGCTTTGCGCAGGGTCACCCAATTCGGCATCAATGGATTGAAGTGCGATGGCTCCGGTTTCCCTGTGGAAAACCCTGTTGCTCCTCAAGCTTTTCACCACAATCCCAGGCAACGCTCTTTTTCATGGCGTCGTGTCTTCGTGTGCGGAAAATCCTGCAACTGCTGGCCCGTGATCTATTGATGTATTTGGCACTTTCCAAACCATCCACAATCAACAAACTATATCGATGGGTACATCCAATTCGCGCTTCTTCGCGCTTCTCGCGGTACTAGAACCCCAAAAAACGCGAAGGCCGCGAGAAGGATTTTCGGAGTTTAAGTTTGAACTTCGTGCTGTTTTGTCCTCGGGTGAGACTGATTTCACGCCCGATTCTGACGTCACCGACGTGTGGAGGAATCAGAACCGAACCGAAAATCCAAACGAAGGGACACGCGGTAACCATTGTTCGTAGTCGCGATTGATTTGGAGTTGGCCACTACCGTTGAAAAACCAGTACAGCTCGTCATAAGCGCGGATGTTGTTGTGATTGTAGAGGTTGAACAGGTCCAGGTAGAAACGGCAAGCAGTGCGTTTCCAGGCAAAGGTTTTGTTCAAGCGCAGATCCATGCGGTGGTAATTCGGGAGTCGTCCATCGTACAACGGACCAATGGTCACCACATAAGGCTCCTGGCTTGTATCCAGATCCAAAGAAGTTGTCGGCCAACCAGAATGCCAAATGCCATTGAGATTAATGTCCCAACCATGCGCGGAGCGTCGGGTGAGTGAAAAATTGGCCGCATGCGGCTGGTCCCACGGTCTAGGATAACGTTTTCCAGCCCACTGATCCTCAATTCGGGCATAGGTGTAGTTGGCGGACCAGGACCAAAGCCTTGCTTTGCCCGAGAGTTGCCATTCAAATCCGAAGGCCCTTGAGGACTCCGGTTCAATGCGGATCCGGTCCGATTCCAATTGACCTTGGAACTCGCCCGGCCGCAGGAAATTTTCGAAACGCACCTGGGGGTCATGAATCGCGTGATAGTAGGCTGCGATGCGCCAGGTCCAGACGGATAGGTTGCGGCGATAACTCAAACTGAATTGATCCACTCGGGTGGCCGGTTGAAAGGCGTCCTGACCGTCCTCTACCGCTAAAAGATGTAAGGCATGCGGTTGCGAAAAGCGTCCCAACCCCAATTCAAACGATTGACCAGCGCTCGGTTGATATTGAAAGTTGAGGCGCGGGCTCACCTGTTGGCCATCGGTCAAACCCTGACGATCCCAGCGCAGGCCCCACTCTCCAGTCCAGGCCTCGCTCAGCCGCCGCCGTTCCAGGACATAAGCACCCCAATCTGTGCTGGTTGCGTCTTTTGCTACAGCGCGTTGGCCCACATTTTGGGCGTCGGGTGTGGGGTCAAGAATGAGATGGGCATAGGCATATTCGGCCTGACTAAAATGACCATATACCCCCCAGTCCCAGAAATCATCTGCAGAGCGGACCCATTGCCAACCCTGCTTGAGTTGCCAGTGGCGGAAATGACGATCGGAATCCATTTCAGCCGTGCGCGGTCCATAATAATCTTTCGTACCCCAGTGACTGGAGAACTGGTCAGCCAACACCACCGTTTCGCTTGAAAGATCTGATCCCCACAAGGCATTCCATTTCAACCATGCATAGCCGCTGCGGCCGCGTTCGCGGTTCAAGTCGTAAGCAAAGCCGCCCGCAGGCAAGGCAATATCCGGATATTGCTCAGAAACTTTGAAGCGCTCTTCGCTCCACAAAACGTGGGCGCTCAGGTGATGATTCCCCATGCGATAACCGAGTTTAAGGTAGAGATCATCGAACTGACTGTGCAGTTCATCGCCGGAATCCGTTGCCAAATCGTAGGCAAAGTCCAGAATACTGCGCCGAACGGTGACCAAATAACTCAACCGATCGTCAAAAGCCAAACCCAAGGTTTTGATTCGACTGCTCAAGAAATCGAGGCTAAACGAGGATACGGAGCGCTCGGACGGGTCTTGGGTTTCCAATTGGAAAACGCCGCCCACTTTGTTGCCAAACAAAACGGGAAAATTGCTGGTATGCAGTTGGACGTAACCCAATTCATCTGAGTCGATAATGCTTAAAAATCCACCCATGGCCTTGAGGTGGTAGGGATCCACCAACTCGGCGCCATCAAAATCGATTAAGACATCCTTCGGTGCACCCCCGCGAATGGAGAAATCGGCACTCAAATCGTTGGTTGCAATCCCGGGCAGTTGGCCAACGAGGCGAAAGGCATCGTCATTAAAATGGGAGGTGGGTTCAATTTCAGAACGGGGAATCACGGCCAATTGGCTGTTCAGACCCGTATTCAACAAGGTGTGACTGGCTGGAACCACCACGCGTTCCTGGATGGCTGGCCGCTTATGCGCTACCAAAATTTCCAAATGAAGCGCCTCATTTTTGCCCAGGTTAAAAGGCTGATTCTGGACAATCTCTCCATATGTTTGCAAAAGATAACGACCTGCAGGCAAATCCACGTTTGCAAAACGACCCTTTTCATCGGTCAGCAGCTTTATCGAACCGATCCTCTCGCGAACCTGGTCTGGAAAGGCGCGTTTCTCGGGTCGAATTTCTACGAGACAGCGGGCACAGGGTACGCCCTGCTCGTCGCGAATGCGACCTTCGACTCTGGATTTGGTATCACTGGCATCGCGGATCAACCATTGATCGCCCTGCTGGACCAGTTCCAAACAGGTGTTTTGCAATCCATCTGACAGACGCTGTTGCCACTGCTCGCGCTGCGAAAAATCGCTTATCCAAAGACCGAGAACTTGATCGGGCCGAAAAACCAGGGCTGCTTGATTTTGGGAAACCAATTGGTTAAGCAGGTCGATCAAGGGCAGTTGGGGGCGTTCATCCAACGCGGAATCTCCGCCCGTTAAACCCCAGAAAAGCAACAAACACAATGGAAAAATGGTCTGACCCGCCTCAAATCTTGTGCTGTCTCATTATACGGATTAATAAAGCGACTTGACTTCCTCGAGCACAAAAGAACTACGGGTCGCACTAACCCCGGGAAACGCCAAAACATCGCGCAAAACCACCTGGGAATAATGCGCCATATCACGAGCCACAATTTCTAACATCAGGTCGACCTCGCCTGAGACGGCAAAGACGCTGACCACGCCATCGATGGTCGCCAACTGGTTGGCCAAAACTTCCCAACCCACTTCCGCATGGCGGATCACACCACAAAACGCGCGTACCGAAAGGCCCAGATGTTTGCGATCCGTCCGCGCGCGATAACCGGTGATAACGCCCTCCTGTTCCAGACGGGCGATGCGCCGCGAACAACTCGAATGCGAGAGCCCCACCCGTTCCGCAACCTCCAAATTACTCAAGCGTCCGTTTTCCTGTAACGCCGAAATGATTTTGCGGTCAAACCCATCTACAGCCATATGCAAAGCCTTTCCATTCCCAAGAGTCAACAGACACATTTATGAGAACATTTTTCAAATCACCAGTATTTTTGGAAAATTTTTGATAATTTTTGCCAATACCACAAAAAGTGCCCAAAAAACTCTAGCATAGGGAAAAGCTGATTTGGAGGTAAATCGCCGTGTTGACCTACGAACCCGATCTGGACCCTGAAGACTGGGAGACCAGTCGTAAATTGGCCCATCACATGCTCGACGACATGTTCGATCTACTCGCCCAAGCCAAACAAGGACCTGCCTGGCGTCCCATTCCGGCTGAAATCCAGGCCGCCATTCGCGAACCCATTCCCATGGAAGCGCAAGGGCTGGAAAAAGTGTACCGAGACTATTCGGATCAAGTCCTACCCTATTCAACTGGAAACCGGCACCCGCGCTTTTTCGGTTGGGTCATGGGCACCGGCACCGTCACCGGCATGTTGGCTGAAATGTTGAAAGCGGCCAGTAACCCGCATATGGGCGGCTTCAACCACAGTGCTTTGCATGTTGAAATCGAGGTCCTGCGCTGGTTGAGCCTCCTGCTTGGGTTTCCGGAGAACAGCAGTGGCATTCTCGTTGGAGGCGGCAGCATGGCCAACATGAATGGCCTGGCCGTGGCACGCCAGCAAAAAGCGCCCTGGGACGTTCGTGCAGAAGGCATGTTTGGCCAACCCCAGTTGACGGTCTATGCCAGTAGCGAAACCCATAACTGGCTGATTAAGGCCTGTGAACTCATGGGCTTAGGACGAAGAGCAATCCGCTTCATTCCGGTCAACCAGCAAGGACAAATGGATTTGGATTCGTGTCGCACACAAATTCAGACCGATTTGCGGCAAGGTGTGCATCCGTTCTGCATCATCGGCAATGCCGGAACAACCAGTACGGGTTCCATTGATGATTTGGTCGGTCAACGCGCGCTGGCCAATGAATTCGGGCTTTGGTTCCACGTCGATGGGGCATTGGGCAGTCTAGCCGCCCTGGCCCCACGTGGCGCAGCGTTGGTTCAAGGCCAGGAGCTGGCCGATTCCTTGGCGTTTGATTTACACAAGTGGGGCTATTTGCCGTTTGAAGTGGCCTGTATCCTAGTTCGCGATCCGCAAGCCCATCGCGCGACCTTTGCCCAGGCACCGGCTTACCTGGTTTCAGCCGATCGCGGCATCAGCAAGGGCACCACCTTTTTTGCCGATCGCGGATACGAACTATCCCGTGAATTTCGGGCCCTCAAAGTATGGATGGCTCTGAAGGAACGCGGGGTGCGCCACTTGGGTGAAGTCATCCAAAAAAACATCGATCAATCCTTTTATCTGGGTCGATTGGTCGAAAACCATGCTGCATTTGAGTTGCTGAGTCCGGTTTGCCTGAATGTGGTGTGTTTCCGCTACAATCCAGGCGGTTTAAGCGAAGCGGAACTGGAAGCGGTCAATCGGGAAACGTTGCTGCGAATTCAGGAACAAGGCATCGCCATTCCTTCACATGCCCGCATTCACGATCAATTTGCCATTCGGGTCTGCAATACCAACCACCGAACTCGCTTTTCCGATATGGACCTGCTGCTAACCGAGATTCACCAAATGGCCAAAAAAGTGGTAAGAGAGATGAATCTGGGAAAGGAATAAGGAGCACCGGATGGAAATACGTCTAGCTAATGCGGAGGATTTTGATGGGATTTGGCCCATCTTCCACGAAATCGTGAGTGCCGGTGAAACCTACACCTATCCACCCAAAACCAACCGCGCGGAGGCCTACCATTTGTGGATGGAAAAGCCAAAAGCGACTTTTGTAGCCGTGGAAGAGGGCCTAATCATGGGGACTTACTACATCACGCCCAACAAAATCGGGCTGGGCGATCACGTTTGCAATTGCGGTTACATGGTCGGTTCAGCCTTCCGCGGACGCGGCATCGCCGCTACCATGTGCGAACATTCGCAACAAATCGCCGTAGAAATGGGCTTCCTGGCCATGCAGTACAATTCCGTGGTGGTGACCAATGTGGGGGCTGTCCGCTTATGGCAAAAGTTGGGCTTTGAAATCATCGGAACCATGACCAAATCCTTCCGCCACGCCAAACATGGCCTGACCGACGCCCACATCATGTACAAATGGCTCCAGTAGAGTAGAACGGGTTATTTTCCCTATTTTGAAATTAAGGGGGGGTGAAACCTTTTCCAACTGATCCAGGTAGGCAAGATAAATAGGCGTAACAAGTAAAAGTGAAGGAATAGCAGTCATAGCTGGAGTTTTCCTATCGCCAAATAAGAATTGTCATTCTCGAGATCTTCTTCTTTCCAGCCAAGCTTGATCAAAGCCTGCAACTCTTGTGGATGATAAAGGTGTTTTTCAAGGGTAGGCAGAAGGGTAACCACCTGATCTTCCATAACACAAAGGATTGGCCATTGCTGGGTTGGTAAATTGGATCGAATGAGATTGCCGTGTGTGTCAAAAATAGAATAGATACGACCAAAGTACGCCAAAACAAGGTTTCCAACTTGTTGAATGGATTGGCATCGC
This sequence comes from Acidobacteriota bacterium, assembly GCA_020637335.1. Lineage (GTDB taxonomy): Bacteria > Acidobacteriota > Holophagae > Acanthopleuribacterales > Acanthopleuribacteraceae > JACJWC01. Next base: position 72,919 of record JACJWC010000015.1, on the reverse strand, counting down.
GGCCTCTTAAAGAGCGCTCTTCTCTGTTCCCTGCTTTGCGGTGTGTCTTTAAAGTCGTCTAGACTTAAGGCATTAGGTATCGCAGGCCTTAATTGGGTTAAAAAGTTACCGTCCAAATCATATACGGAAATTTCAGTACTGTAAGGCGAACCAATCCAAATGGTTTCTCCTACTTGACAAGTTGCGGTTACGGACCAGGGACTCTTAAAGAGGGGTTCCTCCCGTTTGCCAAAACCAACTAAGTCCTCTTCGCTCTGCGGATTAAATCGAACATGCCAGGGGGCTGCCTTGTTGTAGGAATCAAAGCCTGGCAGGATTAACCTTTCTTGATCATTCCAAAGGATTGAGCCATTGGGAATGATCATAAAACCCTGATGTTGGTAAGACAATTGGCGGATAAATTTACCATTTACGTTATAAACAAGGATTTTGGCGTTTGACGAATCAAAAACGCCGATTTGATTCCCGAAGCAAGGAAAAAGTTGGGTCGGATGAAGATATTCTCCGGGCCCCTGACCCTTGCTCCCGAGAACACGCTCAAAAGCACCTCCCCGTGAGAACTGAAAGACCAAACCTTGGACGCGATCTAAAACAAACCAAAAGCCATCAACAAATTCAAGGTCTTCTACATAGCCGATTAAGGCCCCTTCAAGCGCTTCTAAGCGAACGACTTCTTGGGTGGGAAAAAGGTCCCGAAAATCGGTTGCATTCTCAAAAAGTCCCATTTTCTCTTGGATATCTGGAAAAGGCGGTTGTGGAAAAAGAATGGGCGAGCTCGTTTCCACCTGCACTTTAAGGCCGACATGGAATTTAGCTGTGTCATCCCGAGATGACCCACACATGCATGTAAACACTAAAATCCCAACGCTTACCAACAACCGCACTTTTTCCTCCTTTTAAAGAATTTCGACCATGGCCTTATTAACAATTCAGATTATATCTGCAGCTTTCAAATAAACTGAACCGACAATCCACGATATGGGTGCCGTCCGCTTATGGCAAAAGTTGGGCTTTGAAATCATCGGAACCATGACCAAATCTTTCCGCCACGCCAAACACGGCCTGACCGACGCCCACATCATGTACAAATGGCTCGGATAGAGCTGGATTTGGGGCAAGGTGTTGCCGTTAAGCATTGACCGTTTTCTTCCAAAACCTAAACTCAACATTTGCACACCAAAATCCAACTTGACTTAAAATCTTAGATGCAGATCAAGGCCTCAAAAAATATCCTCACTCGCGCTCGACTCATGTTCGAGACCTAAGGAGAACTTATGATTGCCTTATTTTCACTCATTTTGGGACCACCCATGACCGCTCAAATACCTGATCGAATAATCCTTGAGGAGAAGGTTTACTACCTCCAAACCAATCCATTGGACCATTGGCTCGCAAATCACCCAGAAATGCGAACTTTTGAAGCCTCTTCAACAGCATGCTGGCGCGGATATTATGCAACTTGGGAGATTGCAGGCGCTGAAATGATCCTAAAGCAGATCCATAAATGTCATGAACCTGAGGATGAGAATTTTAATCCAGAGGACTATTCAAAAAGCACCATTAAACGCCTGTTTCCAGGACAGAAAAAGGTAGTCGCCGATTGGTTTTCAGGGACCCTAATCATTCCGTATGGAGAAATGGTGAATTATGTTCACATGGGTTACGCTTCAACTTACGAGCATTATTTTCTGCTGGCCATAAAGCAAGGGATAGTGGTGAAAAAGCTCCAGTTTGACCATGATAAATTTTTGAATTACCGCAGGGAACAGTTTAAGAAATTTCAAAACACAGAAGCGTACCGGGCCATGATGAAGGAGGCGCAGGAAAAAAATCAAGATTTAGACCAAACCAATGAATTCATTTTTGTGTATGCCACAGAAACTTACCTGTCAATGGAATTCGAGGAATAATGGTCCTGGCCTCCATGTAGCGATGCCTACTTACCTATCACGGAAATGTTGGGTCGTGGTGCCCATCTAGGGCGCTAGGACTCACGTGATCTGTTGTAGGGTTTGGGCGACTTGGTGGAAATAATCGGGGTCGTGGCGGCTGCGGGCGATGATCAATGCGCCTTGAAGGGCTGCGAAAAAGCTTTTGGCCCAGGCAGCGGGGTCAGCGTTGGCTGAAAACTCGCCCGTTTCTGCGCTCTTCTTGAGGCGTTGGGTCAGCCACACCTCCTGTTTGCGGAAAAAGGTTTCCACTTCCTGTTGGACTTGGTTCGGTAATGAGACAAACTCGCCGCCCAAAACGCCGCACAGGCAGACCAGGTTCCCGCCTTGAGACACCTGGTAAAACGGGACCAGGTAACGCGCTAGGGATTCTCTCAGGCTCAGGTTTTTTCGATCCAAATCCTCGAGAAACGTGTCGAAGCGGTCACAATAACGCTGAACCACCTTTTGGCCCAAATCCTCTTTTTTCGGGAAATAAAACTGGACCGACGCTTTTTTGATGCCCAGTTCATGGGCGATGTCCTGAAAGCTAAAGGCATTAAACCCACGCGTTTGGATCATCTCCTGAGCCAAGTCCAAAATTTCATCTGCGCGTCCCATAAATCCTCAATGGGTGGAGTGTAAGGCGATGTTTTATGAACCGCATCTACCGTCGCATAAACATAACATCATCCAAATACTTATTTACCCCGTTCAATGTTTCTCAAATGAAAGAGGGTTGAGGGTGGCTTTTCCACCCTCATTGCCCAAAGGCGCTTAAATACAGGTTCAAACGTGTTGCAGGAGTTGCAGCGCAATGGCGACCTGAGCACCAAATCCAGCCAAGAAGCTGAGGGTACGCAGGTAAGGAATGCCCAAAGTGTAAACAATGAAATGGGCCAAACGCGCGAAGAAGAACACGGCGGCCGCACCGGCGACCGGGGCGCTGGTCACATGGGCTAAGAACATCAAGGCCAGGAATGGGACCAGATTTTCGATAGCGTTGGCGTGGGCCAGCTTGGCCCGTTGTGCCCAAGGTGAAAGCGGCTTTGCGTCGGGTTGCGGATTCCCCAAGGTGGGCAGGATCCCGCGCACGATAAAGGCATTGAGAATATAGGGCACCCACATAACCACAACCAAAGCCGAATAATAAAACAACCAAACCAAAGAACGATCCATACAAAACCTCCAGATTAACCTGCCTGCTGGCAGGCTTAATCATTTTGCCTGCCAGCAGGCAGGTTGTCAAGCAGTAAAACGAGATTTTTTTTCGATTGGGACAATTCGTTGGGAAATTAAGGGATCGATTGACGATGGGACTGCACAGACCCGGGCGCCTTAGGGCATTTCTCAACCAGGCTTGCGTTCAGAGCACAGGTGCTGGACTTTCCTAAAAATTTTGGCTGATAGGGGCAGCCAGGGGCAATTCGGAACCGTTGGCTAAAAACACGGCAGACACCTATTCAATCAGAGACAGGCTGAAGGCCTGATGCCCTCCAGCCTGGGGCAGAATTTTGACCGATGAGGTACGAATCGGTCTAAATGTCGCCCCAGGACAGGCCCCACAACCCTCGGGAAGCGCTGAAAGTGTTGGGGTTAACCGACCCAAATGACGGGGGCTTGGTAGGCCGCCAACTCGTGATCGGCCGTCAGGAAATGGATACCCTCATGGCTGGCCTGGGCGATCAACAGCCGGTCGAACGGATCTTTGTGGAGCGGGGCCAAATAGCCCACGGCCAAACAATGCTCACTGATAATGGGCAACTCGCGATAATCGTTTTCCAGCAGACCCCGCTTCAAGAGCCGTGGGTTAACCGAAAAGTCCGGTCGACCCAGACCCAATTTGATCGTGATTTCCCACAGACTTGCCGGGCTGAAATACAAATCGTTTTGCCGATCGCCCATGATGGCCTTGGCTTTGTCCGAAAGCCGGGAGGGTTCGCTGGCTGCCCACAACAGTAAGTGGGTGTCGAGCAGGCATTTCACGGGTCCAGTCCAAACATCGATTCAATTTGGCTTTGGCCCATTTGGTCGAAGTCGTCGGGTACCTGGAACTGGCCCTGCAGAAACCCAAGCCGTTTTTTTTCATCGCCGATCGGGGTCTCCAAGGCAATGACCTTGACCATCGGCTTGCCGGCCTTGGCAATGACAAAGGCGTCACCCTTTGCGGCCTCTTCAACCAATCGGGAAAGATGAGTTTTGGCTTCGTGGATATTAACGACTTTCATTGGCACTCCAGGACTAAACTAATCAAACTTAGTTTATCTTTTTTCTAAATTCAAGCAAAGAGGAGACAAACTGAGGATCTAAGGCCCTACAGCCTGGGCAATATGTCTTCCCACGTCGGGACACTTCGCGGCGCCCAAACTTCACTGTACAGAATTGGCATTGCGCTTGCTCGATTTGTAAAAGTCGTTTTAAAAAAATGTATTGACTTGAATTTAAACATGTTAAATGAAGTTTTTCGAGGTGAATTTGTGTTTGGTTTTAATGTTCATACTGGGTTGCTAGCATTAGGATGGTTGGTCGGAATAAATGTTTGGGCCAGCGTACACCATATCCCAACGATTTCAGATGTCGACTACCGGGGAAGGTCAGAAAAGGCTGGAAGCATCACTTTTCTTGTGGACGGAGACGATTTTTTCCTCGCCACACCAGATACCCCTGTATATATTAGGATTCGTTTGAAAAGTGGGGTGACTTTGAGCAAAACCTTGGTAGCGCCCACGGCCAATATAACCCTTCATCAGCCCTACTATTTGGCCGCTTTTGTTACAGGTGCTCCCTCCCTCACAATCAATATGCCGCCCGATGCCATCGCCATCGCACGCTGGGTCGCTGGCGAAAAAGAATTTTGGCTCCGCGTGACAACGCCAACTGAAGATTGGATTAACGATGGAGGGATCTTGCAGTCGCCCGATTGGGATAAACACGTCATCTTCCGCCTAGGAATATCCGGAAATGAATCGGCAGACGAAATGGCAGCTCTTTACGCCGTTGGCAAGGCCAACCGCCCCTTTAATAGCAACTTTTTTGGAGAACCTGCCAATACAGAAATATGGGTGGATGCGTCCGCCAGTATTCTGGGTATATACCCTGACCCCAGCGGAACGCTTAAATTTAATCCCTTTTCTGCAGACTGGCAAACGACCGGGGTTGAGACGGCCCAACACTCCACACAAATCATCACTGGCGATGCTTCGGGAGTTGACTTTACTGGCGCCTACATCATCGCCCACGCCTATGTTTTGGGGCGCTCTGTACCCATGTTGGATTTTCAAGGGCTGGTAGGCATGGTGGTTTTGCTCTTAGCCGTGGCTTTGTTTGTCATGACCAGAACGCGCGATAAGAACGCTCATGCTGGATAAACACCCTCGTTTTCGGTAGCTTTAGGATCTGAGCATCGGTCCCATCCCAGGTTGAGTTGGGTTAAACCCCCGTTGTCGCACGCAAGACCAGGGAAGAAGACAGTGGGCCCAATTTGTCGTACGCTTCAGCGTACGCCTGTGGGCATAAAACTGACTCCTGCTCAAACCGCCTGTCTCGACTTGATTACAACCGTTTAACAACCTACAATTTCTTTAGGGTTGCTACTTTTGGGTCGTGGACATGTTACCGGAATACCTTTTTCTTCAAAGTCACTACTCGTTGATGTGGGGCACGGCCCCGCCTGAAGCGCTGGCCGAACAGCTGGTCCAGCAGGGTCAGGCCGTGTTTCCACTCACCGATCGCAACGGACTGTACGGACTGGTTCGCCACCTGCAAGTTTGTGAGGAGCATGGATTGCGGCCGGTCATCGGCTGCGAACTGGTCGCCGCCGATGCACACGCCTTTGTCCTGGTCAAAACCCAACAGGGTTACCGCAATCTCTCCGCTTTATTGACCGACTTTTACCAACACGGTGGCGGTGTTTCCAAGCTCGCCCTGCACACCGAACACGGGGCCCGTCGGGTGGTCCAACCGACCTGGCGCTTGATTGAACAATTGGCCGAACGCCACAGTGGACTGGTCGTGGTCAGCGACCACCCTGACCTATTGGAAACCTTGAATGGCGAAGCGGATGTCTATATCGACCTTCATCCCGGCAATATGGCAGCCGCCCGCGCCCTGCACGATCGATTGAAAATCCCTCTGGTCCTCAGCCCACACGTGACCATGATCGCCCAGAAAGCCTACCCGATCCACCGACTGGTGCGCGCCATCGCCAACAACAGCAAACTCTCGCGTTTGCGCCCGGACCAATGCGCCGACCGCCAGGCCTATATGATTGATCGCGAGGAGCTGGCGGGCCGTTTTGCCGGCTTTCCTGAGGCGATTCGCGCAACCCATACGATTCTGGAACGCTGCTGTTATGCGCCCCAACTGGGCCAGATCATTTACCCGCCCAGCGACTACGACCACAGCTTCAAAGCCTTGCGTGACAAGGCGTATGCCGGCGCACTTAAACGCTACGGTTCCGTCCACGACGCGGTACGTACCCGCCTGGATTACGAGTTGGACATCATTCAGCGCAAAGGCTTTGCCACCTGTTTCCTGGTGATTGAGGACGTGACCAGCCGGTTCCCATTGACGTGTGGTCGCGGTAGTGCGGCAGCCAGCATTGTCTCCTACGTCCTGGAGATCACCCACGTCGATCCACTGGCCCACAACCTGTTTTTTGAGCGGTTTCTCAATCCGGGCCGGGTCGACCCACCCGATATCGACGTCGATTTCGCCTGGGACGAACGCGATCAGGTCCGCGATTATCTGTGGCAGAAATACGGTGGTCGCCATATCGCCATGGTCGCCAACCACAACACGATCCAGATGACCTCGGCTGTGCGCGAAATCGCCAAGGTCCACGGTTTCAGCGACAGTGAGATCACGTCGGTCAAAATGCAACTGGCCCGCGAACGGCGCACCAAACGCGCCGAATCGCTGAGCGAACCGTGGGCCCACATCCTCAAACTGGCCAAGCGTTTACACGGCACGCCACGCCACCTGAGCGTGCACTGCGGCGGGGTGGTCATTACACCGGACCCGATCGTCAACCACTGCCCGATCCAACCCATGCCAATCGGCTACAGCATTGTGCCTTGGGAAAAAGACGGGGTGGAAGACTACGGTCTGGTCAAGCTGGACTTTCTCGGCAACCGCTCCTTGGCCGTCATCCGCGACACCTTGTCTTCGATCCGCCAGAACAGCGGGGTCCAACTCGAGTACAGCAGCTTCAATCCCATCCACGACCACCACACCCAACAGTTGATCGCCGAAGGCGAGACCATGGGCTGTTTCTATGTGGAATCGCCCGCCACCCGTCAATTGCTGCAGAAAACGCGTATGGGCGATTTCGAATCCCTGACCGCAATCTCCTCGATCATCCGGCCCGCCGCCAACAAGGTCACCCACGACTGGGTCAAACGCCACCGCTGGATGGCCAAACACGATTCACCTAATTGGCCGGCCCTGCATCCGGTCCTGGAAGAGGTTCTGGTCGAAACCCACGGCCTAATGGTGTATCAGGAAGATGTTTCCCGGGTGGCCATGGCCCTGGCCGATTTCAACGCGACCGAAGCGGATACCTTACGCAAAGTCCTCAGCAAAAAACACAAGCAGAAACAACTGCGTGACCTGCAGCAGAAATTCAACGAAGGCTGCCGCGCCAACGGGCTGAGCGAGGAGCAGATTCAGGCGATTTGGGAAATGATCTGGTCCTTTTCCGGCTACTCGTTCTGCAAACCGCACTCCGCTTCCTACGCCCTGGTCAGTTTCAAATCCGCCTTCCTCAAGTTCCACTATCCCGCCGAGTTCCTGGCTGCGGTCATTTCCAACCAGGGCGGCTTTTACTCCTCATTCGCCTACCTTTCCCACGCCAGAAGATTGGGTTTAAAGGTGTTACAGCCGGACATCAACGACAGCAACTATGCGTACAAGGGTACAAATGGCACGATCCGAATGGGCCTGATGCAGATTAAAGGGCTCAGCCAAGCGACCTGCGATCGATTGCTGGCCGAGCGCGCGGCCAATGGTCCCTACCGCGATCTGGCCGATTTTCTGCTGCGCAGTGGGGCCAGTCTGGAAGAGACCAAGAAACTGATCCTGGTCGGTGCCTTTGATGCGTTGTTGGCGCCGATGAACCGGCCCACCCTAATCTGGCACGCCTTGTACTGGTATGCCCTGCACCGCATGCAACGGGAAGAGCTCTTCCCTACCCCGATCCAACCGGAAGACTTGCCAGACATGTCGGCGTACAGCCCGCAAACCCTGTTCGGACTGGAACGCCGCCTGCTGAGCTTTCCGGTCAACCTGCACCCACTCGCACCTTATCGCAAACAGATCGAGCAGGTTCCACGAGTCAAGGCCTGCGAGCTGAAACGCTATGTCAACCGTACAGTCACCACGATCGGCTGGTTGATCACCGGAAAAACGGTCAGCACCAAACACAACGAAAGTATGTGTTTCCTCAGCTTCGAGGACGAAACGGACCTTTACGAAACCACTGTCTTCCCCGACCTGTACCGCCAATGCCCGGACTTACTCGACCCAACCAAACCCTTCGTTATGCGCGGCTTGGTCACTGATACGATGGGCGCCATCTCCATGACCCTCACCCAACTCCAACACCTGACCCACTAGACGGCCGGAGTCTGCATCAGTTTTCGAGTGGAGAGCAGACAAAATCGGCTTCGATCAATCCAACCAGAGACTGAACCGTGACTTGCCCAACACAAGTCGTATTACCACTGGCCCAACTGGGTAAAAGTTCGGAGAGCAACGCGGGATGGGGCACATACAAGGTCCACTTTCGATCAATAGGCAAAACAAAGGTTTGGATGAGGCCGTTGGGCCAAGTCACTTGTAGCTGATCCATAGCGGTTTCAGGGCCCAATCCAAAATGGACCTGGAGTTCGCTGTTACCCAAATAATTTGCACCCGCATGAAGAATAGCGGTCTGGGTGAGACCCGCGCGGCTTACTTGAATACGGCTCCCCAATCCATCAGGTGCAATCTGAGGATGATAATACGATACAGCATTGACTTCTAACCAATGGTTGGCACCGCCCGCATGCTCGTTGCGAAAGAGGCTCATCGGTCCTGCAGATTCAAAAATTACAACGTCCATGTCGCCATCGCGATCATAGTCCAAAATGACGAGGCCACGCCCCTGACCCACTTGAACCAAACCCATGGATTGTCCGACTTCTGTGAACTGAAGCCCACCCATATTGCGGAACAAATAGGCGGGCTCATTCAGAAATTCATCACGACGCCAGCCATTTGTCGCGACAATATCCAAAGCCCGATCCAAGTCAAAATCGATGAACGCCGTTCCCCAGGCCCAGCCACCATCCGTTGCCCCTGCCTGTTCCGGCAGAGGCACAAATTGGTCATTTCCCTGGTTGATATAGAGATAATTCCCATTGTGAGCTGTAGGGTTTTCGGAAAAGTAAATGGAAGTGACATACCAGTCCAGGAGGCCGTCATTATTGACATCGCCAACCGTGCCACCCATGCCATTTGTTTCAAGACCACAACCCGCACTCGGTGTTAAATTGCTAAAGCTTCCATCACCCTGGTTTGCAAAGTATTTGCTGGTCCCAAAATCTGCACTCAGCATGATTTCAGGGTAAAAATCATTGTTCAAATCCGCAAAAGTCGGCGAGAACCCATGCAAATCTGGATCGTAGACACCAGCCGTTTGGGTTACATTGCTAAACGTTCCATCGCCGTTGTTGTGGAACAAACAGTTGCCCAATGCATTCGGATGCCAACCGGTAATAAACAAATCCAAATGACCATCCAGATCATAATCGCCGAAACTGGCACTAAACCCATCTGGTACCGTTGGGGAGGAATAGGCTAAACCCGCCGTGGCTGTTCGATCCTCAAAATACAGCCCTTGATGGTTATGCAAAAGGTAGTGGGCACCCGCAACGGGAGGCCCTGACTGAGGGCCAAGACTGGTCAGGAATAAGTCGAGCCAGCCATCGTGATCGTAATCCCCAACAGCTGCGCCCACGCCTCGATGTGGACCAGGTGCCTGCCAGACTTGAGCTTCATCACTGAATGTCCCGTCCCCCTGGTTAATGAAAAGGCGATCTGGCGCATTACCGCCGCCCAACACATAAATATCCGGCCAACCATCGCGATTAAAGTCGCCAACGGTCCCGCCACCTTCCATTTCCCAACCCGCGTGATCAAGGATCGGCATATGAGTAGCAATTAAACCTGCAGACTGCGTTTGGTCTGAAAATTGAGCGAGCATCCCACCTGAAACGAGGGCTAACCCGAACAGATACTTCAACATTGGTTTCACCTAGCTTTTAGTTCGAATATACACCGCGTTGCCGATTAAATGGAATTTTTAGACCCTTTATTGAAATTTTTAGAGGCATTCTCAACTTTCAAACCATGCCGGGGGCGCCGAGACGCCAGCGGACGCGGGCCACGGTGAATGGGATGATCGGGCCATCGAAATGGGCTTGTTTGGTTAGGACCCGACCGGCTTCGCGCAGCGTGGCGCCAGAGCCGATGTAATCGTCGAGCAGCAGGACTGCGTGGTCGCGCGGGAGTTGCAGCCGCCCATCAATAGCCATGCGTTCCTTGACATTGGCCCGGCGTTGATCGTTGTTGTGCAGTTGGCCCTGACGCTGTTCCGGCGGGCTCGACCAGTACAACAAATCCGGAAAACACGGTACACCCAAAGCTTCTGCCAACGCCTGAGCCAAATGTTCACGCTGGAGCCAGGTACGCGAGGGTAAAGGTACGACGGCACCAATCTTTTGGCGCCAGGTTAAGGTTTTTGCACGGGCGATGATCCAGTCCAACAGCGCCGACTCGATTTGGGCTGGCGCGGTTAATCCCGGTCGGTCTGCGCGGTTACGCATAAAGGTCGCAAAGGCCGGTGAGCCGAGTTCAGCAGACAACACGCTGGCACCTTCCGCCATCGGCGGATATTTGCTGGCCGCGATCGGGATTGGACGGGTCGTCAACCAGTCCCAAGCCTTGGTGGCGTCGATGGGTTGGTGCTGGGCCTGCCAGGCGGATGGATCGCAGATACTGCACTGGTTACAAGGTGAAGCCCGGTCATCGCCCAAGGCGCGGCGCAACGCCTGCATCAGGCAGCCGGACTGACCTTCGGCATAGGCCAACATCGCATTCAGTTCCTGGGTCCGCACTTCGAGCTGCTGGCGGTAACGGCTCAAATCCAGTTCTTTTTTGGGGTTCAGAGGACGGTAGACCTGGTTGCGGCCCTGCAAAACTTTTTCGATAAAGCCCTGTTCCTGCAGCTCGGCCAGAACGACGGTAACGCGAGTGGGATGCAGGCCTGTCCGCGTTTTCAGGTCGTTGAGACGCGGAAAGTTGCCGTCGTTATCCGGTTTGAGCGCCTGGAGCAGGATTTTGAAATCGTTGGGATTGGGTTGCGCATTTTGGATGAAGTAGTCCTGGACCTTGCGATCGGCCGGGTCGTAGAGCAGCAGACCTTGGGCGGGTTGACCGTCGCGACCCGCTCGGCCCACTTCCTGGTAATAGGCAGTAATCGAGCCGGGCACATCGACATGCACGATCAGACGGATATCTGGCTTGTCGATACCCATACCGAGCGCATTGGTAGCGGCGATGATCGGCGCCTGACCCGAAATAAACCGTTCCTGTAGAGCTCGTTTCTGGTCACTGAGAAAACCGGCATGGTAAGCGGTAACCGACAGGCCGTTTTGACTGAGATAGCTGGCCACCAACTCCGTCTGTTCGCGGGTGGCGCAGTACAACAAAGCACAGCCCTGGAACCCACGTAGGTGGTCCAAAAGGAAGGCCAACTTTTCGCCCAGCCCCTGGACCGGCCGAATCGCCAAGGCCAGATTGGGACGGTCCATACTGGAACGCATGATTTGGACAGACCGTTTCTCGGAGAGTTGGGCGACAATATCCGCTTCCGTTTTATGGTTGGCCGTCGCCGTTAAGGCCAGCAAGCGCAGGCCTTGGTTTTTGGCCGTCATCGTATGCACGGCATTGAGGATTTGACGATAGGCCGGTCGAAAATCGTGGCCCCAGGTCGAGATGCAGTGGGCTTCATCGATCACGAGCAGATCGACCGGCAAACGTTGCAGGAAGGCAAAAACCGTCAAGTTCTCCAATCGCTCGGGTGCGATGAACAGGATCTTGAGCTGGCCAGACTCAGCTTGGGCCATGGCCTGATCGTTCTCTTCTTCGGTCTGATCGGAATTGATGCTGGCCGCCGGGATCGCGAATCGTTGATTGAGATGGCGGATCTGGTCGCGCATTAAGGCCAACAAGGGCGAAATCACGACGGTCATTCCGGGCAAAAGCACGGTGGGTAGCTGGTACAACAGCGATTTGCCGTAACCGGTGGGCTGAATACACACCACGCAGTGTTCGCGCATTAAGGTCTGGATAATTTCCTGTTGGCCGGGCCGAAAGGTTGCAAAACCAAAGCGTTGACTCAGGATGTCAGTGAGTTGCTGGGCTTCATTTTCCATGGTTGCGACTATACAATAGGCGGATGGCCGATTTGACCCAACTCTCCAAATTTCTGAGTTTTGTTTTGCGTCACCAGCCCGAATCAATTGGTTTGGACATGGACGCACAAGGCTGGGTTGGGGTTGAAGAGCTCATTTTAAAGTCGACGAAACATCGCCTGACCCCGGCGTTGATCCGGGTATTGGTTGAGACGAGTGACAAGCAACGTTTTGCGCTCAGCGCCGATGGGTCACGCATTCGCGCCAACCAAGGCCACAGCATCGAGGTGCAGTTGGACCTGGCGCCGCAAGTCCCACCGGCTCAACTCTTTCACGGCACCGCCCAACGCTTCCTGGCCGCGATCCAAGCCGAAGGGATATTGAAGCGGGACCGCCATCACGTGCACTTGAGCAGCGATGTGGCAGTGGCAGAAAGCGTGGGCCAACGGCACGGCAAACCGGTTATTTTGGTGGTCGCTGCCGAACGGATGGCTGCTGAAGGGTTCCTGTTTTACCAATCCGCCAATGGCGTTTGGCTCACCGATTCCGTGCCGCCGGCTTATTTCTCAGTATTATGACTTGTACCCTTGAGAGCGCCCCGGGATCCCCATGAATTTTTTCCTGAACGACATTGGCTTGTTATGAGGGCATAGGTGATTTAGGCTGAGAAGATGCAGAATCGTCAGGAAATTTGGGACCTATTGAACTCGGAAATTCAACGCTGGTACCCCAATTTGGTGGCCCACTATACTACCCCTGCGCCAGATCTCGACCTGCCAATTGCGATTTGCGAGTTCTTTGAAAATATTCCTTCAAATGACACGATTTGGTCTGTCCAGGACCGGCTCCTGAAACCTGATCATTTTTTTACCGAAAATGGCCATCGGGTTTTCTATCAGGAAAACCAAAATGTCACTTGCTGGGGCTATGCAGAAAAGTCCCGCGAAAAGGACCCACCGGTTTTTCTGCGCAGCCCCGATACACCCCAAAAGTGGATGTTAGACGCGCCCCGTTTATCCCTTTTTTTCCTGCGCACCTTTTATCAGAATTTGAAGTTTGCGGCCCATTTACCGTGTCTCGTGGGTTATGCCAACCCTCTTTTTCGCAATTGGTTATGGCAGAATTTCCCTGAACTGCCCTTTGGTCGATGCCAATGGCCTGGTTTCCCTTCCGTTCTGCTAACAGGCAAGGACCTTGTTATCGAGTTTGAAGAAGCCAATGAAGATGAGGGTTATGTGTATTTAACGGCTCAGACTCAAGTTTGCTTCCAGGAATGTCTGGCCTGGTCTCGAAGGTTTGGCTTTGTACCAGACAACAACTAAGGTCGTTAAGGACCTTAATGACGGTATTGACCCTAATGATTTTTTCCGCGGCCGCTTTGGCGCAGGGCGATTGTGAGAACCACTGCAGGCAGACCAATCCACAGGAGTTCGGAGAGCAGGACTTCGAATGCTCGGGCCGAAAAAAAGTGAGCGCCGATTGGGGAAACGGCAATGGGTCGAAACGGGGCAAAGTATCGGGCGTGGCGCCAAGGCCAGAGCAAGGCCACGCCTTTTCCTCCATCAGTTAGGCTGTCCAATAGGCCATGCGATGCCATCGATATAAATATAAACGCCCACACCTGCACGCGGGACCAGCCGTGGAAACGGAAACAAGCCAGGATCCCTGCAAATCCGGCCGCAACCAAGAGCGAGTGACTGAAACCGCGATGACCCCATTGGGAACCATAGGCAATGCCCATGGCAAAACTCAGGGAATCCAAATCGGGCAGAATCGACAGAAATAGGCCCCAAACCAGGACCCAACGGGATCGGGGTTCTGGCTTGCGGGCCTGGTTTAAAACAATGGGCACGAGAGTATGGGTAAATATAGTCGGCAAGCAGGAACCTCGCTACTCGGGACGAAGAAGCACCTCTTTTTGCCGACTTTTTTAACTGCTGCGTTTTAGAGCAGGATGATGAAACACAAGGGTAGGAGCACAATGGCTGCCGCCCACCGGCCCACCTTCTTCCAGACGGGCTTGTACTGGCCGCTCATCTTCAAGCCGAAGAAGGGCCGTAAAAATTCGATGCGGCGCACCACTTCAAAGCCCAAAGCACATCCGAACACGGTGATTGCAATCAGACTCAACGGTTCCAGGATGGGCCCGAGCGCCAGAGGACCTAACAAGAACGCGCCGACCACGATTAAGGTTTGGTGCAGTATGTAATACGGATATACTGCCTCATTAAAGTAATCCAGCGCCGTTGCCTTTTGGTTGAGGTAGTGCCGGGCCAACCCCAGAACACCCATAAAACAAAAAACGCGCTGCAGACTCAATAGGCAAGCGCCCAGGATGTGCAAACCCACCGGTGGTTGGACACTGACGTGGACCCAGATCGTTTGGTAAAAGTTTACCAACCCGAGATAACTCAGCAATCCCAGCCCAACCAGCTTCCAGCGTTGGCGCTGGAGCGTTTGCCAAAAGGGTTCTTGCCAGGCGATCGCAAATCCAAAACACAGGAAGAGAAAACCCATTTGGTTGCGCGGTTCGCGGTAGACCCATTCCAATCCCGTATTGATGAGAACCAAACCCAGCACAAGCACCGAAACATGGGTTGCCAACCAAGCCATCATGGACTTGAACCAGCGACTATTCCAAATGGGCATGGCCAGGAGCAGAAGCAGGGAAAAGGTCCACAATTCGCGCAAATACCATAAATGGTTCACATCCATGTGCGGCAGGATGCCTGCCTGATACTTGGCGAACAGCGGATGGTTCCAAGTAAAAAATGCCTTGAGAAATTCGACATATGAATGGTGTAAGTCGCCTTTCTGGGTCATCTCACAATAGAGCTGAGGCGGGATAATGACCAGAACAGCAAAAAGCAGTGGTAACAACAAACGCACGGTACGCAAGGCCAGGAAACGGGTTTTGTTAACCTTGGCCAGGACAAATCGGATGGCTACCCCAGAAATGAACCACAGGATGGCCATACGCCAGGGATTGACCAGTAGCATAAGGCTTTCAAGATGGGTGCTCGCATACGGACTTTTTACATGGAACCCCCAACGGGCCACATAGACCATGCCAATGTGATAGAAAATTAGGAGGCCAAAGGCCAAGACGCGCAACCAATCCAGATCGTATCGACGGCCGGGCACTGAATCGGGCGCAAAGCGGTAACTTGCGATAATCTTTTCAATTAATTGCATTTATGTTTATCCTTCCATCGTCAATGGCACCATCTTGCGCGCGCATGGTGGCCTATGCCATGACATTGGGCCCAAGCGCCAAAAAATGCCGTAAACGGCAGCTATTTGGGATAAGCGGTTGGTCCCAAAGCGTGGAGGGACGGGGATTGGACTGGCATACTTATGAGAAACAAGCACGCTTCTGGGAATGCAGCTTTTGGATTTTGCTTGCCAGTGTTCACACCCTGGTTGATTCACTCTCCGTCATAGAGGACTATCGGCGGCTCGGACTGGAGATAGAAACTTGGCAGCCTTTCACCTGGGAAAGTAGCAGCCAGTTCATGGGCTTAGTATTAATCCCCCTAGTCTTGTGGTTTGATCGCCGTTTTCCGATGCATGGAAATCAGATCCGCAAGGGCCTAATGGCGCACTTGGCGTTTAGCGTTCCTTTTTCTATTCTTCATGTCACGGGCATGGTGTGGATCCGCAAGTTTGTTTATCTGGCGATGGGTGGCCATTACGATTTTGGTCATGTTTTGCACGAATGGGTCTATGAGTACCGTAAAGATCTCATCAGTTATGCATGGCTTGTGGGCGTGATTTACGCCTATCGGTTTATGGTCAGCCGGTTGCGTGGTGAAGCAAAAGTCATTGAAACAGGGGAAGATACACCCAGCACAAAATTTACGGAACGGTTTTTGGTCAAAAAAATCGGCAAGGAATTCATCGTCAAGGTCCAAGACATCGAATGGATTGAGGCCGCCGGCAATTACATGGAATTACATGTGGGTGAACGGGTGTACCCGCTCCGAGAAACCATGGCGGGTCTGGAAAAAAAATTGGATCCCGACCAATTCGCTCGGATTCACCGCTCTTACATGGTTAATTTGGATGCAATACAAGAAATCATCCCGTTGGACAGCGGCGATAGTAAAGTTCGGCTTAAAAATGGACAGGAACTGAATTTTTCACGTCGCTATCGCGAACAAATGAAAGGCCGTCTTGCATGATTTTTGGTTGAGACTAAGCCGGTTTCCTTTCGAATCCAGGTTTCGAGCTTAACTTTTCTTGTCAAATTACCGTTAGGTTTTAGCAAGAAAGGTGTTTGTTGACATGCCTTTAAGCTCAGTACGCAAACGTTACTTAATTCTCGAACTGTGCATCTTGTTCGGAGCCGTTCCGCTTTTGCTGCTGCTGTTTCGCAGTCATTTACGCCTATTACTGATTCCGTTATTGGTGTTGCAAGGTGGACTTTGTACATGGATTTTGTGGGCTGATCGGGGATTCGATCGCAGAGCATTGGGTTGGGGCAACGGCGTACCGCGCACGTTTTGGCGTCGGGTCCTGGTTTCCCTGAGTGTCGGTGTGCCGGTTCTTGTGGGGCTGCTCCTCCTCTTCCGCAGCGATTTATGGTTATGGTTTCCGCGCCATAAACCACACATTTGGCTGTTAATTCTAATCGTCTACCCTACGCTTTCGGTTTATCCCCAGGAGCTTATTTTTCGTACCTTCTTTTTCCACCGTTATCACGCGCTGTTCCCAACCCGTGCGCATTTGATTGGGGTCAACGCCCTGTGTTTTGGTTTGGCCCATGTCATGTTTGGCAATTGGGTGGCACCAGTTATGACCGTTTTGGGTGGTGGGCTGTTTGCATTGACTTATGCACGCTCACACAGCACGTTATTAACCTTTGTCGAGCACAGCATCTGGGGACTCCTCCTTTTCACGCTTGGACCGGGCTGGTTTTTCTACAGTGGCGCGAGCCTTCACTAACCGAACTTCCGCGGGTTTGGGTTTCAGGTGGGCTATATGCCTTCTTTTTAGGTTGGATTTCCAAAAATCATTGTTATTTTGATGCTATTTTTTGCTAAAGCCTTATCTCTTTCATTTTTTTCTCGATAAGGTTGTTATGGACAAAGTGCAACTGCTCGATCGAGATGAAATATTAAATTTGGTGAAACAGGGAACGCCAGTTTCCAATAGTGTAATTGGACATGTTGATCTCAGTGGATCCAATCTGCGCGGTGGTCAATTTATGGGCTGTACCTTTGATGGCACCAACCTGGAAGGCGCCGACCTCAAGGGCGCAAATCTCTCCGGTGCGGATATGCGAACCGCCAACCTGCGCTACGCTAATATTTTTCACTGCACCGTTTATAAAACAGCCTTTCCCGAAGAATTCACACCCGACGAGATCCTGTTAAGCCTTAAAGAAGGAACGCGTTTACGACCCAATCCAATGCTCAATCTTTTTCGACATTATTTCAAAATTTAAAGCGATTATTAGCGAAAGAGATTGTACTTCAAGATGCAAATGATGGCACGCACACCATCTTTCCAGCCGATTTTTTTACCTTCTTCATAGGTGCGTCCGCTATAAGAAATGCCCACTTCATAAATCCGCCATTTGCCTTTGGCAATTTTGGCCGTGATTTCGGGCTCCATACCGAAGCGGTTTTCTTCGATTTTAAAGCTCAGCGCCACTTCCTTTTTCATGACCTTGTAACAGGTTTCCATATCGGTCAGGTTGAGGTTGGTAAACATATTGGAGAGCATGGTCAAAAATTTGTTGCCTACCGAGTGCCAAAAATACAAGACGCGGTGGCATTCCCCTCCGGCAAAACGCGAACCGTAGACCACATCGGCGCGACCATCCAGTATGGGGCTCAGCAATTTGGGATATTCGTTGGGATCGTATTCCAAGTCAGCGTCCTGGATAATGATGACATCACCTACAGCCTCTTGAATCCCGCGCCGAATCGCGGCGCCCTTGCCGTAATTGCGGTCCTGCAAAAAAACACGGATCCCCGGCTTCTCCAGCGATTTCAACAGGTCTCGTGTGCCATCCTGGGAGCCATCGTCGACCAAGACGACTTCCTTTTGCACCGGAACAGCCAATACCCGCTCCAGCAGAAGCGGCAGAGTTTTTTCTTCGTTGTAAACGGGGATAATAACCGAAAGCAACATTCAGAACCTCAACGCAAAGGCAAACCCTATCCGATGGTTGGAGCGCTGTCAAAGTTTTTCACACGAAGCGGATTCAGAACTCAGACAAAGTTTTTTTCGCACGCGGTGATGCAGGCGTCGCGGCTCCACGAGCTCCACCTGTTCTCACGCGAAGTCGCCAAGCTCGCTCAGGGCTTTTTTTCTGCATTTCTCTGGGCTCCGCTCGCATTTCTTGGTCCTTGTGAACTTGCTTTCCGCTTTGCGGGCGTTGCGGCTTCGCGTGCGCCATCTTTTCGCACGCGAAGACACCAAGCTCGCTAAGGGCTTTTCTCCTGCTTTTCTCTAGGCTCCGCTCGCCTTTCTTGGTCTTTGCGAACTTGCTTTTCGCTTTGCGGGCGTCGCGGCTTCGCGTGCGCCACCTGTTCTCACGCGAAGACGCCAAGCTGGCTAAGGGCTTTTCTCTGGGCTCTGCTCGCCTTTCTTGGTCCTTGCGAAGTTGCTTTCCGCTTTGCGGACGTTGCGGCTTCGCGTGCGCCATCTTTTCGCACGTGAAGACACCAAGTTTGCTCAGGGCTTTTTCTTGGCCTTGATCTGTTCCTTGGCTACGCGGCTTTGGGTAGCCCCTTTGTGTAGGCGCAAAAAGAGTCAATCTTTGTCACAGAAGTTATGACTGGAACAAAAAGTGTCAGCGTGTTGATTGGAACGGTTTCTTTGGGTTCTTAGCGTCCGGCTTTGACCTGTACGTCGATTTCTTGTGGTAAGGCTTTTAACCAATTGGCCACTCGAAGGTAATCTTCCGAGCCTTCCTCAAAGCGAATGCCGATTTCGTAAATAGTGCCTTCTTCACCGGGCACCATCTTGGCCCGTACGACTTCCCCTTGTACATGGAGTTCACCTGCCATTGGCGCCAAAAGGTGCAATGCGTGAAGTTCACGGTTCACCTTCACCCAATGCTTAATTCGCATCATGCAGCCGGATCGCGAAATATTGTGGACCCCACCCACATATTCGTGATCCAAGGCCGATTGGATCGGCTTTTTAAAACGCATTCTCGGTGCGCGTTGAACAATTGGTCTCATTTCACTCCTCCCAGGATCCAAAACAGCAAAAACAAGGCCAAACCTTGCTTGCAGGAAAATATGGTTAAAAAGTAATAAAAAGTCAAAAATCAGGCTAATATTCACATTAGTCAAAAATGCATTTCGCTGACGGGCAGGTGCATTTTTCTGCACTAATCTTGAATGATGCCTTTAATCGTAAAAGAAAAGGGGCCTTCAATCCGGGTTTCCTGCCATAAAAGTCCACTATTCAGAAAGAGTTTTTGATGACTTACCTGCCAGATGTCGTTGGGTCTTGAAGTCTGTTCAAACTGGATTTCTTGGTCATTCCAATGCAACACACCACCTTCATCACCTGAGTGAAGTAGGCGCACAGCATCGCCTGCCCCGGCATAAGCACTCCATAGTCCCTGAGCGCCTTGACTGATGGCCATGGTGTGGAGCCCAGATTGACTCATGGCGAAACTGGCTAAGGTCAATTGAAACAGCAAGGCCATACATACCAGGGCAAATACCGTGACATAACTTCGCTTAGAGCGGGATTCGCACATCAAAAACTACTCCTTCCTGTGATAGAGAGTCCATCTTTATGACATATACAGGTGGATCGGATTCAAAAACGCATTGAGAAAAGTGGGTAAAAGAAGCAAATCCACGTTTGGGATACCAGCCATTTTCGTTTACAAGCCATGATTCTGAAACCAGGGCGTTGCCACGTCCTGGGCTCTTGCGCAAAAAAAAGTGGTCGACCAGGAAGGGCCCAAGAATGTAGAGCTCTATCCCAGCCCAATCCTCAATTTCTGGCAGATCCCACAATTGGCTTTGCACATCGGCCAGGTAAATACGGTTGCCCTCAATAGCGCGGATCAGGAATGCAAAAACATTCTCCTCTTGCACGATCAACCCAACCTGGGCGCCAATCCTTGGTTCGGGAGCGGGCTCGTTTTCATCGAGGGGTATCACTTCCAACCATTGGGGATAGGCAACGTCATTGACAATAAGCGGAACTGGACATTCAGCGGGTTCACAATCCCAAAGGGTGAGGCAGGTTTGATTGCGCAAAACACAATCAGTTGAAACCGAACTACCTGGCCCAAAAAAAGTGAAAGCACCGTGAATTGGGTCGCGCATAGCGGGGAAGTTTGCCCAGAACTGGGGGTCTAACTGGCGAAATCTTGAACGAAGTGCTGTACGAGCCATGCTCGCGTTTGCCTCCCATTGCAGCTGTTTTTTGGCCTCCAAGTACTGGGAAGTCCCGACGTTAACGAAGCGTAAAAGGCCCGCCAAGATTACAAGTCCAACCAGCAAAGCCAAAACGGTTTCAATAAAATTAAATGCTTTGTTCATGGCCCTTCCGCCGTAAATGGTCCCCAAAATTGGATTTCAACGGGGGTTTCATAAGGGTCTCGATAGATTAAGCTGCCTTGGCTCGGGCGTCCTGGTGTAAGACTGATATGAAATATGCCCTGACCATGGCTTGGTTTGCCCCTCCCATCAAAATCGCGTTCAGGAAAGGCCTGCCAGGCATAGGCGTCTTCAAGCAGGACTTGATCGACTAGATTTAAGGCAATTTCGCGGTAGCGTGCGGCACTCCACGCGGAAATGGCGTGTCGTCGGATGTGGAGTACACCGACAACCCCGACCATCACCACAATCAAGGCCATTAAACAATCAGCCATGGCATAAGCTAATTTCTTCATAAGGCCTCCTGCACGGGATCCAGGCAAAAAAGCCGCCAATGGGGCAACACCAACACAAGCCTAAGCAACTCAAAAAAAACGATTTATTAACCTGTTATCACGAGGCTTTCAACGCAGTGTCGTTATTTTTTTGCGCATTTTCACATACAGCTCGCCTAAACTGCGGGTTAAAGCCAGGAGGTTAGCGGATGCGGATATGTATCGTTCAGAAAAAGAATGTCTTCCTCAACACCCAAGCGAGTCTACAAATTCTGCAGGAAAACCTGACCGAAGCCTTGAGCAAAGGTGCCAGAATCATTGTATTTCCAGAGACTTGGCTGCCAGGCTATCCCGTTTGGATCGACGCGGCTGCGCGTGCGGGGCTATGGCGGGAAAAAGGGGCGATGCAGCTTTATCGGATTCTTTGCGAGCAGGCGCTTACGGTTAATGATCCGCTTTGGTGCGCCCTGCAACAACAAGTTAACGAATCGCAAGCGATGCTATTTCTGGGAATCCATGAACAGCTGGGAAATTCCCTAATGAACAGTATGGTAATCATTGCAGCGGGTCTGGAGCGCCCGTTATTTCACCGCAAGTTGACGCCAACCTATACCGAGCGGCTTGTGTGGGGCAGCGGTGATGGGAGTACCTTGCACAGCGTTGAAACGGATCAAGGTCGTGTGGGCGGCCTCATTTGCTGGGAGCACTGGCTCCCTGCGCTGCGGGCCTTTTATCATGCCCAGCATGAAGTCGTGCATGTGGCGCAGTGGCCAACAGTTCACGATCTGCATCAATTGGCCAGCCGCCATTATGCGTTTGAAGGTCAAACCTTTGTTTTGGCATCTGGAGGCCTGTTGAGCCAAGCGGATGCATTGGCAGGATTTGACAGTCTGGGTCAGAAGATGCCCCAAGCGCGTGCACTGTTGGAAAGCATGGAGAGCGAAGATAGTTGGCTTTTAAGGGGCGGTAGTGCCGTTATCCAGCCCGATACCCAGTATGTGGTTCCGCCCTGCTTTAAGGAAGAGGCTCTGCTTTTTGCAGATTTGGATTTGGGATTGTGCAAAGAAGGGCGGATGTACCTCGACGTCGATGGCCATTACAGCCGGCCTGATATCTTCCAAATCCAAGTTAATCAACGGCCACAAACCAATGTGCGGGCGGATTCAGACTTATAGTTCCAGGATGCCGACATAAGGCAGATTGCGGTAGTACTCGTCAAAATCCAAGCCGTAACCGACTACAAAATGGTTTTCAATTTCAAAACCCCGATAATCGATGGGAATGGGAACCTCGCGTCGGCTTGGCTTGTCGAGCAAAGCACAAATTTTCAAGGACTGGGGTTGACGGAACCGCAGCAAATCCAGTGTCTTTGCCAAGGTTCGACCAGTATCAACGATGTCTTCAATCATAAGGACATGTTTTCCGCTAATATCGGCATCCAAATCCTGGAGAATTTTGACACTGCCTGAGGAGACGGTGCTTTCTCCATAACTGGAGGCACGCATGACATCCACCTGAAGCGGCATATCAATCCGGCGAATGAGGTCCGATAGGAAGAGCATGCTGCCTTTCAGCAGGCAAATGCACAGCAGGTCCTTATCTTTATAATCTTGAGTGATTTGTGCCCCAAGCTCTTTGACTTTGGCTTCAATATCGGACTCGGACAACAGGATTCGGCTGATTTTTCCCCGGATCAAACTCACCACCTCACAGAAAAATACAATTGTTATCTGATTCCTGACCGAGCGGCAAATCGAGGTCGGGAACGCCAGCCACGATAAACAGGATTGGCCGAACCTGGTTATGGTCCAACTGAACCAAATCGGCTAAACGATGGGTATCTGAGGTTTGGCGCAGCAAGGTTGCCAATCCGGCGTGGTTCAGAACGGTTAAAAAGGCGACGGTCGACTCAACCGGCACATTGCGCGGCACCTCGTTGTCCTGAAACAAGAGGATCAAATAGGGCATGCGTGTGATCAACATGGCCAGTTCCTCCTCTGGTAAATCCGCCGACAGGATTTCGAGGGCTCGAGCCATTACTTCGGGACGTTCAATACACACCCAACGATAGGAGTCGGGATTGGAATCCATGTATCGACGCCATTCCATTTGTGCGCGATGCATCAAGCCTTGAAGGTTGGTAGACAAACGGTTGAATCTGAGTTTCCGTGACATGCAGCTTCCCTGGGCATTTATTAAAAACAGGTTGAACGCCCGGCGCCAACCGTGTTCGATGTTGATGCCTAACTATAGCAGTTTCTGGGGTTTTGAGGGCAGTGCTTTTCCTAGAATTTGAGATTGTCATCAAGCCTGGGTGAAGAATGGTTTAAAAGTGACGGGCATTGTGTAAGATGAGGGTTTTTGGAGGCAATGCATGAGCGACTTTCGTATGGAACCGTTTTGGAGTGCACCACCCGAGCAGTGTGATGTTGTCATCATTGGGGCCGGCCTTATCGGAACAGCCATCGCCCTGCATTTGGCCCAACGAGGGGTTCAGGTGGCTGTTCTGGAACGCTTTCAGATCGCCTCGGGTGCTTCGGGTCGCAATGACGGGCAGATCATCTTGGAGACTGCTGATTATTACCAACGCATGAAGCAGGTTTATGGCGATCGCAGTGCCTTCGGCGTTTTGGATTTAAAACGACGGGGTCAAATGGATCTACACACCTACCTGACCGACAAGTCTTATCCTGAACTCGCCTACCACCGCGCGGGCTCCTTGACCCTTGCTGTCAACGACCAAGAAGCACGCACGATTGAGTCGGCCATCACTGAAATGGCTAAGGATGGTTTTCATACCGAGCATGTCAATTGCGATCAAATCGAAGCCAAGATCGGGACGCGTGCTTTTACGATGGGTAAGTGGGATCCGCTCGATGCGACTGTTAATCCCGCTGAACTGACCCGGCTCTTTGCTGCGCAAGCGCGAAAAGCAGGCGCGCGCATCGTGGAAAACTGTCCCGTGACACAGTTGGATCGCCAGGCCGTGCATCACGCTTACGGAAAAACCGAGTGTGAGATCGTCATTTTGGCGACCAATGCCTATAGCTCATCCTTGGAACCCAATTTAGCCAAGTTGATTTTTCCGGTGCGCGGTCAGGTCATGGCCACCGAGCCGAGTGACCTGCGTTTCGAGCCGATCGGGTGTATCACCAATTTTGGTTACGATTATTGGCATTGGACAGTCGATGGCCGCCTGATTCTGGGCGGAAAACGCCCCACCGATGAACATGTGGAAGTGGGCACAGAGGAATGGGTCAATCCCAAGGTTCAAGCGGCGCTTGACGCCTTTAAAGCTGAAACCTATCCTCAAGCAGAACACCTTAAGGTCGTCAAGCGCTGGAGCGGGATCATGGGTTTTTCTGCGGATGGTTTACCGCTGATTGGACCGTTAGGTGGCGACCCAACCCTGTGGGTAGCTGCCGGATTTACGGGTTACGGACTGGGCATGAGTTGGTCGGTCGGAAAAGCGGTTGCAGATGTGTTGAGTGGCGACCAAACGCCATGGGCGGATCAGCTCAAAATCTTTAATCCGGGCCGTTTCAGTTGATTTCCGGGAGGCGGGGCTGCGAGAATAGGCCAAAACCAAGAAATGGGGAGGCCTGATGCGGCTTTTATGGGTCGACATGGAAATGACAGGCTTGGAGCCAGCAACGGAGCGGATCATTGAGGTCGCTGCGATTATTACGGATATGAGCCTGGAACCCATTGCGGACTATCACTCGGTGGTTTTCCAGTCCCAGGAATTTTTGGATCGCATGGATGATTGGAATCAAAAAACCCATCGGGCAAGTGGATTGGTCGACCTGGTCCCTTCTGGCAAATCTCAAAATCAAGTCGATAACGAGCTTTCGGACTGGGTCTCGGCCCATTTCCCCAACGAACGGGCGGTTTTAGCAGGCAATTCCATCCATCAGGATCGCAAATTCATTGACCTTTACATGCCCAAACTTTCCGCTTTGTTGCATTACCGCATGGTCGACGTGAGTGCCTTTAAAATCATGTTTAAAGAAAAGTTCAGCGTGCAATTTGAAAAGGGCACCAACCACCGCGCTTTGGATGATATCCACGCCAGCATTGCGGAATTGAAACACTACTTGAGTTTCGTCCAAGTCCAACCCCATGGTCCCAATGGAACATAGCCCCGCCAAGGACCTCAGTGACCTCAGCGGCTTCAGCCTGTTTGAAACGCTGCGGGTCCAGGAGGGTAAAGCGTGGTGGGCCGACGAACATTTCAAGCGCCTCCGCGACTCGGTAAAGTTTTTCTCCTTACCGGAATTGGCAGGCGTGGCATGGCAAGAACAGCTTCAAAAGGTACCTCGATCGGGTGATTGGGTGGTGCGTTTAACCTATCGTGCTTTCGGTGGCCGCTGGCAAAACTGTCCGGTGACTTTCCGCTTGGATGTTCTATTTCAGCGGTTTTCGCCCGCGCCTAACCCTTTGCGTTGCACGTGGGGAGCTTACCGACTGGCCCAAAATGACTTTTTGCGCGGCCATAAATCAGGTTCACGTATGGTTTGGGACCTCATGTTGCACCAGGCGAAACAGCTCGGATTTGATGATATTTGGATCTGTGATCGGGCAGATTCGATCTTGGAAACCGCAGTGGGCAACCTTTTCCTTTTTACCGACCGTTGGTATACACCCCCACTGGAATTGGGACTTTTACCCGGAATCCTGCGCCAAAAGGTGCTGGGCACAGGTGCGGTGGAAACATTGAATGTACCAGCGAATGCTAAAATCAGAGCGGCGGTTCGAGGCAATAGTGTGGCTGGACTGACGCCCATCCAAACCATTGGCGATTGCCAGTTAAACCTCGAATTGGCCCGGGACTGGATTCGCGAAGTGAGCCGGCAGGTGAAGTTGCCCCTATCTGGATAGGGCCGATTCCCTAGTCATTACGGATAAAATCCAAGTTAGGAATCGCCTGGGTTGCTAGACTTTGCACCTTGCTTCGTTTTATATTGGGAACACTTCACTTACTGAACAAGCGACCCGGCGGCGGGATGGGTTGGCGAACAGGTGGGTACCGCGTAAATGGAACAGTGGATGCAAATTATTTCGGGCCCCCTCGAAGGTGTAACCCTATCCCTTCATGAGGACCAGGAGATCAGTTTGGGCCGCGGCGCCCAGAACAATATCATTCTGGGTTTTGACCCGTGTCTCTCAACCAATCACGCGGTTATCAAACGCCAATCAGGCAAGCTGAAGGTTCTGGATCTCAATTCTTCCAATGGTACTTTCATGGATGGAAAAAAGATCCAACCCAATAATTTCTATTATCTAAACGATTACTTCGTATTGGGTTCGACGGTTTTCCACTGTGGTGAAGTGATCGCAGTTAAGGAATCCGGTCCTCTGCCCTTCGGCCAGTTCCATCCGAGCCAAGAGTGGTCTGGGCTATACCAAAAAGCCGTCGATTTTTCCAAATCCTGCCAGCATGGTGTGATCAATACGGGTCATCTCTTCTGGGCGCTTTGTGAGCAATTTCCCGAAGATTCGGATAGTTTTTTTGGTCGGACCAAAATATTGCCTAAGGACCTGCGCGATCGATGGTCTAAAGCCATGTTCTTTGATCTGGGTTTGCGTTGGCTCAACGACTTTCTACGTTTTCAATTGACGACCGTCCCCGTTCACGCGCCGTTGGTTTCGCCAAAGGTCCAGCACTTTTTCCGCACCTTTGCCCTGAAAAAAGCGAGCGATTTTAAGTCCATGCTGGAATTGTTAGTGGCAGACAAGGGCGGCATCATTTTTCACATGCTGGATTGGGAAAAATCCAAAGAAAAATGGTCGGCCGCGACCAGCCTACGCAAAACCAAAACGCCCACGGGTGTTGCTTCGCCGTACCGCCAACAAGTCTTCCCGGATCGCCTTTGGAAAGACCTGACCCAGTTGGTCATGCAGAACAAACTTCTGGTATTGGCCGGGAGTAAAGGGTGCGGAAAAACTTCTATCATGCACCGCATCTTCCACCCGATTACCGACTTCAAATTAGCGTCCAGCTTCAACTCTGAACCCATCCTGTTCGACTCCAAAGTATTCCTTGTCTTTAACGAAGCGAATCAACTCAGCTTTTACCTGGAACGAATAGTGGAGGCCTTGGGTCAACACGGTTTGGTCGGGATTGACCATTTTGCGCATCTGCTGCAGGTCATGCAGGAAGAACGGTATGATCGCGGCCCGTTAATCCAGGCTATCCGCGAACGAAAAGCGCACCTCATTTTGACCCTCAATGAAGAAAATGTTGAGATGATCAAAGGCTTGTTTCACGGCACTTTTCTGCTGGACTTGGACAAATATATCGAGGAAGTGCGAACCGACATTTATGCGCACATCCTCAAACAGTTTGAGCATCGGGTCAAATGTTTGGTTTCACCGCGTGCCAAAGAATTTTTTATGGAATTCATTGTCAAACCTGCACCGAGCAACTTTGCAGCCATGGAAGATTTTTTGGCCTTATGCGCAAGTCAATCACACGGCATCGATTTCCCTTTTCAGGAATTAAGCCAGGAAACCCGGTCTTCTGGGCTGCTCGGCCGCAATTTCTTTCGCGATATTTACGATGAATGGGTCGGCCGAACGCGCACCTCAACCAATCGCCAAATCATCGTGCCCAAAGAATCGGCCAAATCGTTGGGCGAAACCAAAGCCATGCTGGACCTCTTGCTCCAACTCGAAACTTTAATCCAAACCTTT
Source organism: Acidobacteriota bacterium (assembly GCA_020637335.1). GTDB lineage: Bacteria > Acidobacteriota > Holophagae > Acanthopleuribacterales > Acanthopleuribacteraceae > JACJWC01. Next base: position 44,981 of record JACJWC010000015.1, on the reverse strand, counting down.
GTAAAGAACGAGTTTAAGGTCAGTCTGTACTATTCAGATCAAACGCGGAGCCTGGAAGATGAACGCTACCTGACGCGAAACCAAAAGATTGAAGAATTAAAAACCCAATTGGTGGTGCTCCTCACCTCTTATCAAAGCAGTTTCGAGAAATGGTTTGAAACCTTTTGGGGTCGGGTGGGCCCGGAAGCCATCAAAGCCAATCCCAGTTCGGGCGGCTCAGCCAAGAAGCTCTGGGAAGAATATGTTAATCGTGCGGGTCTAATTGATGCGCCTTATGCGGTCGACCATTTCCACGAAATAGCGGCGCGCATCTTTATGGAGGTATGGCGCTCCAAAAAGACAGAAACGCGAGTTTGAGATGTCCCAATGCCACCTGGAACTGGAACTAGAAAACGGCGAAGGCCCCTATCAACCGGGCCAAACGGTTAACGGTCGTCTATTCATCCAATCGGATCAAGCCTTAGAAGCAAAATCGATCGTGATCACCTACTACTGGCAGACCAGCGGTAAGGGAAACGTGCGCAAGGGCGGCGAACGCAACGCCTATCAAGCCGGGTCAACCCATTTGGACCCCAACCAGCCGACGCACGTTGATTTTGCCTTTGAGGTACCCACAGCACCGCTGAGCTATTCCGGCCAGATCTTGAGCGTCACTTGGTACGTTGAGGCCCGCCTGGATGTACCGTGGTCCATCGACCCAAAAACCAAAACCTCGTTTGGAATCGACCCAGGACCCATGCCCGAATCCGTTGAGCCACCCCAAATTTCGGACCTGTCTAAATTGGACATCTTAAAAAAGCAATCGGCCCTTGGAAAAGGTTGCTTATTCATTTTTTCATTGCCGTTCCTTTTGTCCGGTATGGGCATGCTTATTTTTGGCCACCACATCTGGATGATGATCATCATGGGCATCGTTTTTTCATTAGCGGGTGGGTTTCTGGCCTTTATGGCCATTCGTTCAAGTGTGGCGGCACGCAAGCTGGGAAAGGTGGATTTGGCCTTAGAACGCTACGTTTGGAATCGCGGTGAAACCTTAAAGTTAAAGCTCTCCTTTCCGGTTGCCAAGCCGGTAACGATTAACGTTATCCGGGTTTGCCTTAAAGGAGAAGAACACACGGAGAGCGGGAGCGGAAAAAACCGTCACAGTTACAGCCACGTGTTTCACAAAGATGAACGTTTAGAAGACGTCAACGCGCATTTAATGCCCGGTCAAGGCATGGATGTTTCGTTTGAGATCCCGCTTCCACCTGAATTACCTGTTTCCATGTATATGGGCAGCAACCAACGGATTAAATACAGCTTAGACGTTACCATTGATATTCCCGGTTGGCCCGACTGGCACGAATCACCCATGATCATTCTCGCCCATCCCGGTTTGCCCCTTGATGAGAACCTGTTCACTGGCCTGCCCAATTTGGGTGGATCCTCCAAATAAAAAGGGCTTGGTCCGCCCAAGCCCTTCCCATCCATAAACGGCCAGGTCGGCGCGTTTAGAATCTGACTAACCTATTCAACCCCCAAAACGATGTCGGGTTTGATCCGGTAAATGCTGAAGGGCGGTTTGACCCGGAACAGCAATTGACCGTCTGCTTCCTCCGTCACAACATCCTCATCCCGCAGACTGCCAATATAGGCCTTAACTCGCTCTTTGGCATCATCAGCACGTCCATTTTTCTGCAGGAAGCGCGCAAGGCAACCCACAAAAAACATATAAGGTAAGGTGAATTCGACAAAATCGCGTGCAGATGGAGATTCACCCAAACCAATCGTAACCTGAGCCATGCTGTTCATGCTCAACAGCTGAACGGCTGTATTCACACGATTCTGGGTGATGGCACAAAAGCCTTCGTAGCCCAGATCCATGCCCTGTTGTTCGGTCAAAATGGACTCGGTATGGGTAAACGAATCCAATTCGCCAATTGGGCTTAACAGCTCGCCTGGCCAGCGATTCTCCTTCAGTTCTTTGGCGAGCACAAATGCCAAAGCCAGGGAGCCGGGCCCAAAAACGGCGGTATCTTCGTTTTGAGATTCATCATCGGATTTGAGACCAAACTGATTCACGGCCATGAACAACCAACGCGATCCACTGTGTTCTCTTTGTTTGCGCCATTTGGCATAGGCCGGGCCATTCATGCGACCACTGATGTCTTTGTAGTGCTGCAACATCCGATTGGAGTTCAGTCCAAAGAGTTGCGGATGGGCGCTGAGTAAAACAGGGGCTTGCAGGGTTTCGCCCATACGACCCAAGTGGTAGATGCGGTGTAGATCTTCCTCACTCATGCCGTATTGGAAAGCGGAAACTACCAAATCGACCGGCTCTGGTTCACCCTGTTCTGGTTTGATACAGACCAAATAAACCGCATCGCAGATTTCATGGTCTGCACAATCGACCAACGCCCATTCCAAAGGTGCTCTGCATGAAGACAACGCTTCTTTCAATGAGCGCCAAAGCGCTTCTAAAGCTTTGAATTTAGGCAATTTTTGAACTTGGCCCAGTAACTCTGCTTCAATCGTGCGCAGCTCGTTTACGGTAGCCTCGCGTTTGTGACCTTGATAGCTGGGTTTGGCCAATAAGGCTTTAAGCCATTTGAAACTCCATCCGGATGCGGCCTCATCGGCTTCGCCTAAGTCGACCATATTGAGCAGGTCCAGTGCTGGCTCGTCTTTAAAATCCTTGGCCAACCGAACCAAGGGTTCCAATAAGTTGAGTTTGGGGAGCAGGGCCTGTACATCAAGTGGCTGGTTCTCAGAAGCACTGCCAACCGCATCGGCCAATTGGTTGAGCTGCAATAAAAAGGGAATATTGCGGGCAACATTCTTGGCCTGAAAATCGGCAAGGCTTTTAAAGGCCAAGTGGCCCGGAATTTCGATGCGGTTATCCAGAGTTAAGGTCAGGTCAATGCTGGGTTTAAATTGAACAAATAGGCCATCCCATTGGTTGCGATTCAGCGGTACCGCAGCCAAGGTGGGCCGTTCGGCGTCTGACCCCGAGAAGTTGCCAAACAAGAGGATGCGGATCTTTTTCTCGACCGGCGTGGCCGGTTTTTCGGAATCAACTTGAAAATTCAGGGTCATGTCTCATCTCCATCCAATGAAATACCGTAACGGTTCAACATACTGTAAAAAGTGGTTCGCGGAATATCGAGTGCTTTCATGGCTTTGGTTTTATTGCCTTGTGCCACTTCGATGGCCTCCAACAAGATTCTGCGAGCATAATCGTTGACCCGATCCTCAAAACTGCGCGTGCCATTGGATTCTTGGCCATTTTCTTGTTCTGCGGAGAGAAAATCAGGACCGATCATTTCGCTATCTTCTTCAAAAACCATAGCCCTTTCGATGACATGTTGCAATTCGCGCACATTGCCGGCCTGAAAATCCCGACCGGTCAAAACAGTCAGTGCCTCAGGCGTAAACCCTCGATAGGAAAGGTTAAATTTTTCGTTGTATTTTTTGAGGAAATGGTCGGCGAGAAGAGGAATATCCGAGCGGCGCTCACGCAAGCTAGGCACGACCAAAGTGATGCCCTTTAAGCGCTGGTAAAGGTCATTGCGGAAGGTTTTCTCTTCGACCATTTCGGATAAGTCACGGTGGGTAGCGGCGATAACCCGAGTATTGACGTGCAGCGGCTTATCAGCGCCAACGGGCAGAATTTCACCACTTTCCAGGGTGCGCAGAAGGGCGACCTGCATGTCCATAGGCATTTCGCCAATTTCGTCCATGAACAGGATGCCATCCTCAGCCTTTTTAAACAGACCGAGTCGATCCTTCTGGGCACCGGTGAAACTGCCTTTAATATGGCCAAACAACTCGCTTTTCATTAGGTTAGGTTCGATGCCACCACAGTTCATCGAGATAAACTGACCTTTCAATCCGCTCAGATTGTAGATCGCACGTGCCACCAGTTCCTTGCCCGTTCCGGATTCTCCGTGGATCAAAACGGTTGTCGGCACTCGGGCCAACTTGGCGATTTGTTTAAACAAGCGCAACATGACCGGGTGTTGTGAAATCATGTTGATCTTGGACATGATGATTTCGTTTTTCAGGTTATCGATTTCGTAAACGGATTTTTCATACTTGCGCGAGTTGCTGATGATGCCTTCAATATCTTGCACGAGCGCGGATATGGTATCGATTTCATTTTGGTTAAAAACCGGATAGTTGTTTTTGCGTTCCAGGTAAGTGACGCCAACCAAAACGCCATCAGCCTCGCTGGGCAAGGCCAGGATATTCTTGATTTGAACCCCGCCCCAACTGGAGGCAGAGCTCATGTTTTTGGGAATAATGGGCATTTTGGCCGAAAAGGGATTGCCTGAGACAACCACCTTTTGAATGATCTCGTTGGGAATCTGCACCATTGGATTGGGAATATCCGAACCCATGGCCGTGCGCGCCGCCATGCAACGCAAGGACCCACCACCTGAACTGAGGTAGGTCCCCCGTTCCACGTCAAAGGCCAGGATCAGCTGGTCCAACATACAGCCCATAACCGATTGCATGGATGTCAAATCGGCAGCACCAATGATGGAGTGGAAAATCCGGTAGCGATCCATGGCCGCCCTCATTCAAAGGTCAGCTGGAAATCATTGTCGTCACTGACGCCAATCGTCAGTGTTTCGTGTTGCTTAGCGTTCATCAAAGTCTCGAGGATCTGGTTGGCGATGAGCGGCAGCAACTCCGAGTTGAGGATATGATCGATGTTCCGAGCGCCAGCTTCAACCAGTCGGCAGCGGTCAGCAATGCACTGCAGAACAGCGGGTTCAATCTTGGTCGTCAGGCCGTGATTTTCATGAAGACGTTTGACGATTTTTTTGAGTTTCAAGGTAACGATCCGCTTCATGATCCCTTCCGAGATGGGGAAATAAGGCAGGACCGTCATCCGCGCCAACAGTGCAGGTTTGAAGAACTGATTCAAGGTAGGCCGAATCGCCTCTAACAAATCGCCCGCTGGCGGGAACTCGCCTTCCTGACACATATCCTCAATGATTTGGCTGCCCAAATTGGAGGTCATCATGATGATGGTATTTTTAAAATCGATGATGCGCCCTTCACCATCGGCCAAATGGCCTTTGTCGAAGACCTGGTAAAAAAGATTCATGACATCGGGATGGCCTTTTTCCACCTCATCTAGAAGAACAACCGTGTAGGGGCGTTGACGCACGGCTTCGCTGAGCACGCCACCCTCGCCGTAACCGACATAACCCGGAGGCGAACCGATTAAACGGGATACAGTGTGTTTCTCTTGGTACTCCGACATGTTGATCTGGACCAGGAAGCGTTCACCGCCGAATAAGATATCAGCCAAGGCCAAAGCCATTTCCGTTTTACCGGTACCGGAAGGGCCCACGGCCAGGAACACACCGATGGGTGTATCTGGGTTATTGACCTTGGCCTTGGAGGCTTTGATGGCTCGGGCGATCCGCTCCGCGGAATTGTCCTGACCCAGAACCCGCGATTTGAGTTTGTCTTCAATCGTCAGAATGTCGGCCAATTCATCGCGGACCATTTTGCCAACTGGAATGCCGGTCCACTGAGAAACGATGTAGGAAACGGTCCCCGCGCCGACCCGGTACTCGACCAGGGGCGACTCTCCGCCAACTTTTTCCAGTTCCTTTTGCACCTCGCGCAATTTGGCAATTTGCTCCTTGGGCGGGTCCTCAAGCTTGCCAATCTCGACTTCGAGCGCAACAATCTGGTCAACCAGCTCTTTTTCTGCCTGCCATTTTGCGGTCAACGCTTCGAGTTCCTGTTTTGCTGCGGCCAACTTGGCTTCGAGGTCAGGCAATTTTTTATTGGGCAGATCGGTCAGCGAGCTTTCGTGTTTTTTGGCTTCAATTTCGGTTTCAATCGTGGTGATTTGGTTTTCCAGTTTGGTCATTTCCAGCGGGTGACTGTTTAAACTGAGCCGCACCCGAGCGCAGGCAGTATCCAGCAGGTCGATCGCCTTGTCTGGAAGCTGGCGACCGGAAATGAACTTGTGTGAGAGTTGGGCAGCCGCTTCCAGAGCCGAATCCAGCACAACGACTTTATGGTGATCTTCATATTTGACTTTAACCCCGCGCAACATGCCGCAGGCCCGTTCAACATCGGGTTCATCCACCTTGACCAACTGGAAGCGGCGCTCCAGGGCTGGATCCTTTTCGATGTATTTTTTGTATTCGGACCAGGTCGTTGCCGCAACGGTGCGCAATTGGCCGCGCGCCAAAGCGGGTTTAAGCAGGTTGGCAGCATCGCCGCTGCCGGCAGCACCGCCAGCGCCAATCAGGGTATGCGCTTCATCGATGAAGAGAATGATAGGGGTGGCGGAATTTTGGACGGCATCAATTACGTTTTTGAGGCGGTCCTCAAACTCACCTTTCATGCTGGCACCAGCCTTAAGCATACCCAAATCCAAGTTGCGGATTTCGGTTTGGGCCAGCATGGGTGGAACCCGACCCTCGGAAATCAGAAGGGCAAGCCCTTCCACAATCGCGGATTTACCCACACCGGGCTCACCCACCAGGATCGGGTTGTTTTTGCGGCGACGGGTCAGAATGTCAATGACCTGGTGGATTTCATGGTCGCGGCCCAAAACCGGATCGATTTTGCCCTTTTTGGCTTGATCGGTCAGGTTGACGGTGAATTCATCCAGGATGGTCGCCCCGGCCCCACCGGGGGTGGCGGAAGATTTTGGTTTGAGCATGACCTCTTCCCCACTCTGGGTGGCATCCTCAAACTGGGCAATTACTTGAGGTTCATTGAGACTTTGTAAGGTTGGCATGGGGTTGGTGGTTAACCACATCCCATCGCGCAACAAGGCAACCAACAAATGACCCGACCGCAACTTGGATTCGCCGCGCTCCAAACTGCCAAAATTCCAGGCATGGGCCAACATGTCCAGTAAGGTCGGAGAAAAACGCGGTTTGGAGTAATTTCCTGATTTGAGCTGGGCCATTGTCTGCTCAATTTCCGCCCGAACCGAGTCGGGATTCAGATCAAAATAGCTCAGAATCAAGCTGATATCAGAGCGCTCGACATCCATAAGCTTCAAGAGCAGGTGCTCAAGCGAGATTTCGAAATGGGTCCGTTGGATACAGGCTCCCGCAGAAGCCTCCAGGGCTTTGGTCATGGTCGGATCCAATTTTCCGATCAGTGCCTTGATATTCTGAGCATCCATGATTTACTCCTTCTTTCTCGGTAGTTTGGACAACAAAGTCAATTCTGCGTTGACGCCCTCCAACTGCAGGTGGGGTTGAATCACCATCCGCACGTTGAAGAAGCCTGGGTTCCCCGGATCCTCCATCACATCGACGAGGCCGCCCCGCAAGGGGTAACGCGATCGTATTTCTAGTGAAGGATCCGGCATTTTGGTCACTAATTTCTGTAACCAATCTCGCAATTCATTTTCGATTTGTGTGGACTCTTTCACAGTCCCCACATTTTCCCGTTGAATCACCTTCTGATAATGGGCAATTCGGCTGACCAGATAAACATAAGGCAGGCTGGCAGCCAAACGGTCGTTACTGGTGAAGGCATGGTCCACATCGCGGCTGAATATCTGCAAGGTCGGTGCGGAAAACACGCAGAGACGATGGCGTGTCTTGAAATAGTTCAGCACAAGGAACCCATGATTCGAGAACATGTGCTCCTGTTTATCCGAAAAACTGAGCTGGATGGGCGGCCGAATAATGTCCAGACCCGGCATTGTCCATTTGGGCGGCGTAATTTCCTCAACCAACCCACCCGTATGCGGTCCGCGAATATGGACACACCAACCGTGCTTTGAAAAACTGCGAGCCAGCATAATGGCGATGGGAAAAGTAGCGGGTGCCCAAGCCAAGTCCTCTTCACTGCGCAGGTTTTCCGTGAACACCAAACCGTGGGCGATACGCTGGGAATAAGGCGCCCGGATAAGCACTTGCGGCAAGGCCAACGCCAGATAACGCGCATCCTCTGTTTCGCGCAGGGCGCGCCATTTGGTGTATTCGGGATTTTGGAACAGGAGGTCTAAATCTTCGACCTGCTCCAGTTGACGCGCGTTGCGCGCACCAAAAAGCGTAAAGGCGGCGTTGGTTATGGCCGGACAATGACAGGCGGCGGCAACCTTACTGATTTGCTTGAGCAGGTGCGTGTCCAAAGGGCGATGGTCATAAAAGTGATGAAACAGGACACTGCCATACGGTTCGCCACCGGCCTGATCGTATTCTGTTTTGTACAGATGCTGAAAAAGGCCCGAATCACTCAGATCCATAAACTGATCAAAATCATCTGCCAATTCCTCTTTGGTGCATTGCAGCATTTCCAATTTGACCAAAGGCAAATCGCCCACCGAGTCAATCAGGAGGGCTAGACCCATCCACATGCGTTCCAATGCCTGGAAGTCGGGATGGTGCAGGATCTCATTGATTTGCGCTTCAATCGACCGGTTAACGACCCGCAAGCACTGGTCAATCGCAATCCATATTTCTTCAGGCTCGCCCTGAAGAATTTCGGCCAAGTGCGTCCAAAGAGGATTATTGGTATTGGTTGACGAGGTAGGCATTTGCAGATCCATCGCGGATAACATCCGTTTGAAAGGTGATTTTGGAAATGGAGCTTCCTTCACGAACCTCGCCCACAATGTGGTAGGAAGCGCGAAAGGTGTCTGAGGCTTTGTTAAGGAACCGAACGGTCACGTTTTGCAGACGCGGCTCGTATTTGGAGATGGTACGCCGAATCTCTTCGCCCAACCCATCTAAAGACTTGGGTAGGGCGTTGTAAACCTGATGGATATCGGGCAAACCAAAATCGGGGATTGCTTCGGTCATGCCCTGACGTGTATTGAGGATCAGGATCAGGTTGGATTGAATACTCTCAATCAGATTCTCTTCCTTGGCCTTGTTCAACGAGATACCAAGAATCTTTTTGAGAAAATTGAAAGAAGTTGCCGTCTTCATAATGGAATCGTCCCCAATTCGACCCGGGCATCTTCTTGGGCCTGGCCACTTAAGGCCCAGCAGGACGCGCCCAAAATGCCCTGACCCATCGATAGGGCCGGAACATCCTCGCGCTTCAGTTCCAGGAAAAGGGCTACCTGCCAACGGTTCTGAACATACAAGCGCAAAAGCTGCTGCAACTGTTTGTAATGTTGGCCGTTCGGTAAAAAGCTCATGTAGGTTTGAAAATTGAGCGCGCGAATCAAGATGTTGAACTTGCCACTAATATCGCGAGCCTGCGTTCCCACCAGGAAATTGCCCTGCATACCGATGCGCAGGCCTGAGCTTAAAGTGGCGCGCTGGTGTTCTGGGATGCGCACCCAGTGCTCGACATGTTCCTGAAACTCAAACGTCAGATTGGGAAAAAAGGAACCCAAGATGTTCTGCAGGCCCATAAAGGTTTTTTCCCGTCGCTGAAACAAAGCCAAATGGTGGCGGCGCAGACAGCGCCAAATCAATTCACTGCCCTCATCGTCGTGTTTTTGAGCACCAATGGCCGAAAGGAACGTATCAAACTCTTGGTTTTGCTCGGTTTTAGCTTCTACGGAGTTTTCAAGCAGGATTTGGTAGCGTCGCCAGGCACGAAAAAAATTTTCAATCATGCGGTGGTTAAACATTTCAATGAAATCTTGCAGTCCGTTGTGGTCTTCGTTGGAATGCAGGATTTCATCGGTGAAATAGTCGGGAAGCGTGCCTAAATTGCCAAGCAACCCATGAAAGTTAACCTTGATCCGCAATGGTGAACCGGGTTCTACCTCATCAATGAAACTGGAGGGAAAGGCCCGTGAGGGATTTTGGATGTACTGAATGCCCACACCTTCGCGATCAGCGGACTGTTGGATCCGCCGCAATGCATGAAAAAAGTGTGAGAGGGTGGCAACCATGATCGCATCCTCAGTCTAATAAGTCGCGGTGTATTCCCAGGTCTTGGAATGGTCTTTGTTTTGGAGAGTTAAGCGGATAAAGCTGTTGATGGGGCAATAAGCGCGTAGGAACCGGCCAAACACCTGGCAAAACAGGGTGATGTCGCCCTCGTGCTGGAAAAAGTGTTCGTCCAAGCCAATTTTCAGTTGGCGGCCATGCACCGCCTGGCCGAACACAATACGCTGGTCTTTGGCATCGCTGACCTCCATCAAGCCCGTTATTTTGCGTTTTCCCGCATCCGATTGGGGAATGTTGTAGAGGGTCAACAGGCGTTTGAGCGGACCTGTTCGGGTCAGTTCGGAAAAATTGAGCCCTAAGTGAGAAATAAAATCCCAGTCACCGCGCGAATGGATCGGCGGCCAAAAGGCTTTGCTGACTTGAGAAATATTGCGGCAGCTGATCGTTTCGGGAACGCTAGCTCCCATTTTTCGAATTTGCCCAATTTTGACCGCCTGGGCCTCACCGCGGTTGGTGCAAAGTGCACGGATGCTGAGGGTTTGGCCACGCAGAACATCCGGTCCCTCCTGATCCAAATCGATCAAACGAATAAAACTGTCCCAGCCGGATTCAAATGACATGTCGCGCCGGACAGTGTAAAACCAGCGATTTTTCTGGCTGAGCGAATCAAAAGAGAAATGGTAATAAGGATGGACTTCCGTCTTGGTTTGTTCAAAAGAGGCGATAACTTTTTCCAGGGAATACACTTCTAACTCGGGTCGGGTCAGGTCGGGAACCACCAGATATTCCAATTGGTGGCCACTGATTTCGATCGGCTCACATAGAACAGGAAACACATTTTGGGCGGGGCAACAAAAGAGCCGAATGTGGCCCTTATTGAATTGGCTGCCGGGCGGAAAAGGTCGATGAAAAATGAAGTTGAGCTGAAGATCGGTTCGGTCCTTCAGTGAAGCACCCAAGGCCTGCATGAGGCCTTTGACCTTAAAGAAGTAGTAACGTTGCGGGAAATCGAAATAATCGCGTAACAGGTGGAGCTGAGAGAACTCGTTGCGATCGGTTTCTTGAAAATGGTGGTCTTCATCAAATCCCGACCAAACCAATTTCAGTTGGCCTTCTGGCAAGGGAAAGCCTTTAATTTGAATAGCTTTGAGGTTTTGACTGAAGGCGTGAAACAAATCAAAGCACTGGCTTGGGTCGCCGACTAAGCCAAATTCCAAGTCGTCCAATTGAAGTGATTCGGTTTTTACGCCCGGATGAAATTTCAGGGCGACCGATAAGGAAAAATCCGCTTTGGTTTCTGGATCGACCAATACGTCTTTAACCGAAATGGGCTGAACCAAGACCGGTTGGGTCGTGGAGAACTCAATGACGCGATTGTTTTCACCCACGGGATCACTGTATAAAGCCGTTCCGCGCGGAACCAGAAACGGTTTATCCAACATACTTTCGGCTGGCTGAAATTCCATGAGGGTTTTAGAAGGCAAGGGCCTTAGGTAGAGCGGAAAAATCAGATTAAATAAGGCGTGGATCAACTCGGGAAACTGCTGGTCCATAAACCGTCGAAGGCGGCCAGTTAAAAAGGCAAAGGCCTCAATAATGCGTTCCGAATGCGGGTCGCGCAGATTGGGGTTGAGTTCCTCCAACCCCAAATACTGGGCGATATCCGGATGACGCTGGGCGAAACGCTGGCCCTCGCGGGCCAGGTAACGCAGCTCTTCCTCGTAGTAAATACGGTCGTCTTTTGAAACCACGGTTTCATTTTTCCTGCGATTTCGGCATTTTGGAGACGAGTGAGAGGGCGACGTTCACGCCTTCCACCTGGAAGTGAGGGCGAATGAACATTTCCACGTTGTACCAGCCCGGGCTCTCGGCAATGTCGGCCACCGTGATTTTGGCTTCTTTTAAGGGGCGTTTGGCTTTGAGTTCTGCACCGGCATTGGGCATGGTGGTCACCAGCTTTTGGATCCACTCGTCCAATTCCTTCTGCAATTCGTATTTCTCCTTGGCCGCACCAATATTCTCCCGTTGAATTACTTTCAAATAATGGGAGAGCCGTGAGGCAAGGAAGAGGTAAGGCAGGTTGCAGGACAATTTGGCGTTGGCCGTTGCTTCCGCTGTGGAGTACTTTTTGGGTTTTTGGGTGGATTGCGCACTAAAGAAGCAGGCGTAATCGCGATTCTTGTAGAAGGTCAAGGGCATGAACCCGGCTTCTGCCAATTCCAATTCTTGGCGGTCAGAAATCATAACTTCGGTAGGAATTTTGATTTTCTGTTCGCCTTCTTCTTCAAACAGGTGAAGGGGTAAATCTTCAACCACCCCGCCGGCTTGGGGACCGCGAATGTTCACGCACCAGCCATTTTTGCCAAAGCTTTCCGTTAAGCGCGATGCAAATGCGATTGCGGCATTGCCCCACAAGTAACGGTTATGGTCTTTGCCTGTCACGTTTTCCGTGAAGTTAAAGGATTTTGACGGTTTGTTTTCGGGGTCATATGGAGAACGCAGAAGGAATCGCGGGAAGGTCAGGCCGACGTAACGCGAATCCTCGGAGTCGCGGAAGGCCCGCCATTTGGTGTATTCCATTTGGCCAAAAAGGTCTTCCATGTCCTTGATCTTGTGCAATTCACTTGCATCACCCAGACCCATGAAATCGGCTCCGACCGAGGAAATAAACGGACAGTGACAACCAGCAGCAATACCGCTCATGTTCTTTAACATAGCGACATCTGCAGGGCCCTTATTGAAATAGTAGTTGCCAATGACCGCACCGATTGGCTCGCCGCCCGCCTGATCGTATTCCTGCTTGTAGATGTGCTGGAAAATACCGGACTGCAGGAGTTCGGGTGCGTCTTCCATATCACTGCGCAAATCTTCTTTGGAGCAATTCAGGACCTCGATTTTGATATTGGCCCGGAAATTGGTGCGATCGACCAAGAATTTGAGGCTGCGCCAGGCCGATTCCATCTCTTGAAATTTTTCGTTGTGCATGATTTCGCTGACTTGGGCACTCATCTTGGTGTCCAATTCTTTAATCATGATGTCAATCGCATCGCGATCGAGCTTTTCGACTTTTTTGCCAGTCGCCATTAAGGCCGAAATGAAGTGGTTTACTGCGGTGGCAATCCTTTGGTTTTGGGCAGCACCCTCAACCTTGGAGGCCAGACCGATTCCTTCTTCAGGAACTGTTAAATCAACCTTCGAGAGCAGGGAATCCAGGATCGAGCCTTCCCCTTCTTGACGGGCTTGTTCTTGGGATTGTTGTGCCATTGCTGTATCTCCTCGTGCTTTCGATTATTCTTGGCTGTCAGCTTTTAATAGGGGTGCAATTTTTTCAAGCGAATCCTGAAGTTCCTTAATTTTGTTGGGATCGGCCAGGATCTTACTCAATTCTTTGCGGAATTCGGTATTGTTTACCACGCGCCCTTTGAGGTCCATAAGGAGCTTGCGAACTTCCAATAACAACTGCAGGTCGGGCACTTGACTGGCAATGTTTTCGGGCAGGAAATCATCCAGCGAATCAAACTTCAGGTCGACCGCCATTTCATCGCCTTCCTGGCCTGACAACGTGTTTTTCACACTGAATTTCAAACCGAGCTTTTGTTCCTTCATGACCGATTCGAAGTTGTTCTTATTAATGTTGATTTTTTTGCGATCCTCGACAGGTGTGTCGTCCTCGCGCATGGTGTAATCCCCCACCAGCAAAAGCTTGAGGGGCAATTCGACTTCTTCTTGGGCGTCACCAACGTATTTCACATATTTGATGTTTACCCGTGATGCGGGAATTTCGTCTTGATAGCTACCACGTGCCATAGTTCCTCCCAGAACAGGATTTAGAGTTGGTCAACAAGAAATTTGCCTTTGAGATTAGCACAACCTCAAAAGCTCGGGGCGCCTTTTTTGTAGGGCAAATCCAAGCAGGCCGATGTTAGCCTACAAAAAGATGGAAATTCTTGGTTCCAAATCACATTTGTACCATATTCAAACAAAACGTGAACTTCCCTACAAAGGCTTGCGTTTCCCTGCAGACCGACCTGCTTTTTGGCAAACTAGGTCCGCTTGAGGTCTGGTTGACAAAGGTCCTATGCTTTCAATAGTATGGACAGACGATCCGAAACGATATCAACAATTTTACCGGCCTTGGGCCGGATTCAAGTCGCGGGAGATTTTTGTTATGAAAAAGCTCGGTTTTGTGTGCCTTTTGACCGCAATGGTCGCGTGTGGACCTCGTCCATTTTCCAACCTCCACATGGTGAGTTTGCCAGAAACCAATGGGGGTCAGGCGCTACCGTTACACATTATTCCTGTAGATGCCACCCTGCTGATTAAAGTCACCAGCATGTCCCCTGAGGATTGGTTTGTATCGGATGTGGTCATGACCACTTCCGGCATTCACAAGCGCGTTTTTTCGGGAGCACAAAAGGAAATCGTAAAAATTGAACGCAAAAACGACCGCAACGACTTCGTTGTCGTGGTCGATTACGCCAATGTCGATAATGTCGACCAACAGCGCATCCTGATTGGCAAAGAATTCCAACAAAGCAAAGACATCTATTTGTTGGTTGGCAAAGAAGCCATCCGCATTGTCGACAAAAAGGTCTACGAAGATTTTCTGCGGAACTTTTAATTAATAGAAAGTTAAGGGGGCGACGTTGGTACGCGACATTAATTGGTCTGAAGGCCAATTCATCCAACCCCATCACTTTCAACAGATGGGGCTTTTTAACGATGCGCAGCTCGCATCGTTGATACGCCACTATGTCCCACATTTTCACGGGATTTCACAGCTCAAAACGTCCGAAAGCGACTGCGAAAACTATTCGTTTCGCATCTTAGAAATGGATCTGCGTCTTAATGATGGGACCCGTCTTCAATTTCCCGAAAATTGTGTGATCGAACCGCGCGACTTTAAGGAATTTATGGATGCCCAGCAAGGCCGCATCGAAGTCTTTATCGCTTTGCCCTTAATTACGGACATGGAACCCAACTGTCTGCGTTTTAATCAAACGCCAATGGGTGGGGTCAAATATCGTTACATCAGTAAGATGGTTGAGAGCAATGATTTGGTCAGTGGCTCCAATCCGCAGCAAATTGAAGTCAAGCTGTATAACCCGCGTATCCTGTTTAGCGGTGAGTCCCAATATGGTTATACCTGTCTGAAAATTGCCGAGCTGGAACGTTCCGCCAAATACGGATCAACGCCCAAAATTCGAGCTGAATATATTCCGCCCACCATCTCCTTACGCGCTTCGCCCCGACTCATGCACATCTTTCGTGAAACGGGCAACAGGCTATTGGCAAAAAACCGTCTGTTGCGTGCCTACTGGCGCAATAAAAACACGGCTGCCATGATGAAAACCCGCGATGCCCTCAAAGTCCAGGCACTGGCGGTGGCAACCAATGGCTTCATGCAATTTGGCAGTTCAGAATTGATTCACCCCTATCCGGTGTACTGCAAGATGGCCGAATTGATCGGCATGCTCTCGCTATATACCGATCAGGACAATATGACCGAGATTCCCAGCTACGATCACAACAACCTGGGCGAGTGTTTCAGCCGGGCGGAAGCCTGCATCATCCACCTGCTCGCCACCTTAGAAGAACAAAGCTTCGAATCACGGGTTTTCGAAAGTCGCGACCAACTGCTGGTCTGTCAAATGGAGCCCAAATGGTTCGAAAACCGCGATTTCTATATTTGTTTCGAAAGTAAAGTTGAAGAGGCCGAGGTCGTTCGCGCCGTCATGGGTTTAAAGGTTTCGCCGCTAAGCCACATCGAAATTCTCAACCAGCGCCGCATCCGTGGGATGGATCTGGAAGGACCTGCACACCACTTGGCCAACGTGCCCGGTTCACCGCACCATCATTATTTCAAAATTGCAACCCAGCATGCCTTATATGAAAAGCTCAAAGAAAATCCCGTCCTGGCCATTTGGGGCAGCTATGAGTTTTCGGAAATCACCACCCTTTACATCGTCGATCGAAAATAGTTTGTTAGGGAGTCAGTGACATGGAATTGCGCGACGTCATTGTAGACCTGTTCTTGTTTGTCGCAACCTTTCGCGAACGCTTAGATCAGGGCGCTCATCCGAGCCTTGAAGAAGTTCACCAAGAAGTTAAATCCATTTTTGCGCGGATGGACCAAAAAGTACTCGGGGATCATGTCCTCAAAGCCAAGTACGAGCGGATCCGTTACGGGTTAGTTGGCTTGGTCGACGAGGTCCTGGTCACCTCGACCTGGGAACAGGCCCCCATGTGGCCCGTTCTGGAAATGGAGCTTTATGGGACCAAGGTCGCGGGCAACCGATTTTATGAGTTCCTGCACGAGTTGACGCCTGCAGACAAAGAACTCCTCGAAGCCAGTTTCTACATTCTGACCCTCGGCTTTCGCGGGGCGTATGCCTTTGATGAAAGCAAATGGGAACAAACCGTTTCCAACCTGTATCGCACCTTGCCCAATCCGCTCGAAAATGAACCGTTTAAATTGGCCCCGGAAGCGTATCACGTCATCCGCAAGAAAGCGCAGCGCTTAGATCCACTTTTCTCCTTGGGCCGCTCAATCATTATCTTTTTTGCGACCTTGGTCATCATTCTCATCTTTTATCAGGTGGTCTGGTCCTCGATCGTAAAGGACGTGGACCAAAAATCCCAAAAGGCCATGATGGCCATGAAAAATGACGAACTGAGAACATCCCTTCAGGAAGAGGTACAGAAATGAATCGATTACTCGACCTTTTCCGACTCGTCCCGCGTTCCGGCAAAATCGTCAGCATTGGCATCTTAATTGTCGGCGCACTCTACATCGTCTATACCAAATGGGGTTTAATGCCAGCCATTTTTCTGGCTGCTGGTATTTTGCTTATTTACCTGCTGGTTTTTCTGTACAACAAAGTACTCAAAGCCAGTGAACGCCAGTCAGGCGCGGCTTTTGGCAAGGCATTAAATGCCTCACAAGTCGGCGCCTCGAAAGAGGAAGTTCGCTCGGCAGTCGGCGCATTGGGCCAAAAGTGGCGTGAAGCTGCTGATAATTTCAAATCGGCCAATTTGGATATCTACACCTTGCCCTGGTACATGCTGATTGGCGAACCGCAATCCGGTAAATCGACCACTCTCAAGTTTTCGGGCATGAAGTTCCCCGTTGGCATGGAAGCCATTTCCGGTGGCGGTGGAACCCGCAACTGCGATTGGTGGTTTACTGAACACGGCATCATCCTTGATACAGCAGGCCGTTTCACCTTTCAGGAAGAGGCCGCAACCGATTCAGCAGAGTGGTCGCATTTTTTGACCCTTCTTTCCAAGTTCCGACCGTTCTGCCCGATTAACGGAATCCTGCTGGTCGTACCCGTCACGTCCCTGCTCAGTGATTCCAGCGCTGCACGCATGGCCAAAGCCAAAAATATCAGCGAGAAATTGCGCAATATTCAGCAAAAATTGGCCATTCAATTCCCCGTTTTCGTTTTGCTGACCAAGTGCGATACCGTTTACGGTTTCACCCAGTTTTTTAACAAACTCAATGTCGACCAACAGCGTGAGATGTTTGGCTGGTCCAACCCAACGTTGGAAGATGGCTTCAATCTGGAAAAATTTGATGCGAGTTTCCGCAGCTTAACCCAACGGGTTGATCAGATCCGCTTGCGCAACCTCTCGCGCCCCCACTACTCTGACGATGCCAATAAAACCTTTATTTTCCCGGAAGAGTTCAGCGCCCTTTACCAACCCCTTCGCGAGTATATGAGCGTTATCTTCGAATCCAGCATTTATCGCGCCCCGCTCTATTTCCGGGGCTATTACTTCACCAGCGGTATGCAGGAAGGCAAACCGATTGCCTCTGCCTGTAAAGCCCTTCTGCAAAAAGGCGTTACGATCCCCGACCTCGAAAAGGTTTTCACCAAGTCCCGAGCCTTTTTTATCCGCGATTTTTATACTGAAAAGGTTTTTCCTGAGGAAGGCCTGGTGCAACGTGCCTACCACCATGTCAAACGCGACAAGATGAAAAAGCAACTCATCCTAGGCTTGAACATTACCTTGCTCCTGCTGGGTGCTCTCTTCGTTTTTATCATGCACCGCTCCTTAACAAAGCGTTTAGATGAACCCAAACGCGCTATCGACCAAAGTTTGGCCGTTTTGGAAACGGTGAATGGTACCTTTTTCGACGGACCAGAGGACCGCAAGACCGTTTTTGCCAACTTGGTACAGCTCAAATCTGCAATCCAAAGCGGTCAGGAGGGGAATTTCCTCTTAATTCTCAAAGGAAGGGAAAATGACCTGACGCGCAAGCTGCAGGACACCTTTTCCTATATTTACCTGGATAAAGTTTTGGATGGTCTGTTTGCCAAAACGGAACGCCAATTGCGCAAATTCCAGGTTCAGGACCCCAAAAAGCCGCGCGCGAGTCAAGCTGAGCTCAATGCCTTATTGGCCAGCCTTAAAGAAGCATCCGAATGGCGCTACCAGGTCAAAAATGGAACCGAAAAAGATTTTGAACCGAGTATTGCGCCCTTTTTGCTGCTTTCGGTCGACCCCAATTGGGATCAGGAACTCGCCGCATTGCGGGGCGAGCACACCGTTTCCCAGCGACTCGAAATCTGGTTCCGCGAGGTCTACCAGGGCAGTTCACCCAAAGTTCGATCTGCAGTTATTCGCGCCATGGTTTCGCGAATGGAGGGAATGTACACCGAGCTGCACTTAGCTGTAGGTAACTTCTACAAAGAACAGCCGGAAATGAAACGCTATTTGGCCAAAAAAGACCTGATCGGCAAACTCAACCAAGCCTACGATGATTGCCAGGTGCCCGGCCTTGGTGCCGATACCTATCATGAACGCTTAGCCGCCTATGCGCCATTTTTCAGCGAGGACAATCAGAAACTCATGGCGCCGGAAGGGGATCAATACCTAACTCTTGACGCCATTAAAAAAGCGACATTGGAAGCTTTGGGTCCCGCTTTTAAGAGCCTGCAGGACCCGGAGGCAAGGGTCAGTGGATCTGAAAAAGAGCGGCGAGAGTTAATGCCTGACGTCGTTACTTTCTGTAACCAACTCTTAGCCTTGCGCCAGATTGAGTATCCGGACCCCCGTGCAGCTACCGATCCACGCGACGATTCGCCACTGACCTATACCGAAGAAACCAAGTCGTTTTGGGACAACATCGTTCATCCGTACTTCGACGAATACATGCAAAAAGGCCAGAACATGAAAGACCTGCCCACTCCCGGCGATGGGGTTTCCAAAAACCTGGAAAACCTGTTCACCATGGGCAGCGAGCGCGCCTCAATCAACAAAAGTATCTTCCGCACCAATGCCTTTAAACATACGGCCTTGGTCACCAACGAACGGAACCGGGCCCGATTTGAAGAAGCTTTGGATGAGTACTACCGCATTCTCAACCGCAAGAACCAGGACGCAGTGGTCGATGTCCTGCAGAAAATTCTCGATCGCGATTATTTGGCCGTTAAGCCGCCTCAAAATCGCAATTGGTCCGGCCTGATCCGTGAATTCAAGGGTTTGACCGGAGATGGCCGTGACTTTGAACCCTTTGAAAAGGGCCCGTTGCGTTTTAACGATGAAATCCGTCAAAATTTCCGTCGCGAGGTCACCAGCATTTTCCCTGAAAAGGAAGACCTGTTTGAGCAGATGAAGACCTATCTCAAATCGGTTGAAAGTAACCTTAAAAATTTCAATTCCAGCCTGGATGAATTGGATCGAATTCCCGCCTCCGAACTGGCCACCAAACGCTCGTTTTACCTGGGTCGCATCTCGCAAAAAGACGGCCTCGAGAACCTGGCCAAAACCGAACCGGACCCCTTTCGCGTTATGCAATTTCACACGGAATCGCTGGACGAATGGGCACGCGCCGCTTTGGACGCCTGGGCCACCAAAGTAGGTGGCGCCGATCCCTGTCCAGAGTGCCGCACCGATACTAATGAAATTGCACGCCTTTACGATCGAATGGCCGGCCAATTCCCGGTTTCTTATTCAGGGGTCGTGGAGGAACGCGAACGCTCCGTAGGGAATTTGGTGGTCGCCATCAAAAAAGCTTCAGACGAAGACCTGGATGCGATGTTAGAAGCCATTTCGCGCTTCAAAAACGCCCAAGGTGTGCGCGCGGATTACATCAAAAATCGCCGTTTGGAGAGTTTCTTCAACGATGCAGTTTTGTGGTCCGATTTCGTTCAAGCCCTGCGCGGTGGGCAGGTCACCATGAGCTATAAACTCCAGCCAGAACCTGAAGCAACAGATCCGATTACCAAGTATTTCGCATTCTCCGATTTGGAAGGCTATTACCAAGCCAAACGCTTGAGTTTCAATTCGCCGACCTTCCGTGCTATTGAGAAAAATCCAAACAGCGATGCGAAGCAAGGCGTTAGCTGTTTAATTCGCCTGTTGAACGATACGGAGGGCAACCGATCCGAATCCAAGTTGACCATTGTTGGTAGCGAATTGGATCTTTTTGGGTTCGTTCTATCCAACTCAAAAATCATCGGTAATTTGGATAGCCTGGACAAAGAGATTCTCTTCCCACTCAACTTTGGCAACCGCGACGTTCATGGAGTTTTCCGCTTTAAATTCTCACAACCCATTGCGGCTCCTCCCAATTGGACGGTGATTAAGCGCTGAGGAGGGATCATGGGCCTTTTTTTTGGTAAGAAAAAACTCAGCTTCTCCAATTTCCCAATTGGCGTTTTTGGCAAGCTACCCTTTTATAAGGACTTCCTTTACAGCAGTTTTGGCGAACCGTTCTCCGATCTCAGAGACTGTTTCGATGCAGGTTTTGACGGCATTACCCGGGCCCAACATCCACGCCCATATGTCTCTCCAGCACGTCGCATGTTGGTTTATCTGCCCAAACACCGAATTGACCTGGTTTTGAGCATTTGGGAAAGCGATGATGGATTGCGCTGCTTCCCGTTTATCCTGGCTGCGCCCTTCCCAAAAAAATATAAGACAGCCCCGTTCCCTCACTTTTGGCAAGCGTTGGAATGCTTTTGGGACTATTTCGAGCGCTACTACCAGCACTTGGCCAAGATGGAAAATCCGGCAGACTTTTACAAAAACGTGCGCGGGCTCTCGCATAGCTTGCCGGATAAAACCATTGATGAATGGCCCGAAAAAAATCATGTCCGCGCGCGGCAGGTCCGAGATCTTTTGGAAGGCGGGCGCATGGCGCCTTTAGCCCTTTCAGATTTGGATGCACTAGAAGAACGCGATTTTTTGCGCAGCCTTTCAGCCCTTAGAGAAAATCCGAATTTCTTGATGTGGCCCTCACCCAGTTGGCGTGACGAGAACCATCCAGCCGTTTATGCCTATTTTGCCGACAAAGGCTTGGAAGACCTGAACTTTGAATTTTTCCTGCCCGAAAAACCCTTACACCAAGAACCAGAGGCAGAGGAACAACCCAAACTCGACCAGTCGATCTCACAAATCAAACCTTCCGCCGAACCGGATGATGAATCGGAAGATATTACGGATCCCAATTGTGTTCCAGACGAAGCCCCTACCCTTCGCGAGAGCTTGAGCGGCTTGACTGCGGAGCCGGTCACTGAAGCGGAAGCCAATCCCAATTCGGAAGCGGATGCAGACCTGGAAGAACCTACCCTTAGGGTCCACAAATCGGAAATTGGATTCGACTCAGAGGATTCCAAGGAGTAACTATGCCGATCGCGCTTGATCAGATCACCACGTGGATCGCCGAACCCATCCCAGGTGGTGACCCCTGTGGTGAAGATCCCAAATACGATCCCCTGTATGAAGGGATTCGTGAAGAAATTGCCAAAACTTCGGGCATAGGACACGGCGCATGCGACTGGGAAAAAGTCGTCAAAGATTCCCAAACGCTGCTCAAAAATACCTCCAAGGAAATCAACTTAGCGGCCTATTTATGCTGTGGACTAGCCCAAGCCGAGGGCATACCAGGCATGATTGCAGGTCTGGAGGGTTTAAGCGTTTTTTTGAAGACCTTTTGGGAAAACATGTTTCCACCGCTCAAAAAGATCCAAATTCGCGAACGATCCCTGAGTTGGGTCAATGACCGCCTGCTCGAACTCAAGGACGAAGGCAAACTCGAGTCGAAAGACCGTTCAGAATTGGAAAAGGTTTTAGAAGTGCTGGATGCTTTTAAAGAGGTGGTCTACGAAAAATTCCCAGAACCGCCCACCAATTTCAAGGGCTTGCGCAACTACTTTGAAGAAACCTTGAACTATTTGCCGCCCGAACCCGAGCCTGAGCCGGAAAAACCACCTGAACCCCCACCTACGGCGGAACAACCCAAACCAGCCACGACTGCGCCCGCGTCTTCCCAACCAGCTTCCAAACCGACCGGACCTGCACCTGGAACGCCGTTTGAAATGCCCGCAATGGGCGATGATGCTTCCATTGAAGAAATGGTCAAAGTCCTGGGCAAAATCGGTGAGGCCATCTCCAAAGCCGACCCGCAAAACCCCTTGGGCTTTCAACTGCGGCGTCAAGGGGCCTGGTACTACACCAAACTGCCCAACAACAACGATGGCGAAACCTTTCTGATGCCACCGGCTGACGAGTTGCAGACCGCATTAAAGAACATGTTCTCCAAAGCGGCCTGGGCCAATCTGCTCGAACGCGCAGAAGACCTGATGAACCGTTTCCCACTTTGGCTGGATTTACAGTTTTATTGTGGGACCGCTGCTTCGATCCTGGGCGAAAGTCATGAAAAAGTCCTGCGCGCCATCATGCAGGAAACCTACCTGCTCGACCAACGCATCCCCCAACTCAAAACCCTGAAATTTAACGATGGGACACCCTTTGCCTCATCCCAAACGCGCGATTGGATTGAAGGTCTGGCCGGTCAACTGGCCGGGGGCGGCGGAAGTGCCAAAGACGCCGCAGCCGATCTGCGTTCGGAACTCATGCAAACGGGTGTGGACCGTTACGCTGAAGCCCTGGAAATGGCCCAAAAAGTAATCGAAACCGCCCAAAATCCGCGCGATGCCTTTCGGATGCGTTTTGAAGCCGCAGCCTTCTGTTTTGAGGCCAAACAGTTCCACTGGTGCCACGCCTTTCTCGAAGGTTTAGGGTCCACCATTAAAAAAATGCGCCTTCAGGATTGGGAACCCCAATTGTGTGGACGGGTCTGGGGCTTGCACATTAAAGTCGCCCGCGACTTGCGCGAGGAAGGACCACAATGGGCAACCGTCGAACAAGAGGCCATGCGCCAACTGGCCCAGGTTGAGCTCAGCCTGGTCGGTCAACTGCCCATCAAACCCAAAGGCCCTAAATAATTAGGTTGGGTGCCAATAAGCCAACTCTTCGTCAGGTAAGGGCTCAAAAAACGCCTCGGTCACTTTTCCCTTAACCAAGCCAGGGGTTCTTTTCCATCTGGAATACAAAAAAAGGCAGAGAAGTTTATTACCTGTCTTGCGACATAGGAAATATCTCGCGGAATAGGCCCGGAAAGTCCATTTTTCCAGGGCCGTTTTGCCCTTACCTTTAACCTTTTTTGCCATTCTTGCCTTTCCATTCTGGCCTAAATCCATTCTCGACACATCAAATGTGCAACTTGGCTGGGTTATTTGCAAATTATCAGGTTCATTATTTTATTTCCAAGTTTGGAAAGAAAAAGAAAAAAGGTGGCTCAGCTGAAGGTTTCAATTAGGTTTACTTCGATTTGAAAAAGTCACCTTTGGCGGTTCCCCGATAGACAGGGTTGATCACTTGGTCATGCAAGGCTGAAAGCCTTATGCCCTCCAGCCTTGGGCAGAGTTGGGGTTGATGAGGGACGAATCAAACCCAGCGCCGCCCCAGGAAAATCCCAAACAAACCGGGAAGCGCTGAAGGCGCGGGACAATAGAGAATCAACCGGGGAAACCACAATTGGGTCCTCGGCGACCATGGAGGTTGGTTACATCCCAATTGAAACCGCTAAAATTTTATGGCGCGCTTTCAGCGCTTCCCGATGGTGTAAACGCCCTGACCTGGGGCGACATTTTGACCGATTCGTACCTCATCGGTCAAAATTCTGCCCCAGGCTGGAGGGTCTCAGGCCTTCAGCCTGGATAGGATTCAAACCTTCTATTCCAACTTTCTTGCCTGAGACTAATTGGTTCTTTTACTGTCCATCTCTTTCGAAATGACAACTGTCAACCATCTCAGGGGAAACTGGTTTTAAGTTTGGAATGCCAAGGAGAAAAGGTCCAAAAAGTTCCGCCCACCCGCGAGGTTTGGCACAAATGAATGGCCTTAAAGGCCGAATTTTTCAATGCCCAGGTCAATCGAAGCATGCAGAGATTCAGAAGGCGATCATTTCTGGGCGTCTTGTAAGGGGCGCGGATGCAGAAAAACGAAAGGTGAGCCCAAAGACAATCCGATCCGGTGTGATCCTCTCTGGCTTGTAAATCATTTATTTGCGGCCTTTTCAGGTGGGGCTAGGCAGTATTTTTCCGGGTCGGAACAACCTAATGCACGGAAGTTCCAGAGCACAATGAAGCGCCACACGCTTTCTGGCTGGTTGGAGAGATCTTCAAACAGGACCTTCTCAAATATCATGGCCAATCCGCCTTGGAAGGCCAGGGTCACCCATTGCGGATCCAACTGCGGCGCCCAGTCTGGATGCGACTCCAATAAATGCAACATGGCCTGGCGATAAAAAGCCAACGTCTCCTCACGAATCGTCGCATGGCTAAACGGGTTTAAAATCGTTCTGGCCATGCCCGCATTTTGGTAGAGTCCCTGGACCAAAGCCCACAACGAATAGGCCAACTGTTGCCATCCATCTTGAGCCAAGGGTAACAACCGCTCAGCATTTTCTCGAATCTCCCACATAATCTCGCGGGTTACGCCCTGCAACAGTGCTTCCTTGTTGGGAAAATAAAAATACAGGTTCCCTGTCGAAGAGCCCGCACGGCGCACCACATCCTGGACCGAAGTCTGCTCAAACCCCTTCTCGGTAAATAAGATCCGTGCCGCCAACAGGATCTGCTGTTTGCGCGCTTCATGGAGTTGAGGATCCCTTTTCCGGCCCGGTTTCATGGCTTCTCCCTTGTCGGCATGGTTAATTATAGAATATGATTCTAAAATTAAAACGGTTTTGGACCGGAGAGGAGCTGACTATGACGGACGCCTTCATTTACGATGCTTTAAGGACCCCACGCGGGAAGGGCAAAAAGGACGGTGGCCTGGCCACTTGTAAACCCGTTGACCTGCTCAAAACGCTGTTTCAGGCCTTGCAAAAACGCAATGACCTGGATACCAGCCAGGTCGACGATATTGTCTTGGGTTGCGTAACCCCAATCGCGGAACAGGGTTCTAATATTGCGCGAATTGCCTCGCTTTACGCGGGTTGGGACGTAACCGTTCCCGGTGTGACCTTAAATCGCTTCTGCGCGTCCGGTCTCGAGTCCATCAACCTGGCAGCCTCAAAAGTCATGGGTGGCCAGGAGGATTTGGTTGTGGCTGGCGGGGTTGAAAGTATGTCGCGCTGCAAAATGGGCCATGATGGTGGCGCCATGTATATGGATCCGCTGGTCAACGATGCACTCGGCTTCATTCCTCAAGGTATTTCAGCGGATCTGATCGCAACCTTGGAAGGTTATCAGCGCGAAGAACTCGACCAACTCGCCCTGACCAGCCACCAAAAGGCCGCAGCGGCCCGTCAGGCAGGCTTTTTTGAGAAGTCGATTGTTCCAGTGATGGATCCGGCCGGTCGTATCCTGCTGGATCACGACGAAACCATACGCGAAAAAGCGTCATTGGAGGATCTGGCCAAATTGCAGCCATCCTTTGCTTTCATCGGCGACATGGGTTTTGATTCAACCGCGCGTTATAAGTACCCGCAAGCTGAAAACATTCGCCACGTCCACCACGCCGGTAACAGTTCCGGCATTGTGGATGGCGCTGCACTGGTTCTTGTCGGTAGCGAAAAAATCGGCAAGCAACTCGGATTGAAACCGCGCGCCAGAATCCTTTCCTATGCAGTGGTTGGGACCGAACCGACCATTATGCTGACTGGGCCTGCGCCCGCAACGCGGCGTGCACTGAAAAAAGCTGGCCTGCAAGCTAAGGACATCGATTTATTCGAAATTAACGAAGCCTTTGCCGCGGTTCTTAAGAAAGCGGTACTGGAACTCAACGTCGATCCGCAAATCGTCAATGTGAATGGTGGCGCCATGGCCATGGGCCATCCTTTAGGTGCAACAGGTGCGGTTCTGACCGGCACCCTTTTAGATGAATTGGAACGCCGCAACCTCAAACGCGGATGTGTCACGTTGTGCGTAGGTGCCGGAATGGGCATTGCCACCATCATCGAGCGGGTATAAGGAGTCAGCCATGAGTTTTCGCATCGAAAAAAAAGATGGAATTGCAACGGTTTGGATGGATCTGGAAGGCAAATCGACGAACGTCATTAACCGCGCCTTTGTGGAAGCCTTTCAAGCAACGATTGAAAATTTGAAAAGCCAATCCGACCTGCGCGGCGTGATCCTAACCTCGGCCAAGCGCGATTTTGTGGCAGGCGCCGACCTGGCCGTACTGTTCCAAATGAACGATGTAAGCGAAGCAGCCGAAATGTTGGATGGGTTTAAAGCCGTTATGCGCCAACTGGAACAACTCGGAAAACCCGTTGTAGCGGCCATGAACGGTACAGCGTTAGGCGGCGGTTATGAAGTAGCCCTGGCCTGCCATCACCGCATTGCGCTCAACCACAAAAGCACCAAGATTGGTTTACCTGAGGTGAAGTTGGGTTTACTGCCCGGTGGCGGTGGTACACAGCGCCTGATGCGGATGTTGGGCATTAAATCGGCGTTGCCGTTGTTGTTGGAAGGTACAGAGCTCAATCCCAGCCGCGCCAAGGCCCAAGGGTTGGTGGATGATTTGGCTGAGGATCCAGAGAGCATGTTTGCCAAAGCCGTGGCTTGGATTGAGGCTAATCCCTATGCCAAAGCGCCCTGGGACGATCCCAAGTTTCGCATTCCGGGCGGCGACTCCAAAAAGCCCGAAATCGCCGAAATGTGGGCCATTACGCCATCCATGGTCCTCCAGAAAACCCAAGGCAATTACCCAGCGGCCCGCAATATTCTGGCCTGTGTGTTCGAAGGGTCCCTCTTGGACTTTGACAATGCATCCAAAGTGGAATCGGCCTATTTTGCGCGATGTGCCGCCAGTCCGGAAGCCAAGAACATGATCACCGCCTTCTGGTTCCAGCTCAACCGAGTCAACAAACGCAAATTGAGCGTCGGACCTGAAGCGGCCATCCAGAAGCTGGGCATTCTCGGTGCCGGCATGATGGGTTCCGGTATCGCCTACGCGGCAGCCAGCCAGAACATTCAGGTTGTCCTCAAAGATGTTTCAAAAGAAGCCGCAGAAAAAGGCAAAGACTACAGCCGAAAACTGCTGGAAAAACGGGTCAAAAAAGGGGCCATGGATGCTCAGGCCATGCACCAAACATTGGAACGCATCCAGGCAACCGACCAGGTGGCTGATTTAAAAGATTGCGACTTGATCATTGAGGCAGTTTTTGAAAATCGCAAACTCAAAGCCCAGGTCACACAGGAGTCCGAACCCCTCCTCAAATCGAACGGATTTTTTGCTTCCAATACCTCTACCCTGCCCATTACCGGTTTGGCTGAGGCCAGTCAACATCCTGAAAAGTTCATTGGCATCCACTTCTTCTCACCCGTCGACAAGATGCAATTGGTCGAAATTATTCGCGGGCAAAATACCGATCAAACCACGGTGGACCGCGCCATTCTGTTTGTGCAACAACTGCGCAAAATCCCGATTGTCGTGAACGATGGACGCGGCTTTTACACCTCGCGCGTCTTTTCTACTTATGTGCGCGAAGGGTTAGCGCTCCTGG
Organism: Acidobacteriota bacterium; assembly: GCA_020637335.1. Classification (GTDB taxonomy): domain Bacteria; phylum Acidobacteriota; class Holophagae; order Acanthopleuribacterales; family Acanthopleuribacteraceae; genus JACJWC01. The sequence goes on along the minus strand of JACJWC010000015.1, from coordinate 17,336 downwards.
CCGAAGGCCAGAACCCGGCCCGTATCGAAGCCGCAGGCTTACGCGCGGGCATGCCCGTTGGCCCGCTGGCCGTTTCTGATGAAGTCAGCCTTGAACTCATGCTGCACATCCAAACCCAAACCGAAAAAGATTTGGCAGCTGAAGGCAAAAAAGTGCCTCAACATCCCGGTAATGCTGTGGTCAATAAAATGGTTTTGGAACTGGGTCGGCTGGGCCGTAAAAACGGCAAAGGCTTTTATGACTATCCAGAATCCGGCAAAAAACATCTGTGGCCCGAACTCGGCCAACACTTCCTCGGCCAAGAAGAATTACCACTCGAAACACTTATTCAGCGCCTGACCTGGATCCAAGCCATTGAAACCGTACGCTGCCTCGAGGAAGGTGTCTTGACCTCAGTCGCTGAAGCCAATATCGGCAGTATCTTCGGTTGGGGTTTTGCGCCCTTCAAGGGCGGTACCCTCCAGTTCATCAACGATTGTGGCCTGAACAAATTCATCGAAACAGCTGAACAAATGGCCAAGACCTATGGTGATCGGTTTCAACCACCAGCACTGCTCTACACCTACCAGCAAGAGAACAAATCCTTTGACGATGAGGTTTCCGCATGACCCGTTTCCAGTCCGAACACGATATCTTCCGTGACAGTGTTCGCCAATTCATTGAAAAAGAAGTCCTGCCGGTAGCAGATACCTGGGAAGCGAACGGATATATTCCGCGCGACATGTGGAAAAAGATGGGCGAATTGGGTTTTCTCGGCATCAACCTGCCCAGTGAATACGGCGGCACAGAAGCCGACTTCTGGTACAGTGTCGCGTTTTTGGAAGAAGTCGGTCGAAGCGGTTATGGCGGATTCTCGGCCTCCGTCGCCGTCCAGGAATACATGGCCATCGCCCATCTCGCCCGCGCAGGAAGCCACGAACTCAAACAAAAGTTCCTGGCCCCGGCCATCGCCGGTGAGCAAATTGGTGCCTTGGCCATTAGCGAACCCAATATTGGTAGTGATGTGGCCAACTTGGAGACCTCAGCCGTTTTGGAAGGCGATTTTTACCGCTTGAACGGTTCGAAAATGTTCATTACCAATGGCGGTCACGCTGATTTCGTTACGGTCGCCGCCCGAACGGGCGGCAAAGGTGCTGAAGGCGTTTCGCTCCTGATCGTCGAAAGCCAAAGCGAAGGGTTCAAAGCCAATCCCCTGCAAAAACTGGGTTGGCATTGTTCGGACACAGCTGAACTGGTTTTTGAGGATGTTTTGGTACCCAAAAGCCATCTGATCGGCAAAGAAAACCACGGCTTCTACTACATCATGGAAAGTTTCCAACTCGAACGATTGGTCGGCGCCATCCTGGCGATTGGCGGCATGGATCGCTGTCTGGAAATGACCCGCGATTACATTGCTTCTCGCAAAGCCTTTAATCGCCCAATCGGTTCTTTTCAAGCGATTCGCCACCGATTTGTCGATCTTTTAACCGAATTCGAAGCCGCACGCCAGTTGACATATCTGGCCTGCGACCAGTATGCCAAAGGCGAAATGGCCGTCCAGGCCTGCAGCATGGCCAAACTCTACGCAACTGAACTCTCCAACAAGGTCGCAGATGTGTGTTTGCAGTTACACGGTGGTTATGGCTACATGAACGAGTACCCGATCTCGCGCTTCTACCGCGATTCACGGGTCGGGACCATCGCCGGTGGAACCAGTGAAATCATGCGCGAGATCCTGGCCAAAACCTGCTTAGATCAAGTACGTTACGACTCAAAATACCAGGTTGGATCAGACGAGCAAACAGCGGATGGACCGGGTGTCGAAGAGATTTTATTGAGTTTGCCCCAACGTTTTCGCAGCGAAAAAGCCAATGGTTTTGCCGGGGTCGTTCAATTCCACATCCAAGGGTCTGGAGGCGGTGAATTTACGGCACACATTCAGAATTCGGCCTGCTCGGTCGAGCCGGGTTTAAAGGGCGAAGCGGATTGTCATCTGCGCACCGATGCTGAGACCTATTGCGCCATGGAATTGGGGCAACTCGCACCCGAAGCGGCCTTTATGTCCGGCAAGGTCAAGGTCGATAATATCCCCGTCCTGATGCAGTTCACCCGCCTCTTTTCGCGCTTTCCGACGTGAAAGACCGCGAGACCAGCGCCCAGAATGCGTGTTATTCCTGAACCCGTCAGCGGTCCATTAACGGGCCTTAAGGTCCTTGACCTTGCGCGCCTGTACCCGGGCCCGCTGGCCACCAAGGGCCTTGCCGATCTGGGTGCAAAGGTTACTAAACTGGAGGATCCAGACTTTCCAGACTATATCGGACGGTATCCGCCTTTTGCTGAGGATCGCTCGGTTTACGATGTGGCCTTGAACCACAACAAAACGCCCGTCCAACTGGCGTTCTCACAAGCGGAACAGCAGGCCAAATTTCGCGAGCTCATCGAACAAAGCGATGTGTTGGTGGAATCGTTTCGCGCCGGTTTTTTGGGCAGTTGGGGTTTAGCGCCCGAAACGCTGCTCAATTGGAATCCGCGCCTGATCGGCGTTTCCGTTACCGCCTTTGGTTTTAAGAGTAGTTGGGCCGATCGGCCGGCTCACGATCTCAACATTCTGGCCCTGTGCGGCGCGTTGGACCTCAATCGCGACGCTGCGGGTCAGCCCATCATTCCGCAGAACCAGTGGGTCGATACGGCCATGGCCCAGCACATCAACACTCGCGTTCTAGCGGCTTTGTACCAACGTGTCCAGACGGGCCAAGGCTGCTGGCTGGATTTGTCTATGCTGGATGCAATCCTGCCCTACCTCACCCTGCAATGGGCCCATCTTCCTTTTGGCCAAAAGGCCAGTAGCTTTCTGTCGGGTGCACTGCCCTGCTACAACCTCTACCCGACCGCCGATGGTCGCTGGATGGCGCTCGGCGCCCTGGAAAGCAAGTTTTGGCGGGCGTTTTGTAATGCGATTCAGCATCCGGAATGGCAGGACCTGGGCCTGGATCCGGGCCCAAAAGGCCAGGATTTGAAAGAGAAACTAACTAAGCTTTTCCGCCAAAAGACGTTAAACCAATGGGTGGCGCTAGACCCAAACGGCAGCTTCTGTCTCAGCCCGGTCCTGAATCTTTATGAGGCCATGGCGCTGCCGCCAATCCAAGAACGTCAATCGCTTCTGTCCATCGAAATCGACGGAATCAAGGTCCCATCCCCACGTTGAAAATTGATAGACCCAGACAACCTCAATGTTTTTGGCCTGATTTCGAACCTGTCATTTAATTGCATCCAAATCGTAATGACCCCTTTTCTATCTAAAACCACTCAAAACTCGAATTTTTCGGAGATCGTCGGGCAGGCAGCCCAACCCACGCGCCTTCAGCGCTTCCCAATCCCTTTTTCCCACTTTCCTGGGGCAGAATTTTGACCGATGAGGCACGAATCGGACAAAATGTCGCCCCAGGTCAGGCCGCCAAAACATTCGGGAAGCGCTGTAAGCGCGCAATAGGGTCCAAAAGTTTGCATTGGGACAGAACAAGCCCCATTGGGATCCCAATTATGCATTCTGAAAAGCAGTAATATTCTAACGATCTTCCCGGGTGTGCCACAGGCGCAAGATGAAAAGCATGTTGCCCTGAATTTCATAGCGAATTTCGTATCGCTCAACCAAAATTCGACGTACTTCTCTAGGCTCAAATTGGAAGAGTTGTTCACCTATTCGCGGATTGAGGATCAATCCATTCGGCGCCCTGACCAACGATTGAACGATACGGGCCGCAACAGATTCGTTTACCGCGGCTAAAAATTCGTGAATGCGCGATAAATCATTCAGCGCATGTTGCGTCCACTTGATTTCCATTAACGCGGGATGGGTAACGGGTTTTCCGAGTCAAGACTATCGGCCCAAGCTAAAACGTCTCGCTGTGCAATCACCCGACCGGCCTCGACATCTGCCAAACCCTCAAGAGTGAGACGGTCACGCTCTTCCTCCTGGGCAATCCAGGCAGAAAGAGCTTGCTTCATAATCCAACCACGAGAGCGGTCCAAACGTTTGGCGAGCGCATCGATTTTTTCAGCCAATGAAACGGGGACATGGGCAGTCACCACACGGGTTTGGCTTTTTTCCATCGTCAGCCATCCTTCTCACTTCAAAAATGTAATCTAAGTTAATCATAATGATTGAAAATGATTAGTGCAATTGCGTGGGATTACCCGCGTCTAAAACACCCAGGCAGAAAAAACGAAATCTTTTTATTTAAAACTCTAGTTTTACAGGGTTTGGCTGGCGGGCAGCCCGACCCACGAAGGCGGGTCCGGCGCTTCGATCAGAGTCAGGCTGAAGGCCTGAAGCAATCCAGCCTGGGGCAAAATTTTGACCGATGAGGCACGAATCGGTCTAAATGTCGCCCCAGGTCAGGCCGCAAAAATATTCGGGAAGCGCTGTAAGCGCGCAATAGCGTCCAAACGTTTGCATTGGGACACAACCGATCAAATGCCTAACTTTTTTGGGGACTGGCTACCATTGACCTGAGCATTCCCTCTTAGCTAAGGTTGTTCATTGGAACTGCCGTTGATTGGGGAACTTTCGGAATTGTAATGGACTTGATTGAAAGGCTTCGAAATGTGCCCGGCCGCGGGTTTTATGCCATGCGCAATAATGAACAGCAACCCGCGTTTATCCGATCAGACCTCATCATTCCTCCGCCCATGGCCCAACAGATTGAACCGCACACAATCGCATTTAACCTAACAACTTTTGAACAAGGTTATGGCCTCTTCCACACGTGGCTAACAGGGGACTTGGAATCGTTCGATGCGTTCGAAATTGCCTTAGACCCGATCCTTCCACAAAACTTTAGTTTTGGTGTGGGTTATGTCCACGATCAAGACCCTAAATATTATTCGCATATCCACGTTCTTGCCGATTTCCATCACGATAACGAATTGGGCAACATCATCAGAAAAGGCCCTATCAACCCCGGAAAATACGCTTCAGTACAACCAAAAGAAGTTTTGAAAACACCCCAACTCAAACCACTGGACGGTTTGGGCTTCATTGTTAAAAACAAGGAGATTGCATTTTTCAGAAAGCCCGGTGATGGCCTGGCCCATTTACTGGCCAATCTCTATTTGAACAAGCCCGATTCCAAAAACTTACGTGCGTATTTCGAGGTCTACTTCGAGGAAGATATCAACTTCAACTTAATCGCTCAAAACCCAGGGCTCAGTTAGCCCGACTCCGATTTTTTTTCTTCCAACCCGTTCAAAACCAATTTCTTGGCCATGTCCCTCGTCTAATAAAAATTGGTTGGGCTGGCAGCCCGACCCACAGGGACGGTTCCGACTTTTCGATCAAAGTCAGGCTGAAGGCCTGAAGCATTCCAGCCTGGAGCCTTCAGCCTTTAACTCGCCAAATACCAAATTCCGTTCCCAAATCAGAGTTTCCCTTTTGGCCACTCTACTCTCATTTTGGGGTGATATATCGGGCATTGAGCTTTAGCAAAACGTTGTATAGCTCAAAAAATAGTGCTATTTTGAGCTATGGAAAGAGGTTCTATCGCTCATGACCTGGAATTGGCTTCACCCTGATTGGCCCAATTTTGTATTCGATACCTCATCGCTCAGGGGATACGAAGACCAATTCCTGCACAATTCCGGCTTGATTTTGGGCAGCATCCAACATGTGACCGAAGGTGAAAAGGAAGACCTCCGTATCCAGCTATTAAGTGAAGAAGCCTATAAATCGTCAGAAATTGAGGGAGAAATCCTCAATCGTGAATCCCTGCAGTCTTCAATACGCAAACATTTTGGGTTGGCAACTGACAACCGCAGGATCCCACTGGCAGAACAAGGCATGGCGGAAATGGTGGTTAATCTCTATCAAACCTATTCCGAACCGTTAAGCCAAGAACGCTTGAATATGTGGCATCAAATGCTCATGAAAGGCCTAAATGACCTGGCCGTTGGTCGCTATCGAACGCATAAAGAACCAATGCAAATCATTTCAGGGCCAGTGGGGCATCCAAAAATCCATTTTGAAGCACCACCCTCCTCAAAAGTACCTTCAGAAATGATCCGCTTTTTGGATTGGTTTAATGGGTCCCAATCAGAAAACTACCCCATTCTCCTGAGGTCGGGGATTTCTCATCTGTATTTTGAGAGTATTCACCCATATGAAGATGGTAACGGTAGGATTGGCAGGGCCTTATCGGAAAAAGCGCTTTCTCAGGGGCTCAAACGGCTTACATTGGTATCTCTGGCCCAGCAAATGGCTTTGACCCGAAAGAATTATTATGCTGCGCTGCGCAGTGGGAGCGTGGGACTCGATATCCAGGATTGGCTCGAATACTTTTGCCAGACGGTGATCGCAGCCCAGGAATCAACCCAAAAAAGGATTGAATTCCTGATCCAAAAAACGAGATTCTACGATAAACATGCAACTGCCTTAAATGAGCGGCAAACCAAGGTCATCGCTCGAATGTTTTCTGCGGGTGTGGATGGCTTTTTGGGTGGTTTAAACGCTGAAAAATACCTGGCCATTACCAAAACCAGCAGGGCCACGGCCACCCGAGATCTTCAGGCTCTGGTGCAAATGGGCGCCTTAACAAAAACAGGCCAACTTCGCCACACGCGCTATGCACTCAATTTAGAGACCTGATTTCGTATCCGTTATCGGAATGGCGCCCGACCCACGTCTTTTTTCGAGCTAGGCCACCGCTCATGGGAGCAACGGGTTAGAATTTTGGGCTGGAGGGTTTATGTGGTGGGTTTTACTGTTTTGCCAAGTCCAGACGGGCGCTGATGAGCTGGCCCAGTCGGGCTTTGAGCGCCTGAAGGGTCTGAAGTATGGGTTGATCTGTAACCACACGGCTGTGGATCGCAACGGAACCCATTTGCTGCGCCTGCTCGAACAGGCCGATTGCCCACCGCAAATCATTTTCACCCCAGAACACGGCTTTTCGGGCTTGGCCGATCGACCGATTGAAGGCCAACAGACTTCAGACCCCATTCAATTGGTCTCATTGTATGGCAAGGAAAAAAAGCCAAGTGTCGAACAATTGGCCGGGCTCGATTGTCTGGTTTTTGATATTCAGGATATTGGGACCCGGTTTTACACCTATGTATCCACCATGAGCCAATGTTTGGAGGCCGCAGCAGAAGCCAAAATCCCCATGATTATCCTGGATCGACCCAACCCATTGGGTGGTCTTTTGTTAGATGGCCCGCTGCCCGATCCGGAGCGCTGCGGTGCCTTTATTTGTTACCTGCCCATTCCATTGGTTCATGGCATGACCATGGGCGAATTGGCCCGCTTTCACAATGCAACCCTTCCACAACCTGCCCAATTAGAAGTGGTCACACTCGCCCATTGGAAACGCGAGATGTTATGGGATTCGTGTGGTTTGCCGTGGGTCAATCCCAGCCCCAATATGCGCTCCTTTGAAGAGATCCTGCTATACCCGATTATTGGCTGTGTTGAAGGGATAAAAGACGTATCTGTAGGTCGAGGAACTGATCGGCCCTTTGAGTATTTTGGCAGCCACCACCTCGACCCTGAACGATTTCTTAAAGACTGGAAAATAACCCGATTTGGGGTTTCGGTTTCAACCACCTCCTTTTCCGTGGACCCAGTGAATGCCGAAGGCCAACCCAGCAGTTACCCTTACGCGGGAACCAAGCTGAACGGACTGCGCTGGGTCATCAATGATCGTGCCCATTACGACCCAATCGCCGCTGCAGGCCAGTTGTTTCAGACCCTGGCCAAACAAATCCCGCCAGATCAAATCCAAGCCACAGTGGTGCGCTGGTGGGGCGATTCCGCCAGCCTGTCCCAAATCCTGGCCGGTCAATCGCCCGCGACCGTTCGCCAATCCTGGCAAAAAAACAAGGATTATCAGTCCTTTTTGGCCCAACGCAAAGCTGCGTTGCTCTACTAATGCCTTTCGTTTGCCAATGATGTGTTTTTAAGGCTGGAACTTATAGCCCATGCGGTGCACCGTCACGAAATGGCGCGGATAGGCCGGTTGTTCTTCCAATTTCTGGCGCAGGCCGGCCATGTGCACATCAATCGTGCGCGTCACCAAAGTCGCATCGTAACCCCAAACTTCGTCCAGCAGCCGGTCCCGCGATAACGTCTCGTTTGGATGTTCAATAAAGTAACGCAACAACTTCAGATCCAGCGCAGTGACAGCCACAACTTCACCTTTCTTGAGCACTTCGGGTTTGCTGAAATCGATGTGGATATCGCCAAAGCGAAATACATCCTGATTCAACCGGGAAACAGGGCCGGCCCGCCGCAGAAGCGCTTCTACCCGGGCCAAAACCTCTAACATCTCGAACGGTTTGGTCAGGTAATCGTCTGCACCCAACTTCAGGCCCAGTACCTTGTCCAGCAGTTGGCGTTTAGCAGTCAACATTAGAATCGGTAAATTCAAACCTTCCTGGCGCAGGTCGCGACAAAAGTCTAATCCGCTCTGTCCGGGTAACATGACATCCAGTATCAAAAGATGAATTTCCTGCGCTTTGAGTATTGTGCGGGCCTCAAGTGCCGTGGATACCGCAAAAACCTGGTATTGCTCAGCTTCCAGTCGGTCGACTAGGGAAACACGCAAGGCTTCTTCATCTTCAACCACCATTATTCGGGCGGATCCGCTCAAGTTAGCCTCCTCGCAATATGTCTACTCTTTATTCTATGCTGCGCGGTCGAGCCATCTGGCCATTCAGCGCGTTTCAATTAAGGTTTTCCTTTTCAACGATAGGAATATGCATGCTGAAGCATGTTCCTAGTGAGGCGGATTTGACAGAAACCCGGCCGCCGTGTCCTTCAACAATCCGTTTGACTAAGGCCAAGCCTAAGCCAGAACCCGGGATCTGAGCAGATCGTGTGCGGGTCCCACGAAAAAAAGGTTCCCAGACGCGCTCCATTTCATCGGGTACCAGACCGGGTCCGTGATCGGTAACTTCGAAGAGCCAATTCTTGTGCGAAATCGAAAAAGCAAGTTGGACCCAATCCGGGGACCCATGTTTAAGGGCATTATCCAGCAGATTCAATAAAGCGCGGTAAATTCCGCTTTCTTCAACCCAAATCGTCGCATGGTCATCACCTGACCAATTCCAAGTGAAGTGATCGCCGTGCAGTGCCCGAAGGGCTTGTTCCAGGGACTCGGCCAGATCCTTGACGTTAACCCATTGGCGATTCAAAGGTTGAACTTCAATCTTGCTGTAGTGCAAAACCTGCTCGACCATGTTGCCTAACCGTCTGCTGTTCTGAACGATAAACTCGCCGTACTGACGTTGTTTTTCTGCCGAACCCGCCAAACCATCAGCCAGGTTTTGGCCCATGGACCGAATGGCGGCGACAGGTGTGAGGATTTCATGGGAGATTTGGGCGACAAACTCGTTTTGAGATTGCACCGTTAAACGCGCTTGGCGCTCGGAGCGCACCAAAAGAAAAACGACCCAGGCCAAAAGACTTAGAAGACCTAAGCTAAACAGGCTTTGGCGAAGTCGTAAGCCGGCCAAGACCTTTTCTACCGAACCTTTGGGATAAGCAACCTCGAGGATGAACAAGCCGGGCCCATCCTGGTTCCAGCGCCTGCGCATGCCATCGCGTTCGCGGAACGGTGGCCGATTGGGCCCATGATCCATCAAAAAACCCACCAAGCGATCGGCAACCGGGCCGGGCTGGAAGCGACCGATAGGAATATCCAACCGACCATCCTGCGGCTCAAAAGCTTGGCCCAACAACACCGTCTGTGGTCCAGCTCCACCTATTCGCACCTGGAACCGTGTGGATTCTCCCATTGGCAGATTCAATTCGATCGCTTTGACCAGCCAAGCGTTTAATTGTTCTTTATCCAACAGGACAAACAGTAGATTGGGCCGGGCAAGGTCCTCATCAACAAAAAGGGGCAGGCACAAGGTGAGCGGCGGATCCAGAACCGGAAGACGCGGCCCGCGACCCGCAAAATAATGCAGTTGTCCCGCGCGGTCGCGTAAAGCGCCCCAATCCTCTGGCCACGGATTGGTTAGGCTGCCAGTACGATCTACGATCTGAACCAGATCAGGAGCGCCGTCGATGGGTAGAGCCACGCCCTTGACCCAATTTTGTGGGTGCTGTTCGTCCCATGACTTCAGAAGCGCCTGAAAATCCTCGGCTTTGGCACCTTGTTCTATCCAAAAGGTAACGAGGGCCATGAACTCCAGATCAAAGGCTTGGGCAACACGAGAAAGCCCCTCCCTTTGTTGGGTTTGCACACGGTCGCGACTGGTCACCTCCACTTGGTGGATCCAGTACCATTGCCAAGCACCCAAAACAAGGATGAGCACAAAGGCAATTGCAATCCAACGTTTCTTCAAAGGCCACCTCGAAGCTAAACTAACCTTATTTTGGAGCAGAAATGTGGTTTTGAGGGTGGATTTTACAACTCTTACAAATGGATTACCTGGCCATAAACACTTTAACGGCTTGACCTTCTATCTTTACCCTCAGAGCGCAGGATGCGCATTCCCCCACTAGGAGATCACCATGACATTATTTGCTTTTTTCTTTTTTGCTTTCCAGCAAGGTCCCCCGCCCCAGGACCTTGACACCGATGGCGATGGCAAAATTTCGCAAGCCGAATTTTTAGCCCACGCCCAAGACCGCTTTAACCAAATGGACCAAAACACAGACGGCTACCTAACCGAAGACGAACGCCCCGCATTCGGTCAACGCGTACACGGGCCCGGCCCAGGTGGACCCGGTTTCATGTTCCTGCGTCAGGCAGATGCTGATGACAACCATGAGATCAGCCAAGCCGAATGGGCCGCTATGGTTTCCGGACTGCCTCACGATGGAGACGGGAATATTGATGTCGAAGCATTGGTCGCCAGTTTTCTGGAGGACCATCCCAACGCACCCCAACCGCCTGAAGGGGCCCCGCGTCTGAGTGAGGCCTTGGACCGCAATGATGATGGTTTGGTAAATGACACAGATTTCGCCCAGATCTTCGCCGATCTGGATGCAGATGGCAATGGCACCATCCAAGCCCAAGAACTGCCCCGTCCGCATCGACAAGGTGGAGAACGGGGCGGAAAAGGCGGCCCGTTCTTTAAAACCGCCGATAGCGATCAGGACGGGTCCATCACTTCTGATGAATGGAACAGCTTTGTCGCCGGCCTGCCGCTCAAAGAGGATGGCAGCATTGATTTCGCCCAAATCATGGCCGAACGTCAAGCCGAACGAATGGGTCCTGGCCCACGCCGAGGAGGTCCGAATGGCGAACGTAACCACGGTGATCGGCCCCAGGGTAATCCTCTGGACGCTGACAACAACGGATTGATCACACCCAGTGACTTGCAAGCCTTCTTCACCGCACACGACCAAAACAACGACGGCGTCCTGACCCAAGACGAAATGGGACCGCCGCGGATGAAACGCCACCGCTAAACCCCGTCCAATAGCAAAAAAGGCCCGGCCCAGTGCCGGGCTTTTTTGTTGTTCAGCCCCAGCAGAACGTTGAAATTTTAATAATGATACAACGGATCGACAACTCAAACTTCTTCAAGCCCGGATCCAACGTCACCGGATTTTTGGCCTTTTGGGCGCACGTCCAGTCGGGAAAACCACATTGGCAAACATGCTCGTGCAGCATTACCCCGAGTCGACTTGGTTCTTTGAAGACTTGAATCTAGAAAGTTTGACTGTCATTCATCCCGGCGATAAGCGTTTCCCCTTAGGCGAAAAGATGTGGGCCGTGGCGCTGAAGGACGCAGGGAAAACCGGTCTCATAAAGCAACCTTAGGCATCAACGGGCTAAAAACAATCGATTTCACGTTTCGGGATGATGGCAGACGGCCTCGATGTTGTGGCCATCCGGGCCGATGACGAACGCGGCAAAATAATTGGCATGATATTGGGTCCGCAGCCCCGGTGCACCGTTGTCAACGCCTCCAGCCGCAAGAGCAGCATGATAAAAGCACTCGACTTGTTGGCGATTTTTTGCTGTAAACGCGATGTGGAGTGGCGCGGGTTTCACCGAACTCAAGAACAGAACCAGCGAAGCATCGCCCTCTGAAACGAGCTCGACCCCATATGTCGGATGCCCTTCCGCACCAAATCGGACGCCCAACGGCTCGAGCGCTTTCATGAAAAAGGCCTTGCTGGCCTCAAAGTCACTTACGCCAAATTTCACATGGTCAAACATTAAAGCCTCCGCCCTCACACCTTTTTTGCGTCAACGTGGCACAAAGCCAAGTTTCAGTATTGTTCTACTCATGGAGTGTAAGGTGCAGACCCATTTCGCAGCAAGGCTATGCGATTGCCAAAATCGGGCCAATTCTGCCAAAGACGCCCATTTTCCCCTTCCAAAGGGGAAGGTCCCGGGCTAGATTCTCGGCCGCTGAGCAGCACCAATACCTTTCCATTTTCAGCGTATTCTGCCTATACTGGAGCTTTTGAGAGATCACATGCGCGCCATTTGGAATCGACTCGACAGCTACGTTTTTCGCGAAATAAATGCGCCTTTCCTTATGGCGATGCTGGTTTACAACGGCATTTTCTTCATTCGCAGCTTTATCACGGTTGCGCAGCTGGGCGGCGATTTCGAGATCCCGCTGCGCACCTTTACGGTCCTGTTCTTGAGTTTTGTGCCTGAAATCCTGTATTTCACGGTGCCGATGAGTTTCCTGTTTGGAAGCCTTGCCGCAATATCGCGAATGAGCAGCGATTCCGAACTGATCGCGCCGCAAAGCGCAGGTTTGGGCTTTTGGCGCCTAAATCGGCCAATTTTTCTGTATGGCTTATTGCTCTCGGCTGCGTCCCTTGCCATCAGTAATTGGGCGGAACCGTACATGAAGCAGGCCCGCATCAATTACCTGAAAACCTTTATGGAATCGGTCGCCAACCCAACCTTAAACCCGGGCGTGATTACCACGCTTGGCCCACAGTCGATCTTTTTCATCGACCACCTCGAAGGTCAAACGCCAGCAGAACTTATCATCCTGAACCAGGAAGATAACCATGCTCGAATGACCTATGCGCAAAAAATGGAGATTTTTCGGATCCAGAACCAAGGCGTTAAGATTCGTCTGGAAAATGGCAATGAAAAGATGATTGATCGTACGGGCAAAGAGGGTCCGCGCATCGCCCAATTCAACAAGTTGTTGATGGACTTCCCCAACCCAACGCCGAGCGGGGATTTAGGCTTCAATGTGGAACCGCATGAATTAGAAACAACCCCCGCCCTTATGCAGGCTTGGCTGGCTGGCAAATTAGATGGGGAAGCATCCGAGGATCTTTGGCAACGGATCCATTTCCCAATGGCCTGTTTTTTCCTCAGCTTTTTTGCTTTACCGCTGGCAGGCAAACATGTGCGGCTGCGTCGAGGTTCCGGTTTTGGTTTCAGTCTGGGCCTAATCCTGATCTATTTTGTAATGGCCAAAGTGGGATTGGTTCTTGTGGAACGACATGGCCAGAGTCCCGTCTGGGCATTGGGCGTGGCCAACTACTTTTTCTTCCTTTTGGGTCTTTTTGTTTTATATCGCCGCCACCAATTGAGCCGGGAAAATCGTAAGAAGGCCTTGGGCTTCATTGGCCGCAAGATCTATTTCTCGTATAAGGCCATCTCAAGTCGGCTATCTGGCTGGCGCCGATGGGACACGACAACCCAGATCCAACAGAGTAACAAACCCTTTAAACCAAGGCGTTTTCCGAGCCGGATTGATTTTTACCTGCTGCGTAACTTCCTGGTTACCTACGCTTTGATTCAGTCCTCTATCCTGGGTTTGATCGCCTTGATTGAATACAGTGACATCATGAAATTCGCGGATAAAAACCATATTGAGCGCATTGTGGTGTTGAAGTATTTGGTTTACCGCGTCCCAAACCTACTTGAGACCTCGTTGTTCATTTCGGTATTGGTTGCCGTCTTGATTTCTTTGGCAGTCATGTCCAAAAATCAAGAAATTACAGCCATTCGCGCCGCTGGCGGGAGTTTGCGCCGGTTGTGCTTGCCGCTCCTGATCATGGGTGTGTGTTTCACCGCAGGCGAATATTATTTGGGCGCCCGGTTCATGCCTGCAGCCAATCGGATGGCCATGAACTTGCGTTATCAAATCAAAAACCGCAATCCAGGACCGTTTCACAAGAATTGGATCCGCACGGCAGGCGGCCATTTTCTGAACTTTGAGTTTTACAATCCAACCGAACGCATGATGTACAACGCGGTCTGGTATGAAATCGATTTTGCCAAAGGCGGGGTGATCAGCCGAACAGAGACAGCCCGCATCCAATTGACTCCAGAAGGCACTTGGGTAACCGAATCGCCCGGCTCCCAGTGGCGGTTCAGCAAAGTCAATGACTACATTCAACCCAGTCCAGCGCTCGTGCCCAAGGGTCAGGTGCTCCCACTGGATGTGACCCATGAGGATTTGGCCTTGCGCGAGCGGAAGCCGGAAGAGTTTTCCATTGCCGAATACCGGTCATATATGAATTACGTGCGGGACCTGGGTATTTTCCATCCGCGGTTTCCCACTGAGTTTTACGCCAAATGGACACAGCCGATATTACCGTTTTTAATGGTGCTTTTGGCTGCGCCCTTGGGCTTTCAATTCGGTCGACGTGGCACTTTTTTTGGTTTGGCTTCGGGCTTGGTTTTAGGTTTGGCCTTCTGGGGCCTTTATGTGTTTTTTTTGCAGTTAGGCCGAATTGGTTTGTTGCCACCAGTTGTCTCCGCCTGGTCGGTCCTGGTTCTGTTTGGGGTGACTGCCGTGTTTCGATTCCTGCAAATGGAACGCTAAACGCTCATTCCATTAGCGGCCGTTGTTGCTCTCCGTATTGGGATCCAAAACGGGTTCTGCGTCTTTTAAGGAGTGCACCAGAATCTCATAAATGCGCCGCGAGTCTGCCTTGAGAATTTCAATTTCGACATCCTGAATCACCACACGATGACCCACATCGGGAATTCGGCCTTCTTTGGCGAAGAGATAGCCGCCAATCGTGTCCACATTGTCATCCACCAGCGAAAGTCCAAAGTGATCGCAAAAATCTTCGAGCAGAACCCGTCCATCCACACGTGTGGTCCCATCGGGTTGAACGACCATTTCGTCCTGATCGGGCACTTCGTGTTCATCGTGGATTTCACCAACGATTTCCTCAATTGCATCCTCAAGGGTAATCAGGCCAGCCGTTCCACCATACTCGTCCAACACCACCGCCATCTGGATACGTGTTTTCAGCATTTCCTGGAGCAGGTCGGCAACGTTTTTACTCTCCGGGACAAAAAGGACAGGCATGGAAATTTCGGCCAAGCTTTTGTGCGGTTTTGTTTCCAAAACAAGGTCCTTGAGCCGGATCAGGCCTTCGATGTTATCAATGCTCTCGCGGTAGACCGGCAAGCGAGAAAAACGCGAGGTTTTAAAAATCTCAAGGGCTTCCTGTTTACTGCGGCGAATATCCAAACACTTCATCTCGGTCCGCGGCGTCATGATTTCGCGGACCATTGTTTCATTGAGGTTCAGAATATTCTCAACCAGGTGGCGGTCCTTTTCCTCAATGACGCCCTCTTCGGTTCCCGCCTGAATAAACGCATCGATCTCCTCGGGCGATTCCTCCTCCTCCTCTTCCTGGGACATGTCGTAAAGCATGCCTTTTTTGGCCAGCGCCGTAATCCCGGAGGCTAAGGGTCGCAGCCAAATGTAGAGTGGACGGAAGAGCGGGTAAAGGCGTTCGAGAAAGCCCTCGGGTTGATGCAGGGCAAGGTAGTGGGAAAGAGCCCAATCAAAAATGAGCAGGTAGGCAGCAATGCCCAGCCAGGTCCACCAATGGGCAGGAAAAATGAGAATGGCCGAAACCAATAAAACAACCAAGCTGATTTTATCGAAGAGTTCAACCTGAACACGGAACTCGCGCTCATTTTCCAAACGCGAAGCCAAATGGGGTTTGGCGTCCTTAATTTTGTTGGCAAAAACCTTGACGTAAATAGGGCCCAATCCGTTTAAGGCCACCAACAACAGCGAATTTAAGAACCGCACGAGCGCCAACAGGGCCAATGCCATGAGAAATCCCTGTTGCGAGACTGGACTATTCAATGAAGACTCCCGGGGAAAAACGTCCCCAATTCCATTTTAAGTTCGGATTGTTTTTGCAGCATTTGGCCTTGGTCGGTTTCGTGATCGTATCCCAAGAGGTGCAGCACACCATGCAAGATCAGGAAGCGCACTTCCTCCTCAAGCGATTGACCAATTTCCTGTGCTTGGCGTTGGGCCTGAGGCAACGAGATCGCGATATCGCCCAAATAGGGACCGGCCTCCTTTTGAGGAAAACTCAGGACATCAGTCACTTTATTCTTGTGGCGAAACTGAGCATTAAGGGCCTGAATCCGCTGATCGTCACACAGCAGCACACACAATTCAGAATCTTTCAAACCGAGTTTTTGTTGAAGCGCGGCGCAAAAATCATCCAGCGCCAGGGGTGGGGGTTCCTCACCATCCGGGTCCCAAACAACTTCCCAACTACTTGAATCAGGGTCCATAGAAAGTTCTAAATTCCAAAAAGCATTTGGCTAAGACTATAACAAAACCGCGAAGGTATTGAAAAGCGGTCGCGAGCACGCATCATACACTAAGTCGTTGGCAAGCCCAAGCAAATCCTCGTTTTCCGCCCATGCCAGCGATTCCAGATCCCGGGTTTTTGCCAATTCGCGCTAAACTGTCCTTTTGAGGCAATCCGAATGATCTTGTGCTTTTATTTCCTGAGCTTACAAAATGTAGATGCGTTTCCGCCAGTACACCACCAGTTCCAGGTTTCGTTTCGTCCAAATGCCTGTGCGATTAGTCCGCAAGGGACGTTACTCCTGGCCAATACACAGGAACTTCACCTCTTCTCTGTGGACGGAGAATTGGAGAATTTGCGACCTGAACCCCATGGCGTGACCGCTTTGATGGCATGGGAAAACGGGTTTTTAGTCCAATTAAGCGATGGTGGCCTTTTGTTTTTGGAAGCAGACCTGACCGAACGTTGGCGCGTGCGACTCCAGAACTTGCTTTGGCCGCCCCAAGTTTTTGATCATCAGATGGTTCTCGGCCTGGATTCCGGGGTTCAACTCCTGGACAGCCAGACGGGCCGTATCCTGCAAGGCTGGTTGGGTAATTCACCTCTGCGCACTTTTTATATCTACCAGGACACCATTACCTTGGAAATGGAGGATCAAAAGACGGTTTGGTTGCCTTATTCGCAAGGAGAAGGCACAGGAAAACCCTTGATGCGCGACCCGATTGCCTCCTTTAGTAGCCACGGTGTACAGGCCATGGCCATCACGCGCACAGGTAAGGCTTTATTCCTCAACAAAAAGAAAATCACCTGGGAAAAGAAATTATTTGCAGAACTGATTGCC
>JACJWC010000014.1 GCA_020637335.1 Acidobacteriota bacterium | reverse complement strand
CGGGTAACGAACTGCACGCACATCCAGACCCTGGGCCTGAATGGCTTCGGCAGCAGCCAGAGCGGCTTCATTGGAACCCAACACAACAGGGAAGATCGGGCTTTCCGGTTGGGCCGGGATCGAAAGTGCCGTTAACCCTTTGGAAAAATAGCGGATATTGTCCCACAAGCGCGTTAGCCGATCCGGCTCACGACCCAAGATATGCAACGCCGACTGGATCAGGACCGGTAGGATGGGCGAGGTGGCCGTACTAAAAATGAACTTGCGGCAGCGATTGATAAGCGTCTCGCGCACCAAATGGCTGCTGGAGACAATTGCCCCAAAACAGCCCAATGCTTTTCCGCAGGTGTGAATGACCACGACGGGAACGAGAGAACTGTCGAGGTCCTGGCTCAGCCCAGCCCAGCGCGAGCCGTAAAGACCGGTAGCATGCGCTTCGTCCAGGATGAGACCGGAGCCGGTCTGTTCGGCCAGGTTCATTAAGCTGCGGACATCGCACAGGTCGCCGTCCATGGAGTAGACCGACTCCGCTACGATCCATTTGGCTTCAGCGGGATTGGATTCGATGGCCTGCGCCAGAAAGGCCAAATCGTTGTGCGGGAAGATAACTTTTTTGGCTTTGGTCATGCGGATCCCATCAATCAGAGAGGCATGATTTTTTTCGTCAGAAAAAACGGTATCACCGGATTGGATCAGAGTGGCCAAAACGCCCATATTGGCGTCATAACCCGATCCAAATAACAAATGCGCAGAACGGCCGGTCCAGGCAGAAAGATTGTCTTCCAAATCCGCGTGCTGCACCTGATGACCGCGCAACAAACGAGAGCCCGTACTGCCAACCGGCAAGCCTTTTTCCAAGGCCTCAACCAGTAATTGTCGCAGCAGCGGATGGTTGGCCAAACCCAAATAGTCATTGGAGGAAAAATCCAAACCATTGGGCAAGGTCAACTTGCGACCCAATCCGGCTCGCCGCAGTTGGACCAGGTCGGAAGTAAGACGCGTGTTCAGGAACATGAGCTGTTGGCGTGGTATCCCAATTTTTCAAGGAGTTGGTGATCATTGGCGAAGGTGGGATTGGGTGTGGTGAGCAGTTTATCGCCGGCAAAAATCGAATTGGCGCCCGCTAAAAAACACAGAAATTGCGCTTCTTCAGACAAGCTCAGACGCCCGGCCGAGAGGCGAATCGTTGCCTGGGGAATGAGAATGCGCGCTGCTGCGATAACCCGCACCAGGATTAAAGGGTCGAGGGGCGGTTGTTCCGCAAGCGGCGTCCCTTCAACTGGAACTAAGGCGTTAATGGTGACCGATTCGGGCTGGGGATCCAAGCTGGCCAAAGTGAGCAGGAAATCAATGCGGTCCGCGTCGCTTTCGCCCATGCCCAAGATGCCACCCGTACAGACATTGATGCCGGCCTCTCGAACGTTGTGCAGGGTATCCAGGCGATCGCTGAAGTGGCGAGTGGAAATGATTTCACCGTAAAAAGACTCAGACGTATCGATGTTGTGGTTATAGAAATTCAGGCCTGCTTCTTTGAGTTGTTGCGCCTGTTCCGGTTGAAGCATGCCGAGTGTACAGCAGGTTTCCATGCCCAAATCACTGACGGCACGCACCATTTCCAGAACTTGATCAAAATCTTTGCCCGGTTTGACCGATCGCCAGGCTGCACCCATACAGAAACGGTCGGCACCACCGGCTTTCGCTTGCAGGGCGCGCTCGCGCACTGATTCCACCGACATTAAACCTGTACGTTCAACATCCGTATGGTAACGGGCGGCTTGGGGACAATAACCGCAATCTTCCGGGCAACCACCGGTTTTGATGGAAAGCAGCGAACTGACCTGAACCCGCGCCGGATCAAAGGATTTGCGGTGTTGGCCTTGAGCGCGAAATATCAATTCAAACAAAGGCAAGTTATAGGTTTGGGAAACACCCTCGCGAGTGAGTTCCATGGTTGATGCATCCATATAAATCGGCTCCTGGACAGGTTAGTAAAGGCCATATTCTAGGCAGAGTCCCCCAAAATAACCAGCCCAAAGCGGCCTCAGTGCGGATAAAAGCGAATCCGAGCATTAAGATTTTTGAACAATTTGCGATAAGGCTGTAGAGGTCGCTGGGTGACCAATCTTGGGTCTGGAGATCGGATGTCCGCTGAAAAAAGGAAATTTAAACGCTACCTTAGCAATTTGGAGATGGCCGCCAGACGGGTAGATGGAACCGCATTCCAAAATGTGGAAGTCCTGAATCTAAGTGCGGGTGGATTTTTGATTCGAACCCAGATGGATCTTAATGTGGATGACGCGTTGGAGTGTCAGCTGGATTTTCCCAGCACCAACCTGCAAATCGGCTTACAAGCCACCGTTCGGCATGGATCCAAAGGCACAGATGGGCATTTGTACGGCTTATCGATCGCCGAGTTGCCCGGAATGACAACGCTTTCGTTTGATGCGTTATTGGCCGCATGGTTTGAGGAAGCTGAGACCTGAACACAAAAAAAGCCTCCCCAATGGGAGGCTTTTTTGAACCACATAAACCGGAAAATTAATTCAGGTCAAAACCTTTGCCAGGCTTGAATTTTACGGTTTTGCTGGCCTTGATCGTCATGGGCTCACCAGTACGCGGGTTGCGACCTTGACGCGCTTCGCGCTGAGCAACTGAGAAAGAGCCAAACCCAACCAGGGTCACTCCTTCGCCAGCTTTCAGGGATTTGGTAACCCCATCGATAAAAGCATCCAATGCCGCAGTGGCTTGGGCTTTCGTCAAATCAGCGTCACCTGCAATGGTTTTAATTAAATCGGCTTTGTTCATTCCGTTCTCCTTGAGTTATTAAAGAATCACTGGGATGCAGCGTATTGTAATCTAATTCGGATTTAAATCGAATTTTTTTCTGTGCGGAAAAGCACACTTTCTGGGGCAAAACAGAGGTTTATGGCGGGATTCAGGCTTCAATAGCGGGCCTGACAGGCCTCAAACTCGTTGTAACGCGCTTGGAGCTGGCTGTATTCGTCGGAAAATTGTTGGGTCAACTGGTCCGTGGGTTGCGGATTAGAAACGAAATGGTGGCAGTAGCGCACCACATCGGTCAGGAACCGATCCATGATGGGGTGACAACTCATGTCCTGTTGGAAACGCAGACGCTCAGCCGAGGAGAGGTAGGGCATGATTTTATCGCCGCCCTCGCTGATGAGTTCGTTCATAAGTGAACGCAAATCAATAAAAAACAGTTCGGCCTGTTGGGCATCCGTACCCAATCGTTGCGTTCCCCCGCGCTGATAATTTTGGGTGACTCGCCCAACCGTCCCCATATGGTGTCCGATTTTTCCGGACATATCCTTCCAGCGATCAATCAGTGCTTCCAGGCTGATCCGGTCGCCCAAATGGTCAACGGCCCGCCCACTTATAGGCGTGAATTCCACAAAGTTCTCACTCGAATTGATCTGGACCGAGAAATGGTTTAAAAAATCCTGACCCAATAAGCCAATAACTTCTTCGCCCATGGCCTTGCTCAGGTCAACCTCAACGGCATGGAAATCACCGACCCTTGCTCCGGCTACGGAAATTTCAGAGAACAAAACGATTTTCCCTTGCTCCGTTCCGCCAACACCACCGAGATGGACTTCACCTTCGACACGCTGTGCCCCAACCTCACGTGTAATTACCGGCGAAATGCAGGTCAATTCGGCGCCAGTATCCAGGATGATGCTATATGGGCCCTTTCCGTTCAGGACCACCGGAACAATTAAACTGTTGCCGCGTTTGGTCAGTTGGACCTTGGTCGGCTGACCCGAATCCGGCTTTTCCTCGATCGAAACGAACACGATCGGCTTGCGCTCTTCTTCGGCTTTGGGTTGCGCTTGCGTTTCCGCGGTTTTGCGCGCTTCTGCTTCCGCTAAGTCGGATTCGTATTGTTTTTGCGCTTGTTCAGACGCTTCCCAATTGATCAGCTTTTTGGGAAAACTGTAGGCCTGGCCATTGCTCACAACCTGAACAACGTTGCCCTTGTCCTCCACTTTTGAACAGACCAGTTTTTTTCCGTTGTTCATGATCAGGACGCGGGTGCCATCCTGACTCCATAAAAAAACAAGGAGAAGAGCCCACATACATCCTCATTCCGGCTGATTAAGACGGGTTCGCTGGGTCAAAGCAGCCTGCGCATTTTCCAAGGCATCCAAAACCATACGCTGAGTAATGGTTTCTGGCAATACCAAAGCTTGCCCTTCCCCTGGGTAAAACAAATAAAGCGGAACTCCTGCCCGGTTAAAACTTTTTAAGAGTTCCGTAATTTCGGCAGGCTGGTTGGTGTAGTCAACCTTCATGGTGACGACATCGTATTTGGTAAAAGCCGCGCGAATGGTTTCCGTATCCACTACAAATTTCTCATTGGCCTTACATGTCGCGCACCATTCTGCAGTGAAATCCATAAAGACCAGCCGCCCTTTGGCGCGGAAATGTTTGAGGGCATCAGCGCTGTAGGGAATCCAGGCCAATTCCTCATTTGTGGTTTTTTTCGATTCCAGCAAGGCCATAACATCCTCAGAACCACCGCGTTCAGCCAAAAAGCTCAGGTAAATTTCCTCTTTTTCGCGATTTAAGTCAGCCATTGGATTGCGAATATCCCAGAGTTTAAAAAGTGAAAACCAAGTGCCAAAACCCAGAATCAGCGCGGCCGCAAGCCAAGTGCCCATTTTGCGCTCCGCTTTCTGGCCCTGGCCAAACAGCCAAACAGCCAGGGCGACAAACAATAAAAAGGTCATCACCCCAATTAATCCGGAGCGGCCGGTTTGAGCGGCCAGAATAGAGAGCAACCAAACCACAGTCGCCAACAGGGGAAAACCCATAAAAGTCTTAAAGGTTTCCATCCAGGGGCCCGGTTTGGGCATGAACTTCATTAAACTGGGCAGAGAAGTCAAAACCACATAGGGCGCGGCCAGACCCAAACCAATCATAAAAAACACCAAAATGACTTCAAAGTTGGTTGCGGTTAACGTCCAGGCATAGGCGGTCCCTAAGAAAGGGGCGGAGCACGGGGTGCTCAGAATGGTCATTAACACCCCTTGAAAAAAAGCGCCTTGCAAGCCCGATTTGCGGTTCAGTTGGGAGAGCCCTCCAACATTGGGCGTACCAAACTCAAAGACGTTGAAAAAGCTCAAGCTCATAACCAACAAAAGAACAGCCATGCCAAGGTTAAAACCGGGCAGGGAAAACTGACCACCCACGCCCATCTTCGTGATCATGATCGTGACAGCCAGGACTTCCATACAGACCAGGATGCCAACGGTATAGGCCAAACTGAGGACCATACGTCTCCCCTGATGGGAACCCGCCTCTTTAATAAAGCTGAGAATTTTTAGCGACAAAACGGGCAAAACACAGGGCATCAAGTTGAGAATCAGTCCGCCGATAAAAGCAATCAGCAAAATAAACAAAAGTCCGGATTTGGCCGGTGTGCCAGAATCGGGCGCGATGGGCGCTGCCGCTTGCTTTTTGGTCGGGGCCAGCACCAATCGGTAGGGCTGGGTTCCATCCGCAGATTCCCAAACAAGAACAGCCGTATGGACAAAATCATCTGCGGGCTTTTCGTCCCAGGCATTGAAAGTCAAATTGCCGGTTAAGCCCTTGCCAGCCGGGTTCCACTGAATGCTCGTCAATTCGGCATGCGGGTTTAGACCGGGAAAAAGTTGAGGATTAGCGCTAATATCACCCTGTTTGGCCTGAAGTGGGAGCTGGGCTTTCCATTGATCCGCACCGTATTGGATGGCGAAGTCGTACGCAAAAGGCGCGTCTGGCGACCAGTCCACAGGTACTTTTTGCAGGGTTTCGGAAAACAATTTTTCATTCTGCAGCGAAGCTTCGCCTATGGTCAGATTGAGTTGGACCGGTGCCGAGCCGGGAATACACAGTTCCTTGCATTCCAACCAATCGACTTTGCCCTGGATCGAAAGGCTGTTCGCATCGCCCGAATAAACGGCCTTGGCGAGCAGCAGGACTTGGTTGTCGTAGCCATAAGTGATGAAGCCAGCGTCATCGACAAATTTTTGCGGGATCGGAAACTGAAGGGCTCCAATTTGCAAGCCTTCCACGGGTTGCCATTCCACCGTTGTTGGCAAACCAGAGGAACCCGGGTTCTCCCAGTAGGTATGCCAGTGTTCGCGCATAGTGAGTTGAATACCCAGCCAAAACGGCTGACCCTTCGCAATCGGTGACGCATTGCTGAGCAACTGAACATCCACGTGACTGGGGCCCATGGCCCAGACCGAGAGACTGAAAAATAACCAAAGAAAACGCTGCATGACAACTCCAACTTCACTTCAAACCGCAAGCACGGCAAGTGTACTTACGATTTTTTGCCTTTCTTTATTTCGGGTTTGGCCGGAAATTCTTCATGAAAAAGAACGGAACGGGTGTAGGACCCATAAAGCCGCTTCAAGATCACGACCAAAACCGCAGCCGATGGGAGGGCAAGGATCATGCCGACCAAACCAAAATAGGTTCCCCCAACCATCAACGCCAACATGACCACAACGGGATGGAGACCAACCGATTCGCCGACCACTTTGGGCGTAATTACCAATCCTTCCAACATCTGGCCGACCACAAAGGTCAGTCCAGCACCCAAAGTAAAACCCCAACCATTGCCGCTCAGATAAGTCAGCAGAACGGCAGGCAATAAACCCAAGGCCAAGCCCAAATACGGAACGAGATTGGCGAATCCAGCAATCACACCAATCAGAAGCGGCGCGGGACATCCGCAAATAAACAAACCAATCGAATAAATGATGCTGAGAATAATGGCGACGGTGAGTTGGCCCTTAATAAAACCGCTCAGGGCACCGTCCAATTCAGAAAAGAAACCGATGACCGATTCGCGTCGCTTGAGCGGCACCAATTCAACCGCCTGCAGTTTCAGCTTGTCAAAATCGCGCAGGAGGTAAAAGGTCATCACGGGCACCACGACCAGACCCACCAATTTGGCAATCAGGGAGCCCAGCGATTTGAAACTTGCGGCAACGCCCATGGAAATACTGGCCAGAAGGGCCGCACCATTTTTTTTGCCCTGCTCGACCAGCCAGTCCAATCCCTGCTGGTACTCTTGAGCATGCTCCTGGCGGAATGCTTCAACCTGTGGCAGCAGTTGATCGCGCAAACGGTCCCAATACAGTGGCAATCGATCCTGCAATTCATTAAGCTGATGGACCAAACGTGGAACCACATAAAGAAGAAACCCGCCAAACACGAGCAAAATGATGCAGCACAAGATCACAATGCCCCAGGTACGGGGAATTTTCCACAACTCGAATCGGTCAATGACGGGGTCGAAAATGTAAGCCAGGGCCAGGGCAATGAAGATAGGTACCAGGACTTGGTGAATGAGAATGAGCAGCACCAATCCGGCAATAATCAGACCCACGAGAGCCAATTGACGAACCCACGGTTTGGAAAGCACCGATTCCTCCAAAAAGACGCTTAAGAATCTGGCCAAAGTGTATAACAATCTGCGGGTCGCATAAACCAGGAGGCGCACAGAATGGACAGCTTAACCGCATTGTGGCTCGGAATCATCCAAGGCGTAACTGAGTTCCTTCCGATCAGTTCAAGTGGTCACCTGGCTTTATTTGGTGCCTGGTTCGGCTTAGAAGAGCCGGATTTAACTTTCGATATTCTCGTGCATACCGCCACTTTGGCCGCCATTATCTTTACGTTTCGCCAAGAGGTTTGGGCAACCATCCGCAGTGCATTTCTGCAGCCAAATGAGCGGGTCCCCTCACGGATCATCCCTTACCTGATCCTGGCCTCGATCCCAGCCGGCCTCGTTGGCATCTTGGGCAAATCCTACATTGCGGGCGTGCATGCGCAACCCATCTGGGTGGGCGTTTTGTTGATCCTGAACGGCATCATGTTGCTGGGCGGTCAAAAACTCAGCGAAGGAAAACGCCATCTCCAGGAAATAGGCATTGCTCAAGTGGTGGTCATGGGCTTGGCCCAAGCGTTGGCCGTCCTGCCCGGCATTTCGCGCTCTGGATCGACGATTCTGGCTGGGGTTGCCTCGGACCTGCACAAAGAGAGCGCTGCCCGTTTTTCGTTTCTCATGGCGATCCCGGTGATTGCCGGTGCCGAGCTTTTGGATGCCCGCCACTTGCTCAAAACGGGAATACCTGAAGGATTGATCTTGCCGTATACCATCGGTTTCCTGGCCGCGCTGGTAAGCGGACTTTGTGCTCTTAAACTGCTGATGTGGTTACTCAAAGGCAAGCGCTTCTTCCAATTTGGCTGGTATTGCCTGGGTTTTGGCGGATTGGCCATCATCCTTCACCTGATTTAATGACCCTTATAAATGGGTGGGCGCTTTTCCTTAAAGGCCAGAAGTCCTTCGCGCCGGTCATAAGTGGGCACGACTTGCGCATAGGCATCTTTTTCGATGAGTAGGCCTTGTTGAAGGTCTCCCCGCATCCCCAAATTGATGGCCCATTTGGCAGCTCTTAGCGCCAAAGGCCCGGCAGTGGTTAGGTTCTCAATCACTGCATTCACTTCGCGGTCCAAATCCTCGGCGGGAAACACGGCGTGAACCAGACCGACCTCCAGCGCTTGAGCCGCAGGAAGGACCCGACCGGTAAAAATGAGTTCTTTGGCGCGGGCCACCCCTACAATTCGCGGCAGGCGTTGGGTACCACCGGCGCCCGGAATGATGGCCAAACGCGTTTCGGGCAGACCCAATTTCGCTTCGGAGGAGGCGTAACGCAGGTCACAGGCCAGAGCTAACTCCAGACCGCCACCCAGTGCGACCCCGTTGAGACAGGCAATCGTGATTTGCGGTAATTGAGCGAGGCGTTCAAAGCAATGGCGAATGGCGTCCACGCAAGCGACAACCTCGTCATCGGGCATGCCCTCGCGCTCCTTCAAATCGGCTCCGGCACAAAAGGCTTTGGTTCCAGACCCGCGAACTACAACAACAGAAACATTAGGATCTTCAGCCACTTGCATGAAAATGGAGTCCATTTCTGCAACCAAGCTGCGCGAAAGGGAATTGCGTTGTTCGGGTCGTTGCAGGGTGAGCCGGCCAACCGGGCCGGTGATTTCCCACAGCAAAGGTAACTGATCAATTTGGGTCATTGGAGGCCTCCTTTTGTCTCCTCATTTTAGTGAGCGATTGAGCTGCCGTAAACTTGGCTTGGCCGTCCGGACTAAATCGTATAAACTTTTAGAAGATATTCCCTTTATTTCCGCATGTTTGGAGCAACTTGGATGACACGCCAGTTGGAAAAAAGCCTCGAGCGCATCAAGAAGCTAACGGAAAAGCAACAATACGAAAAGGCCTTGCTGTTAGTCGATGAGGCATTAAGCCAAGCACCAAACGATTTAAATCTGATGCGGGAAGAAATGGCGCTGAGCCTCAAGGCACGCGACTGGAATGACGTTTTGCGTCGCCTCAAAAAGAACATGGCCCGCAACCGGTTAAACGAACTTATTCCCGATCATGCGCGCGGCCTATTCTTGAACTTGGTTCGCGATACAGCCCTTTTTCGCGGGGCCTTGGTCGATCACCTCTTAAATGCCCAGGCATTTGAGAACATCAGCGATCTTTTGATGATGGCACAAGAAGGTGATCGCCGCTGGTTACTCAACAACTGGGCACAGGTCGCCAGTGAAATTCAGGATCCGCGCCTCTCAGCGGTATGGTGTGTCGCTGCAGGTGTTGGTCATTTGGTATTGGAAGAATGGGATGCCGCGCTCGACTTTTTCAGTCGGGCGCTGGAAGCGGATGCCCGCTTCCTCAAAAAGATTATGACCTTATGCCAGCGGGCGCCCGATATGGACATGCGCCAGTTACAACATCGATTGCGCCTGATTCGCCTGGTCATTGCCGCTGGGAAAAAAGAAGATTCCCTTTCCTTGCTGCAGGCCTTAGGCATGGAAAATCGCGAAAATGCGCTGCAGGTCCTCATCGAGATCCCCAATTTACTGGGCGAGGAATTTCACACCAAAGAGGTCTGCCAACTCCGTTTTAATTTAGCAACCTACCTGCAGGACCCAGAAATCTTGGGTGGCGTCTTGGACGAACTGAGCCAATTTGGCCAAGAAGAGCTTTTTAATTTTCAAAAGCACGCCATGGTTGCCATGGATGATCCCAACTTACGCAGAACGGTGCTGTTGCGGATTGCGGAAATTTACATCCAAAAGGGCGCATGGGAAGAAGCGGCGCTCATATTGGAAACGCAATTCCAGGAAGACCCCCACCCCGAAATTATCGCTTTGATGGAATTGGTTCTGGAAAACTATCCTATTCTGACCAAACTTCACCTGCTGGTTGCTTCCTACCAACTGCAGAATAATTTGACGGCTTCAGCTCTGCGCCACTTGAACTTGATTAAGGAAATTGCTGAGTTTCTCGAGCCCATCCAAATGCTTTTGGAAGATCATTTGGAAACCAAATTCGAAGTGCAAACCGCGCGTTTCCTGTTTGATATTTTGCCCCAGGAGTCGGATCGAGCGGCGCTGATCGCCTTAAACCTCATTATTGATCAAGTGGGGTTGGATGCTGATTTCTTCGAACATTTGAGCCTAAAAGCGCCCACCGTCAATTGGACGCCCCTGTGGTTATTGGCCTTGTTACACGCCAAGTACCTGGAAAAGAAATTCAACAGTAGCCTGGAACTGATCCAAACCGTTTTTGAGCAGTTCCCCGATTGTGCGCATGAATTTCTGAGTATCTGCGAAGCGTTGGCTAAGGAATCTGACTTTGTGGAGGAGCGCTTAGCTCAACTGGTCGAACAGTATTTGGACCAAATCCAGCCCCGCGACCTATGGTTTCTGGTGGCGAAAGGCGTCAAAACACGGCCCATGGAAGGCGCTGCGCCGACCCAGGAAGTTCCCTTGGAAACGGTGCCCATTCAAAACGCTGACCTGGAGTCTGAAATTGGTGGCTCGACAGAAACCCTGATTTCAGCAGCCATTGACGATGTACAAATCCGAATGGAATCCACAGATCCACAATTGGTTTTGGGACCCGAACTGGAAGAAGTAAAGGCACTTGTGATCCAAGGCGAGCTGACGGCCGCGAGTCAGGCCGCCGAGAAATTGGCCGAAAAGTATCCCCAACATGTACGTATTGTGCTGAGCTGTTTGGAACAGATGGGCCAGGACAACCCCGTTCCGATTCTGTGGGACAAAACGCGCCTCAATATCCTGATCCGCATGGAGCGTTTTGAAGAGGCAGCTGAATTGGGCAAACGCCTGCTGGCCGGCGAAGTACCCGAATCGGAACTGCCCGGGATCCAACAGCTCATGGGTTTTGCTTTTGAAGGCCTTGGAAAAATCGACAAGGCCGTAGCGCTCTTTTGCAAGGCTTCGCGTAACGCACGCTATTATCAAAAAAACAAGACTCAATTGGTCAACCACCTGTTTCCCAACCGTCAAGATTATTTGGAACAGGTCCTCGAACTCGTTTTGCAACACCGCGACCAAGCCACATGGAAACGTTTGATCAGCCTGTGGGAACGCCATTCTGAAGGCCAACTCGAAAACATCATCGAATGGCAGAAACGGTTTGCAGATGCTTTAAATGAACCGGCAACCTATATCGATTTGGCCTACTGGCTAACCGAGGCCGGTAAAGTGGATGAGGCCATTTCTATTCTGCGTGGGATTCGGCTCAATGATGCCAAAATTCGGACCAGCCTGATTCAGGTCACCGACCTGATCAAAATGAAGATGCCGCAGGATATTCATGCGGGTTTCTTAATGGGGCGATTCCACCTCATCCAAGGCGAAATTCCCAAGGCCGTAGACACCTTCCGCAACCTATTGCGCGAGAACCCAAAAGCAGGCGAAAAGATTTTCCAATACCTGCGCAAGTACCTGGTCAAACATCCCGAAAAAAGCAAAAACATTACTCTGTATGGTTTGATGATACGCATCGCACTCGAGATGAAGGCCTTAAGCGAAGCGGTTCACCTGCTGCGCGAATTTGCAGAAATTGATCTGATGGGTGCCCAGTCGTTGAGTGCAGGGGTCTATCGTGTTACCAAATCGCAGGAGAACAATCGCGAAGCGCTTCTGGCCTACATTCAGTTGATGGCCGATTGGCAAAATTGGCAGGTGATCATCCAGGTCCATGAAGAAAATGACCTCGGATCCGAAATGGCACAGGCGCGCTTAGAAATGCTGAATCAAGCAGGCAGCCAACGCGACCTGCGCGACCGAGCAGCGCTTGCAAAAGCCAAAATCTTGTGGGAAACCCAGCAGTTTGAGCCCTGCTTTGATGCCCTGACCCAAATTGAAAATCCCGAGGGGCGGGCCCAGAGTTTAAACCTGTTTATCCGTTTGGCCGGTCGGTTTCCCGAGCGGGTCGATATCCAGCGCGAATGCGCTTGGCTTTCCTGGCACTTTGGCAAAATGGAAGACTCTATCCAGGTCTATCAGCGTATATTAGCCTCTGATTCGGCCAGCTATGCCCTGGAAGCGTTTGCCGTATTGCGCGAGGCTGGATTGCAGTTGGACCTGCGTAGCCTGGCAGCGCGCTGTGGCATTTCCTTTGCCGAAGCGTTGCGCGAAGTTCGCGGTTATTATGGAAAACTGCGCATGTGGGCCCTGGCGCGTTGGGAAGATCAAGGCGGGCCCGTCCCGGTTGATGCTCTGATCTGGTTAATTGATCAAGGCAAAACGGAATTTCATCAGTGGTTCTCTAAAATGAAAAATTTCATGGACAAGCCCGACCGTGCCCTGCTGGAAGCTTATGCCCTGCGGGCCATGGGCCAGTCCTATTACGCCGCTATGCGCATCGCCAATGAAGACGGCGATATTGCAGTGCAACGATCGCTCTGTTTGGAAGCAGGACTGTTTGAACAAGCGTTGCGCATTCGCACCAATGGTCACGCCTTACCTGCCCTGATGAGTCAGCAATACATCACCGAATTCGGCCGTCCCAAGCGCCTCTTCTCACGTGCTAATGCTGCACAGAAAAAAAACACTGTTCGCTCCATGGACATGGAGGAAATCCTGGAATTGAGGTCTCAAGATGGAAACCCAGCCTGAACCCGGCATGGGCAATAGCCTAATGAACCAGCAGATTCGCGAGTTTCTGCAGAAAGAGTGGACGCGCCTGGTGGAAACCCATGGCCTGCAAGCTTTTATGCAACAAATGGTCGAGACACTGCAATCCCTGGAATCGCGAATTTCGGCCTTAGAGAAAAGCGGTGCAAGTGAATCTGCTGGCGGATCCGGAGCGACACATCAGGTCATTCAGCTCAATGATTACGCCGTTCAACTTTTTCATATGAACCAGTTGGACCAAGCCGAACAGATCCTGCATGAAGCCATTTCTCATCATCCTGAGAATGCCCTCATTTGGAATAACCTGGCGGTGGTCCAAACCCATTTGGGTAAACAGGACGATGCCCTAAAGTCCTTTTCACGTGCGATTTCTTTGGATAACCAATCGGTGGAAATGCTAAACAACCAGGGTGTGCTGGCGCTTTTGGAACAACAACCCGAAAAGTCGATCCAAATTCTGGAGCAGGCCCAACGCATGGATCCGCAGCGTATTGATGTATTGCTCAACTTGGCTTCTGCCTACGAAGCGGCCAACCAGCCCGATAAATCATTATCCCTGTGGCAAACCGTTCTGCTTTTGGATCCCGGTCAACTGGACGCACGCCAAAAGCTGCGGGAGTATTACCAATATGACTAATCTGCCCAATCTGTACCAAACCCTTTTGGAGCGCTGGATCGATTTGGAACAAAGCGAGCTGTTGCCCGAACGGTCGGAACGAATTCGTCTGTTATTGGCGCATTTCCACGACCCAAGCCATCCGCCACCCAACTCCATGGAGTTAGACGAAACCTTTAGCGCGCTTAACGCTACCGTTCGATCCCATGAAATGAGCGATCCGGAATGAAATGATCCTGGCCGATGCAACATGGCAAAAATGGCAAGCGGCGATCCGCGCCCGGGGATTTCGCGCGATGGCTGCCGCGCCAGCAGCGCGCGCGCAATGTGGCGAGACAGTACGCCAATGGCTGGCCCAGAGTCACCATGCCGATATGGCTTGGTTTGAACGGAATTTGGACAAACGCCTGGACCCGCGCTTAGTCGTGGAAGGCGCACAAAGTGTCATCATGCTGACGGCAGCTTATTGGCCAAAGCCCGTCCAACTCGGACCGTTTAAGCTGGCCCGTTATGCGGCGGGTTCCGATTACCACGAAATCCTCAAGGACGCGTTAATGGGCTTCTGCACAGAACACCTCCAACCGCTCGGCGCGAACTACCGGGTTTATGTGGACACGGGTCCGCTACTCGAACGCTACTGGGCCCAACAGGCTGGCCTCGGCTGGATCGGGCGCAGCGGTAACTTGATCAGCCGCAAAGATGGATCCTACCTCTTTCTAGCCGGCATCATAACCGACCTGAAAGTGCCTTATGGCGAACCCCACCGCGATTTTTGCGGAACCTGCCGAGCCTGTATCGATGCCTGTCCCACTGAAGCCATAACCGAACAACGCACCGTTGATTCTAAACGGTGTATCAGTTATCTCACCATCGAACACCGCGGACCTCTTCCCAACCTGCCTTTTGATAACTGGTTATTTGGCTGCGATATCTGCCAGGAGGTTTGCCCTTGGCCTCAGAAATTTGCCACGGAACCCGAACGATCCGAATTTGAGCCCCGTCCCGTTTATGCCCAATTAACTGAAGAACAACTGGCCGGAGCAGACGCCATTCAATTTGCCGAATGGTTTCGCCGTTCACCCATAAAACGAACCAAACTAGCGGGATTCCTGCGCAACATTGTTCACCTCAAGCAAAAAAACCCGAAACTAAAAGCCTAATGCCCACAAGCGAATTCAGCAATCCGGTGCTATACTTCAGCCAATGAATCCCTATTGGGGGCTGTATGGTTACCCAGCTCCTTCTCATGTGGTTACTCCCAGCGAGTGCAGTGGCGAAGTGGCCTTTCACAGTTTATTCTACCAACGAGGGTTTAGCGCAGTCCGTGGTCTACACGCTGTTTCAAGACTCGAGGGGTTACTTGTGGATTGGCACACAGGCGGGTGTTAGCCGCTTCGATGGGCGTATCTTTGTCAACTACTCGACCGATGACGGTCTGAGCCACAACGTGGTTCGAGACGTTGTTGAAGATGCTTCTGGCACCCTGTTTTTTGCAACGGAACGCGGCATTTGCCGCTATGACGGGCGACAGTTCCACCCGGTCTTAGATCGCGATGGCAATGGTCCCCAAGAAGTGCGCTGCCTGGCCATCGACAAACAAGGTGTATTGTGGGGCGGTAGCTATCAACAAGGGCTTTTTTATTTCAAAGATAATCGATTTGTATTTGTCGAAACACCCGATTACACGAGCGGTGTGGTTCGCGCCCTGCACTTGTCCGAAAACGGCCGATTATGGGTTGGCTTTTACGGCGATGGATTAGGTTATTACGAAAATAATCAATGGCACAGTCTGGCCCATTTGCGTAACAACTACAACGAAACCGTGCGCGACATCTTCGAAAATGAAGATGGCTCAATCCTGTTTGGCACCAATTACGGCGCATATTTGTACAAGGACAATACCATTCAGGAATACCTCGTAGGCGATAGACCCCTGCGCACGGCCTGCACCGATATCGAGCGCGATCGCCAGGGCAATATGTGGTTTGGCACTTCGCGGCGGGGTGCCGTGCGATTAAGTGGCGACAGCACAGAAAACTTTTCAATTGAGGAAGGCATGCCAACCGATGGCGTGCAATGCATCCTAGTCGATCACGAGGGCAACACCTGGTTTGGAACTTATGGTGGCGGAGTTTGTCGCTTGGGCACAACGCGGTTTCGCAACTACACCACACAAAACGGCTTTCCGTATCCCAACGTCAATGCCATTTTTCAAGATCGATCAGGCGCCATTTGGTTAGGCACCAATGGTGGCGGTATCACCAAATTGGAAAATGGGACGTTCACCCTTTATGATGAGAAGGATGGGTTGGTTGATGACAAAATCCTCTGTCTCAATCAGGACCATGAGGGACGTATCTGGATTGGCACCCTGCGCGGGATATCTATTTACGACAAAGGCCAATTCAGCCCTATTCGGGAACAGGACGGTTTACCGCACAATACCGTCTACTGTATCGAGCCAAGCCAGGATGGGAATATCTACATCGCTACTTTGGAAGGCCTGGGAATTTGGAATAAGGGGCAAATAGTTGCCTTAAATTCCGTAAATGGATTCCCCCACAATCGCATTGAGGTGGTCGCAGATTATCCTGAACGCGCGTCCCTGTTGGTGGGGACGGCACGCGGATTGGTCTATTTTAAAGACGGTTTGGTCGAGCGGATTCTCACCGCACACGACGGTTTATTGGATGACTTTATCAACGATATTTACGTCCAATCGGCCAACCGAATTTGGGTCGCAACCCCACGTGGTCTTTGCTTGGTGGAGAATGATCGAATTACGACCTATTCGACAATTGATGGTCTATCCGCACCCATTTGTTATGCCATGGTGGAAGGCGAACCCAATGTTCTATGGGTTGGCACCAACAATGGTTTAAACCGTTTCCGAAATGGCCAATTTACCGCGTTTAGTTTTCGAGACGGACTGGCTTCCAATGAGATCAATCCACGCGCCGCAATCAAAGACCAAGCGGGCAATTTATGGTTTGGCACCCCCAATGGGGTTACCGTGTTTCGCAACTTAGAAAAAAGCCCTACTTTGACCCCGCCCTATATCAACCTGAACAGCGTTACGGTTCTGGGCCAAGAGCGCAACCTGGACCAGTTGAGCCGATTGGCCAGCAATGAGAATTACCTGGAATTCAATTTCACGGGAATATCTTTTGTCCAATCTAATAATTTGTTATACGCCTACAAATTAGAGGGGATGGATCCCGACTGGATTCAAACCACCCACCAAAATGCATCCTACGCTGCCCTTCCCCCAGGGACCTACACCTTCAAAGTAAAGGCGCGCAATGGCGATGGCGTTTGGAGCACCTATACCGCAGAAGTGCCGATTGAGATCATTCCGCCCTTCTATAAGTCGCTGTGGTTCTTTGGCTTGGTCCTGGCTGCCGTTTTGGGTATTCTTTGGGCGCGCTGGCATGCATTTAAATTACAAGCCCGTGCGCTAGAAGCCAAAGTTCGCGAACGCACCCACGAGCTCGCCCGGTCCAATGCCGAGTTAGAGCGCTTGGCCCTGCGCGATCAACTCACCCAAACCAATAATCGCCATTACCTCGACTTGATCATGGAAACCGAATACGCCAATCTGAAACGCACGTTTTTCGATTCCCAAGAATCGGCCACCAATCGAAAAGAAACCTTGGGTTTCATCATGTTCGATCTGGATTACTTCAAAATGATCAATGACGCCTATACCCACGCCGTTGGCGACAAGGTGCTGCGCGCAATTACCCACATGATCCGACCCATGGTCCGCGAATCAGATGTTCTGGTGCGCTGGGGCGGGGAAGAGTTCCTCATTCTCCTGCGTTCGGTTTATCCCGAAAAAATCGGAGAATTGTCCGAACGGCTGCGCCTCAAGGTGGAGTCGACCCGGATTCCGGTCGATTTGGAACAACCGGTCCAGCTAACCATTTCGCTAGGCTATTGCCATTTCCCCACCGACTGGAACCCCAACGAATACTACTGGACAGATATTGTTCATTTGGCCGATTTAGCCCTGTATCAGGCTAAACGCCGAGGCCGAAACCAGACGGTTGGATTTATGCCAACCCCAGAAATCCTGGAACGCCTGGATGAAGTGAAACGCAGTGGTGATTCCGTTTCCGGCCTTGAATCGTCCTTTATTTTCCTGCAGAAACCGAGCGCCTACACGCGGTGATGGATGGCAAAGGCGCAGCTTTTGGGCTGGCGTTTAAAGTCCTCAGGCACCAGTTTTTGCGTCAGTTCCTCTACGCGATAAGGTTCGCGTTCTGGCCAGGCCCATTTGAATTTGGTGAAGTTGGTCAGGAATAAAAGACTTCCACCCGGTTTGAGCCGCTTGAGGCATAAATCAATTAAGTTGGGGTGATCGCGTTGAATGTCCAAGGTATCGGACATGGATTTGGAGTTGGAGAATGTAGGCGGATCCAAATAAATCAGGTCAAATTTTTCCGTTTCGGCGTCCAAATACTGCAGTACATCATCGCGAAGGAGCACATGGTTCCGGTTCAATCCGTTAAGAGTGAAATTGTCCTGGGCCCAATCCAGATAGGTACGCGAAAGATCAACGGAAACGCTTCGCGCTAAACCAGCAAGTGCAGGAACCACCGTTGCCGTTCCCGTATAACAAAAAAGATTGAGCAAGGCGCGTCCGGAGGCACGTTCGGCCAGCCATTGACGTGCGCCGCGACTGTCCAAGAAAAGGCCGGTATCCAAAAAATCCCAAAGGTTGACCCAGAACCGGGCAGATCCTTCCTGTACCTGCAACCGTTCGTTGCGAGCCGCGACCCGTTCGTATTGGTCACGCCCCCGCTGACGCTTGCGCGTTTTCAAAACGACTTGACTCGCCTCAACAGCCAACAAATCCGGCGCGTGCAGTAGGACATCATTCAGGCGGCGTTGGGTTTTCGCTGCATCCATTTCAGCAGGAGCCTGGTATTCGGCCACCACCACGTAGGGTCCATAGCGGTCGATGGCGACGTTGTAATCCGGTAGATCGGCATCGTAGATGCGATAAGCTTCCAACTGATGTTTTTGAGCCCATTTTCGACGGACTTTTTCATTTTTGCGCAAGCGGTTGCAAAAGGCTTCCAAAGCCAAATTCTTCTCAGCGGTATGGGTGGCTGCGGGCGTGGCTGCAGTCTCGTTTGAATCTGGTTTGGATTCAAACAAGAAAAATTGGCATTCCAGCGGACCATTCATGACTTTCCACTTGCGCGCAGCCCGTAATCGGGTTGCTTGTGCCAGGCCAGCATCCTCGGTTAAAAGGCCCATGCGCCAGCCACCAGACCAACCCGCCAAACCGCGACCAAGTTGGGCGTATAAGGCTAAGTTTTCGGGCTTTTCACCCATTCGCGATCCGTAAGGCGGATTGGTGACTACAACGACTCGGCTCGCAGCTGGACGGGTCAAATCTGTGGTCAAATCGGCCTGGGCGAGATCCATCCATTTATCAACCCCCGCGGCACGTGCGTGTTTGCGGGTGGCGTGAATCGCCCGAATATCGATGTCTCGACCGATCAGGAAGGGTTCATCGCGTTTTTGGCAAGCAAGCGCGTAGCGATCGCGTGCCTTTTGCAACTCGGCTTGCCAAAGGTCGGCATCAAAAACCTTCAAGTAGCCGAGAATGCGTTGATCCAGATTCAGGCCGGGCGCACGATCCAAGGCCATCCAGGCGCCTTCGATTAAAAAAGTTCCAGAGCCACAACACGGGTCCATAAGGAATGCGCCCGTTTCAGGCCAGCCCGCACGCAAGAGCAGAAGGACAGCCAGCGATTCCTTGATCGGTGCTGGCCCACCGTGGTCACGGTAACCGCGTTTCTGTAGATTACCACCCAACTCGATAGAAATTTGGGCCTGATCCTCCTGGATATGCACATGGATACCCACAAAGTCGCCGTCCTGACCCACAGAGGGGCGTTCGCCTGTATCGCGCTTAAAGCGATCGACCACTCCATCTTTAACCACTTGGCTGGTAAACAAGCTGTTTTGGAAGGCACAGTGTTTTAAGGTTGAGAAAACGCGAATTGGTGCATCTTGGGCCAACCATTTGGGCCATTCAATCTCAAAATTGGCGCGGTAAAGCTGATCGCGATTCACGGCACGAGCTGTGTGAATGAGATACAGGACGCGATGCGCAAGACGCGTCCACAGCACAACGTGCCAGACTTGGGCCCATTCTGCCTTAAAGAAGACACCGTTTTGGGTCTGTTTAACCGAAAGTGCACCCAATTGGGTTAACTCATCAGCCAGTAAACTCTCGGCACCCTGGGCACAAACCGCAAAATATTGAGGCATATCCACCTTCCCAAACGACCATCTTATCGGTTGTGGCCTTAAGGGTCCAACCAAATCAGGCAACGCCGGCTAAAGCGGGCATTTACCGCAGGGCAATCCTCAGGCAAACTACAGGCACAGGAGGCGATATGCGCATGCTCAGGAAAATTGTCAGTAACCCTTGGTTGAATTTGGCGGTATCGCTGGTTTTAATCATTAGTGGGACGATGGAAGCTCTGGACCTCAAACAACATCCGGGTGGTTACAGCGAAATTGGTGTTCATCACGGAATAATTCTGTTCGGTTTGACCCAAGTCTTGAAAGTTTTACCTGAGCTGTTTGAAGGGGTGGAATACCTGGAAAAGGCAGCCGAAAAAGCTGACTAAGCAGCTTGTTTTTGGCGCTTTCGGGAAAGGATTTCCCAAGCAAACCAAACATAAGCGGCCGCAAACATCACCCGCTGCCCAGCCCCGGCCCATGCAGGAAATAAACCTCCAGCCACAGGCAACAACAGGGAAAGAACCCCAACCACGGCATCAAAAACACGATGGGCTAGGGGACGTTTTACAAACCAAAACCCGACAAGCGCAAAGCAAAAAGCAAAACCCATGGTTGTCGCTGTCAATGAATGCAAAAAATCTTCAAAAGGGTCCGCTTGAACGTTTTCAAGCCAGGGTTTGTGGGAAAAAGCTGCAGTTGCAATGAGGCAAACCCCAAAGATCCGGATCATCCAAATCACCCAAGCAGACCAGTCACGATAATGCAGGTGACAGGTAAGCAAAGCGCCAAACCCGAACAGCAGAAATCCGAGCCGAGCCAACCAAGCACCGTGAAGCGCCTGGGCCGCTGACTCGCTGATGTAGTGACTTTGTGGCGAATAGCCAGCAGGCATGAGAGCAGGAGCCAATCCAATGCACAAGCTCGAACCCACGATCAGACCAAGACTCATGATGCGGATCGATTTTTCGGAAAGTTTTTCCGGTGGGTTGGTGATTAAAGGAAAAACCATTACTCGGAAGCACCCAAGGATTCCAGTCGGACTAAATCCGCCAAAGCGGTCATTTTTATTTCAGTTGGGACTTGCGTCCAGTGGAAACCCCATTCGGCACCTAACAGTGCCCACAACAGGTTTTTACTGACGTTGAAACCACTGGATTTGAGCAGATGGTACACCGAAACGGCACCGCGCTCGCGCAATTCAGCCATGCTATGCACCCCAACGGCTGCCAACCATGCCCGGCTCTTGGGGCCAATGTTCAACATATTTTCCTCGGACATGTCACACCTTGATCTTGACCCAATCGCCACGGTGCCAAATCCAGGCAAAGACCCCTGCCTGAATCGCCCGATAACCCACCTGGGCAACCCAGATGGCCATCAAGCCCCAGCCCCAATGTGGACCGACCAAATAGGCCACCGGCAAGAAGACAAACCACTGTAAGAACACAGAGATGATCATGGTTCGGCGGGCATCGCCTGCACCGAGGAGGGCATTGAGCAGAACCAGACCCATACCATCCAACCAAATGGTGAGGCCTACCAACCGAAGCGGACCAACCGCCAGTTCCAATGTTTCGGGGTTATGCAGGAAAATGCCTAAAACCAAACGGGGCGCTGCCCACATCGGGATGCCGAGTACACACAGCAGGCCAATGCCGACCTTGACTACATCCCAACCCCATTGCTTGGCTTCCTCCGGTTCACTTCTACCGAGTGCTTGACCAACCAGCGAGGCAGAAGCAATCCCCAAAGCAATACCAGGCAAAATGGCGACCAAGACGACATTGATTAACACATTAGCCGCACTGGCTGTTGCGGTGCCGACTTGACCCAAAATCCAGAAAAGGACTGTAAATCCACCGGCGAAGAACATCTGTTGAATCCCATTCGGTACGGCGAGCCGCAACAGATTGGAAATCTGTTGCCCGTTAGGAATGCCTGCCAGGAACCCATTTGGCCGTGCCAAACGCCAGCCCATCACAAAATAGATGAAGGTGCCGAGATACGTACTTAACGTAGTGGCCAGGCCCGCTCCGTAAGCGCCCAAGGCAGGTGCACCCAAATTTCCAAAAATGAAAACCCAATTGAGGAAAATGTTGGTCACGTGCATGATCACCAACGTCATCATGTAGAGTCCGGGCCGCGAAATACCATTCCAATAACCGCGGAAGGCAAAGTTCATTCCGACCGCGGCCATGGCATAGAGCCGTACCCGATAATAGGACTCACCCAAAACTAGTACTTCTGCGCTGTCATTGACCCAAGAAAACAGCAACTTGGCCTGACTGGCCAAAAGAAAACACAGGGGGATTGAGACCACAATGGCGACCAAAAGCGCACCATTTAGCGGCAAAGCCATTTCGTCCAAGCGGTTTTCCCCTTTGCGACGCGAGGACATGGCCTGTACCCCGGCAGATAAACCCGTAACAAACGCAATCGATAGAAAGTTCAGAAAACTGCCCGTACCTACCGCAGCCAATGCCGCATCGCCTAAGCTCCCGACCATGCCAGTGTCAATCAGATTCAGTAGGTTCTGTGAGACCATGCCACCAATAATCGGCAGCGCAAGGGTTAATATCTGACGGATTCGACTCGATTGCATTCAGGACCTCACCCACAGGAGCCCAAGGCGAGGGACCTGGGCAAATAACTCATCTATTACGCCAATTCAAACCCGAAGTTTTATTTCTTGAGGTTGGCGATCGGTTCAGCGACGTGAATATCACCCGGTTTGCGCATCATCTTGTCGATTTCCCCGATGTGCAATTCCTCCTGATAGATCATTTCTCGCGCATACTCTTCCAATAAGACCGAATGACCCTCACTCAATTTGAGCAGGTCTTTATAGAGCAGCAGGGTGCGGTTTTCGGTCTCCATACACTCCACGAGGATTTGGCCAATATCGTGTTTGTGGCTTTCAAGCAGTTTGCCAATGCCCAAACTGGGATGCCCACCAAAATGGGTAATCATCTCCCCTGCCTTGCGCGCATGGGCTAAATTCTCATCGGCCTGGCTGTTTAACCATGACACGATCGGAATTCGGTTATAGCCGAAGACCATAAATCCGTAATGGGTATAGCAAACGGCGCCTGCCAATTCACATTCCAAAATTTGGTTCAATATATTAACTGCCTGGTCCTTAACATCCTGGTTCATATAAACTCCTTAAGGTCAAATGAGATGTGCTTCTATTGTAGCGGAACCCAACAGGCACACAAGGATCTGCTATGATTGCCGGCGATATTGACGCCAGTAGGCGATTCGCATTGGAGGGAGCGGCCATGAAACACGAGGTGGTATTAATCAAAGGCGACGGCATTGGACCTGAAATTTCGGATGCGGTCGTTGCGATTCTGGAGGCAGCAGGTGCACCCATCTCCTGGACTCCCGCCATGGCCGGAATGGCAGCCTATGAATCGACCGGTGACCCTCTGCCCGGCGAAACCCTGGCCTTGATTGACCAAGTTAAAACCGTTTTAAAGGGCCCTTTAACCACCCCAGTTGGCGGCGGGTTCCGTTCCATCAATGTGGGACTGCGCCAAAAATTCGATTTGTTCAGCAATATTCGACCGGCCAAAAGCCTGCCCGGTGTGCGTTCGGTATCCGGTGAAGTGGATATGGTCATTTTTCGCGAAAACACACAGGGTCTCTACATTGGTCGCGAAAAGTGGGTCGATGAAAACCACACGGTTGCTGAAAGCATCGGCGTGGTCAGCCGTTTTGCCAGCGAGCGCATTATTCGCGCCGCATTTGAGTACGCAGTAGCCCGTGGCCGAAAACGGGTCACCGTTGCCCATAAGGCCAACATTTTGAAATTGACCACGGGGCTCTTCCTGGAAGTGGGCAAAGAATTGGCGCGCGAATACCCCCAAATCGAATTTAACGATTTGATTATCGACAACGCGGCCATGCAAATGGTCCTAAATCCGCACAAAATCGATGTTTTGGTCACCACCAACCTGTTTGGCGACATCCTCTCCGATTTGGCCTCCGGTTTGGTTGGCGGCCTAGGCGTGACGGGTTCCGCCAATCTGGGCGCCAATCACGCTATGTTTGAAGCTGTGCACGGGTCTGCGCCCGATATTGCCGGTCAAGGAAAAGCCAACCCGACCGCCTTGTTGTTTGCGGCCACCATGATGTTGGACCATCTGGGCGAAGCCAAAATTGCCGATCGCATCCGCAAAGCCGTTTTAGCCACCTTGCCCCAGAAAGAAAAATGTACCGCCGATTTAGGCGGGTCGGGTACTACGGACTCTTATGCCCAAGCCATCATCGAGGCCTTGGGCTGACCGAATCTTTACTTGTTAATAACCCCCTCTAGGGCCGTATGCGGTTCAATGATAAGATATTCGCAATCGCCGCCATTAGGCGGGAGAGGAGTAGCTATGTCAAAAAAACTCATCCTATTGGGTTTTCTGGCGAGCACGTTTGTGTTCGCGCAAATGAACAAAGAACAAATTTATGAACTGGTCGAGAAAAAGGTTGATGCACAGGTGATCATAAGTCTGCTGGATCAGAATTGCATCGATTTCGAGTTGGACGGCGCGACGGTTGTCGAGTTGTCGACCCATCTACCGCCCGAAATTCTCAAAGCCGTGGTGGATTGCAAAGCCAAACAGCCCGTAACTCAAACAACCTCTGGCGGCGTTACTTTTTCTGCGCCAGTTCAAATGGAAGGCGCAGCTACCCCCATGGTTAAAGAAACGCTGCAGCGCCCTTCCCTGGACGCATTTCGCGTGCATCCCTACCTGGCCATCCTGATGGAATCCAACAAGTCCTCATTTAAAGCTCTGGAAATTGACATTCGCATTCTTCCCCCCGAAACGGCTCCTGATCAAGAAACCGTTCGTTTTCATTTCAAAGGCCAATCTGAAGAGGAACAGGAAGTTCGCGCTTATAAGGTGTCCGGACCTGAATTTTTAGAGCCGGGCAATTACCAGGCCTACTTCTACGTCATTTCTGAACGCAACAAAGGGCTCCTTGCGCGCAAATATCTGCGCACAGATATCCACAAAATGATGGTGGAATACCAAGGCAGCGGACCGATCACCTTGACCTACAACTCCAAAGAAGATCGCTCGTTTAAGAGTAGCAAAAGTACTGAAATCACCACCAGTGGACCGTTGGTTATCCATTCTGAAGAAAAAGCCAGCTTTGATGGTTTGCGCGGTTTTGAAGAGGTCATCCGCCTGTTTAACGAAGAGTAAGGTTTGAACGAACCCCAACCGTCCGCAGAACAGAAGAAATCCGCAGGCATCTTTGGCGCACTTGGCCGGAGGCGCTCTTGCGGATTTCGTCTTTTGGGGTTGCTGGTCCTTTTTGGTTTGTTTTGGTTTGTCACCACCAACCCGTTTGTTTGGGCCCGTCCAGCACCTGAAAGGCCAAATCGTGCGGACTTGGATGCGAAAAGTCATGTGGCATTTTTAACGCAGCTCACCCGTGATTACCGCCACCCCAAAGACTTGGATCAGGCTGCCGGCTATATTGAACAGCAATGGCTTGCGTTGGATTATCAGGTCCAGGACCAAGCGTTCACGGTTGAAGGCCAAATCTACCGCAATGTTTGGATTCGCCTCGGCCCACCCAATACCAACACCTTGGTAATTGGTGCCCATTACGATGTGTGCCAGCCCTATCCGGGCGCAAATGACAACGCTTCGGGAATCGCTGCGCTGCTTGGCCTCAGTCGACTCCTACAGGACCAAAGCCTAAAAAAAGGCGTCATTTTGGTTGCCTTCAGTCTGGAGGAGCCGCCTTTTTTCCGTTCAGAACAGATGGGGAGCCGGGTGTTTGCCCGCATGCTCAAACAAGAGAATCAAACCGTCTCCGCAATGATTGCCCTGGATTGTGTCGGCTATCGGAACAGCAATCCAGGCAGTCAACACTACCCTATCGCGGGGTTGAACCTGTTATATGGCGATCGGGCAAATTTTATATGTGTGGCAGGTCGTTGGTCGGATTGGTTTTTAACCCGTAAAGTAAAAGCAGGATTGTTGGGCCAAAATGGTTTGGCCGTCCAGTCTATGAATGCACCTGCAGGCCTGCCCGGCATCGATTTTTCAGATCATCTCTCGTTCTGGCAGGAGGATGTTCCGGCCGTCCTGATCAGCGATACCGCTTTTTACCGCTATGACGCATACCATCAACCCGACGACCGTGCAGATCGGCTTGATTATGATTTCCTGGATCAAGTCGCCTTAGGCTTGTTTCATGTGGTTATGGATTTCAGTCGCTAGCCGCCTGGAATTTCTCGGGTTTGGCAAAACGCTCGAGAAAAATCAGCACGCCAATCAGGACCGACCATTGAATCACGCATTGCCAGGTGATGCCGCCTTTGCCGCTCTCACTCCACAACCACCAACCCAATAACAAGACCGTCTCAACAGTCACCAGTGCCATCAGCCCCACGAACCAAAAGTGATTGCCCTTGCCATCGCGTTCGAAAAACTCGTTGTAAAAGCGGGTCGGGCCCACTTTCCAAACCAATACCGTCAAAAACAGGCCAGACAACATTAGGCCAAGACCCCAGACAAAGTCCTGGTTATCAAAAATACTGTTATTCAAGGCACTCGGAGCACCCACCACCAAGCACAGCAACAAACTGATCCACAGCGCTTTTTTGCGTTCGATCTGGTAGTCCATGAAGAAGCGTGTGCTTAACTCGACCATAGCGATGAGGGAGGTCAAGGCCGCACTGGCCAGGCCAATAAAAAACAGGATTAACATGGTCGAACCGCCCGGCATTTTGCTCATCAGGAGCGGGGTAACCTCAAACGCTATCCCACCCGTGCCATTGGAGGTCGCAATAAAGTTAACGCCCTCCTGGCCCATAATGGCGAAAACAGCCGGAAAGATCATGAGTCCAACCATAATCTCGATGAAATTGTTGCCAAACCC
Organism: Acidobacteriota bacterium; assembly: GCA_020637335.1. Lineage (GTDB taxonomy): Bacteria > Acidobacteriota > Holophagae > Acanthopleuribacterales > Acanthopleuribacteraceae > JACJWC01. The sequence goes on along the minus strand of JACJWC010000014.1, from coordinate 138,256 downwards.
AGTCGCAACGGGTGTCGTCACGGGATCGTCCTGCTCGCGCGCATAGACGGCATAGGCCAGCATCAGACCCCATCCGGCCCCCGTCGACCAAGCCGATTGGGTAAAACCGGCCAACCAATGCGAACCCTGACTTAAACGTTCTGTGTCCACATGGAACAGGTAGTCAATCCCGCCCCCGGATCCGGCCAGCATCAGCGATTTAATTGCACCAAACACCAGGATGAGGATCAGACCCGGAATCAGAACCTTGTTAATCCGTTCAATGCCTCGTGCCCCACCAAACACAAAATGGCCTGCAACCGCAATCGCAATGACGTGGAAAACCAAAGCGGTCAGGCTGCCACGCATACCGGTATAGATCGCATGGGTTTGATCCGCATCCAAACCGTACAACGTTCCACGCAAGGCTTCGACCAGATATTTAAACGTCCAACCCGTGACCACCGCGTAATAGCACATGATCAACATGGCACAGGCGCTAATAAACCCACCCATCCAGGCCCAGCGTTTGCCCAATACAGCGCGAAACGCACCGTGCGGACCTTTACGCGTCTTTTTGCCAATGCCCAGCTCGACCATCAAAAGCGGGATCGACCACAAGACCAAGGCCAGAATCCAGGGGATCAGGAAAGAGCCACCGCCGTTTTTGGCCACCTCACGGGGGAAACGCCAAATATTGCCCGTACCCACCGCCATGCCCATACAGGTCAAAATCATGGCCAATTTGGAACTGAACCGAGGAGCCTTACTCACCGCCATGGCAAACCGCCTTACATGCTGGATTTTCAGGCACTATGGCAAGGCTACCGCCAAAAATCAACACTCAAAGCCAAGTTTCGACTTCTATGCAGGCAATCCATTGGCGCAAATCGGCCCACAGGGTTGACTGTGGTCAAACAAAAGACACGATTTTTGGGTCTTTGGGTTGATGGGCGTCTTTGATCGCTTGACGGCCGTTGGAAATTGATGCGTCCCCTCCCCCCAGTCGCTTCGCTTACTGGGGGCCTCTTTTGCTCGGCTCCCTTCGGGGCCGGCTGGCGGAGGCGGATTCTGATTTAAATTTTTTCTGAAAACCTGGACACTTTTCTTTGCTTGAACAAGCTGCGCCTCGGCCTTCTTCGCGTTTATATCTCGGGAGTTGATGGCACTTGTAGGGATTTGCCAGGCAATCGATACATTTGAATGTTTATGGTGGGCAGGTTTGGAAGGGCATCAGGTCCAGAATGTCCAAGTGGCCATTGGCATTGAGATCCCAAGCCGGTTGGCTGGGGACCAGGGCCCACTCAGAAAGCAGTTGGGGCCAGGAAAAGGCCGGCAGCACACCCAAGGAAAACTGGCTTTGAGCCATTCCGTTCATGCCTGAAACGGTGAGCGAATACGTACTGGATGCTGTGGGTTGGACCACAATACTCGGCGAATCGCTGGGGCCGATGATGTTCGGTCCACTCCAACTGTACGTGAACGGACCTTGGAGACAAGCCGGAACGGCGGTCAGGGTCGTCCCGTCAGGGCAGGCTGGATCGGGGTCAGCTACGATTTGGACACTGGGTGGTACCATCACACTGTCTTGCCAACTGGCGATGACCTGTTCCCACGGCTCACCCAGCGCATCCGTCGTCCACCCCTTCTCGACCGCCAGAAAACGCCAGGCACGACGGTAGACCAATTGCAAGGTCACATCAATTTGCCCGGTCTGGCAGGCACCGCCGCTCAAGTCGAATTGGTATTGGCTGACATGGGTTTCAAACGGCTGGATGACCTGTTGATAGGCAACACGCTCCGCATCCACAAATAAAACAGGCGAAACCTCCTCGCCTACTCCGTTAATACGGCCGGCCAAAACTTTGCCGAATAAGAATCCGGGCTGACCAGCCCAATCGCCTTCCTCGGGAACACCATTCCGGTCCGACCCCAACTCGGGGATCAAAGGCCCTTCCAAAAGTGTCAATTCACCATTGTCCGCTTGGGCGAGCACACGCAATATCACATTGCGCAGTGAAATGCCTGTGGGAAACGCGTGACCCGCTGCCACATTTTGAACAGAAGCTTCAACAAAAAGTCGATTTTCAGAAATTGAGAGCAATCCGTTTAAGGTTACCGCCTCCTCCAGTCGGGCAGGTGTGGTGCCTTCGATTTGGTGGCTGCGGTGGGCCGCGCCCGGTCGAATCGGGCCATTGCCAAAGCCGATCGGAGGGTCACACAACCGGCCCGGATCACTGGCTGCCGGCATGTGGCAGTCCTGGCAGGTCCGAAAATTTGTAGAGCTGGGGTTGGCATATTCGGAGCCTAACCACTCCGAGTAGGTCGTTTGACCAGGTACGGAAGTGCCCGGCCGGGTGTACTCATGACAACTGCCGCAGAAAAGGCTTTGTGTGAATTGCGGCTGATATCCCGCTTTCATAAAGGCATAACCCACGTCAGGGATAGGCCCCCACACATATTCGTGGGTTTCTGTACATGGTGGACCCGAACACGGAAAACGCATCGAGGCGTTGCCCTGCAAGTGCAGCGCTTGCATATTTTTCGGGTCTATCCCATCGATTTGGTGACAGCTGGAGCAATTCACCCCTTCAAGAGCAGAGGTCGATAGATTCACATCGTCCAGGAAGGTGCTGCCCGGGTTGTGTGCCTCGGCGGCAGGCGCATGACACGTAGCACAGGAACCGGTATCGGATCCATCATGGCTGGCCCGAAAATCCGTATAAAGGTCCTGAACCCAGAAATTGGTTGCCGCGCCCGCATGTCGACTCATTGCCCATTCGTCATATTGCAAGCTATGACAATCCCCACAGCCATTGGGAGAGGCCGCTTTGATTGGTTCATAGGTCGTACTAGTTCCAGTCGGATACGGCTCGAGCATGATGCTTAAACCACTAGACCCGCAAGTCGTGTTTACTGTGCGAGTTACAAATTGCTGGGGCGCATTACGGTCATAAGGCAAAGCAAATCCAAGCGTGATCAGGCCAACACCTGAACAGGGCAGGACAAATTGGCCCGAGCTATTGGTCAAAACGGGTGGATCCAAGCTGGTTTGCAGGCGTACCTCCACACCTTCAAGCGGCGAACCCATTTCATCCGTTACCACACCCGATACATCCACCAACACCAAGTGCATCGCAAGCAACACAAATTCCGAAAACATGACTTCTCCTGACTTATTTCCTTAATCGGTCCAATTGCTTTAGAAATAAGCCCTGGCCATGATCGCAATAAGATTGGATTGTGATGGATTTGTAGCGAAAGGGTCTGATTTTTGGCGGCTGCCTTGTCGCATACCGGACCTCGTGTTAAAAAAGGCTTTAGGATTCAGCAATTTGGGGGAGGCATTATGCGATTTGGCGGGTGGACCTGGCTGCGTCGATTGGGCCGAATATTTCTCGCGTTAATTGCCTTGGCCTTGATTGTCAGTGTTGTAGCTCTGATTTGGTTACGGCGCAGCCTGCCCTTGCTGGATGGTACAGTGATCAGCCCCGACCTCACCCAAAACGTCAAAGTGGATCGAGACAGCATGGGTGTGCCAAGCATCTATGCAGCCACCTGGCCTGACCTGGCCTTTGCCCAGGGTTTTGTGCATGCCCAGGACCGATTTTTCCAAATGGATTTGATGCGCCGCCAATCGGTGGGTCGTCTAAGTGAGCTGATCGGAAAACGCGCTCTGGACTACGATCAACGCCAACGCATCCACCAATTGGATACCGTCGCCCAGAAAGCGTTCGAAAGAGAGACACCCCAACATCGCGCCATTGCCGAGGCTTATGCAGCCGGCGTGAATGCCGGGCTCAAGAGCCTTAAATCGCGTCCATTTGAGTACATCCTCCTCTCGGCCACCCCAGAGCCTTGGCAACCCAAAGACAGTTTTTGTGTCATTCTGGCCATGTTCTTTGAACTTCACGATAGTCAGGCCAATCAAGATCGAAACTTGGGCCTTTTGCGCGAGGCCTTGGGCGATGAATGGTGCGAATATTTGGCCCCGCGTGGAACGCTTTGGGATAGCCCCGTGGTTGGCGAACCTTTTAGTCAACCGGGAATTCCGCAAAATAGCCTTCCGCTGGCTCCGACTCCAGAAGGAGACCCGGCGCCTGAACCCGAGAAACCGGGCAGCAACAACTGGGCCGTTGGCGGAGGCCTAACAGAAACAGGTGCAGCCATGCTGGCCAACGACATGCACCTGGGCATCCGCAACCCCAATACCTGGTACCGAGTCGATTTGCATCTGACCGAAGGGCCCAAAGCGACCCGCTGCACCGGGGTCAGCCTGCCCGGTGTGCCCGGCATGGTTTCCGGCTCCAACGGCTCAATCGCCTGGGGTTTTACCAACAGCTATGGCGATTATTACGATCTGATCGAATTGGAAGAGAATCCTGCCCGCACCCACTACCGCACCAATGAAGGCTGGATGGAATACGGCCATATCAACGATCCGATTCGGGTCAAGGGTGAACCGGACGCCGTGCTGAGCCTGAAAACCACACAATGGGGACCGGTTCTGGAATATGGACCGCATCATTACGCTCTGCTCTGGACCGCCCATTTTCCCGAAGCAATCAATTTCAACCTGGTCCGCATGATGGAGGCCCGATCAGTCGCAGAAGCGGTTGCTGTCGCCCCTCAGTGCGGGATTCCGCCGCAAAACCTGATGGTCGTCGATGCACAAGGTAATTTGGCCTGGACCATTATTGGCCGCATTCCCAACCGGACCTTTGACGGTCGATTCCCTGTGCCCTGGTCGCAAGCCGGTCTGGGCTGGCAAGGTTGGCTGGGACCCGATTTGGTGCCCAAAGTGGTCAATCCGACCGACCAGCGGTTGTGGACGGCCAATTCCAGGGTATGCAGCGGGGAAGACGTTCAACGGCTGGGCGATGGGGGTTACGATCTGGCTGCCCGCGCACGCCAGATTCGCGACCGACTTTATGCTCGGGATCGCTTTAAGGAATCTGACTTCCTCGATATTCAATTGGATTTTGAAGCCCGCTTTATGGGGGAATGGCAGAAATTCCTGCTCACCACCCTGCAATCGGCTGAGCATCGCACGCCTTTGCAGGAAAAATGTCTGGGCATCCTTCAACAGTGGGAAGGCGTTGCCTCCACCGATTCCAAGGCCTATTTCTTGGTTCGTAACCTGCGGCGATCCCTTAGCCGAGCCGTTATGGCAACCTTCACCCAAAGTTTGAAGGAGAACAAGAATTTTGATTTTGGCCAACTCCCGCAAACGGAGGGGCCCGTTTGGGACCTCTTAACCAAACAGCCTAGTCATTTGGTTCCAGCCAACAGTGAAAGCTGGTCTGCATGGATTCTGAACGAGATCGAAAGCCAATTGCAGAAATTGGAAAAGGAAGAGGGTCCGGTTGAAGAGCTGACCTGGGGCCGTTTCAACGTATTTCAAGCCCAACACCCACTCGCCTCTGGGATTCCTTTTCTCGGGCGCTATCTCAATAGCGAACCGCGCGCCCTGCCGGGCGATTCCAATTTACCTAGGGTCCAAGCCACCCGCTTTGGCGCTTCGGAACGGCTTGTGGTCCAACCGGGCCACGAAGAAAAGGCCTTTTTTCACATGCCGGGCGGGCAATGTGGCCATCCGTTAAGCCCGTTTTTCCTCAAAGGCATCCACGATTGGGAGAGCGGAAAAGCCACGCCGCTTCTACCTGGTCCGGCCAAATATCACCTCACCCTTCAAGCCCGTTCACCCAAATAAAATGTTCTGCATCACACTTTCTCGTCCTGCACTCAACCCTTTCGCACGCAGCTGGTCAATCGTTACGACCAGAAAGTTAAAGGAGCTGCTATGAAATACACGATTTTTTTATTGTTTTTGAGTTTCGTTTGGGCCGATGACACCACCCTGATCGTTCAGGAGGATGAAGCCGCTGCCGGTTTGGACCTGCAGGCTGTTGTACAGCTGGCAAGCGAAGTCGAGGATACCGAAGCCTTTGAACGCGCCCTCAACGACGAACGACGGGGCATTAACAACATGGACCTCAACGATGATGGCCAAGTCGATTACATCCGCGTTGTGACCCAAAACGATGATGATGCATTTGTCTATGTTCTGCAGGTGCCGCTGGCGGAAGATGCGTTTCAGGACGTCGCCACGGTGCAAATTGAAAAAGACCGTGATGGCGAAGTTCGATTGCAAGTCCAGGGCGATATCGATATTTACGGACCCGACGTATATTATGTGCCCGCACCCACTGTTCAAGTCTCGCTTTTCCCCCTGGTACGCTGGACGTTTTCACCGCTTTACCGGCCTTGGGTCAGCCCGTGGCATTGGTCGGTTCGACCCGTGTGGTGGTCGCCGTTTCGGGTTGTCCCTTTTACGGTTTACCGACCGCGAGTCACAACCTACACCCGCATCAATGTGCACGTGACCAAAGTCTCCCATGTGACCCGCTGTAACACTGTATATAAAACCCGCACCACCTCAACTAAAGTAGTCAAAACAACCCATGCCTCAAAAACCAAAGTTGTTCACGAGGGCGCACATGGTGGGACGACTAAAGTTACCCATGGTCACGATGGCGAAGGCAATCGCGGCACCAAGGTCACCCATGAGAACAGTAAAACCGGTCGCAGCCAGAGCGTTGCTGTGAAAAAAGAGGCGGATGGCGACAAGTCGGTCAAAGTCAAGAAAAGCAAAACCAACGAGTCGGGTACCACCACTAAATCCGTTAAGAAGAGCAAGTCAAAAGACGGAAAAACCACAACCACCAAAAAGAAGACCAAAACCAAAGAAAAGGCAAAAAAAGACTAACCAAACTCACTATTTCGGAGCGTGGATCCAGGTTCGCCTGGATCCACTCTGTTTTTATTAACACGCAACAAAGACCTAAGATTTGGAGAGGCGGATATCCATCCAAACCGCCAAGGCCAGGACGGTGCCACGGGCGATGAATTTGGTTTCAGGCGCCACCGCCATTAAGGTCATACCGTTCAGCAAGGTAGCCATGATCACGGCGCCAATCAGCACGCCCAGAACATGGCCGCGTCCACCGCTCAGGCTGGTACCGCCAATCACACAGGCCGCAATGGCATCCAATTCCATTAAATTGCCAATGGTAGTAGTCGACGCCCCCGAATAGGCCGTTTGCAGGTAACCACTCAGGGCCACAATCAGACCCAAAGCCCCAAAGGCACCAATAATGACCCTGTCGATGGGGACACCCGAAAGTAATGCCGCCTCACGATTGCCACCGATGGCATACAAATATCGACCGAATCGCGTGTGTTGAATCAAGACATGTACCCCAGCCGCAACTCCCAACAGAACCAAAAGTGCTAACGGAATCCCCTGAAACTGATTGAGCACCAAAACGGCTAATAGGCAGGCTTGGAACGTGATTAACCCCTTGAGCCAGGTCAGCGGCAGCGGCTCCAAAGGAAACCCGTGGCGTGCCCTGCTTTTGCGCTTCCTCCACTGCAGGCTAACCATTAAAGCCAACAGGAGAACCAGCAGAAGGCTACCCGCCCAGGTGGGTAAATAATAGGTCGTAAGGATTGATAGGGCGTTTTCCTGCCCACCAGCCACAACCGGAACCGTTTCCGAAGAAATGATCTTCCAGAAGAGCCCTTTAAAAACAAGCAGCCCGCCCAAGGTAATGATGAAAGAGGGAATCCGCTGTTTGGCAATTAGCGCACCCATGCCTGTCCAGACCAGAATCCCCACAACCATCCCCACAACCATAGACCAGCCGGCCGACCAATCCAGGCGAAAGATCAACACAGCAGCGATTCCGCCAATCATGCCCACCCCACTGCCCACCGAAAGATCAATCATGCCAGGCAGCAGCACCAACAACATGCCCAACGCCAACGTCGCGGTAACGGCCACTTCGATCGAAAGCATGGTGAGGTTTCGCGGTGATAAAAAGTTATCGGTAGCAAAGGCAAAAAACAGCCAGATCAGGATTAGGCCAATAGCCATTGAGAAATGTCGCGAGATCGGCGTCATATTGCCTCCCTAAGCATGGCACATGGCCGCTTCCAAAAGTTGTTCCTGGTCTGCTTCACTTGCGCTGAACTCGCCGCCTTTGCGACCGCGGCTAAGGACGAGAATCCGGTCACTGATGCCCATCAATTCGGGCAATTCACTGGAAATCAAAATGACGGCTTTACCGGCATCCGTCATGGCATTGATCAGGGCATAAACTTCCAGTTTGGCACCCACATCAATCCCACGGGTGGGCTCATCCAAAATGACCAAATTCGGATGGGTTGCTAACGCCTTGGCCAGGACAACTTTCTGCTGATTGCCGCCCGACAAGGCCTGTACCGGCGTTTCGAGGTGAGGTGCTTTGATCTGTAACTGGGCAAAAAAATTGGAATTGATGGTTTGCTCTTGGTCCACGTCCAGGAACCAGCCCACTTGATCGAGCGCGGCCAGCGAAATATTAAATCCGATGCCCTGATCCAGGACCAAGCCCTGGCCTTTGCGGTCCTCGGTTACATACATCATACCCGCATGAATACTGCGGTGCGGATCGGTCTCAGGCCAGGATTTACCGCAAAAAACAAGCGCGCCGTGGGTCCGATTACCCCAGCCGGCAAAGAGGTGGAGCGCCAGTTCCGTGCGACCTGCACCCATTAATCCGCCCACGCCCAGAACCTCCCCGGCTTTTACCTCGAAACTTAAATCCTTAATCACGGGCTCATGGGTTTGCGGATGGGTAACCGTCAGTTCTTGGACTTGTAGAACGCACCCGCCAACCTGCGATTTTCGCTTGGGGAACAATTGATCAATTTCGCGGCCGACCATCAAACGAATCAATTCGGCTTTGCTGGCATTTTCAGCCGTTAGGGTTGCAATCGTACAACCATCGCGAATCACCGTCATGCGATCTGCGATGGACAGGACCTCATCCAACTTGTGCGATATGTAAAGACAGCTCACCCCATGCGCTTTGAGTTGACCTAGGATGCGCAGCAGGGTTTCCACTTCCGTTTCGGTCAGGGCTGCAGTTGGCTCGTCTAAAAGCAATATTCGACTCTTTTTCATCAGCGCCTTGGCAATTTCCACCAATTGGCGTTGGCCAATACCCAATTCCCCGATCTTTTGGGTCGGATCCAATTCAATGCCCAGTTCGCGAAACAAAAGGCTGGCTTGCTGGTAAATAGGGTCCCACTGCACCAAGCCCCAGCGGGTTGGCTCGGCCCCTAAAAACAGGTTTTCAGCAACGGTCATATCGGGCACCAGCGCTAACTCCTGATAAATTACGGCAATTCCAGCTTTTTCCGCATCCTTAATGCCCGAAAAATGGGCGATTTGGTCAGCGACCCAAATCTGGCCGTCATAACTGGAATGCGGCCAAAGACCGGAGAGGCAGCGGATCAGGGTGGATTTGCCCGCGCCATTTTCACCGCACAGCGCGTGAATCTCGCCCTGTTCCAGAACAAAGCTCATCTGGTCCAATGCCTTAAAGGCACCGAACCGCTTGGTTAAGGCTTCCACGCGCAGGGCCGCGACCATCTTATGGCCCTTCCGTCCCGTAGACTTGTTGGGCTGTATGGAATCCGTCCTGAACCACCGTTTCCCGCAAGTTCTGGGCATCGACCGCAATCACGGGAAAGTATACTGCCGGTACTTCCTTAAAGCCGTTTTGCAGGCTGTCCCGAGCAATAATCACCTGACGTGAACCCATCTGAAACGCCAGTTCGGCCGCACCTTCCGCCAATGCGCGAATCGGTTTGTAAATCGTCATGGTTTGGGTCCCCTCCACAATACTCTGGCAAGCCGCCAATTCTGCATCCTGACCGGTTACCCATTTCTTGCCGGCCAAGCCCTCTTCTTTCAGCGCCTGGATTGCACCGCTGGCTGTACCATCGTTGGACGCCAAGATGCCATCAAATGCATGACCATGATTGGTGATCGCTGCATTGACAATTTGTTTGGCTTTTTGCGGTTCCCAGTTCTCCGCCCAATCCTCGTGAACAACCGTTATTAAACCCTTTTCAATCAAAGGGTTTAACACGTGGTCCTGTCCCAATTTGTACAGCTTGGCATTGTTATCCGTCGGTGCACCGTAAATGCGCAGAATTCGTCCCGATCCCCCCATCTTGTCCACCAAATATTGCGCCTGAACTTCACCCACCCGCACATTGTCAAAGGTGGTGTAAAGATCGAGGTCGCAATCCGTAATCAGGCGATCGTAAGCGATCACCGGGATGCCGGCCGCATGGGCCAATTGCACAGCCTTACTCATGGCTTTGCCATCATGCGGGACAATGACCAGAACATCGACCCGATCGCTGATAAACGACTGGATATCGCGCAATTGAACGCTGTCATCGCTGTTGGCCGCATTCACCTTGACCTGGGCACCGAGTGCTTGGGCCCGTGCCACGAAATAATCGCGATCCTTTTGCCAACGTGCCTCCTTTAACGTATCCATAGAAAATCCGATCAGAAGCGAGCGGTCAGCAGATTGGCTGTGGGATGGCTTTCCGCGTGCCAAAGTCAGCCCAATTAACACACTTAGAATCAACGAAATCAGGCACAGCCCAAAACCGGTGTATTTCATGCAAACCTCGTCGATAGATCGTTATAGAAAACACTTATCAAAGTCATAACCCATCTCAAAACCCTTTTTGGGTGCTCAGCGAATAGGGCCGTTCCGCACTGCGCCAATATTGGGTTTGCGGTTTTGCAGCCATTTCAAATACCAAATGACCACCTGCCAGAATCTCTTCATGTGTAATGAAACAACGCTTCAAATCTTTTCCGTTCAAGGTTACTTTTTTGACGTAAATGTTGGCTTGGGAAAAGGATTTGGCTGAGATCTGAAAAGAACGGCCATTGGGTAGCCGGATTTCCAACTCGGGTAAAAAGGGTCGACCCAAAACGTATTGATTACTAGCCGGTGCAACCGGATAAAAACCCATCGCTGTAAACACATACCAGGCAGACATTTGTCCCAAATCGTCATTCCCAGACAGACCATCTGGGCCCGGACCGTACTGTGTGGTCACGATTTTTGTGAGATGGGCTTGGGTTTTCCAGGCCTGACCCAAATAGGCATACAGATAGGCCACGTGGTGACTGGGTTCATTACCATGAGCATATTGACCAATCAATCCACTAATGTCTTCCACATGCGCAAAATCTTCCTGTTTGGTTTGCGCAGCGAAGACGTGGTCCAATTGGCTGGCCAAGCGATCGCCACCGCCGATGGATTGAGCCAAGCCAAACACATCATGCGGCACATACCAGGAGTATTGCCAAGCATTGCCTTCGGTGTAATCGCTGCCATAACCCGCCTGGTTGGGATCAAACGGCTCTCGGAACGCTCCATCTGATTTTCGTGCACGTGCAAATCCGGTCTGGGCATCCATCACGTTTTGGTAGTTGCGCGCACGGGCCATAAACTGCTCCGCAACCTCGTTTTCACCCAGTCGCTTGGCCATAACGGCAATCGTCCAATCGTCAAATGCATATTCCAGGGTTTTAGAGGCGGCTTCGTCCTCCTGGTCAATGGCTACATAGCCCAGTTTCATGTAGGAATCCAATCCACCGTAAGGCGCGTAACTGGCACTGGCCACCATTGCCTCAAGCGCCTTTTTACCGTCGATTCGAGCATTCCCTTTGAGAAAAATGTCGGCCAGCACAGGTACCGCGTGATAGCCGATCATGCACCAGGTCTCCTGACCGTGATATTGCCAGATGGGTAAAATGCCAAAAGGGCTGTGCTCCTGCGAGGCCATTAACGAAAGGGCAAAATCTGCATTGCGCTGCTCATTCTGAATGAGGGTCAACAATGGCTGTTGGGCGCGGTAGGTATCCCAAAGCGAAAACGTGGACTGGAAGGCAAAATCTTTGGCATGGTGGATCGCTTGATCCGGTCCGCGGTAGGCGCCATCCACATCCATACACAATGTTGGCCCCAGCAGGCAGTGGTACAAGGCCGAATAAAAAGTCTTGAGCGCTGGAGCTTCACCCTGAGCCTGAACGACAGATAATGCCTCGCGCCAGGACGATTGAGCGGCCTGGCGAGTGGCCTCGAAGTCCCAACTCGGCGCCTCCGCTTGTAAATTTTTGAGTGCGCCAGCTTCGCTAACCGTTGAAATGGCAAGCTTGATCAACAAGGGTTCCTGCAGATCACCAAACTCAAAAACGCCCGCCAATAAGCGGCCCTCCGTTTGGGCTTTGTTTTCGCTATCGTGAGCCGGCCCTTGGAATCCTCGATAAATGACGTCTTTTTCAAAATTGCGCAAACGGTGGGTGAAGGGTTGCGAAAAGCGCATGGCAAAAAATATTTGTCGGCCCGGTGCCCAACCGCGCGTTTCGCGAAAGCCCGTTACCGTACCATCCGCATGCACGCGAATCCGAGACCAGAGGATTTTGCCCTCGTAATCGTAAATGCTGGAACGCAGGTCCAACAACACAGAAGCCTGACCCTTCGGAAACGTATAACGGTGCCAGCCCACCCGTTGGCTTGCCGTCAGCTCCGCCGTAATGTCATGACGATCCAACACCACGGAATAACTGCCTGGCGTCGCTTTTTCGCGTGCATGGGAATAAGCGGATCGATAGCCGGGTCCATCCGCGGTTCCGGGTTGCCATTGAACTTCACCGCTTTGGGGTACGAGCAGAAAATCGCCCAGATCGGAATGACCACTGCCTGAAAAATGGGTGTGCGAAAAACCGAGGATGGAGGTGTCTTCGTATTTGTAACCGGCCGCCCATGGATAACTCTGTTTAAAAAAACGCGTGTCGGTATCCGGACTCAATTGAACCATGCCAAACGGAACCGTAGCACCGGGAAAGGTATGGCCATAAGTAGCGGTCCCCACCAAGGGATCCGCCAGATCCAGCACATTAGGTTCGTTGAACCAGCCCAGCAGCAGCCCCAACCCAAAAAAGCAAAGCACAAGGCACCTCCAAATAGCCGGCAGACCCAAGCCCACACTGGCAAAACACAACCTAACCCTTGACAGAAACTTAAATCGCTCCTAGCATTTAAATCGATTTAAAAAAGGATTGTCAAGGGAGTTTTTACGGCTGTGGGCGCTGCACTTCCCGTTAAGGTTGCCGATATTGCCAAAGCTTGTGGGGTTTCGCCCGCAACCGTTTCACTCGTTTTGAAAGGTAGCCCTCTGGTCAATGCCAAGACCCGCGAAAAGGTGGAAGCCGAGATTAAACGCAGTGGTTATGTCTACAACCGCGCCGCAGCCAACCTGCGAAAACAGGTCTCCACAGTTGTGGCCCTCATCATCAACGACCTGGCGAATCCGTTTTTTGCCGAATTTGCTTCAGGTGTCGATAACTACCTTGCCCAAAGAGGTTTTGTCACCTTATTAGGCCATAGCGGTGAATCGGTGGAGCGCCAAGCCCAGGTGCTGAACTCCTTGGTTCAGCACTCACCAGTCGGGATTATCCTTTCGCCAGCAGAGCATACCGAAGCGGAAGATTTGACCATGCTGAATCGGAATCTGCCCGTGCTGGTTTTTAATCGGGAAGTTCCGGGCAGTTGGAACTTTTTGGGTTTGGACAATCAAACGGGCGCGGAAAAGGCCTGCCAACACCTCCTGCATTTGGGCCATCAACAAATTGTATTTGTGGGCGGTCACGCCGATTCGCCCAGCTGTTCCCAACGACGGGCTGGATACGCCAGAGCCATGCAATTGGCGGGCAAAAAGGAGTATCAACGCTTTTTTGAATCCGCCCCGACGAAACGCGGAGGTTTTGAATGTGCCAGTCAAATCTTGGAGCACTTGGCGGATCAAACACCTAGCGGATTTGTCTGTTATAACGATGCGGTAGCACTTGGCGTTTGTCAGGCTCTGGCCAATAAAAGGATTCGCGTGGGCTGGCAGGCTTCCGTTGTTGGCTTTGACGACATCCAGGAAGCAGGCGACCATTTCCCGCCATTAACGACGATGACAACGAGTCCCAAAGCGCTGGGTGAGCGTGCAGCCGAAATGATTTTTAAGATTAGACCGGACACGGTCCTGCACGAAATCGTGCCTGTGGAACTTATGATCCGCCAGAGTACGGGTCCAAAATGAACAGGGTTATTTGTTTTGGTGAGGCACTCGTCGATCAGGTGCACACGGAAAAGGGACTGTTGAATTATCCGGGCGGTGCGCCGGCCAATGTGGCAACCAACATCGCAAGGCTCGGGGGAACGAGCCGTTTTTTGGGCGCCATTTCAAACGATCAATTAGGAACCGTTCTTCTGGATGCCCTGGAGCGGGCCAAGGTTGACACTTCCTCTATCATTCGAACCGACAAACCCACAGCCCGTGCAGAAATCACCTTGGATAACCAAGGCGAACGCCACTTTCAGTTTTTTTGTGAAGACACGGCTGACCAAGCATTTCAAGCAGCCGATTTCACGAACCACGCCCTGTCTGGTCAATTTTTCCATTTTGGATCCAACAGCATGACCACGGAATCCAGCTGGAAAACCACACTTTTTGGGGTGCAAAAGGCAAAAAAAAACGGTCATTTTGTCAGCTTCGATCTCAACTGGCGACCGCCATTCTGGAAGAACTGGCCAGCTAGATTGGGCGACCCGCTAGAGCGTATTTGGCACGTTTTGGAGTGGGTTGACCTGTTGAAGCTGAGTGAAGAGGAATTTGATCAACTGGGCGAAAAGGCCTTGAGCAGACTTGAGCAAACGCCTGTGGCCCACCTGATCATCACCCAAGGCGCGAGGGGAGCCAAATGGTTGCACCCTCCCACTCACTCCAGCCAATCGTTTCCCGCGCGCCGAGTGACCTGTCGTGACAGCACGGGAGCAGGTGACGCTTTCATGGCTGGCCTGTTATTCAAGTTGAGTCAGGAGCAGGAAATCAATCCTGAATGCTTGGCCAAAAATCTGCCTTTTGCAGTCGATTGTGGCGCCTGGTGCGTGAGAGAACTCGGCGCTCAAAATTTACCCCCGTTTGAAGAGATACAAGAATGGAAAACTTCAGAGATCCCCAATTCTTAAAGGCCCACATCCAAAAAATTCTGGCCTTCTATTTTCCAAAGGCACGTCAGGCTTCGGGATTTGCCCAAGGCTTTTTAGACACGGGTCAAATTTATGATGCAGAGACCCGCCACCTGGTCAGTAGCACACGCCATGTTGTGAATCTGGCTCGTGCATCGCAACTCTTTGGTGAAGCATGGGTTATGGATGACCTGAACCACGGTTTGCTGGCGTTGCGGGCGGATCATTACCAAGAGGATGGCCGCTACATTTGGACCCGTTCGGGCCAAGCAGTAGACCACACGATCTACACCTACGGTCTGGCTTTTGTTCAACTCGCCTATGCAAGTGCTGTTCGGGCCAGTTTGCTTTCGGCCCATGTTTGGCTGGAAGAAAACTGGCAAACCCTGGAAACCCATTGTTATGAGGCAGAGCAAGGGCTATACAAGGACCAGGCCGATCCGAGCTGGAACTTTACGAATTATCGCGGTCAGAATGCCAACATGCACCTGTGCGAAGCGTTTATCGAAAGTTATTGGGCGACCCAAGACGTCAAGTTTCTGGATCGCGCCTGTCAAATCGCCAAACGGGTCAGCTTGGAATTGGCCAGTCAAAATTCAATGACCCTGGTTTGGGAACATTACGATGCCAATTGGTTAATCGACTGGGAATTCAATCGCCACGATCCGCGTCACCTGTTTCGGCCATGGGGTTTCCAACCCGGTCACCAAGCCGAATGGGCCAAGCTCTTGTTGATGTTGGCCCAGATCCGCCTGGAAGAATGGATGGTACCTCGGGCAAAAACGCTGTTGGACTGGGTTCTAAACAAGACTTGGGATACGACCTATGGCGGGTTTTATTACGGAATTGCACCCGATGGCAAAGTCTGCGATGGCGACAAATATTATTGGGTTCAGGCCGAAACGGTTGCGGCCTGCGCGCTCATGGCCCAGCATGACCCCTCTTACTGGCAATGGTACGAATGGATTTGGGAGTACGCCTGGACCCATTTCGTCGATCATGAGCATGGCGCTTGGTACCGAATTTTGAGCCGTGAAAACCAACGCTACGACAACCGCAAAAGTCCGCCCTGCAAAACGGATTACCACACATTGGGCGCTTGCTGGGACGTCCTCCATGCGCTCAAGGCACATTAACAGTCCATCTGGGACACAAAAAAAGCCGGATCGTTGACCCGGCTTCTTGTTGGATGCGTTAAACAGCGCCTATTCCACTTGGAAATTTTCAAATTCCTTGAGGATTTTTTCCTTGAATTCGCTGGAGATCTCGATGGATTTCTGCTCGCTATCGATGACGCGAGGAGTGATCATGACCACCAACTCAGTTTTCACATTGGAGCTGTTGCGCTTGGTGAACAGGTGGCGAAGCAAGGGAATTCGACCGAGGAAAGGAACGGTAGTTTTACCCCACTGCTCCGAATCGGCAATGATCCCGCCCATGATGATGGTTTGGTTGTCCCGAACAATCATTTCGGTGGACAGGCTGTTGCTATCGATGGCTGGCGCATTATTGGCGTCCGGGTTGGCGGGACCGGGTGCTGATATGCCCAATTGAATTTCAAGCCGGATCACACCGTTGGCATTGATGTGAGGCGTGAAACCCAAATCCACACCGGTACTGCGGTATTGAATATTGTTGGACGATACGATTGAACCATTGGTGGTGCCGCCGGTACTGCCCGGAACGTTGATATTGCTGGTTTGAATCGGGATTTCCTGCCCGATATTGATCGAAGCCGGTTTATTGTCGATGGCCATAATGTGCGGTTGTTGCAGCACGTTGACAAAACCCTTGTTTTTCAAGGCAGACAACGTGGCCGAAATCTTGGAGGTCAAGGCTGTATAACTGTAGGTAAAACCTAAACCACCTTCATTGGTTAATGTTCGGGATCGGCCCGGTGTTGTATTTTCGGTTGTGCCGTCCTGCAACGTCCAGTTCAAACCCAGACTCATAGAATCGTTGAGCTCCACCTTCAAAACCGTCACTTCCAAAAACACCTGCCGGGGCAGGATGTCCAATTGGCGTAAGGTTTTGCGGATTTTGAAGTACTCCCGGGGTGTCGTGAAAAAGATCAGGGCATTGTTGTCCTTATCGGTAATCATCAATTGGCCCGTATTCGGATCCACAAAGCTGCCGGAGCCGGAAGGTTGATTTTGTTGGGGCGTTTGATCGGTTCGATTGGATTGGTCATTGGGATCGCGGTTGGGACTGGTGGTTCGCCGATCCGAGGCGTTTTGCGAGAAGTTCCCTCCGCCTGCATTGCCGCCTTTTAACCCGTAAATTTGGCCCATGGTTGCGGCCAACACTTCAGCCGTGGTGTTGTTCACTTCATAAATGAAGATTTGCGGTTCTTCAAATTGGGCTTCGCGGTCCAGTTTCTTGATCCAGAACTCGATTTCCTTAAACACTTCCTGAATGGGCGAAATGACCATAATGCCATTCACCGATTCCATCGGGATCAGCTTGATGCGTTCGGAATCACTACCTTCAAAGCCATAGGCCGTCAGAATATCCTGGAGCTGGGCGGTGGTGTCGACCGCATCGATAAATTCCAATTGGTAGAGCACCATCTTCTTGTTTTGCAGGACATTGATATCAAAAAGCGGGATCAGTTCCATGATCTTTTTGATGTAATTGGCCTTGTCGATGATGATCATCAGGTTGTTCACCGGCTCCTCAATAATCCGAGCCGAGGAACTCAGGAACTCTTTCACAACCGCACTGATGGATGTAGGCGTTGCGTATTTAAGCGGAATAATTTGGATGACCAGTTCTTCCTGCATCAAGTTCGGATTGGGTAAATTGCCATAAAGCAATTCCAGACCGGGCATCACATCCTTGGATTCCAACGGCAGGATGCGAATAAATCCGGCTTCAGGCACCATGGTCAAGCTGTGTAACTTGAGAATCAAGTCAAACAGCTCACTGGTCTTCATCTTTTGCTGGCCTTCAACCATGCCAATCGTAATGGCCTGATCTTTGACAGAGGGATCAATGATGTAATTGACCTTCAGCACCTTACACAACATGTGAATGATTTCGTAGAGTTTTGCCTCTTCAAAATTCATTACAGGCGCTTCCGGATCCTCCTGAAATAACGGCGGATTGGGGCGTTCCGCTTTCCCGCTGGGATAAAAGGTGCTGTCGCCCTGTTTGTCCTGAATGTTATCCACCAAGACTTGAACTTTGGGCTCTTTTTTTTCTTCTTCTTCGGCTTCAGGCTCAACCAACTCATCTTTGGGACCTTCCAAAGGTTGGGTAAAATTTTTGCCGTCAAAAGCCTTGTCGATTAAATTTTGCTTCTTGCGGCAGCTGGGCACAGAAATCAGGCACAGGCACAAAAGCCAAGGCATTAGGTGTCGCAAAAAGGACATGGATGTCATACCTCTCAAAATTCGATTCATTTACATTTTGCCCTTGGCATTTTCGCGCTTGGTCGTATTGGACTGTTGCACGGTCGAGCTGGGCGGAACGGCCGGTGAAGCCTTTTGGAAGCGGCTGGTAGTCGGTTTCGGACCGCCAGCAGTGGGATTGGCCGGCACCACTTGTCCATCACCACCCGGTGAAACGAGGGCAGGCGCCGCTTCCTTTTTGGCCATGGGTGCAGGGGCAACCCGTGACCCACCGCGATTCTTTTTCACCCCGGAATACAATTTGAGGGCCGTCGTATCGCCACCGTTACTCAACGTCACCGATTCAAAATCGATAGCAGCCACTTCGTAACCGGCAAAGCTGTCTTTAACCGTCACCCTGGCCGTTTTAGGTTCGCCATCCTGGTTATAAGACAACATGGCAAAGCGTTGATCGGCAAAAATAATCGTGCCATCCAGGATCGGCAAATCCGCCGTAATTACTGGTGCTTCAACGATTTCTTCTGGAGGTTCCTGACCGCGGTTCGGGTCGAAGGGATTGGCGTCCGAAATCTCTTTAATGTAGTTCTGTGCGAGGACTGTTAAACCACACAAACAAAGTAGGAAAAGTGAGCGCATATTTCCTCCTTAATCCTGTTTTTGGCGCGCGCCCGGTGAAACGGGCTGGGGTTTGGGGGGCAGGTTACGCGTACGAATATCGGGTTTTGGGGTTGGGGGCTTGGTTTCACCTGCTTTTTTCGGTTGGGCAGGTGCCGGCTCTTCTGGCTCGCCCTCATCATCTGTTTTTGGCTGGGGTGTGATGGCCGGTTCGGGCTTTTTTTCCACGGGGCGGTTGGCCGGGTTTTCCTTGAACTCGGTGGGCCCGGATTGCGTGCCCATTTTGGTTACGACTGGCTGGCGGACGGGCGCTTGGACACGTCCATTATCCCCTTCAGAATCGATTGGCCCTTCATCGCTCGGCACCGGTTCGGACGCCTGACTGGGGATAGGAACCGCCGATTCGGGGAGGTCAGGTGACTTCACAATCGGTTTCCCCGCCCGAAATAGCGCAGTGAGAATGGCCGTACCGCGCAATTTCTCCATAGTGGTGTACGAATCATCTTGATTTTTACCGCGCGGAGGACGGGCGCGCCGATTGCTATAAGAGTTCACCGTCAGGGTTTCGATGGCCACGTAATAGGGCAAGTGCTGTAAATCATCAAAGAAATTGAGCAGGTTGGAGATCTCACAATCAAACGTAAAGTAGGTTTTGATCTCCATCAAACCGGTTTCTTCCAAAACCATCTTCGAATTGCGTTTACTGGCCGAACTCAAGTTGATCTGAGCTTTTTCAGCCATCTTGGCCACATCTTCCTGGAATCGGAACTGGGCTTCCGTTTCCTGATCCATGCGCAGAACCCGATCTTGGAAATCGCCTAATTGGGTTTCCATTGCCTCGGTTTCGCGGATCAGGGTTTCTTTATCAAACGCCAATAATCGATCGTTATAGCTGCTCTGATTGGCCTGCTCGGTTTGGATATCCAAAACGAGGTTTTTCTTCACTTGCTGATAATTCTTCCACTGGCCATTCAACAGGTAAAAAGCAACCGCAATGATCGCCCACTTCAACAGGCGTTTTTCGCGCGAGGAATATTTTTTCATCGCAATGCCTCCAACTGAATGGTGGCTATCAGAGTGAACTTTTTCTTTTTCTTGTCCCTTGAAGGGGAAACCGGTCCACTAAATTCAACTTTGGTAAAGATATTAAGCGATTGCAAGTGGCTACGTACCTCATAGGGATCTTCGGACTCGCCGTTTATCGTAATTTGCTGGCCGTCCTTAATACTCAAGCTGTTGAGAAAGGTGTGCAGCGGTAATTCACGTGAGAGGTTAGCCAACAACTTGAGCAGGAACCCATCACTGTAGCGGAAAGGCCGATAGGCATCTACTTCGGTTTGGCGCGCCTGGTGTTTGGCTTTGATTTCGCCCATTTCCTGAAGGCGGACCATTAACTTATCGTTCACTTCAACCACACCCGCCAACTCTCGTCTCAATTTCATGTAGCTGCGCACTTCACTGACACCTAGCCACAGGACCAGCAGGATCAAAGCAACGGCTGCAATCATGACGGGTAAACGGCGATGCCGTTTTCTTAGATTCGCGGGTAATGCATTCAGCCCAAACGTGGGGTTGTCCTGCACGGCGGTCAAACCTAATCCCACTGCAGAAAAGGCTTCGCAAGGGATTTCCGTCTGGAAATGGTCCTGAGGAATCACCAACGGGAGCCCAATCTCCGTGCTTAAAAAGGCAGTTTTTTCAAGGTCGGGGTTACCGATCAGGAAATAATGCTCAACTTCATTCGCGGCAAGCCGGGTTCGACCCAATCCGTCTTCCAAACATTGGACAAGCGGACCTTGCCAGCCGGTTTCCGGTAGGGGGACGAAGTGACTGGTCGCAATTTTGCCTTCGCGAATGCCCAAGAAATCCAACCCACCCCCGGAAAAATCGAGGACCACATTGTGGCTGGTCAAAAAGGATTCACCCAGGATCCGGGCGATTCCGTTGGCATTGGCCAGGGTCACCAAGGTCATCCCGGCCAATTGGATTTTAAAGCGGCGAATAAAGCCGTAGTATTCACCCAGCGTTTCCTTGCGCACGGCCACGATCATGACCCGCAACTGGTCTCCACGGTGGATGACTTGGTTGAAGAAATCAAATTCCTCGAAATCACCGGGGAAAATATTTTCGATCTGGTATTGGACCACTTCATCCAGGGTTTCTTCGGCTTCTGCCGGAAAATCAGCCATCTGGATCACAACCTGATTGCGCGGAATGCCTAAAAAAGCCTCTGCGCGTTTGAGTTTGTGATCGTCGAGGAATTCTTCAATCTGAGTCGCAATCGCTTCATCTTCCAAATTCCGCCAGTTGTCGATGCGGGTATGGCCGACGAATTTGGCACCTTGCAAGCGGTTATAAACGGCACCCAATACCAGATGATCGCCTTCGGGCACCAAGCCCCAACCGCGGGTCCGCAAGTTCATGTTGATTTGGTTACTTTTACTGAGTTGCAGCTTCATTCATCTTCCTCGGTTTCAAGCGGTGCCGCGTGGTCCAAACTAAAGTCTTTGTGACTGACCGTCACAAAGAGTTGGCCACCGCCGACGTAGCGCACCACATCCTCCACGGTATATCGGGCCGGGGAATTATAAACATACCCGGTACTGCGAATGGAAATTTGGTTGCCCTGATAAGCCATAAAAAACTGATTAAGCTTGTCGGCCGCCTCGATGGAAACCAGCGAGCCCGCCTCCTGCACATTCTGGAACAGATGTTCCTGGCGCGCCTGAATAATCGCCTGGGCCTCCTCTTTGGTGATTTCGAGGAAGGCCATCAAAACCGCTTCATTGGCAGAATTGATATCCAAACGCGGCTGATTGGCATTGCTCAATCCAACAATATCCTTGAGGCCCGGCGTGCCTTTGGTGGGATTGCCATAAAACATTTCTTCCGTAATGCCCCGCACCAACAACAGTTCCTCAACACTCATGAAGGGCCCGTTACGCGGCTCATAAGGCGGATTCAATGATTGGTAATAGTCGCGTTCCGCGCCGTTGAGCTGGGTTTCATCGTCGGGATCCCGCCAATCGATAATGGCATCACACAATTCATCGATGGCGCTTTCTTCCAATTGAAACACTTTAAAGGCCTGTTTCCAAAGATCGCGGTTCCCGGTATTGAGCGGCATCTTTGCCGAATCGGACTCGATACTGCATTCGACAAAACCTTCGGTCATCTCGTAACGATAAAAGGATTTGGATTGATCCTCTTCGTTGGCACTCAGCTTAGATACCGCCACATCGTATTTGGCGCGTTCCACACCGGCCCGCGCCAGCCAATACGCTTTGCTGCGATCGCGCATCAGGATAGTGCGGTCCACATCCTTGCGCGCTTCGTAAACCATGCCCAGGACGATAACCACCAAAATGGTTACGACCCAAAGAACAGTGATCAGAATCGTTCCGCGTTTAGAATGGGCCATTGTCGCGTAACCTTTGCAAATTTTGTGTGTCATAAACCGGAATCACCATGCGAATCCCCGGCAATTCTTCGGTTGGCACATCCTCGTCCGCACCCTCTTCGTAAAACAGGGTGAATTCTACGGCAGAAGGGTATCGGCCTTCGGTTTCAAGATCCCAAGACTCGGCCCAATCGTCTTCTTCATCGGTTTCTTCTGCGCCGCGTTGTGCCGGTTTGCGATAACGAATTTCAAAGGAACGCAGCGGCCCCAGCAGAACCATCTGGTTGGTAGACACAACTGTGCTGCCCTCAATGGGTTCGGGTTCTTCATCCTCTGTGGTTTCGGGGTCGGGACGATCACCGGGCCGATCCAGGTGTAGATCTGCTGCTGTTTCAGGCAGTTCGTCCTGCCCTAATGTCGAAGTTAAAAAAAGGTTCATCTCTTCCAAAACCAAATACAAACTTCCTTCCGGTAAGACTTCCGGATCATCACTTTCTCCAACTTCCAGATCGGAGAATTGAATTTCACCGTTTTCGTCTTCCTCGCCTTTAACGACGTAGTACTTGACGGCAACTTGACCGGGAAAGTCGGATAAAAAGGAAACCGTAGACAAGAATTGAATCGATTGGGGCTCACCCTTGAAATAGGCGGCGCCTTGCGGCAATTCGAAGCCAACCGCGCCCCCGCCCAAATCGCTGTTGGATTCTTGTTGTGCCCGGTCGTCCCGGGATGTTCGTTGGCCCCGTCGTTCTGCGGTGCGTCGGCGCATTTCCTCCAAGCGTTGGTTCGGTGTCAAATTGTTGGCACCGGGCCGGTTATCGATGTTGTTCAGATTATTGGAGTCGGCCTGGCGCGCGTATTCTTCGGCTTCACTGCGATAAAAAATACTCGAGGTCTGGCGTTTCACCATATCCAGGACAGTCCGTCGGTTGTAGTTCTGGGAGACATGGCGTTGCGTCGATTCCCAGGCTCTGACGGACATACTGAGCGTGCCGCCAATAATCAAACCAATCAGGCCGACCAGGACCATGGCAAATAACATTTCCAACAGGGTGAACGCGCGTTTCATTCTTCACCCCATAGATATAGGGATTCCAGGTGGTAACTGTTTTGGCCTTTGCCCTGCGGCCAGGTGGTGGAGGCTTGGATCTTTAACATAATGACGCGTGTATCCACCTGGGTTTCCATTTCCATCGGCTCAATGTGAACGGACCATTGGTAATCGCCGTCTTCGCCAGAGAGGTCCGCATAATCCTCCCAGGTCTGTGCCTCGTTCAAATCCAGGTAGGTCCAGTGCATTTGATTTTCGGTGATCATGACGCCGCGCTCGTAGTTTTGGACGCGCAAAACTTGGGTCATGGCCCCGGTCTGATTTTGCATGAGGACCAACATGGCGATCGATAATATGGCCATGGCCGCCATAACTTCAATCAGGGTAAATGCCGCTTTCATAACGAAGCCTGCCCTTCGGCACCCATCAAGTCCAGGAGTTTTAGTGGATCAAGGGGTTCCTGTCGACCACGGCCCGTAATCAAATTGAGTTTGATCAAAATGGCCGTTTTATAGCCTTCATCTTCAGGGATGGCCAGGATCATACCCAATTGGGTCAGGCCCCGACCTTCGGAAATGTAAACGGGCCCGGATTCGTCAAGGGCGGGCGCCGGTGTACCTTCCGTTGCCTCGGGTTCAGGTAGACCGGAAGTGAGTTCATGGAATCGGTCATTGACCAAAACGCCAACGACCACCGCCTTTGAGGAAAAGTGCAAATGTTCGAGGAAGCCTGTGCGGGGATCGACAAAACTGAGCTGACCTTTTTCTGGATCGTTTAATAAGACCAAAGGCGAATTGCTGGTTTTGGTGAAATCCCACATCTGACGCATAAAAGCAAGGCAATGACTCGCGTCCTTGCGCAGCTTAACCCCATCCCGACTGTTCATGAAATTTAATCCAACAATCCCGACCAGAATCATAATGAGCAGGACAACTGCCATCATTTCAATCAGGGTAAATGCGGATCGGAAAGGGTTACGCGTGCTTTTCATAGGGTTTATCCGCCGAGCGGATTAATCCTCTTCCTCGTGAAGTTTGATGTCCTTGTTTTCTTTTTCGCCGCCTTCTTGGCCATCAGCCGCGTACGAAATCAGATCAAAAGGTTGACCATCAGCGCCCGGAATCTTGTATTCGTAACGATTACCCCAAGGATCCTTGGGCTCCGCGGTTTCTTTAAGGTAAGGTCCGTTCCAATTATTGGCCCCCTCCGGTTCACGCACGAGATCACGCAGGGATTCCGGATACTTGCTGGTGTCCAGTTTGTACATCGTAATGGCGGACTCCAGCTGTTTGAGACTTTGGATCGCTGCTGTCCGCCGGGAGGTATCAACCGGTTTAATAATGTTGCTGCCAATGACGGCAGCCAAAATACCGATAATGATGATAACGGCCATCATTTCGATCAGGGTAAAGCCGTAGTGTCGTTTCATTGTTTCACTCCTACATGTTGATTTGAGAAATACTGGTGACCGCCATCAACATGGCGGCGATGATGAAGCCAACCACCACGAACATCACCAAAATCATGATCGGTTCAAACACAGCAATAAAGCGTTTGAGCGTTTTCTCCAGGTTGGCCTGATAGATTTTTGAGATTTTTTCGAACATTTCGCCCAAGGTTCCGGTCTCCTCACCCACCGTCACCAAATGAACGGCCATTTTGGGGAAAACCCCGCTTTGGACCATGGCATAACTCATGCCCTCACCCTTTTTAATGCCTTTGATCACAGGGTCCATGGCGGCCTGAAACACCTTGTTTTCGCTGAGATCTTTAACAATGTGCATGGCATCGAGCAGCGAAACGGAACTTTTGAGCAGAATACCGAGCGAATTGGAGAATCGGGTCACTTCCACTTCGGTCAAAATCTTGCCAAGCATGGGTGCACGCAAAAGCCATAGGTCCCACTTGCGGCTGCCTTCGGGCGAATTTTTCCAATAGATAAATCCGATCAGAAGCGAAACGACCAAAAAGCCAATAACCCATTTCCAGTCGCTAAAAAAACGTGTGGTATCGACCATCAATTGGGTAATGAAGGGCATGTCTTGACCCAATTGGTTAAAAATATCCTGGAACTTGGGCAAAACAAAAAAGACCAGAACAGCTACAGTGCCCATAGCTGTGAACAAGAGAATGGCCGGATACATCAACGAGGACATCAAAAAAGATTTCAGGTTTTGGCGGGTCTGAATAAAATCGCGCAAGTTGATCAGCACATGTTCCAAAACACCCGCGGCTTCACCCGTTCGGACCATGTTGATATACAGTCGTTCAAATACTTTGGGGTGCGCGGCCAGTGAATCGGCCAGGGATTTGCCGGCCGAAACATCTTTCAGGATCTGGCGAACGACATCGCGCATGGGTTCATGCTGGGTCGTTTCGATCAGCAGGGTCAAGGCGCGCGCTAAAGGCAAACCTGCTTTTAAGAGCGAGGACAATTTGTCGGTAAAGTCCAGGACCTGGTTCATGCCCACTCGACGGGAGGGCAAATAGTTCGAAAGGTCTATTTCCGTCAGGGAAATTTGGGTGCGTTGCTGCACATCCGATACGAGGATCGGGAATAGACCCTTTTTCTCCAACCATTGGACAGCGGCCTGTTTGCTGGCCACTTCTACCTGACCGGTTTCCATCTTGCCCTGTGAATTCGTCGCCTTGTAATAAAAGACCGACATTAGATGTTCTCCTGGGTGACCCGGAACAGTTCCTCAACCGAGGTTCGTCCTTGCAAAACTTTGGCCCATCCGTCCTCGCGGATCAGGCGCATACCCTTTTTTCGGGCCAGCGCGCGGATTTGGGAGACATCTGGCTTTTGCATGATCAGGTGGCGGATTTCATCATCGAGATGGAACAGCTCATAAATGCCCAAGCGACCGTGATAGCCGGTTCCACCACAGTGTTTACAGCCTTCACCGCGATAAAACTTCACCGTCGTCGGATCATCAACCAACTTAAAAATATGGCGATGGAACCCGGAATCAGGCGTATAGGCGACCTTGCATTCCTGGCAAATCAGGCGCACGAGGCGCTGACCCAGAACACCGTGCAGGGTGGAGACCAGCAGGTAATCCTCAACCCCCATGTCCAAAAGCCGGTTCACGGATCCGGGGGCATCGTTGGTATGGATGGTCGAAAACACCATGTGCCCGGTCAAACTGGCCTGGATCGAAACTTCGGCCGTCTCGGCATCGCGAATCTCACCGACCATGATGATGTCGGGATCCTGGCGCATCATCGTGCGCAACCCGTTGGCAAAGGTCAAGCCGACCTTCTCGTTAACGTGGATCTGATTCACGCCTTCCAACTGGTATTCAACCGGATTCTCAACGGTCAAAATTTTCTTTTTGGAATCGTTTAATTTGTTGAGTACCGCATAAAGCGTCGTGGTTT
Source organism: Acidobacteriota bacterium (assembly GCA_020637335.1). Lineage (GTDB taxonomy): Bacteria > Acidobacteriota > Holophagae > Acanthopleuribacterales > Acanthopleuribacteraceae > JACJWC01. The sequence continues at coordinate 111,529 of JACJWC010000014.1, read as the reverse complement.
TGCCACTGCCTGTTGGACCGGAAACCAAAACAATGCCATGTGGGTTTTGGATTAACCCGTTAAATGTTTTTTCGACGTCAGGTGAAAGGCCGAGTTTGGAAAGGTCAATGAGTGAAATCGATTCTTTGTCCAGCAAACGCAAAACAACCGATTCACCGTAAAGTGTTGGCACGGTGGAAACCCGGAAGTCGATTTCCTTACCCATAATGCGCATTTTCAAGCGACCGTCCTGCGGCACGCGCTTCTCGGCAATATCGAGTTTGGAAATAATCTTGATGCGCGAAATGACCGCCGGAGACAAGGCTTTGGGCGGCGACTCCACTTCCTTTAACACGCCGTCGATGCGGTAACGAACCTTGAGCGTTTTTTCGAATGGTTCGATGTGAATATCGGAGGCCCGCGCTTCGACAGCCCGCGAAATGATCAAATTGACCAAGCGGATAACGGGCGCTTCAGAGGCCAGATCTTTGAGGTGCTCTACATCGTCGTAGTTCTCTTCAAAACCGTCGACCCCATCAACAATCTTTTCCAGTTGGGTCGCACCTTCGCCATACCAGATTTCCAAGGTATCGACGATTTCGGTCGGGGTCGTCATTTTCAATTCGAGTTCGCAGCCCAACAGGGATTTCAGCGCAATAAGCGCTGAATCATTATTAGGATCCTCAACAGCCACCTGGAGTTTTTTATTTTCCGGGTCCCAATGGATGGGCAGGATCAGGTTGGACTTAAGGAATTTAAGCGAAATTTTTTCGAGGGCAGGCCCCGATTCGGGGTACTGCTCAGGGTCTAAAAAGGGATAACCGAGTTGTTCGCAGAGGATCAATGTACAGTCCCGCTCAGTTAAGAAGCCCATATCGACTAAAATCTTGCCGATTTTGGTGCCTGACTCAGACTGGAGCGCCAAAGCCCGTTCTAGATCTTTGGCCGTAATACGATTGCGTTCTATCAGAAACTGACCAAATCGTTTGCGTCCCAAACGAATCGTGGGAGTGGGGCGGGTTTCGGTTGTTGTGGATTCCAAGGCTTGATCCTTCCCAAATAAGTAACTTCGAACACGCGCGACCGCGGGCCGGCAAAAACGGCTCCTAATCGCAAAATGTGCAGGGTCCGCGCAGTATTGCCATCCTATTATTTCACTAAAGCCGGTTAAGGCTCAATCAGGCAAACCGTTTCCCCAGGGCTAGGGACGCGCCAAAAAGCGAAATGGTCTAAAAAAAGCCCCGGCTTCCTTGGGGAAAGCCGGGGCGACCAGATCGCTTGGAGGAGAACGCTGCGATCGATTCTTAGCAGGTGGTCAATACACCGTTGCTTGTATCGGGGAGGGAAGAATTTTCGTTGGCCACTTTGGCCCAACTGGTTCGGAGTTCACGCATGAGGTTAATGACGGCGTCGATTTTGCCCGAATCGTTTCGAACGGAAGCCGTCAGGAGTTCACGTCCGAAGTAATCGTAGATGCGGTCGAGATTCTTGGCGATTTCCCCACCCATCTCAAAATTGAGGTTGCTTTGCAGCTCGGCAACGATTGCCAGAGTCTTGTTAATGTATCGGGTTTTTTCAGCGATGTCCGATTGAGCCATCGCGGCTTTGGCTTTGTTGAGGAACATGATCATCCCGTCGTAACACATGACCACCAACTGCTGGGGCGACGTTGCATAAGTGTTGGTTTTGTATTGATTGGCCATGTATTGGTACATGGATTGACCTCCCGGGTCCTGACCTCGTTCACAACTTTTGTATCGGATCGCTTTTCGCAAGTCTTTAATGGGAGATGCAAAAAATCCGCATACCGGTTGCACCCCATGCGGCTAACTCCTTGAAAAACAGTAAGAAAGATGGAACTGGAGAAATCCATTTCGCAACAAATTTGTTTGACGCTCCTGACCGTTACGGCCAGGACTTGCGAGATGCGGATCGGCCCGTGATAGAATGGCTGGCTTTTGGCAACCTCTGAGGTGTTGGAACCGGGATATTTGTAAAAGTGTCCGCCACCCGGAATGAGGTTCAATTACCCAGACACATGGGTCAGGGATTTTAATCGCTTGTTTTCATTTGAATTGATTCGAACAGATCGACAAGGTGCGCGGCTGGGTCGGTTGCATTTCTCGCGGGGCGTGGTGGAAACACCCACTTTCATGGCCGTAGGCACGCAAGCCACGGTCAAGGCCTTGACCCCCGCTCAGATCCAGGAAACGGGGACAGGTATTATTTTGGGCAATACCTACCATTTAATGTTGCGACCCGGATCGGACCGCATTGCCCGCATGGGCGGCTTACATCATTTCATGGGTTGGTCCGGTCCTATCCTGACCGATTCGGGTGGATTCCAGGTTTTCAGCCTGGCCGATGCGCGCAAAATTACGGAGGAAGGGGTTGCCTTTAAAAGCCATATCGATGGTTCCTCCCATTTACTCAGCCCAGAACGCAGCATGGACATTCAACGCGAGCTCGGTTCCGACATTGTTATGGCTTTTGATGAATGTGCGCCCTACCCCTGCGAACGCCGTCAAGCCAAGGAAGCCATGGACCGCACCCATCGTTGGGCAGAACGCAGTCTGAAGCATTTCCGAGGCGGCCATCAAGCCTTGTTTGGCATTGTTCAGGGCAGCGTATACACGGATTTACGGGCTGAAAGCGCCCAGGTCCTGACCCAAATGCCATTTGATGGATTTGCGGTTGGCGGGTTGAGTGTTGGCGAACCTAAAGATCTCATGGCCGGTATGTTGGATGCCTGCGTGCCTTATCTGCCCACAAACAAAGCTCGCTATCTGATGGGCGTTGGAACCCCTGTGGATCTGGTAAATGGCGTGGCCGCCGGAATCGATATGTTTGATTGTGTCATGCCGACCCGCAATGCGCGCAATGGCCAGGCATTTACCCATCACGGCACGGTCAGCATTAAACAAGCCCGCTATGCAGAAGACCAGGCGCCCTTGGATGAGAAATGCCCCTGCTATACCTGTCGCACCTTTGAACGCGCCTACCTACATCATCTATACAGAGCGGGAGAAATTTTATCCTCCGTTCTGATGACCTTGCACAATTTGACCTATTACCAAACCTTGATGGCCGATATGCGCCGTGCGATTCAAGCGGATCGCTTTGAGCTTTATCGCAACGAAATTCTGGCCGCCTATGCGGTTAAATCAGAGGAGTAATCATGCTGTTCGCATTCTTTCAGGACGCCGCCCCCAGTCCCATGGCCGGTTCCTACCAGATCTTTTTCTTTGTGGGCCTTTTTGCGCTCATGTATTTCTTCTTATTGAGGCCGCAAGCCAAACAACAAAAAGAACACCAGAAAATGTTGGAAGCGTTAAAAGCCGGCGACAAAGTCATTACCAATGGCGGTATTTGGGCCGAAATCGACCATGTCGAAAACCAGAAAATTTGCATTCGCATCAATGACAAAACGAAAATTTTTGTCTCGCGCAGTGCTATCTCCGCCAAACAACCGGCACCTGAGTCCGAAAACAAAAAGGATGGCGACAAGTAAATCGCCCAAAAAGGCGCCAAAAGCTTGGACATTTTGTTATCGAGTCCAGCATTCGCTGTGCTAGACTTGCCCGGTCTTACGCCTAGATAAGGATAAAAAAGACGTTACTCGTTATGAACCACAACCCTAAATCCATGAAATCAACAGGAGTTCACACATGAGGTTCCGATGGACATTTATCGCAATCTGCTTGTTGGGTAGCTTGTTTGTCCTGTTTCGTCCCCAAGAAAAGGACAACACCTGGACAACCCCCAATATCAAGCTCGGCCTTGACTTACAGGGTGGCATTTACATGCAACTTGAAGTCGACGTGGAAGACGCAGCTCAGCAGTATGTTGAAGAACAAGCTGGCACGATCAAAACCACGTTAGAGTCCGAAAATTTTACGGTGGCTGCGGCCGATTCCGAACCCGCAAAGGGGATCGTCAAATTAACTGGCGTCTCCAAGGAGGGTGAGGATCCTCAAGAAACCCTGCGAAAATTTTATGGCGATGGCTGGAACATTACCCGAACCAGCAGCGATATTGACAGCAATAATAAAATTAATCCCGGTAGCGATTTCACTTTAACAATGCGCTCCACGGAAAAGAGCCGGGTCGAAAACGAGGCGGTTGAACAGACCGTTTACAAGATCCGCAACCGGATTGACGAATTAGGCGTTACCGAGCCTGTCATTAACCGCGCCATGAATTCCAACCGCATCATTTTGGAATTGGCCGGTGCCGATGACGTACAACGGGTTCACAACATTGTTAAAGAGCCCGGTAAATTAGAGTGGCGCATGATGGCCTACACGGCCAGTAATGCCAATGCCACGGCTGAAACCGAAGCTCAGGTTCTGGCCGCTTTTGGCGGTCAACTCCCCACCGGTGTGCGCATTTTCCCTTACGAGGTCAGCCCGGGTCGCATCATGTATGTGCCGCTGAAAGAAGTGTTGTTAACCTCGCAAAATCTCAGCAACGTATTTGTGACCACCGATCGCAACGGGTTACCCGCTGTCGGTATCGCCCTTAACCGTGAGGGTGGCAACCGTTTAAACGAAATTTCGGGTCAAAACATCGGTCGTCAATTGGCTGTGGTCCTAGATAAAAAAGTTCTAACTGCGCCTAATATTCGCGAACAGATTGGTCATAGTTTTGTCATCGAAGGTTCGTTTAGCCAAAAAGAAGCCCAGGACATGGTGATCAAAATTCGGTCGGGCAGTTTGCCAGCCGAAGTTCGCATCTTGGAAGAACGCGTCATTGGCCCCACCTTGGGTCGCGATGCCCGTAACCAGGGTGCCATCTCTGCAGGGATCGGCTTGGTTTTGGTCATTTTGTTTATGATGTACTGGTACTCACGTGCCGGCCTTTATTCGGTTTTTGCCTTGGTTATGAACTTGATCTTAATGGCGGGCATGCTGTCGTTTCTGGGCGCGGTCCTCACCTTGCCGGGTATCGCGGGCTTTATCTTAACCATCGGTATGGCCGTGGATGCCAACGTCTTGGTGTATGAGCGGATCCGCGAGGAACTCAGGATCGGAAGTATCCCGGGTACAGCTGTCGATATCGGGTTTAAAACCGCATTCGTTACCATTATGGACGCAAACATAACGACCTTTTTGGCCGCATTTATCCTGTTGCTCATGGCAACCGGTCCGGTAAAAGGTTTTGCCGTCATGTTGATGATCGGGATTGTGTCCTCCATCTTCACCGCCGTTTTCTGTACCCGCACGTTCTTCCTCAGTTACCTGGAACGCAAGAAACCGGAAACTCTCAGCATCTGGCCTATTGGCAGCGCTGCATCGCGAAACAATTAATAGGGAGAAGACATGAAAACCATTAATTTTATTGGTAACCGGACGAAGTTTGGCTGGTTATCCATCATTATGGTCGCCCTCTCCATTGTTGTGATTGCGACCAAAGGCATCGAGAAGAGTGTGGACTTCGCCGGTGGTACGGCGATGACCGTAAAATTCCAGGACGTCTACGAAACCCAGAACTTGCGCGAAAAAGTATCGCAAGTGGACAACAAGGCGGCCATCTACAAAAATGAGGTCACCTCCGGCTCCGAGTTCACCATCAAAATCAAGGAACCAGATGTTGAGGAAGGCAAAGAGGCAGAAGCGTCTCTGATCCGCCTCATCTCCTTGGAACGCGCTTTTGCAAGCCTGGACAACGAAGATCAGAGCATGCTCGCGCTTCTGACCCAGATTGATGTGGACAGTCTGACCACAGCCCTGATCAAGCAAAATCCCTACGAACTGGTCGATACGGAAAGCGTGATTCAGGATACCTACCGCGCGATGGCCAATTCCATTAAGGCGAATGTTGCCGGCAGTACAACCATCCAAGCGCTGGCAGAAAAAGTCAATGCGGATAAAGCCCTGGTTGTAGAACAGACGATTCAGTTCTGTTTCCCTGCAGTGAACCGGACCACCAGTGAACTGCTCGACACCTACCTGCAAAAATTCGACCCACTCGGTCGTGGCATGGGCGTCTCTTATGAAGATATCGCTGCCCAAGTCGAGGCTGCCCGCAATGCGCAAAATGACTTTATTACCGACCTCAATGGCCTAATCGAAAGCATCACGGTTAAAGAAGGCGAAAATAAAGCCAATTTGACTGCCTTCATGAGTAGCCACTTGCGTACCGGTGAATTTGTCATCACTTCGAACGAAACCTTCTCGCCCACCGTAGCCGGTGAACTGTTGGCAAGCGCATTTGAAGCGATCATCTTTGCTTTAATTGGCATTTTGATCTACATCTCGATGCGTTTCACCATGGCATATGCGGTTGCATCCGTAGCTGCTTTGGCCCATGACGTCATTATTGCCCTGGGCGCCTTCTCGCTGGTCGGCGCTGAACTATCAAGTCCAGTTGTTGCCGCATTCCTGACGATTGTCGGTTATTCGTTGAACGACACGATCGTTGTCTTCGACCGGATCCGCGAAAAAGTCAAAGGGCGTGACCTGAAGAACTTTGCGGAAATGATGAACCAATCCGTAAACGAAACCCTGAGCCGAACTTTGATCACCTCGGGAACGACCTTGATGGTTATCACCGTCATTTACTTTGGTGCCAATGCTACCTTACGCGATTTTGCCTTCCCACTTTTGGTCGGAATCGTGGTCGGTACCTACAGCTCAATTTTCGTCGCATCACCCTTGGTTTTGTTCTGGCATAATCGGATCAAACCAATAAGCACTTGAAATCTCAAGAGATTCCAAGCATATTAACTGAACAACGGGACCCTGCGGGGTCCCAATTTTTTTTTATCTGGCCAAACCATGGTGCTCAAAAAAGCCATTCAAACTGTCGCCCAATTGGTGGGCGTTTCTGCACAACCGGTCCGTTATGACGATGTGCTGGAAGAGGTTTTGAGCCACCATCCCGACGCAGAAACCGATTACCTGGCCAAAGCTTATGCGTTTGGCGCCAAAGCGCACGCGGGCCAAGTGCGGAAATCAGGCGAACCCTACTACCAACACCCGACGGCCGTTGCCTATCACCTGGCCAAAACCGGTCTGGACTTGGACACTGTAGCTGCCGGCTTTCTGCACGATGTTTTGGAAGACTGCCCGGTCGAATATAAGGACCTGGAAACCAATTTCGGTCATGACTTGGCCGAAATCGTTAATGGTGTGACCAAGCTGGGCAAAGTCAAATTCCAGGACAAAGCCCAGGCCCAGGCCGAAAGTTACCGCAAAATGATCTTGGCCATGTCCAAGGACCTGCGCGTGCTCATCGTTAAATTGGCCGATCGCCTGCACAACATGCAGACCTTGGAACACCTCAACCCCGAAAAACAAAAACGGATCAGCAAGGAAACCTTAGAAATATACGCACCGCTGGCGCACCGCATCGGCATGAGCCAATTTAAAACCGAACTGGAAACGCTCGCCTTTTATTATTTGGAGCCCGAATCCTACTCCGAACTGAAACGCCAATTGGACACACGCCAAAAAATCAGCCACAAGACCATGGATTCCATCGGGCATGAAATCCGCGCAGTTTTGGAGAAAAACCAACTGGAAAGCGACGTGACCAGTCGGGTCAAAAGCGAATATTCCATTTTCCAGAAACTCAAAAAGAAACAAACCACCATCGAGGGCATTTACGACTACTATGCTTTTCGTATTCTGACCGACTCGGTGCGCGAGTGTTACGCGGTATTAGGCGCCTTGCACGAACGTTGGAAACCGATTCCGGGCCGTTTCAAAGACTTTATTGCCACACCCAAACCCAATTTGTACCAATCGCTACACACCACTTTAATTGCCGAAAACGGTATGCCCTTTGAGGTGCAGATTCGCACCCACATGATGCACCGCCTGGCGGAAGAAGGCGTTGCCGCGCACTGGACCTACAAACGGGGTCGCTTGCTATCGGTTGGTAAATCCGAATACACCGCCTGGTTGCGGAAACTGGTGGATGAGAACAAGGACATGAGCGATCACGAGGAGTTTCTCGAATCGCTTAAAGCCCAGTTGGTCAACGACGAAATTCTGGTGTTTACACCCGCAGGCGAAATCAAAACCCTGCCCAAAGGGGCGACGCCTTTGGATTTTGCCTATCAGATCCACACAGAACTGGGCCATCACACGATTGGCGCCAAGATCGATGGCAAAATGACAAGCCTGCGCAGCACATTGCAAACGGGCAACATCGTTGAGATTCTCACCTCTCCCAACCAAAGGCCTAGCCAGGAATGGCTCAAGATCGTCAAGAGCCATAGCGCACGGCATAAAATTCGCCAGTGGTTGCGCACGGAAGAGAAAAAGAAGTCGATTGAACTGGGTCATCAGATCTTTGAAAAGGAACTGAAACGTTACAAGATCGCCCTTAAAACCATCAGCCGGGACCTGGTTCAGGGCAAAGCCGAAGGTTTGGGTTACAAAAAACTCGACGATTTTTATTCAGCAATTGGGTTTGGCCATATCACACCCGCCAAAGCCATCGCACCATTTTTACCCGAAGGTACATTAGACAAACCGACCGGCGATGAGGTGCGTGAGTCCCGCATTGCCAAAGCCATTAATCGGTTGGCGCGTAAAAAAGGCGCACAAGTTACGGTCAAAGGCCAGGAAGATGTTTTAGTCTACTTGGCCAAATGCTGCTCGCCGATTTTTGGCGATCCCATTGTCGGGTACATCACCCGCGGTCGCGGCGTGGCCGTCCATAAGCGCGACTGTGCTGGACTTCAGCGCTCGCTCAATGATCCCGAACGCCGCATAGAAGTTGAATGGGACAAAAACTACGATAACCCGGTGTTCAGTGTGCGGGTTTTGGTGCATACCGAAGAACGGCCCGGCATGCTGTTGGACATCACCCAAGCCCTCAAAGACGCCAAAACCAACGTGCGCAAATTCCAAGCAAGCGTCAACGTGGAAAAGAATTTAGGCGTTTTCGATATCGTCATCGAGGTCAATACGATCAACCATTTGGAAAACGTGTTTAAGCACCTGCGCAAAATCAAAGGGGTGCTAAGCCAACAAAGGGTCAAATGATGACCTGGGGCCTGGTGCGATCTATTTGGATGGTGGGAGGGTGTTTGATGCTGAGCGCAGCAACAGCGAGTTGCCGTATGCGGATTCCGGTCGAACGAGAGCCGAAACTCGCATCGGACCTGGTGGAGCTTACCGATCTGGATGCTAGCCTCGTCTTGGACATTCGCTATGCCAGCGCGAACAATTTTGTCGGTTTTCCCGTCTACCAACAGGCCCGTGCGTTTTTGCAACGGCCTGCCGCAGAAGCCTTGGTTCGCGTTCAAAAAAAACTAGCAGAGCAAGGCTTGGGTTTGGTTATTTTTGATGGTTACCGGCCGTGGTCGGTGACCCGACTTTTTTGGCAGGTCACACCTGTTGCGAAACGCAATTACGTTGCCGATCCCAGTAAAGGCTCGCGCCACAATCGCGGATGTGCAGTCGACTGTGCCCTAATGGACCTTCAAACGGGCCGCATGCTGCCCTTTCCCAGCGAATACGACGATTTCAGCGAAAAGGCCCACCTGGATTACCAAGGATCTGAATTAACAGAGCAGCAAATCGCAAATCGAAGTCGGTTACTCGCGGTCATGCAGGCCGAAGGCTTTCAGGCCTATCCCTACGAATGGTGGCACTTCGACTACCAGGATTGGCAAGCCTACCCGCTCCTCGATACCCCCTTCGAAAAGCTGGATTAAACCAAAAGCCCCATCATGCGAGGGTTAAAAGGTACATGACGCCGATGCCAACAGGCCTTTTTGCGAAGGATTTGAACTGTTGTTTCGAATCCAAACTGTTAATCCAATTCCGTTTTTTCTGGCATCGAACCACCGGAACCTCTATAAAATTTATCCCGCCAGTACATCAATAGCCATAGAGCCATTCGACGCACTTTCTACTTGACAAGCTCAGTAGAATGCCATGGCATAGCATCTCGAATGATAGGTCATCAGCAACCACCAACAAGGATTTAGAATCCATGACTACCACAAGAAAAAATTTCGGTATTTAAACATACGCCTTAATGGTTCCTTCTTGGCTAGGCGGAAAACTTTTGCTGGACTCGTTCAATGGATATTTCCTGGCGTTTCGTTAGGGGGACTTTTGCATTGGCATGACACCCCTACTCAACTTTGGTTATCACCGGAGCCAGGAGTAATGGACACAGACATCTAATAATTGGCGTCAAGCTCGATTTTCCAGATCTCTTCCTTTCGCCAGACGAGCAGGTAAGGTCCCATATCCCCATTCGCCATGTAATAGCCCACCTCCAGAACGCGATCGACCCCCAAAGCAGAGCCCGCGCAAAACGATAAATCGACGTGATAATCGGCTCCACCCATGTATTGATAGGCTTCAATAAGCCCAGAATGACCCGAAAATACGTCACCATAACTCAAATATGCACAGTCAGCGGTGTATAGCTGCGCAACCAAACGATCCACTCGATTTTCGTTTGCCAATTTCACCCACTGGCGTCGAGCCAAATCTACTTCTGAGAAAGCAGGACTGCCCGGCTGTTTACTCAAGATCACGTGCAATTCCCTTTTCCATGCACCCATTTCCAGGTACCACCCTGTTACGGTAACAAATTGAGCAGATGAGCTACTGATTTTGCCAAAATCCATGAATCGGTTGGGACCTTTGGGCAAGATTTTCAAACTACTTGATTTCAGATTCTTCAAGTCTTTTGCGACCCAAAATTGTGCAATTTCATGGCGATTGGAAACCACAGTTTTATCAAAATAGAGCATGGCTGTATCGTGATAAGTTTGCTCAATTTCAGAGGAATTGTCGGTTTCCACGGCCCTGTCCCAGGCATGAAGATAGGATTCAATCTCACAGGGAAATGAAGACATAAGCAACGAAACCACAAAACAAAACATCAGCCCCTCCCTTTTACCACCAAGCGATTATGGCCAAGCACCTGGGGAAAACCTAACTGCATAAAAGCTTAGGCATCGGGAAAAACGGCAATAGGATTCGGTTCTGTGCAGAGTTGAACCCTGGAGCATTCCATGCCGCACCCGTCTTGGAACAAAAAGGGTAGCCATCCAAGGATGCCACGATTTTATTCATAAGGGAACCGGTTTAATCCAATGTGCCGCGAACCCCCCAAACATAACCACGTCGTTCGCCATTAGGGAGGCCAGACCACGCACCGGTCCAAACATCCACGGACCAGACCCGCTCATCTGGGGGTTTAGGGCAATGAGGCGATGATGCGCACGGGCGCGCCACTTCCGCTGCCGATTTTCATAGGCAGGGCGTAGACCTGAGCACCTTTCGGCGGCAGCGCGGAGAGGTCGCCTACGTTTTCTAGAGCAGGGATATTGTGTTCAAACAAGATGCGATGGCTTTCGAAAAGAGTGGATTGGCCATAGTCGATACTCGGTGTGTCCAAGCCAATCAAACGAATCTTTCGCGTGTCAACGATCCAACGGGCGGCTGCCGGGTCCAGGCCAGGAAAGTGCAATTCAGCCACGGCTTCAGGGCCGCGTTTATCCGTGCCCATATAGCGAATCCGATCGGGCCAAAAAGCTGCAAATCCTGTGTTAAGCAAGACAATGGCACCTTCGGGAATCGGGCCATGGACACTTTCCCAGCCGAGGAAATCCGAGACCCCAACCTGATAATCGCGATTCTGGCGGCAGGCCGAACGCACATCGATGACGATGGCGGGTCCCACCAATTGCTCGACCGGAATTTGATCCACACTATGCGCACCCTTAAAAAAATGGATGGGGGCATCCAAGTGGGTACCGCCATGTTCGTCCGCGCTGAAATGTTTGGCTTCATAGTGGTAGCCTTTTTCCGTTTCGCCGACAAATACGTCCTCTAACACAAATGAGGCAGCCGTTGGCCAGTAAATCGTTTCAGCATCAAAAGCGTGGGACAGGTCTACCCAAGTCCCGCCCGATTGGCAAATGATCCACAAGAGCAACATAATAGCCTCCCGCTTTGATTTATGGGTTCAAACTCCCATTATCCAAGTAAAAACGAGATTAGGAATCCTTTTTTTGCTCACTATCTGAATTTTGGAAGTTATTGATGATCGCATCCACGTCCACACTCGGTCCATCGCCAAAAGCATGTCGTGTAAAGATGTTATCCTGAGTGGATTGGGCCATTTTTTCCGCATTTAATGAGGCATCGTTGTGGACTTCTAAATTAAACAATTTTAAGAGGTGGAATAGCCCATCCTGCATTTCTTTGAGCAAAGTGATGACTTTAGCTACCTTTTGCCGCGTAATATCCTGAAATTGCAATAGATTCATAATGTCAAAAGCAGAATTCAGCTGGTTCTCCGCCAGTTCACGAGAGCGGGCAACCCCTTCCGCCAAGGCTTCACTTTGACGTAAATGCGCTTTGGCCTCTTCGCCCATCAAGGCCAAGTGCTCCAATGCGTCTTGCACGGTGATATTGGGATCGGCATGGAGTTTTTCCAAAAAGTCGTTAATTTTGGAGCAGGTATCCCGATCCAGGTCACGGCGACTCTGTGAAGAAGAATCAATTTTGGTCAGTTCCTCGCTTTGTTGCTCGGAGAATTGGATCATTTCATCCAATCGACTGAGAACTTCCTGGGTCGCCTGTTCGGTTTCCAGCGAAATATCGTCCAAAAAGCTGGCCAATTGAGGCATTTTGCCGGTTTCGGCATGCACGCCCTGGTCGAGCTGGGCCAAATTGTCACGGGTCTTGTTGATGGCTTGAAGCAGCTTACCCAATTCACCTCGCGCTTCAATATCCACACCCGAATCCAAGTGACCGGCCAACAAATCTTCGGCCAGCTTGGTTACTTCGCGAAGGGCAACTAAATCCGACATCCCCGTATGCAAATCTTCCAAAGCCGCATTGACGCCATCCATGGTTTCCTGAAATTGGGAAATAACCGTTCGCGCGCGAGCAAATATTGCCCGGGGATCGGCTTTTTCAGGTCCACTACCTTGGGTGTTGTCATTGCTCATTGTGGCTCCTCAGTTCCGGGAAGTGACTTGGTACTCCAAATCGAGGGGGATGCCCTTTATTTATCGAAAGAAATCGAATCAACTTGAATCTTTCCTGAAGTTTTTCAGAAAATGGAGCGCATGAACAGTCCTGAAATCCTACCAACCCTTGTCATCGGCGCCGGCGTTCTTGGCGCGGCTATGGCCCATACCCTGACCCAATCCGGGCACTCGGTAATCGTTTTGGAAGCCGAAAAGCGTGCAGGTGAAGGCATCAGCAGCCGAAATTCCGGTGTCATCCATGCCGGCATTTATTATCCTCCCAAAAGCCTCAAGGCCGAGTGGTGCCAGCGCGGAAACCGGCTATTGTACGCCTTTGTGCAGGAAAATGCGGTGCCCTTTAGCGCTTGCGGGAAATTGATCGTGGCCAATCAGGAGGCCGAGTACAATCAACTCCTTTGGTTAAAAGACAATGCGTTGCCCATCCCTTTGGGTTTTACAGAATGGCGACCCCACGGGCTTCAGGCGCGCTGGGCGCTGTTCTCTCCCTCCACCGGGATTGTCGACCCGATTGCCCTGGTTCAACGCCTGCTAGAGACCAGCCAGGCGGAAGTGCTTTACAACCAGGAAGTATCTCACCTCCGGGTGGGTCCGCTGGGCGTGGAACTGGAAATTGAGGGGACGCGCTACTGTGCACAACGGGTGGTGAATTGTGCCGGCTTAAATGCGCCGCTTTTGGCGCAGAAGCCGCCGCACTTTCTGGCAAAAGGTTCCTATTTCCAAGTAACCGCTTCAGAATTTCAAGCGGATGGACCGCTCGTTTACCCAGCGATACCCAAACACAGCCCCTCTTTGGGCATCCACTTAACGCGAAACACGGCCGGCCAATGGCTTTTGGGGCCCGACATAGAGTGGGTTGAGACAGAAAATTACGGGGTTGATCCTGCGCGCCAAACCGACTTTTTTAGGGCCGCAGTTCGTTATCTGCCTTGGTTAAAAATGGAACAGCTTCAACCGGCCTATGCGGGCATTCGACCCAAACGGTTCCGCGACCAATGGGCTGATTTTCTGCCAGTATTCGAAGGGGAACACCAACAACTCGTTCATTTCCTGGGTTATGAGAGTCCCGGCCTGACCAGCGCACTGGCTGCAGCAGAAATGCTGGCCGACCACTGGCGCTAACGCGCAGAGCCCGCGTAGAATAGGCGCAAAGGAGCATTCTTTGATCAAAGGTTCCCCTGTTAAACGCTGCGCCATCCTGGCCGATCCGCGCAACTCTGAAATGGCTGTCACCCTGGACCAGGCCCGTGATGAGGTGCAAAAGCATCTGGATGATTTGGGCATCATCAGCGAAGTCTTTTTTGGTATCCCACCCCAAGAAATTCATCCCCATCCCGATACCGATATTTTTTTGGTTCTGGGTGGGGATGGCACCATGATCTTTTTTGCCGGTCCGCTCTCCCACCTGGAAATCCCGTTTTTTGGCATTAACTATGGCAATGTGGGTTTTATGATGAATTCCATCAAACACGGCCTGTTAAACCCGCTCAAAAAATTGCATGAAGGCCATTTCAGCTGTTGGGACTTTCCGCTTTTGGAGGTCGACGCACACGACCACTCGGGTCAGGTCCACCACGGCCTGGGCCTGAACGACATTTACCTGCAACGTATGACCGTGCAAACCTGCAAGATCAATGTGTCCATCAATGGTCGCCCACTCGCCTTTAACCCCATCCTATGCGATGGTGTGATCGTTTCAACACCCTTAGGTTCAACGGCTTACAGCTACAACGCAACGGGCTCCGTGGTGTCCATCGACTGTCCCGTACTCACGATTACACCGTTGGCAGCCAATCGGACGTGTCCGATCAAAAGTTTGATGTTGCCCCTGGACACTGTGATCAACGTGGAAGTTTTGGAGCCGCTTAAACGCAAAGTCCTGGTGGTCAGTGATGGTCAGGACCAGGGCGATATTTCGCGCGCCGAAATTCGGCTCTCGCAAAAAAAGGCGCGCCTGGCCTTTACCGGGGGACAGCGCGAAGGGTTCCCCTTGCGCTTCATCAATAAATGTAAGGTTTAGGCTTTAAAGTCGTCCGGGACGTCAATTTCCATGCGCAAAAGGGCCATACCATGGGTTTTCCCCTGTGCATCCGTTTTGACCGATTCGGTTCCACCGCCGCCCAAACTATCGTGCAAGATGAAATTGAGCGCTAACAAATTGGGTACTTCATAACGATCCACTTCACCCAAATTGATCGCCGCAAAATGGGCTTTAACCCGTTCTGCGGTGACCTGCGCTTGGATAAGGGCAAAACCTTCTGGTGTATCTGCAATTAATCCCACATTACTGCCACGGCCTTTGTCTCCAGACCGCGCGTGGGCGATTTCGCTCAGGCGTACTCGTTTCATGCTTATACCTCCTGGACCGAAACGGTCTGATTCACCCACTCACGCGCCATTAAGGCCGGCCAATAAGCCACGATTTCTGCAGGTTTGGGTCGTCCACCCGCAAAACCGGTCACGCCCGGAGGTCCACTGGTAACCAAAGGCGCCAGTTCCTTGCCAAACCGATCCACTTTTTTGTAGTCGTGGTCCTTCACGCCCAGCCGTAACACGATTTCAGGCGCATCCGGCGATTGGACCATGCCGGCGTGACAAACACCCTGCCCCAAGTATTCGGTCAATGTTTCTTCATAGGTGAAGCCGGACTGCTTGAGTCTGCCCCAAACCAGTTCTGCGCATTTCTGAGCCTTTTCATAGGCCTGTGGACCCGAAATCGTCAATTGACCAGCGGCTTTATATCCATCCGAAATGGAAATGGAAACTTTGAGGAAAGGGGTGTGTTGCATACCGCGCACCCCAGAAACACGCACGCAGTTTTCACCTGCCTGACTCAATTGAATGGAAGAAAAATCGGCTACACAGTCCGGCGTGATATAGGCTTTGGGGTCGCCCATTTCATATAGCAACTGCTCAGAGACGGTGGCCACAGTAACCAAACCGCCCGATGTCTCGTGTTTGGTAATGATCACGGTTCCATCCTCGCTGACCTCAGCGATCGGATAACCAATATTGACCATATCCGGGACTTCCCACCAGCGCGTGAAATTGCCACCGGTTGCCTGGGCACCACATTCCAGAATATGACCAGCAACCGTACCCAAAGCCAATTGATCTGCGGTGTGCCACCCAAATTCGTACATCAGCGGCGCCAAGGTCAGGCCCGGATCCGTGCAGCGACCCGTGACTACAATTTGAGCACCTTGTCGCAAGGCTTCAGCGATGCCCGCCGTGGGCATGTAGACGTTGGCAGCCAGAATCGCGCGCTCCTCTGCAAAAAGGCTTTCGCCTGTTTCCATATGGGCAAAAACCTGGCCTTTTTGGCGGTAGGCGTTCAGGTCATCCAGGATGTCATCTCCGGTAACAATGCCAATTTTCAGACCGGAAATCCCGTGTTTTTTGGCTACAGCGAGCAGTGCTTGGCGGCAGGCTTCGGGATTCACCCCACCCGCATTGGCAATTACTTTGACGTTTTTGGAGACCAACTCCGGTAGAACCCGGTCGATAAAAGCCACAAAATCGGTGGCATAGCCTTTACTCGGATCCTTCATTTTCTGACGTTGCATGATCGAAAGCGTTACTTCCGCCAAATAATCGAGGGTGATGTAATCGATGGGACCCTGGCGCAGCAAATTCACAGGAGCATCAATGCTGTCTCCCCAAAAGCCTTGTCCGTTTCCAATTCTTATGGTGCGCATGAATCAACTCTTCCTTTCTCGTTTGCGAAGGGGCGGTTTCTCGGCAAAGCCCAATTTCTCCTGGCGAACCTGGTAGCAGCTGCGGCACAAGGCCTGATCGGGACGGCGCGGGACCCGGTCCAACAATTCAACCTTGCCGCAGGAAACGCATTCCACCTTGTAAATAACGCGTGGACCCGATTCCTTCTGACGTTTACGCTGTTGTTCCTTGCCGTAGCAACTGGGACACACGATTGTCTCACCTGCTTTAGGTTGAAACCCTAACTCCAAAACCTTGGCGCACTTTGCACAATGAACCGAATAGCGCCGATTTTCGCTGGACACAGGCTGGGTTGGCTCCGTTTCAGGTTCTACAGGGACGGGCGCAACGACTGGAATAGAAGCCTCCGGCGCGGCCACGTTTGGCTCTGCTGCAGTTGGGATTTGCGCTTGTTCTCTCTGCTTGTGCTTGCAAGGCATACAATAAAAAGGTTTATCGCGGTTGGGGAAAAATTTCGAAGCAGAAACTCGGCCACATAAGTCACACGGCGTGCGATAAACGGGTCGGCCTCTTTCATAGGTGACTTCCGTTTCCGGTCGACCGAGCATTTCTACTTTTTTGCAGACCGAACACAGAACCAAATCATCGCGATGCGGTTCGCGATAGGTCTGCGCAATCGCATCGCAATGGTCACAAGACACCTTATAAACCGTTTTCCCCTTGCCATCCGTGAGCGCAATGACGCCCGGCTTTAAAGGGGACACATCCTGGGCCTTGATCACACGCGTTTTGGCCGGTTCTTTAGGTTTCAAGGCATCACCTCAGGTGTAAGTATAAAAGCCGCGTCCCGACTTGCGGCCGAGATAACCGGCATCCACCATTTTGACCAGCAGCGGACACGGACGGTATTTGGAATCGCCTAACCCATCATGCAGGACGCGCATAATCGCCAGACACGTGTCCAAGCCGATGAAATCGGCCAGGGTTAAGGGCCCCATGGGGTGGTTCATGCCCAGCTTCATGATCGAATCGATCGCCTCTGCGGTGGCCACGCCTTCATACAAGGCATAGACGGCTTCATTGATCATTGGTAATAAAATGCGGTTGGCAATAAAACCGGGGTAATCGTTTACTTCAACCGGGGTTTTACCCAGTTTTTGGGTCAAGTCCGAAATGACTTGAGCGGTTTCATCGCTGGTGGCAATGCCACGGATCACTTCCACCAATACCATCACGGGAACCGGATTCATAAAGTGCATGCCGATAAAGCGATCCGGTCGCTGGGTAACGGCAGCTAATTTGGTAATCGAAATGGATGAGGTATTGGAAGCAAGGATTGCATGGGGCTGTAAATTGGCATCGAGCTTCTTGAATAGATCCGTCTTCCAGGTCAGGTTCTCGGAAATTGCTTCAACCACCAGGTCACAATCGCCTAAATTTTCAAGTTGGGTATCGATTTGGATGCGCTGCAAAATTTGCTCCTTTTCTGAAGCTTGCATGCGCCCTTTATCCACCCCGCGTTGCAGGTTTTTGCCAATCGTAGCCAAGGCCTTTTCCAGCAAATCTTCACGCAAATCGTTGAGGACGACGCCATAACCGGCTTGGGCAAACACGTGCGCAATCCCGTTGCCCATCGTACCTGATCCAACCACACCTATCTTCTGAATCGTTTGCATGATCTTCCCACCTTTCCTGTTTGACTGATGCCCAAAGATAAATGGAATGGGGCTGACTCAGTATATTGTCTCGCTGGCCTTTTATCGCATAAATTGCCGCGATTCTCAATGCCCGATCGGCCAAAAGTGGCCATGGATCTGCACTTTTGAAACCCGCAAAAGAGTTTCCCGTTCAAAGCAATAATATCCAGGGAGGTGCGTATGCTGATTTGTTTGAGTATCATGCTGTGTTTGTTTCAGGATCCACCCGCTGCAGGCGATTCAGCGGCAATCCAAAAAGCTGTTTTGGGCTATTTGGATGGTTGGTTTGATTCCGATCCCGCCAAAATGAAAATGGCACTGCACCCGAATTTAGTCAAATTCAGGGTGAAGACTGGCAAACCAGGTCAAGCTCCATTTTTAGAGGTGATGACCGCTGAAGAGCTGATTTCGGTCACTCACATCAATCAGGAATGGGTTAAAGGGAAAGGTCATCAAGCGCCCGAAATCTTGTTTCAGAACAAAGAGATTGCGATTGTCTTCGCTCAATCGGACGGCTTTTACGACCTGATCAACTTGGCCAAAATTGGGGACGATTGGAAGATCGTTCAAGTTTTGTGGCAGGTCGGTCAAGGCAAGCCTTAGAAACAGCGGAAAATAACCCGGCCAAGTTCGCCATCAGCTTTGCAATAAAAGAGGCGCGGTCCTTCTTCCGCTTCGAATTGAGCCAAAAATTCAGGCGGCAAGTTCGGAGCGGAAAAGGGCCGACCATTTAACAGGTGCTCGTAATCTTCCCGGCTCAGCTGGATTTGAGCAAGTTCAGGGAAGACTTGGTGGATCGGAATTAGCCCTTGAAGGATCTGGTCCCGGTCAAATTGTGCTGGGTTCAGGGCGCTGATTCGTTCAAAAGGTCCGACCGATTCACGCACCAATTCAACCAAATGACCCACCGTCCCAAACGCCTCGGCAATATCGCGACCCAAACAACGAACATAGGTCCCTGTTGAACAGGTAACGGTCAATTGCAAGTGCTCAGCGTCTAAAAGCCGGAGCTCTAACTGGTCAATTCGGATTTGTTGCGGACGCAGAACCACGTCCTGACCCTTTCGCGCCATTTGATAGGCACGTACACCATCCACTTTTTTGGCACTAAACGCAGGTGGCATTTGGGACAATTCACCCACAAAACGCGACGCCACCAAATCCAATTGAGCTTGGTCGATGGATGGAACGGGTTGGCTCGAAAGGACCGTTCCTGTGAGGTCCAAACTATCGGTGAGCAGACCGAGCCGAATCACGGCAGCATAGGTTTTTGGGAAACGATGCAGGCGATCAAAGAACCGGGTGGCTTTGCCAACGCCAATTACCAGCACACCTTGAGCAAAGGGATCAAGCGTTCCGCCATGACCGACCTTGGTTCCCCGCGGGAGAACACGGCGACAAGACGCGACCATGTCATGAGAACTGGCACCTATCGGTTTGTCGAGGGCGAAAAAGCCAATACTGCTGGACTCAATCGGCGCTGGGTTCATCGGGAACGTGTAAGTCCTTCAGCAACTCCCCGATGCGCTGTTCTGCAATCAAGTCCTCATCGACGTGAAAACGAAACTCGGGAATTTTGCGCAATTTGAGCCGCTGGGCAACGTAGCGTTTCAAGGCGCCTTTTGCCTTGTTCAAGCCGGTCAATACCAGATTCGGGTCGCGTTCCTCAGTTAAGCTGGCAAATCGGATATCGGCAAATTGAAGGTCAGGACTGACCTTGACCCGGGTTATCGTGACATCCTGTAAGCGCGGGTCACGCAATTCAAAATGGACAGCCGAACTTACCAACTGGCGAATCTGCTCACTGACGACATCTGATCGAACACTCATCATTCACCTCGGCTTACAGTTCGGGCTTCAATTCTTTGAGTTCATAGATTTCGAGGATATCGCCTTCTTGGAAATCCTCAAATCCCTGAACACTGACACCGCATTCAAAGCCTGATTTCACTTCAGCTACGCTGTCCTTAAACCGCCGCAATCCAGAAACTTCGCCTTCGAAGATCTTTTCGGAACCGCGAATAATACGCAATTTCGAATCGCGTTTGACATAGCCTGACTCCACATAACAACCGGCGATCTTGCCCAGTTTGGGGATCGAGAATATCTGGCGAACTTGAATTCGGCCAATGTCATTTTGTTCGTAATCGGGTTCCAGCAGGCCGAGCATGCCCTGTTCGATTTCTTCCACGATTTGGTAAATCACCGTATGGAAGCGGATATCGATTTCTTCACGCTCTGCCAATTCCTGGGCTTTCTTTTCCGCTTTAACATGGAAGCCAATGATGATGGCGTCTGAAGCCATGGCAAGCAGCACATCGTTTTCGTTGATGTTGCCGACGCCTTGATGCAGGATACGCACGGTAACTTTTTCACTTTTGATCTGGTTCAGCGCGTGGATGATGCCTTCCAAACTACCCTGAACGTCCGATTTGATGATCAACGGTAATTCTTTGACTTCACCATCGTTCATTTTGGAGAACAACTGATCAAGCGACATGTGTTTGCGACGACGGAGAGCTTCCTCACGCATTTTAGAGCGGCGGAAACTGGAGATTTGACGCGCAGTCGCCTCATCGGCAACCACCTGGAAGGTATCACCTGCCATGGGCACTTCTTGAATACCCAAAATCTCGACTGGGGTCGAAGGACCTGCAAGATCAATGGCCGCGCCGATATCATCTAACATGGCACGTACTTTCCCGTAGGTTGCGCCGGCAATAAAGTAGTCGCCAACAGCCAGGGTTCCGTCCTGAACCAGAATGGTCGCAACCGCACCACGTCCGCGGTCCAATGCCGCTTCAACAACCGTTCCGCGCGCCTTTCGCGTGGGCGCTGCTTTAAGGTTTTGAATATCAGCAACCAGCAGAATCATTTCCAACAGTTCCTGAATCCCAACCTTGGATTTAGCTGAAACCAAACAACAGGGGCTGTCGCCGCCAAACTCTTCGACCACCAATTGATGTTCGGTCAACATGAGTTTTACTTTGTCCGGATTCGCTTCCGCTTTATCGATCTTGTTGATGGCAATAATGATGGGCACCTTGGCAGCCCGTGCATGGTGAATCGCTTCAATGGTCTGCGGTTTAACGCCATCATCGGCCGCCACCACAAGAACCACGATGTCGGTTACCGACGCACCACGTGCACGCATTTTGGTAAACGCTTCGTGACCGGGCGTATCCAGGAACACAATATCTTTGCCCTGGCACTGAACCGAATAAGCGCCGATATGCTGGGTAATGCCACCCGCTTCACCACTGGCCACGCGGGTTGTCCGAATCGCATCCAACAAGGAAGTTTTCCCGTGGTCGACGTGACCCATAACGGTTACGATTGGTGCGCGGTCGAGCAATTCTTCGTCTTGAGAATCCTGGGATGCAATTTCCTCATCGCGCATTTGAAGGTCTTCTTCAAAGGTGACGATTTCAGCCAGGTAACCAAAGTCTTTAGCCAAATCAATGGCCAATTCTTTTTCGAGCACATGGTTAATGGTCGCCATAATGCCGCGTTCAAATAAGCGCTTGATCACATCTTTGGCCGTGCGATTGACCTTTTCCGCCAATTCTTTAACCGTTACACCTTCACTCAGCATGATGATGCCCAGTTCTTCCTCGGGCAATTGAACGGTGCTAACGGGTACGCGCAACTCAGACAATTTGCCTTCGGAATCGCCACGTCGTTTCTTTTTCTTTTTCTTTTTGGCGTTGGAGGACCAGGCAGCTGCCTGTTTAAATTTATTGGGGCCCTTCTCATTGACCAGCGCACTGCCGGTCGAAAGCGCCATTTTCATTTCTTCGCTGATGACCGGGGTCGTCAGCTGACG
Source organism: Acidobacteriota bacterium (assembly GCA_020637335.1). Lineage (GTDB taxonomy): Bacteria > Acidobacteriota > Holophagae > Acanthopleuribacterales > Acanthopleuribacteraceae > JACJWC01. The sequence goes on along the minus strand of JACJWC010000014.1, from coordinate 89,370 downwards.
ATCTCCACCCGGACCGGAATTGGGACGGCGGAAATTGCGATCACCCTGGGGGCGATTATCGCGACCGCGATTCGGACCACCGGGACCGCCAGGACCGCCTGGGCCACCGGGCCCGCCAGGTCGACGATCGCCATAAGGGCGTTGTTGTTGCCCACCCGGGCGATTGCCTTGGTAACGATCGCCACCGCCAGGCGGACGCCCTTGACGGTCGCCATCGCTGCGATAGCCACCTTCGCGATTATAGGGTCGAGGTCCACCAGGACCACCCGGGCCACCTTGCTGAGGCCCGCGCTGATAGGGACGTGCAGGACCACTGGGTTGACCTTGGCGATCTTCGCTGGGTCGTTCGCGCTGAGGCCGATCCGGTCGGCGCTGCTCGCGGACTTCGGGCCGAGTTTCGGCTGCAACGGGCGGCTTTTGTTCTTCGCTGCCATCGCCACTGCGCGCCTCGGCAATTTTGTGAATTTTCTCGATGCGCGCCTGCAAATCGGCAGGTCTGCGCAAGGGTCGTGGCGGACGGGCAAGGGGCGGCTTCAATTTGGGTTTGTCTTCGACAGGTTCTGGTGTCGATTCTTCTTTGGCTTCTGCTTCTTCTTTAACTTCGCCCTCTTCATCGTGGCGGGACTTGATAACCCGAACTTTCATCGACTGCATGGGTGCAGGTGGTTCCGGCTCAGATGCCTTTTTCTTGCGGGTTTTGGGTTTAGCGGGTTTTTCCACTGAACCTTTTTCCGGTTCATGGGTCTCGGTTTGGACGTGTTCGCCTTCAACTAGGGTGATTTGGACTTTGCCCAATCGCGCCCGAACAGTGTGGATGGCGTGTTGATCCAGAGGAGCAGTAGCCGAACCAACGTTCAGCCCAGCATCCTTCAGAATCGCCATCACCGCCTCTGGCGTGGTGGCAAACTCCTTTGCAATTTGATATACCCTAATGGCCATTCAATAACCTCCAAACAGACTCAAACAAACAGACCTTACTCTTCGAATTGGCCAGCGTAATCCTGGGCAAGCCCCACGATCAAATTCATGTGCTCGCGTAGTTCCGGAATCTCGTCTAGAACTTCGCGCGGGGTGTAGAGCAGATCCTCAATGTAGTAAATGCCATAAACTTCCAACAGCCGTTTATATTCTGGATCAAGGCCCTCTAAATAATCAAGGGGCACGCCACCGGGCGCTTCTTCGCTCGCCTCAGGCGCTTGTTCCAACATTTCGGCCGTCACGACTTCTTCCTCATGGGCAGCAGGCGCCATGGGCACGGGCTCGACTTCAACCGGTTCGGATTCAACCTCAGGCACAGCCGGAACGGCCACCACCGGTTCATCAATCCCTTGAGCAGCCAATTCGGCCATGCGCTCCATCTGAGCTTGAGCTTCCTGGCGTTTTTGCTCTTCCGTTTTGATTTCAACAGCCCAACCCAAAAGTTTACTGGCCAGACGAACATTTTGTCCCTTTTTGCCAATCGCTAAAGACAGCTGATCTTCGTCCACAATGACCTCAAGCGTTTTGGGCTGGGTCTCGGACATAAAAACCCGGTTGATGCGGGCAGGTGAGAGCGCGTTGATTGCAAATTGGATGACGTCATCGGAGTAACGCACAATATCCAAACGCTCGCCTTTTAATTCGCGAATGATGCTCTTGACCCGCGCGCCGCCCATGCCGACGCATGCACCAATTGGATCGACATCGGGATCGGTGGAATACACCGCAATCTTGGAACGATCACCCGCTTCGCGCGCAGCATTTTTCAGAACCACAGTGCCATCGTAAATTTCAGGCACTTCCATCTCAAACAATTTCATGAGCAAACGCGCATCAGCGCGCGAAACCTTGACTTGGGGTTCCTTGGAGGACTTGTCCGCGCCGATGATGACCACCCGAACCCGGTCATTCACGCTGTAGCGTTCCGCACGGCTCTGTTCTTCTTTATACATAATGGCTTCGGTATTGTTACCCAGGTCCAAAATGACGTTGCCCCGCTCAAAACGGCGAACAACGCCCGTAATCACTTCACCAACCCGATTGGCAAATTCGCTAAACGTGTTTTCTTTTTCGGCATCGCGCACTTTTTGTAGGATCACCTGTTTCGCAGCATGTGCAGCGATGCGTCCCAACTTAGACGTATCAGCCATAATCTCGATCTGGTCGCCCACTTCGGGATTGTCATAAAAAAGCTTGGCTTCGTCTTTAGTAATTTCCCGCTTGGAATGGGTAACTTCGTCTACTACTTCTTTAATGGTCCAAACCTCCAGGTCACCGCTGGTGCGATTGAACCGCGCCCGGAAATTCTCGGAAGACTTAAACATTTTTTTGGAAGCTGCGACAATCGCATCTTCTACCGCAGAAATAATGACCTCTTGATCAATATTCTTTTCGCGGCTGACTTGTTCTATTGCATGAAGCAGTTCGGAAGACATGGTGCCTCTCCTAGGAAAATTCAAGGTGGGGTTTAAGAGTTGCTTTGACGAGCAAATTTCGGGGAATCGACAACTCCTGGCCGTCATTTTCGTTTTGCACACACAAGGTTTCATCCTCGAAGCGTACTAACGTGCCGACAGCCTGTTTCACACCGGAAACCGGTGTTCTCATTTTCACAAAGACGCGCGAGCCCACGAATTTCTGAAAATGAGCGGGCTTGACCAAAGGGCGATCAATCCCGGGCGAGGACACTTCGAGTTGGTAGGCCACCTCAATGGGATCGTCTTGATCTAACCGCTCGGAAATCAGATGACTGACAGACTCGCAGTGGTCCAAGAGGACGCCTTGAGGATGATCGATAAAAACACGCAAAACCCAGTCTGGACCCTCTTTCACGAATTCAAGATGGACCAGTTCGAACTCAGTACCTTCGAGGACTGTTTCGACTAGTTTTTCCAGAAGTTCAGTTTTGCTTGTTTTGCTCATAGGCACAAAAAAAAAGTGGGCGGAACCCACTTCCATTACAACTCGAATGTGGTTTTTCACCGAGTTTGGTGAATCGAAAGCATTATAGGCACAAAAAAAGGTCAAATCAAGCAAACATCTCCAATTCAGAGGATCTGGGGCTTGGGATTGTTCGGATTACAGCCTTCGAAAATCGAGCTGAACCCAGTCGGGTCGGGTAAACCAGGACCTCAAGATCTTCATGACAACTTGACCTGCGTTTTGCTATGCTTGTCCAACATTGCCATCCGGCTATGGCAATGCAGCGTTTGCCCCCGTAGCTCAGTGGATAGAGCACTGGCCTCCGGAGCCAGGTGCGGTGGTTCGATTCCACCCGGGGGTACCAACACAAGTGGGGCATTCAGCAGATTTTTTTGACGACCCAAACTCAAGCCGCTTATTTAAGGAGATTCCATCGATGCAATTTAGCGAATTGGGATTAAACGACAACCTACTCCAGAATCTGGAACGACTCGGATTTGCCAATCCTACTGAAATTCAGGTAGCGGCCATTCCCGAACTGCTCAAAAAAGTTGACGTTGTTTTTCAATCCCACACGGGCAGCGGCAAAACCGCAGCATTTGGTTTGCCGATTCTGCAATCGGCTAACGCCACCATTCCCGCCACCCAATTTGTTGTTTTAGTGCCCACCCGCGAACTGGCCTTGCAGGTTCAAGGCGAGTTGAATCGCATGGCCGACGGAATCGGCTTACAAGCGATCGCCATTTACGGGGGCGCCTCAATGGCCGGTCAGGTGGAAGCCCTCAAAAAAACGCCTCAAATCGTGGTTGGTACGCCGGGTCGAATTTTGGACCACCTCAAACGCCGCTCCATGAACTTTTCGGTTGTACGCGGAATTGTATTGGATGAAGCGGACAAAATGCTTTCCATGGGCTTTTTACCGGAAGTCCAACTGATCTTCCGCCACCTGCCCAAGCGGCGCCAGGTGGTCATGTCTTCTGCAACCTTCCCGATCAGCATTGAACGCTTGATTCAGAGTTATATGAACGAGCCGGTGCGCATTGATGTGAGCAGCGACCGCAGCTCGGCCAAGGAAATTGAACATTTTTATTGCATCACATCCAATCAGACCAAGGATCAGACGTTGTTGGCTTTTATCGAGAAGGAACAGCCCGAGCAAAGCTTGATCTTCTGCAACACCAAAATTGAGGTGAAAGCCATTACCCAATACCTGGTCGGGGCAGGCATCAGTGCCATGTCGCTCAGTTCTGATCTGAGCCAAAAAGCACGCGAGCGCAATTTATTGCAGTTGCGCAAAGGGTTGGTCAATCACTTGGTGTGTACGGATGTGGCTGCACGGGGCATCGACATTCCCAATCTGACCCACGTTTTCATCTACTCGACCAGCGAGGATTTAGAGACGTATGTCCACCGTACAGGCAGAACAGGCCGTGCGGGTCGGGCGGGCAAGGCCATTTCACTGGTCTCGGGCCAAGATGTGGCCAACTACACCATGGCCTTAAAAAGCAATGATATTCAAGCCCAGGAAATCACAGCGCCTTCCGACGATGAAGTATTGCAAGTCCGCATCAACCGGAAATTGGCTCTCCTGGAAGAAATCAACTTTGCTCAAGATGCGGATATCCCCAAAGAGTTCACGGTCCTGGCGGAATCCTTATCGGCCGCCAATATCAAAAGTTTGTTGCCGCTCCTGCTTGAAAAATTTTTCAGACCCGAAACCTATGACATTCCCGAGCCTGTTGAAATGTTGGATGGCTCCGAAAAATACGACGAGGCCCCACGCGAACCGCGTGAACATCGCGAACACCGGGAGTCTAGAAACCACCGCGAAACACGCGAACCGCGCGAGAAACGCCGCGAGCGGAAAAGTGCACCTTCCGGATCCGGGAGCTCAAGTCTCAAAACATTGTGTGTGGCCTTGGGTTTTAAAGATGGCTTGAACCCGGGCGATATCCGGTTTGTACTCACCAAGTTCGGTCGTTTGCGCAACCAGGAAATTGGAAAGATCCAAATGGGCGAATACGAATCATTGGTCAATGTTTCAGGCCGTTCCGTTGGTTCAGCGCTCAAAGCCAACGGAAAGAGCTACCGCAATATCGACCTGGTCGTGGCGGAAAGCAAAACCTCTTTGCCCGAAACGGATGCCGATTAATAACGGCCCTGAAAAATTAGTCTCAACAAAAGAAAAGGCCTGCACATGGCAGGCCTCAAAAAATTGAGTTTCGGTAAAATTACTTAACGGAATCCAGAAACACTTTGCCCGGTTTGAATTTCGGAACCATTTTGGCAGAGATTTCAATGGGTTCATTCGTGCGGGGGTTACGTCCAGTCCGCGCTGCGCGAGTGGCTACGGAAAACGTACCAAAATTCACCAAGGTTACTTTATCGCCTTTTTTAAGTGCACCAACAATGGCGTCTAAAGCGCTGTCCAACGCTTTGGCAGCTTGAGCTTTGGAAATGGAAGCGCCGTTGGCGATAATGCTAACCAGATCTGCTTTATTCATAAGGAACTCCTCCAGGGAATTGTGGGAAAAATTAATCCAACAGGTTCTGCAGTTTAGGACCCGGGAAATGAGATGTCAAGCGCATTTGCGAAAAAATTACGCGTTGTTTCAAATAGTTTGGCAGCCCCTTCCGGGCCCTCCATTTTGGGCTAAGATAGACCCAACCGCATGAACACAGAGCGGCTATTGGAAGAGACAAAAGAAAATGAAAAATGTGAATTTGGCGCAAATCATTGAGTTTTTAGGCTGCGAAACGCCGAGCGCCTGGATCCAACAGGCTTTGGTGCACCAGGACCTGATGCTGATCGATCATGCCCATTGCGAGAAAAAAGCGGCGTCAACAGCGCTCAATTTAATGTTTCGCTACGTAGAAAAAGGCGCGTTATTGCGACACTTATCCAAACTGGCCCGCGAAGAATTGCGCCACTTTGAGCAAGTTTTAGACATCATGGACCAGCGCGGCGTGCGCTACCAGCATCTTTCACCGGCTCGCTATGCCGAAGGTCTGAGACGTGCTTGCCGCACCCACGAGCCCGGCCGGTTAGTCGACATATTAATTGTCGGCGCCTTTATCGAAGCGCGCTCCTGTGAACGATTTGCAGCGTTGGCACCGCATTTGGACCCAGAATTACGTCATTTTTACGAAAGTTTACTGCGCAGTGAATCGCGCCATTACCAGATGTATCTGAGCATGGCCCAGCGTTTTGGAACCGATTGTGAATCGCGAATCACCCATTTTCGCCAACTTGAAAACGCCTTAATTTTAGAACCCGATACTGAATTTCGCTTCCATAGTGGGCCGCTCGAGGTCAGGGTCAATGCCTAAAACATTCATACATTTGAGTACTATGCTGGCCTGTTGGCATTGGCTCCTCCTGGCCCAATCGCCAATTAGCATTACCGATCCCATCCATGGCGCTCGTGTTTCTGGCGAATATGAGGTGACATGGCAGGTCCAGTGGTCGGAACCTATTGCCCAAACAAATATTTACTTGGATGATCAGATCGTTCTTTCCCTACCAGGCAATCCGGGCGCTGCAACCATCTCTTTCGGTGAAGCGACGGATCACCAACTCCGAATCGAAATGACCGATCAACGTGGCGCACGCCTTCAATCGGGATCCGTTGAGACACGCGCCATCCGTTTTGATTTTGCAGAGAGTTCACGGCTCCTCTTGCTCACCGCGGTTGTCCGTTCTCGCTCGAACCGGGTTTTAACGGATTTTAAAACCAAGGACTTTTCCGTGTGGGAAGATGGTAAACCGATCGAAATTCAGAGTGCGCAAATCGAGGAGTTACCCCTTGACCTCGTGATTTTATTGGATTCAAGTTCAAGCTTAAAATCCGCCATCGAGCGCGTCAGGCACTCCGCTCAAACCTTTGTCCAAGGCCTGAGTGAGCAGGACTCTGTCGCCCTGATCCAGTTCCACAACGAACCCAGCCTGATCCAGGATTTCACCAACGACAAGAAAAAGTTGATCCAGCGCATCGAATCTATTGAAGCCTATGGAGAAACTGCTTTTTTTGATGCGCTAGACCAAGGTTTAACCTTACTCAAAAACCGTAAACGCGGGCGTCGTGCTTTGGTTGTCTTTACCGATGGGCGCGACAGTATCTATGAAGAACCCAACACCTTGGCCCGGCTCTTTAGACAGACCATTAGCCGCGCTCAGAACCAGGAAACCAGCCTTTTCACCATGGGTCTGGGCGATAAAGTCCACCGCGAAGTCTTGGAAATCATGGCCCGCGAGAGTGGCGGTCGCTATTACGCCATGGGTCAGGTTTCCGATTTGGATCAGGCCTTTGCCGAACTTTTAATCGATTTGCGCAGCCAATATTTATTGAGTGTCATCCCCCAACAGACCCGCAAAGGCTTTCATCGTTTGGAAGTAAAAGTGAAAGCGCGAGGCGCGACCGTTTTTGCGCGGCAGGGCTATAGCATTGAATGAGGTCCTGGCTTACCTGAACGCCAGCCTGACGGGTTTGAAAATCGCCCGACTGGGCCCGAAATCTGTAGAGAAATTGAACCGAGCCGGCATTCACAGTCTGTGGGACCTAGTGTGTTTTCTGCCACGCGATTATTTGGATTTCTCTCAGAAATACACCATTCCGCAAACCCCATTGGAAGTTCCCGTCCAGGTTTCAGGGCGGATACTCAGCGGTCAGGCCCATGCCACCCAGCAAAAAAAAATTCCCTTGTACGAGATGCTCATTGATGACGGGTTTGGCACCTTGCGTGTGCTTTTCTTTAATCAACCGTACCTGGCCAAAACGCTAAAAAAGGATAGTACGGTATCCGTCCAAGGCAAGATCACCTTCGACCGGCTGGGTCGGGTCATGATCAACCCCAAGTGGCGCTTCGCCAACCCTGAGACGGATGTTGCACCCGGAATTCTGCCCATTTACCGCGAAATCGGTGGTTTGCGCTCCGAACAAATCGCCGATTGGATCCAGCAGGCGATTCGCCGCATACCCGATGGCAGCCCGCGCTGGTTTGAAGGCGACTTGGATATGCGACTCAGCCTTGAACGCTTGCACTTTCCCAGGAGTCCTGAAGATTTGGAATGGATTCGAAAGGGCGAGGATCCGGGTCAAATCCATTTAATAATCGAGGAATTCCTGTGTTTTTCACGCAGCCTCAAGCGTTTAGCTCAAGTGGGAAACCTTCACAAACCGGATCTCGAATGGGCGAATTCATGGCGCACCGCCTTTCAAAAAGCGCTTCCTTTCGAACTGACTCAGGACCAGCTCTCGACAGTGCAGGGCCTTGAACAACGCTTGCTGGCCAAACAACGGCTCTTCGCCCTGATTCAAGGCGATGTTGGCAGCGGGAAAACCGCCATGGCCCTTTACCTGGCTTTTGGATTTGCCCAAGCCGGGAAACAAAGTACCTTAATGTGCCCTACCACTATTTTGGCCAACCAACATTATGAAACCGCTCACATCTTGCTTGCACCATTGGGCGTGCGCGTTGGCTTGTTAACCTCGAAAATGGAGGATCGGCAAATCAAGGCAACCCTTTTGGCCACCGAAAAGGGCGAAATTGATTTCCTGATTGGGACCCACCGCCTGATTCAAGATGACGTCAATTGGCCTGATCTACAGATGGTGGTCATCGACGAACAACATCGCTTCGGGGTCGAGCAACGGGGCAAATTGTTGGGCAAAGGCCAACAGCCGCATTATGTAGCCCTTTCTGCAACACCCATCCCGCGTTCACTTGCGTTAACCTTGTACGCTGGGTTCGACATTTTCCAGATCAAACAAAAACCGCCCGGCCGGGTCCCCGTCAAAACCATTCTAAAACGAAACTCCAATCGCGATCAGGTCATTGAATTTGCATTGAAGCGAATGGCCGTTAACGAATCCGTATTTTGGGTTTTCCCCTGGATTGAGGGTGAAGAGGATGAACGCAGCATCTTGCACATGTTCGACCAATTCAAAAAAGGCCCGTTTAAACACACACCCATTTCTTTGATCCACGGCCAGATGAAAGCCGATGAAATTGAAGACAATCTCCAGGCATTCCGGGCGGGTCAGTTTCACATGCTGATGGCAACCACTATTGTTGAAGTTGGCGTAGATATCCCGCAGGCTACCGTTATGGTTATCGAGAGTGCCAATCAGTTCGGGCTCAGCCAGTTGCATCAGTTACGCGGCCGGGTGGGACGCAACAATCGTCCCGGTTTCTGTTTTATGATCGCCGATACAGACATTGGCACCCAAACCTTGACCCGCCTGCGCCAATTCGAATCCACAGAGGACGGCTTTGAGATCGCACTCACCGATTTAAAACAGCGCGGCTTCGGCAGCTTAATCGGTCTAACCCAGGCGGGTGTGCCGCGTTTCCTGTTTGGCGATCCCTGGCAGCACCCTGACCATTTAACCCGCAGTCGGGAAATTCTAGAGGCATTGACGCCCGATCAAAAAGATACGCTTGCACAATGGTCAACTTTATATGAAAAAACCCATCGGGAGGATGAGCGGGATGCAACAAGGAAAAGGTGAGATTAGAATGGTAGGATTCTAATTGGAAGGCCATTAAAAAGGTAGGATTCAAAATGGCGAGACAAATAACGGCAGGAATTGCATCCCCTCATAAAGTATGGATTGTACCGATACTCTGTGCCAGTGTAACACAGCAAGAGATTGGGAGCCATATTTCGGCGTGTAAATAATCCGTAAGTTTTCGTCAGAAATGCATGGCGTTTTTCGCAAATAAAAAAGCCGTTAACCCTTTGGCTGGCATAGCTTGACAGTCTTTGAGTTTGTTTTTTAAACTGAGACGAATTAAACGCAATTGGCGCAGACGCAACTACCCATGCACCTGTTTCGTTTTCAAGTTTTGGAGCACATGCGGTTTTTATTAAACACGAAGGGATAAAGCCTTGAGCGAGGATTTGAACAAGTCACCCAAAGAGATCCTGAACGACATCAAACAACTTTACTACCAACACCAATTTCCAGAGGCCTTGCAACTTTGCAAGCGGTTGGTCGCTCGTTTCCCCAATAACCAGGACCTAAAAGGCTTGTTACTTAAAATCGAATCGCGTGCCCAAAAAGAAAATTTTCAAAAGTCCGGCGATTGGCAATCTAGTGGCAGTAACAATTTGGAAGCCACCCAATACTACACAGAACGTGCTGAACACGAAATGAACCAACACGAAAAATCGCCCAGCAGTCTTTCCGAATTGTACGATGAGCCGGACGCAAGTGCGTCGGATCAAGCCTTCCAAGTAGAACAATTGATCCAAAAGGGCGTGCAGTTATACGAAGTCCAGGATTACGCACAAGCGCTTCAGGCCTGGCGTCAGGCGCTTACTTTGGACCCAACCAATCAATTGGCACAGGATTATGTGCGCAATGTTTCTAACCTGATGAATGAATCTTCGCCGGCGCCGCGCAGCCAAACATCTGCACCGCCACCCTCGGCCCAACCACCCGACAAGCAGCAACTCCTGGCCTATTACAATGAGGGTCTCCAGCTTTATAAAGAGCGCAAATTTCATCAGGCACTGGATAAGTGGCAATTTATTTTGCAGTTCCACCCGGGCCACAAAGAGACACAGGAATGCATCAAAAAAACCCAAGCGGCCCTGGAGAAGGAACGCGAGTATGAGGAACAACTGACGGAAGCAGAGCGTGATTTCCGCAATGGTGACGTTCATGAAGCGGAACGCAAGGTCTTGCATCTGCTCATCAAAGCCCCGCATTTAGAAGGTGCTGAACGATTAAAAGAGGCCATTGAGGATCGAAAACGCCAAATCACCGAAATCCGCAGTTTGGAAATCGAGCAGGAACAATCTCATATCGCCTCAGCGACCGAAGAAGAAATTACCCGATTCTTCACACCTGCCCAGGAACAGAACCGAACGGAGACCAAGCCTTCTACGAAAGTAATTGTCGCAGCCAAGAAAAAGAAGCCACTTAACTGGAAACTTCTGATTGGCATTCCCGTGATCCTCGGCATTCTGGCAGCGGGCGGCTTCTATTTCTACAAATTCCAACAAAACAAACTGCGGCTCAATGATCTGGACGATCCCATTTCCGTTCTGTTGGCACAGGAAGACGAGTGGAATTCGCCTGAGGCATTAACCGATTCCATTATGGGTTATGCCAACGATTTCTCCAGTGAAGGTGACTCCCTCTACGCAATGTTGGCCTATCAACGGGTGACCGACCTGGCCTCACCGCGTTTGTTGGAGATTAACCGACAATTGGAACGCGGCCAGGACAAAACTCTTTTGGAAAAACAGGAAAAGCTACGCCAGGCGAAGGAAACCGCTGATCGCGAATTAGCCAAGCTGTCTAACAAGGTCGTCAGCAAGCCGATTCCACCCGAGGATGTCAAAACTGCGTTCACCAATGCAGACAAAGGTTATTACGAAAAGGCGCTGGAGACCCTGACCAATGCGTTTGCGGACCAGCCGGGCAACAACGATATCCGTCAGAAATTAGCCTATTGCCTTGAGAAAATGGCCTTGCGCAAAATAAAATCCGGGGAGTTGGATGAGGCCCTGGCCTTTTACATTCGAGCATGCGTGGTAAACACATGGGATAACTCGCTTTACGCACACATCCAGGTTATCGATCGCTTCTTTAACGGGAAACTACGTCAAGAAGAAAAGGATGAGTGGTTTTTCTTTTTTCTCGACTAACCCGCCCCAATCATGATGGAACTGAGTCAATGTTTTGTATGTGGGAAATCCTGGTCAGCTGATCAGGATTTCTGCATACAATGCCATACGGCCAAAAAAGTATTAATGGATATTGTCCATGCCCATAGTCAAGCCCAGTTCTTGTTTGGGCGCATGGCAAAATTGGTAAAGCCCGCAGAGCCTGCTGCATTAAACGTCACGCCGCAAGCCAATCCGTTACCGGGCAGCCCGGAATCCACGATCCAAGGGGTTCGTGCAAAACCGAGAGAGCAGCTGCAGCCCAGTGCGCCGCGAATACCCGAAGTTCGTCGACCGAGCTTGGTTACAACAGAAGCCTCCAAACCCAACCATTTGGCCTTTTTCATTGATTTGGCGTGTTGTGCCCTTTTGGACACGGGCGTGTTTTTTGCCATCCAAACCGTGTCATCACGCACCACCGCAGAGTTATTGCGCTTCTCCCTTGTTCCGATCATCCTCGTCTTAATTAGCTTTTCTGTTTTGTATTTCTGGCTATTTCTGGGGATCACACAAAAGACATTTGGGCAAATCCTGACAAGCAGAAAGCGCTGACAGCCTCCAGAAAACACGGGGTTCAAGTCAGCACATCGCTCCGAAAATTCAAAGGAGTGCAATAAAAAAGGGCAACCCGCGCAGGCGGGTTACCCTTTTAGATTAAATGATTTTTGACTTGATTAGATGATGTTCCCGCGGATCGGAACCTTAACTTCCGGCATTTCTTTGCTGTTGGTCGTAATCACGATGTGGCCCTGGAAACGGCCTTTGGTGGCTTTATCCGACAACATGACCCGTAAATTGGCTGCATCAACCGATTCGGGGGAAACTTCGGAGCTAAAAATATCGACCTGTTTTTCGTCAGATCCATCAACGCTCATCTTCACTTCAAATTTGACACTGGTCAATTCCAGTTTTCCGCCTTCGGTACCAATCACTTTCAAAGTCACTTCACGCGGGGTACCTTCTTTGGTCCCAAACATATAGACGGAAGTGGGCGAAACGGAAACGGGGTTCTCGATTTGAACGTTTACGGGCACGCTGATTTCCGATTGGGTTTTGGAATTGGTTTTAAACGAAGCAATCGCATGCGCTCGGCTCTCACCTTTGGCGACTTGGGTCGCATCAAAGGTCAAAACGATTTTGTAATTCTTGTCGTCAACCTTTTCAGCTTTGGCCGCCATAAACGGTTGATCACTTTTGACTTCGCTGATTTCCAATTTATCCAACTGCTCGGCGGTCACAACGATTTCGTGGTTCATTTTTTCATTGCGCTTCAGTTTCTGAATGAAGACCGAAGAGGGTTTTACGGAAACATCCACCATGACGTCGGCTTTAATGGTCAAAACGAAACGAGGATTGGCGGCATCATTGGTAACCACGGTAATTTTCTTTTCGATGGGACCAGTAAACTTGGAACTGTTAAACGAAACAGGGATTTCGCCGGCTTCACCAGGTGCATAAGACGTTTTTTCCGGCTTGGCTGAAGTACAGCCGCAGGATGTTGAAACATCCGAAATTTCCAAAGTGGCGGAACCGGAATTCTTAAACTTAAAAACAGTTTCGACCTTGGAACCTTTCTCAATTTTGCCGAACTCGTGCAGTACATTTTCAAACTCGATCTTGGCTCCAGAAGCGTCTTGCGCCCACAAGCCGAACGAGACCACCATGCCGATCATGGCAATGCTTTTCCTCAACATGAATAAACCTCCCAATTTAGGAACGCAATCAAACGCTCCGTGTTGGCCAATGGGCCAAGAAAACGGCAATTGGTTAGCAAATAATGTACCAGGCCCTGCGACAGTTGGATTACGCCCAATCTGGAATCAAAAGGACCTGCCAATCGGGAAAAAAACCGGTGAATGGAGGTTAGGTCCCGCTGATGGTCATGCCGTTTATCCAAAGACCCGGTGTCAAAATGGCATGACCGGGCTCTGGTTCCACGCCAATGGCGCACAGCTCGCGAAACATTTGAGCGAGATCGCCGTTTAAGGTGAATTCAGAAATGGGATATTGGCACTCGCCATTTTCCACCCAGAAGCCGCTAGCCCCGCGCGAATAGTCGCCCGTCGCAATATTCACACCCTGGCCGGAAACCTCATTAATCCATACACCGCGCCCCATTTCCTTCAGGATTTGAGATTCACTAAGCGGGCCGGGATTTACGATAATATTGTGGCTCCCACCTGCATGGCCTGTGCTGACCATTCCCAACTTTCGCGCGGAATAGCAGCTGAGCAAAAAGGTGTTGAGCCGGCCTTGCTCGACCAAATCCATTTTCCGGGTTGCAACGCCTTCATCATCAAATGAACGGCTAGCAAGTCCTCTTGGAATAAAAGGGTTTTCGGTAATTTGCACAAATTCGGGAAAGATTTTTTGGTTCAATGCATCCACAAGAAAACTTTCCTTGCGATATATGGCACCACCCTGACTGGCCGAAAGTAAATGACGCCAAAAGCTTCGCGCGATGGTTGGCTCAAAATAAACAGGCAACGCACCGGTAGGCGGCTTACGCGAACCCAACTTGGAGAGAACCTGATGTGCTGCCTTTTGGGCCAAGCTGTCAGGTGCCTCAAGATCCTCAATGAACCGGCTTTGCGTGTACCATCCGCCACTTTGTTTGCGGCCGGTGTTGAGTGTTCCTGAACTGACTGAGTCTTCGGCAAATAGCGACACGCCCAATGACATGCCCGAGGTGTATTGGCCTTGGCAAAAACCCAAACTGTTGGCCAAAACCCCAAAACTCATTTGGGTCGAAATACCGCTGCCATCGGATTGAAGACGTGAATCCGCGGCCAAAGCCAATGCCTCCAGATTTTTGGCGAGCGCAACTTTGGCATCCACACTCCAACTCATTAAGGCGGGGTCATACATTTCCAAGTCCGGAAACTGGTCGGCAAGCCACGCTTTCTCTGGGAGATCATAAAAGGGATCTTCATCGGTGTACCGGCATAAGGTCATGGCCCGTTCAACCAAGCTTTTCACTTCGGTTTCGGAAAAGTCGCAACTGTGGATACTGGCCCGGCGGTGATTTTTCGAAACCGTAATACTGATGCTGTAACTCTCGGCTTCCGATAGGTTTTCTACTTCACCAGCGCGCAACTCCAAATCAAATTCACGTGAAATATGAACTTGAACCACCGCTGTTTCCGCACCCGCTTTGCGACACAACTCTACCGTTTTTTGGGCGCATTCGCGATATTCCTGCTCTTGTTTGGCATCAATCATTCGGATTGGCCTCCAACGGTCATTTCAGATATTTTTACTGTGGGTAACCCGACCCCAACCGGAACACTTTGACCCTTTCCGCAAGTCCAAATCCCGGCACTGAGTCGGAAATCGTCCGCAACCATGCTGACCTTGCTAAGCACATCGGGCCCATTACCGATCAGGCTCAGGTTTTTTATCGGGTAGGACAACTTTCCATCCTCAATCAGATAAGCTTCGGAGGGCACAAAAATGAAGTTGCCATTGGAAATATCCACCTGGCCGCCTTTAAAGGTTTTGCAATATATGCCTTTTTCAGTAGAAGCGATTAGTTCGTCAGGACTAAAGGTACCAGGCAGCATATAGGTCGTGCGCATCCGCGGAATCGGTTGGTAACGGTAGGATTCACGCCGGCCATTGCCGGTACTCGCTCGCTTAAAGTACCGAGCAGAAAGTTCGTCATACATGTAAGAGACCAGTCGACCTTCTTCAATCAGAACCGTTCGTTCAGAGCGGTTTAATTCGTCATCCACGTTGATGGCACCTCGGTCGTGATCAACCGTTCCGTCATCACAGATCGTGCACTGGGCACTGGCCACCATTTCGCCCATCCGCTCTGAATAAGCGCTGGTTTTTTTGCGGTTGAAATCGGCTTCCAAGGGATGTCCGATCGCTTCGTGCAATAAAATGCCCGAATCCCCGGGCGCCAGAATGACGGGTAACATTCCCGCCGGCGCGGGCCGCGCATCCAATAGCGTCAATGCTTCGTGAACGGCACGGGCCACCATATCTTGAACTTTTTCTTCGCTGAGAAAGGACAAACCGATGCGACCGCCATCGCCAGATCGTCCTTCTTGACGCTGGCCATTGCGTTCAGCGATAACACTGACGCCAAATCGAAGCATCGGTTGGGTATCTTCAACCAATCGGCCTTCGCTGTCGGCCATGACTAAATTGCGCAATGAATCGGCTAGGGTAACGGAGACCCGCACGACTTCTGAAGAGGCATCCCGGGCTAATTTATCGGCCAGGTATACCCATTTGATCTTTTCGTCCAATGCAGCATTGGCTGCGGGGTGTTGAACAGGATAATGGTTGGCCACTTGAACCTGTTCCATCTCAAAACTCTTGTCGCTGCCCCGGTCATCAGCAATGGCTGCAGCCGTTTTTGCTGCTCTTAGAAACTGGGCTTCATTAAATCGTTCGGTATAGGCGTAGCCGGTTTTTTCGCCTTTTACAACGCGGATGCCAACTCCTTTTTCGAGATTGGTCACTGCGGATTTCAAGATACCTTCTTCCAAAGCCAGTGAACTAAATTGGGAATACTCGCAAAAAACATCGGCGAAATCCCCACCGCGCGACATGGCGGACTGAATCACTTTTTTGAGCAGTACGGGTGACAATCCAAATCGGTCTAGCATGTTCAACTCCCAGGCCCATCATACTGGCTGAGTTCCAGATTGGCTAGCCCGGTCTTAGGGTCGAAGGAGCCAGGTACAGCGCAAGGGCGCGGGATAACCCTCTTCGGTCAAGCTCGCATCGGATGGGTCGAGGAACTGGGCAAAACTCGGTCCATCCGCATATGCAGTGGTGCGCTGTTCCTCGGCTGAATGGACATGCTCCTCTAACCGTTCCGCTTGGAACCGACAGCGTTCAAATAACTGCGCAAGAGCCGGAATAGTGGGCAGAAAAAAAACATTGCGCATGCGCGCATAACGATCTCGTGGCAGGATCCACTGGGCCTGATCGCCCGGGATAGCAATGGTTTCGAGGATTAATCGTCCATGCTTGGCCAGGATCTGGCGCAGCTTTTTCATTAAGGCCATTGGGTCGGAATGGTGATAGAGAATACCCATACACAGGATGAGATCCAGCTCCAGCCGATCAACTGGCAGGTCCTGCCAACCCAAAGGATCCAAATACAAACCGGGAACCCGGCTCATACTCTGGGCCAATTGGAATTGGGCCAAGCAGCGCGCAACGGGATCAATACCCCAAACGTTCTCAGCCCCTGCATGTTTGAGCCGGAAGAGGCTGTACCCGTTATTGCACCCAATATCGAGGATGCGCGCACCTGCCAAAGGTCCGAGGTGAGGCGCAATGCGATCCCACTTCCAATCACTGCGCCATTCGGCATCAACAACCAAGCCCGCAAAGGAGAAGGGTCCTTTACGCCAAGGTTTGAGCGCATCAATCACTTCGGATAACTCGCGATTGGGCTGTCCTTGAAGGCCAACCGCGACCCTGCCCTGCTCTATCGTCCAGCCCATTTGAGATTCCGGCCACAAAAAGTGGGAAACCCGAGCCAGCATGGGGTGATTGAGTTGCGGGATTTCCAAACTTAACCGCAGATTATCCAGCCAGGTCATAAGGCTTTGACTGCAATAAAGGAGGCGAAGTTATGCCATTTAAAGAACATTTCCACATGTTCGAATCCGGCGTGCTTTAAGAGTTCAATCTGTTCACTGACCTTGTAAGGCACCAGCACGTGCTCTAATTTGTCGCGTTTTTGTGCAATTTCCAGATCGGAATAACCTTTGCGGCGTTTAAACTGCAAATACATTTCCTGGAAAAGCCGGCTCATAAAGCCTGTTTCTTCGAGTACTTTTTCACTGAGCAGAAGCACCCCGCCGGGTCTGAGGTCGCGATAAATTTGGGCCAGCAAGGTAGGTCGATATAAAGGACGCACGAACTGAAGCGTGTAGTCCAGGACGACGGCAGCCGCATCGGAGAACTGGCAGGTTTTGAGGTCGGCGCAACTCAAGCGCCAGGCTAACCGTTGCGGCGCTTGGACCAATCGGCTTTGTGCTTTTTCGAGCATGGCAGAAGAGCCATCGATGCCAATCAGTTCGCGAAAAGAAATGCGGTTATCCGATTGGATTCGTGCAATCAAGCTCGCGGTGGAACAGCCGAGATCGTAAAAACAACCTTCCGGCTGCTGAAAATGCTCGAGAAAATCGATTTGCATATCCTGAACGGAGGCATAAAACGGGATGGATCGATCAACCATATCGTCAAAAACTTGGGCTACATCCCCATTAAACTCAAATTCGCTCAATTTGGTCTGTTGCTTCTTAAACAGTTCGTCTTTCAAGCCAATGCCTCGAATCCACAAAAACCGAATGCATCGACCAGTGCGAAGGCCGGGCGCATATTGGCAACATCTTATCGGATGAGACCTGGGTCTTTGCGAAGAATTTTGTTGATCGACGTAATTGCGGTGATGTTTTTGCCTTCTTTTTTAGCCACAATATCCCCTGCCAGCGCATACATCACCATCAAAACAGGAGCCAGGTTATTGGTGAACAGCAAATTTTCTGTCTGGACCGGTAAAACCCAGTTGGCAGCTTGGGCCACAGGCGCGCTTTCGCGATCGCAAAAGGCAAGCGTAGGAATCTTGCGACCGGCCGCATTTTCAACCACTTCCAATGCGGAGCGCGAATAAGGCGGAAACGAAAACACGACCACCAGATCAGAGGGACGCAAGGCCACCATTTGTTCCAAAGGTGAACTGTAGCGCGGTGAGAGAACGGTAGCCCGAAACCCGATTTGGACCATCATGTAGGAAAAAATTTCGGCCAAACAGGTGGAAATTCCCAGACCAAAGGCATAGATGTGATCGGCCTGGATCAATGCATTGGAGACCTGAGAGAACGAGTCTCTGGAAAGGTTTTGGCAAGTGGACTCAATATTGCGAACGGCCTGGCGGGCAGCGGAGTCCAGGGCGTCGGAAGCATCAAAGGTTTTTTCACCGTCGCGTTGACCATGAATTTGGCGGCGCAACAATTCCATAAGGTCCATTTTCAAATCGGTAAAACCGTCATAGCCCATCCGTTGAGAGAAACGCACGACCGTCGCCTCGCTCACACCCGCTTTGCGGGCCAATTCCGGCACGCTGAGCACGGGTATTTCCGCCAGGTTTTTGATTAAATAATCAGCAACCTGCATTTGTTGGGGAGAAAATTCGGAGAGGAACGGGCCCAGGAACTGGGTGAGATCGTTACCAATACGTGGCTTTTTCAATGGACATTCCTGAAATTATTTTTTCGAAACGTGGCCAAAATTTTACATCATCCTGGCCTTAATCCCAAGCCTACTTGAAGTTAAAGGCCATTGCACCCAGAAACGATCCTTTCATTAGCAGCCCTATTTCCCAGCGCTTTGCAAAGGGGCCGAAGCAGAATAGACTTGAACCGCATCATCGCTAAGGGGGTGACCATGCGTCCGTTTCATCTGGCCTTTCCAGTTCACGATTTAAAAGCAGCGAAAGACTTTTACTGTCAAATTTTGGGTTGTGGAACGGGGCGTGAAAGCCCTGAATGGGTTGATTTCAATTTTTTTGGCCATCAAATAACAGCGCATTTGGCCAATACGGAGAACGGGGTAGCCACAAACCCGGTGGATGGCCAAGCCATCCCGATTCGACATTTTGGCATCATTTTGACCATGCAAGATTGGCAGGCTTTGGCCAAACATCTGGAAACATTAAACATAGATTTCAAAGTAAAACCGCAAATTCGGTTTCGCGGTATGGCCGGCGAGCAAGCGACCTTATTCATCGCCGATCCATCAGGCAATTATCTGGAATTTAAGGCCTTCAATGATGACAGGTCCATCTTTGCGCCCGAACCCAAATAGCCGAAAATCAATCGGCAGCCCAGACCTTTTTCTTGCGGGTGAACCAGGCTTTGTTGGTGCCGAACCGGCTGAGAACCACCACACCCAGTCCTAAAACCAGGATGCTTGCTTGAACCAGCGCCCCAACTACGGGGATCTCGGATAACAAACCAAAAGTCAGAATGACCAGCCAGATACAGGGCACGGTTCCTAATTTGCCATTGAACCGTCGCTCCAAGGCCTGAGACATCTGAAAATAGAAACCGACCTGCCCGAAAGCGACCCCCAAAATCAGGGCCACAACCAAAACCAGGAAAACCGGAATGCCGATGGCAATGGCCATCAACAGAAAACTGAAAAGCAGACCAATAGCGAACAAGAAGCAGGTCATGAGTCCGGCCAATACCACGCGCCAGGGCTCTTGACTGAGCTCAAACGCACACTCACGGACTTGGTTGGGAAAAAAATAGAGCATAGCAACAAGGGCCAAAAACAGGCAGAACAGCTTAAAAAAGAACAATGAGGCCCGTGCCTTGCCTTGAAGGATCCGACTTTCCCGGTCTAATTTGGGTGAGAAAAGGCTGATTAAATTGCCTTCAAACGCCATTTCGCTGTTGTTTTGAACGTTGCCGCCAAGGCACACAACTTTGCCTTGGATATCGGCGCCCGGTTGCAGAACCACATTGCCGGCCAAGACGGAAATATTGCCATTGACCCTTCCGGATACCGTGACATCCGCCAAGATAGCGGTTACATCACCATCAACGCCACCGTCAATAATGACTTGGTCTCCATACGAGAACAGGGTGCCTTTGTATTGTTTGTTTTTTTCGATTCGGATAGGTAAATCGGTTTGAGCGTGAAGCCAACCCGTCAAAAGGGCAAAAAACAAGAACCATTTCATTTCGAATCGCCCTCCCGTCGATAAAGCGAGAGTGCCCATTTGCGGATGCCAAAGCTGATACCAGCAAGCAGGACCAAAACCAAGCCCAAGAACGGTAAATTCTCGGGCTCAATGGCCTTACCCAATACTCCGGTCAGCAGTTGCCAACACGCGACCAAAAGACCGGTCACATCGGTGAAAGAGCCATCAATTTGGGAGAGCATTAAAGTCAACTTTTGCAGATACGCATCGCTAAAACTGGACAAATTCATTTCAGCCTGAAATTCGCGTACGTCAAGAACGAAGAAGGTAAGTGAAGCCACCAGGAAAATGACCGCACCGCCAAAAATGTATTTGGGTTTGAGGTTGGCCCGCGCATGATGCGCATACACTTTCGACATGACCGAAGGCAAAAACCGTTTGCCGACATGAACTTTCGGCATTTGGCCCAGAGCGTTTTCCAGGAAGCCATCTTCCATTTCTGGATCGTGATTCTTCATTTCAACCACTGTGGACCTCCTTTGTCATTTCGCTGGAAAGGGCCGATTTCAGCATTTCGCGACCCCGAAAAATTCGGTTTTTTACGGTGCCAAGGGGCAAGTCGAGAACCTCGGCAATTTCATCGTAACTGAGGTCGTTCAGGTGACGCAGGACAATGAGCTCGCGGTAAATCAGGGGCAGATCTGCAATGGCCTTCTCGATGCGATCCTGCAATTGACTCATCTCGAGTTGGGTCAGGGGACCCAAATCGGAAGAGGGCACCTGTTGAGAAAAGCTGGGACCGTCCTCAGAAAGCGGTGTTTCCAGGGACATGGTATCGATGCGTTTCTTGCGCAGCCAGTCGATGGTCGCGTTCGATGCAATGCGGTGGACCCAGGTCGTGAACTTAAATTCGGGATTGTATTTATCTAACGAACTGTAAACCTTGAGAAATACATCCTGACTGAGCTCCATGGCTGCTTCATAGTCGTTGATCATGCGGAAAATGTAGTTGACCAAACGTTTTTGATAGCGGTCAACCAGTATTTCAAACGCGTCAACTTCGCCCCCTTTGATTAGATCGACGATTTCTTCATCGGATCTTTGATGTTTCATTCGACCAATCCAATCAACGAGAAGTTCACCAATGGGTTTAGTGGGGCAGAAAATCTGCCCCTCCATTTAAGTGGCGGACCACCTTAACACAGGGAAACGAGCAGCGGTAGTTTCATCGGCCCGTTGAATTTGGGTGCGATGCGGCGCTGCGTGTACCCGTTCAGGGTCCTTTTCAGCCATTTCGGCAATTTCGATCATGGCTTTAGCAAAGCGATCCAGCTCACCGCGGCTCTCGGTCTCGGTGGGCTCAATCATCAGGGCGCCATGCACGACCAGGGGAAAATAGACCGTTGGCGGATGGAAGCCATAGTCCAATAGGCTTTTGGCGATATCCATGGTGGTCACCCCAAAGGCGTTCTGGCGCTTATCGTTAAACACGGTTTCGTGTAAGGTCGCGGCAGGGTAAGGGATATGATAGTGGGGTTCCAGCTTTTTGCGCAGGTAATTATTGTTGAGCACTGCGTGTTCAGTGTGCCGGACCAATCCTTCCTTGCCGAGGGTCAGGATCCAGGTTAAGGCGCGTACCAACACCCCAAACTGCCCATAGAACCCGTGGACTTTACCAATCGATTGCGGGGTATCCATGGATAACATCAAGCCTTCAGCGTTGGAGACCACCCAGGGTTGTGGCAGGAAGGGAATCAAGGCATCGCATACGCAAATGGGACCTGCACCGGGTCCGCCCCCTCCATGCGGGGTCGAAAAGGTTTTGTGCAGATTGAGATGCAGGACATCAACACCCATATCCCCCGGTCGCGCTTTACCGACCAAAGCATTCATATTGGCGCCATCCATGTAGAGCATGGCCCCATGCTGGTGCAAAAGATCAGCAATGGCTTTGATGTTGGACTCAAAAATACCCAAGGTATTGGGGTTGGTGATCATCATGCAGGCGGTATTACCGTCTACCATGGATTTGAGGGCTTCAAGATCCACTCGGCCATGCGCGTCGCTGGGGACTTCCTTGACCTGGAACCCACATAAGGCCGCAGTCGCTGGGTTGGTTCCGTGCGCGCTATCGGGAACCAGAACCACCTTGCGGTCCTCACCAAGACTTTGCAACAAGGCTTTGATGACCAGAATACCGGTAAATTCGCCATGTGCGCCCGCAGCCGGTTGTAAGCTGCAGCCGGGCAGTCCGGTAATCTCAGAAAGATAGGTGCCTAAGGTATTTAAAACGGTCAAACAGCCCTGAACGGCCTCATCGGGCGCCAGCGGATGAGTTTGACAAAAACCGGGTAGGGCCGCCATCGCTTCATTGATGCGCGGGTTGTGTTTCATGGTGCAGGAGCCCAAAGGGTACATGCCTTGATCCACCCCAAAATTCCACTGAGACAGGCGGGTGAAATGGCGGATGACCTCCACCTCTGAGACTTCAGGGAAAGGGTCCAGAGCCGGACGCGCACCGGCGGCACCTAAGCTCTGGCTTAACTCGGGTTTAGGAACATCACATGCCGGAAGGGGGCAACCGACCTTGCCTTCCCGTGAGCGTTCGAAGATTAAAAATTCGCGAAATTCACTCATACCAGTCGCTCCACTGCCTGCACCAATTGGTCGATTTGTTCTTTGCTGTTGAGTTCGGTCACGGCGAGTAAGACCTCATGGGTACGACCCGGAACCAGGCGGGACAAATCCAACCCGGCCAGAATGCCTTTTTGCCTTAAATCAGCCAAAAGTGGCGCGACCGGTTTGTTGAACCGCACGACAAATTCGTTGAAATGCGGTCCATCATCAACCGTTAGCGATTGGATCTTGCGCAAACCGGCCTTTAGGTACTCGGATTTGGCGTGGTTTTGCTCGGCCAACTCGCGCAATCCATGTTTGCCCATACAACTCAAGTAGATTGTGGCGCGTAAAGCACACAAACCTTGGTTGGAACAAATGTTGGAGGTCGCCTTGGCCCGGCGAATGTGCTGTTCGCGTGCGTTTAAGGTGAGCACAAAACAGCGTTTGTCATTGCGGTCCTTGGTCATGCCACAGATACGGCCGGGCATTTGGCGTTTGTGTTCATCGCGACAGGTAAAGAACCCGAGGTAGGGCCCGCCAAACTGAACAGGTACACCAAAGCTCTGAGCCTCACCCACGGCCATATCGACATCAAAAGAACCGGGCGATGGCAACAGCGCCAAACTCAGGGCTTCCTGGGTGGTGGTCACCAACAGAGAGCCATGCTGTTTGGCCAATTTCGAGATATCAGCCAGGGGTTCGACTTTCCCAAAGAAGTTGGGGTAACCCACTACGACAGCGGCCACATCTGGGCCCAATGCCTTTTCGAGCGCAGCCATGTCCGTTGCATTGTCCTGAGCAGGGACAACCTCTAAAGTCAGGTCCAAATTCGAGCAGTAGGTTTTCGTTACTTCCAGGTAGAAGGGGTGGATTGCGGCACTGAACAAAATGCGTTTGCGGTTTTTTTGCAGGCGCAGCGCCATCAGTACCGCTTCCGCAGTAGCCGAAGCACCGTCATACATGGAGGCGTTTGAGACTTCTAAGCCGGTCAAACTGCAAAACATGGTCTGGAACTCAAACAGGTACTGTAAGGTCCCTTGAGAAATTTCAGGCTGATACGGCGTGTAGGAAGTCAAAAACTCCTGGCGCTGACTCAGGCTGTCAACCACAACAGGAATGAAGTGGTAATAGGCCCCGCCGCCCAGAAAACGCGAACGATAGCGATGGTTTTGATCGGCCAGGTCTCCAAAAAATTGGTGGATTTCCATTTCCGAGCGGGCGGATGGAATCTCAAGTGAACTGGTAAATCGCAAATCGCGGGGAATGCTTTCAAACAGATCATCGAGCTGGGGCACCCCAATGAAGTCCAGCATTTCCCGCTTGTCTTTTGGGCTAAGCGGTAAGTATTTCACCTTATTTTGACTCCTCTTCGACAAATACGGCGTAAGCAGCGTGGTCCATCATGCCTTTGAGTTGGTCGGGGTTGGAAATGGCAATTTTGACCATCCAGCCCGCATTATGAGGATCTTTATTGACCAGTTCCGGCTCATCTTCCAGGTTGGCATTGGTTTCCAGAATCTCAGCGTCGATGGGCATAAAAACTTCAGCCACAGCTTTAACGGATTCAACCGTGCCAAACTCATCGCCGGCACTAAAGGTTTTACCCACTTCGGGCAATTCAACAAAAACAATATCGCCCAATTGGTCCTGGGCGTGATCGGTAATGCCAACCAGTGCCTCAGATCCGGTCACTTTCAGCCATTCGTGTTCTTTGGTGTAGAGATAATCAGTAGGGTACATGGGCGCCTCCTTATGCCTTCCGTTTGTAAAAGGGTCCTTTGACAATCTTGGCTCGAGCCGTTTTATTGCGAATGCGGATATCGACTTCAGTATCCACAGCCGCGTGATCTTTTGCCACATAACCCAAAGCGATGGGTTGGTTTAACGTGGGTGAATGAGAACCGGAGGTGACCTCACCAACCGGGTTACCCGCCACTTCGATGGGATAGCCATGGCGAGCGATCCCGCGCTCCAACATTTCCAGGCACACGAGTTTGCGGGTGGGGCCAGCCGCTTTTTGCGCCAGCAAGGCAGCCTTGCCAATAAAATCGCCTTTGTCCCATTTAATAACCCAAGAAAGGCCCGCTTCGAGTGGGGTGGTTGTCTCGTGAATATCATTGCCGTAAAGACACATTTTGGCTTCGAGCCGCAAGGTATCACGCGCGCCTAATCCGGCGGGGACTAAGCCGTCCGCAGAACCCGATTCCAGAAGGGTGTTCCACAGATCGACGGCGCCCGCATTGGGCAGGTAAATTTCGAATCCGTCTTCGCCGGTATAACCGGTGCGGGAAACAATCAACTCCATTCCGCGCCACTCAAGGGTGCGGAACCAGTAATAGCGGATATCGCTCAAGTCAGAGCCCAGTACCCGAGCCAGAATGGATTCAGCTTTGGGACCTTGAATGGCGATTTGGGCATAACGCGGACCCGCTTGATCAACGGTGACATCAAAGGCTTTGGCCTGTTGTTCAACCCAGGCAAAATCTTTGTCTTGGTTCCCGGCATTAACGACCAGAAGGAATTTTTCTGCGTTGAACCGGTAAATCAATAAATCGTCAATAAACGTACCTTTTTCGGTAAGGAAAAAGGTGTAGTGACATTGGCCATCGGCCAGGGCAGACACCGCGTTTGGGGTTAAGTACTCCAGAAACGCAAGCGCACCCGCACCGGTCACAAAAATTTCACCCATGTGGCTGACATCGAACAAACCAGCCGCATTGCGCACCGCGTGGTGCTCATCCAATACACCCGAGTACTGGACGGGCATGTACCAACCGCCAAACTCCACCATGCGACCACCCAATTTTTGGTGCGCTTCGCAAAGCGGAGTGCGGCGCAAATCGTTATCCATAATTCCCCCATCTACCAAAAGGTCAGCCCGGCTAGGGCATTCTAAACAGGGACAAAAAGGCAAGTCAATTTAGAAGGTGGAGGGGCAAGCCCCTCCGTTTAGTTGAGATCGAATTTGATGCCCTGAGCGAGGGGCAAATGGTGCGAGTAATTGATCGTGTTGGTTTGACGGCGCATATAGAATTTCCAGCTGTCGGAGCCGGATTCACGGCCACCACCGGTTTCTTTCTCACCACCAAAGGCTCCGCCAATTTCGGCACCGCTCGTCCCGATATTGACGTTGGCAATGCCACAATCGGATCCGGCATGCGAGAGGAAGTGT
Source organism: Acidobacteriota bacterium (assembly GCA_020637335.1). Classification (GTDB taxonomy): domain Bacteria; phylum Acidobacteriota; class Holophagae; order Acanthopleuribacterales; family Acanthopleuribacteraceae; genus JACJWC01. The sequence goes on along the minus strand of JACJWC010000014.1, from coordinate 63,315 downwards.
TCTGCCTCAAGCAAATTGCGGGTGAAAACTGCAGAGGAAAGCCCTTGATGAACGCCATTTTGAATTGCGAGCGCTTCTTCAAAGTCGTCGTAGCCCAAAACGTAGAGGATGGGTGCAAAGGTTTCATCTTGAACAATTTGAAATTCGGGCTTGGCTTCTGCAATGCAGGGCGTTACGTAAAAGCCGGGACGATCCAGTTTTTCGCCGCCGTAAAGGACCCGACCGCCAGCCTTTTTTAAGGATTCCAATGCGGCCATCATTTGATTAACTGCATCCTGATCAATCAGAGGGCCCATTAAAGTGTCGGCTTCCAGAGGGTTGCCAATGCGAACCTGTTTGTAGGCCGAAATCAAGCGATCGACCACTTTGTCCTTGATGGAGTTGTGCACGATTAAGCGACGCGTGGTCGTACAGCGTTGACCGGCCGTTCCAACTGCACCAAAGGCAACGGCGGGAATGGCCAGGTTGAGATCGGCTTCGGGTGTAACGATCAGCGCGTTGTTGCCGCCCAATTCGAGCAGACTGCGCCCCAGGCGTTGAGCCACTTTGGCGCCTACGATCTTGCCCATACGTACCGAACCGGTTGCCGAAATCAGCGGAATGCGCGGGTCGGTTACCATCGCTTCGCCGACTTCCTGATCGCTACCCATGACCAAACCGAACAGACCGGGCACACCGTGTTTTTCGGCCACTTGATTGAACAAACGAACGGTTGCGATCGCACAAAGCGGGGTTTTCAGGGAGGGTTTCCAAATCACACTGTCGCCACACACCGCAGCGATAATGGCATTCCACGCATATACGGCTACAGGGAAATTAAACGCACTGATCACACCAACCGGGCCGAGCGGGTGCCATTGTTCGTACATGCGGTGACCGGGCCGTTCACTGTGCATGGTTAAGCCGTATAACTGGCGCGAAAGCCCAACGGCGTAATCGGCGATATCGATCATCTCTTGGACTTCGCCCAGGCCTTCTTGGTAGATTTTGCCCATTTCATAACTGACCAGCCGGCCCAAATCGTCTTTGTTGGCGCGCAAAATGTCGGCCAAATCGCGTACCAATTGGCCGCGTTGAGGGGCCGGAACGACACGCCAGGCTTTGAAACTGGTTTCCGCGGCGTTAATGACCGCTTCGTAATCCGATCGATTCCCCATTTTGATCTGGGCAATCGGCTTCCCATCCACGGGGCTGTAGGAAGTTAACCAATCCCCCTCACCGGCCAGCCACCGATCGCTGAAATTTCCAGCGTTTTTTGCCTCAATTCCCAAACGTTTTAAAAAATCCATATTCAACCTTTCTCTTGCATCAACCGCGACAAAAACTGCAAAAAAATTGGGAGGTAAAAACCTCCCATCGCGGATCCACCCGCATTATAGCGATTTCCGGCAGACTTGGCGCGCCCAGTTTTGCCATTATTGGGTCCCGGCATTTTAGTTTGTTGTGCGTCATGACGAAAAGCCATGGCAGAATGAGTCATTCCCATTCAGGCAAAATCAAACGGAGCAAACGCGTTTCATGATGTTTTGGGTCAGCTGGATTTCGGTCGTGGCCTTGGGTCTGGTACCCCAGAGCCATGACTTGCCACGCCAACTGCACTTCCAGCGGATTTCCATAGAAGAGGGTTTGTCTCAGAGCACCGTTTTCGGGATTGCGCAGGACCATCAGGGATTTTTGTGGTTTGGGAGTGAGGGGGGATTAAACAAGTACGATGGTTATGCCTTCACCCATTACATGCACGACTCCAATATCCCCTCTTCGCTTTCTGACAATTGGGTGCGCTGCCTGTGGGTCGACCAAAAAGGCAGGCTTTGGATTGGCAACCGGGTTGGATTAGACCTGTTGGAAGAGAGCCAGGAGTCCTTTAAACACGTCATTGGTTCGACACAGGAATTTAACGACCGCGAGTTGGGCGGCATTGCCGTTCTTGTCGAGGACGAAGATGGCGAGATGTGGGCGGGCTCCTTCAACAGCGGTCTATTCCGCATTGATCGCGACATGAAAGTCCATCATTATGCCGCACAAGATGGGTTTGGCCTGGAGGACGATCGGGTTCGGGCCTTATTACCCTCGGGCAATTACCTGTGGATTGGCACCAAAAACGGCCTATTCCGTATGGATCGAAAAAGCCAAACCATTGACCGGGTTTTGCGGCCAGAAAATTCCGCATTGAGCAACCGGGAAATTCGCGCCCTTTTGGAAGACGAAACAGGCGCATTGTGGATTGGGACCACCCATGGTTTGAATCGCTACGACCCCAATTCAGGAATGTGGCAAAGTTATTTTCAGGAGGATGTACCGGGTAGTCTTTCAGACAACTGGATCAACACATTGGTAGAAGATGAACGCGGCCGGATTTGGGTTGGCACGCGCGATGGCGGTCTCAACGTACTCCTGAAAGAAACCGATACTTTTTTGGTTTACCGCCATGACAATTTTGTGCCCACAAGCCTCTCTAGCAACAATATCATTGCCATTTTCAAGGACGACTCGGGCGTGGTTTGGGTCGGCGGGTTCCTTTCAGGGATCAATAAACTCAGTGCCTTTGAGCGCAAATTTCAGCTCCTGCAAAACCACCCCTTTGACCCTTCGACCCTCATCCACAACACCGTTCGCTCCATAATGGTGGACCAAAAAGATCAGTTATGGGTCGGAACCATCAATGGCGTGAGCATTTTTAACGAGAATCGCGAGGCTATTCGTCACTTAGTCAAGTCTGAAGATCCTGTCTCCCTGAGTGAGAATCAGATTCTGTGTATGACCGAAGATACCCAAGGTCAGATATGGATGGGCACCTACGGAAACGGATTGGATATAATTAGCCCTAATTTTAAAACGATCCGTCATATCACCAAAAAAGGGCCCGAGGGATTGCCGGACAATTTTCCCCAGGTCCTGTTGCGCGATCGCGATCGCAAAATATGGTTGGGGTCGCGCTCCGGCCTGTACGCATATGATCCGGAGAGTGATCGCTTTTTCCCCTCGGCCCTGGCGCAAAAGGCCTTTTCGGATTTTGATACGATTTCGATTTTGAGCTGCTTTCAGGACAGTCGCGGTCGCATTTGGACGGGCACTTACGGCCGCGGTGCCTGGTGCATGGACTTAAAAGAAAACAGCTTTCGCGATTACCGGAAAAGTGGGATTAACCCGACCCTCAGCCATGACTACGTCAGCAGTTTTGGCGAGGACAGCCAGGGCCGCATTTGGATTGGCACCTTGGATGGACTCAATGTGGTGCAACCAGATGGATCTATGGTCATTTTCCAGAGCCGTGATGGCCTGCCGAATGGCGTGATCCAAGGACTTTTAGTAGATTCCGACGATCATGTCTGGGCCAGTAGCAATAAGGGCATCTTTGAAATCGTTCCCACAAACTTCCCCGAAATAAAAATCAATAGTTACGACACTGTGGATGGCCTACAGGGCAGTGAGTACGTACTCGGCGCCTTTTATAAAAGTGCCAACGGTGAACTTTTTTTTGGGGGCCTGAACGGACTAAACAGTTTTTATCCGCAGAACATCCAACAGGACCGGTATGTCCCGCCCGTTGTCTTCACCTCTTTTAAGATCTTTAACGAACAAATCCCCCTTCGGCACACACCTGATGGGTCGTATGAACCGATGGTGCTCAGCCATCGCCAGAACTTTATTTCGTTTGAATTTGCCGCCTTGGATTACGCCTTCCCGGAAAAGATCCAGTATCAGTACAAAATGGAAGGGGTCGACCAAGAATGGATCAATGCCGGAACGCGTCGATTTGCCAATTACAATGATTTGGAAGGTGGCGCTTATGCTTTTAAAGTCCGGGCGACCAACCATGACGGTCTGTGGAAAGAAACGCCCATCAGTCTGGAATTGCGGGTTATTCCGCCCTTTTGGAAAACCACATGGTTCATGATTCTGTGTGCAGGTTTGGTTGCTGCGCTGGTTGCCTACCGAATCAATGAACTCTCGCAGAGTAAACAGATCCTGGAAGAGCGGGTATCTGAACGCACACGTGCTTATGAACAAGCCAATCAGGAACTGGTGCGCACACAAAACCTGTTGGTTGAAGCCGCCCACCAGGCCGGCATGGCCGAAATCGCCGTGGATGTCTTGCACAATATTGGCAATGCCCTCAATTCCATGATGGTCTCCTGCGATATTCTCCAGGAAAAATTGCAAAACCATCAAACGGTTGAGTTATTGGGGAAAATCTGCGCCAAGATGGAGTCGGGAGAACTCAATCTTGAAACCGCGCAGGGCCAGACCCGGCTCATTGCCAGCCTCCGTAAGTTGGTGGGTCTACATGAGGGTGTTTGGTCAGAAATGAAAGAAGAATCTGACCTGCTCCACGAAAAAACCCTGCACATTTTGGATATCGTGCGCGCCCAACAAGACCATGCTATGCGTGCGACCTATGAGGAAGATATCTTCCTGGATCAGCTGGTCCAGGATGCCATTAAGATTCAATCCGGTAGCCTTAAAAAGCATCAGGTCCAGGTGGTGCTCAATGTTCCGCACATTCAGGTCCGTATAGCCAAAACTAAACTGGCCCAAGTCCTGGTCAATTTGGTCAAAAATGCCATTGAAGCGCTTAAATCAGAACCACCGACCAAAGCGCGAAAGATCTGCATTTTCGTTCGTCAGTTGGACCAGCATGTGCACTTGGTTATTGAGGACAATGGCATGGGGATCCCACCCGAAAATCTGAAAAGAATCTTCAATTACGGCTTTAGTGGCAAACCACAAGGCCGCGGGTTTGGCTTACATTTCTGCGCCAACGCCATGACAGAAATGAACGGGCGAATCCTCGTCGAAAGCCCAGGTGTGGGCTTGGGTAGCGTGTTCACCTTAGAACTGCCAGTAGCTGGCGAAAGCTTTGCCATGCCCTGAGACCCGAACCGATTTGTGATATTAATATGCAGGATAAGACCCCTTTTTGGGTCGAGGAGGCACATTTGGGTTACCCCGAGATTGTGGTAACGGGTATGGGTTTGGTTTCTTCTTTGGGCCATGATCTGGAAACCAGTTGGAAAAACGCCATATCGGCCTCAGATCCCTTTCGCCCAGTCCCCTATTTCGATGCATCTGCAGAGAAATCCGAAATGGCCGCACCTTTACCTTCACCACCCGCCTCTGATCCGCGGTTCCCGCGAAGCAGTCGTACGGATTTAATGAGCCTTGCCGCAGCCCAAGCCGCTGTTCAAGACAGTGGCCTCGGTCCGTTGATAAGCAAGGCCGGTCTGTTTCTCGGTGCGGGCACGGGTGGTCTTCATTTAACCGAAACCTGTTTTGCCGAGTGGACCCAAAACGGCAAACCGGCAAACATCCAAGACTTTTATGTGCACAATGGCGATGCAACCACACAAATTGTGGCCGAAAGCCTCGGTTTAGAGGGACCGCTGCGCTCCGTCATGACGGCCTGTAGTTCCTCCGTCCTGGCCATGGCAGAAGCCATCGATCAAATGCGTACCGGCCAACTGGATATTTGCCTGGTCGGCGGCGCGGATGCCATTACCCGATTAACCCATGCAGGATTCAACAGTTTGAGCGCGGTGGACCCGACCGCCTGCCGACCGTTTGACCCTGAAAGAGCCGGCATGAATCTCGGCGAATGTGCGGCATTTTTGGTGCTCGAAACCCGAACCCATGCAGAACGGCGTGGCGCCAACTGCTGCGCGACCCTGCGCGGTTATGGACTATCGTGCGACGCCCATCACATGACGGCACCACCCCCTGACGGTCAAGGTGCTGTGCGCGCCATGTTGGCCGCGCTCAAAGATGCCAAGCTGACCGCTGATGCCATTGATTTGGTTAATGCCCATGCAACCGCAACACCTCAAAACGACGCCGCCGAAACCCAAGCTCTGACCAGCGTATTTAGTGGGCGGACGCGCCCGCTTTATGTCACCGGTACCAAGTCCATGACCGGTCACTGTTTGGGCGCTGCCGGCGCCATTGAAGCGGTATTAACCGTGCGAGCCCTGCAAACGCAAATCATTCCACCTACCATTCACAGCCAGAACTCAATTTTGGAAGAGCCCTTTTTTCTGGTCCAAAAACCCCAATTTCGAGCACCTATCCAATGTGCGATGAGCAATTCCTTTGCCTTTGGAGGAAATAATGGCGTTCTCATTTTTCAAAAAAATTAGCGTTCCCCTAGTGATATTGGCGTGTTTTTGCCAATGCCAAACCGACCCGGACAAAACCTTGCGCATGGAACTGCAAAAATCGTTCAACACGTTCCTAAAGTCGGTTGAGGTTTTGGATGAAGAGGGGCTCAATGCCACTGTTTTCATTCCGGGCGCAAAGCGATATCGCGCTTATGTCATCAACCTGCTCAGCGCCTACCAACAACAGTTAGGCAAGGGCGAACCGATTACGTTTGATCCGCAGGGGATTGTGTTGGTGCGCTTTCTAGGTATCGGCCACCACCGCTACCAAGTTGTCTCGGTTGAACGCAATCCCGACGGCAAAACCGTGAACATGCGTATTTCGGTTAATTTTTCGTTCGACAATACCGTGCGCTGGGGCGGCTTTGAGCCCGGAACAACCGTTTACATTCCGAAAGAGCCTTGGGGCACATACAATACCGTCGTTATCGGTGACAACAACAATGCCCTTCCGCGCAGCCAACTCAAACGTTGTGAAATCGACCTGACCTTTCACATCACCAACATGGAGAGCTACTGGCAATTGCGCTCCGGCTTGATCGATGAGAATAGTCTGGAATCCGAAGAATCCTTTACCAGCCTGTAGAGGATTTATGCGCGCACTCCTTCAACGCGTTTCTCAAGCATCGGTACACGTCGACCAACAAAAAATTGCCCAGATCGGCGCAGGCTACCTGATATTAATTGGCGTTGGGGCAAGCGACAGTGCTGATCAGGCCCAACAGCTGGCAGAGAAAATAGTCCATATGCGTCTGTTTCCCGATGAATTGGGCCGCTTTCACCACAGCCTATTGGAAACAGGCGGTGCGGCTTTGGTTGTCAGCCAGTTCACTTTGTTTGCCGACACCAGGAAGGGGCGCCGGCCCTCCTTTACCGATGCGGCCCGCCCTGAATTAGCCGAGCCCCTGGTTCAGACGTTTGGAAAAGCGCTTCAGACACTCGGTGTCAGCGATGTTCAATTCGGCCAATTTGGGGCCCATATGGACGTTTCACTTCACAATGACGGACCCGTCACGATTTGGTTGGATACCGACTAACTGGCATCAGCCACGCCAGGCTTGAAGCTGGGTGTGCAGGCCTTCAGGAATGAGTACCTTTTTTCCGGTCTGATAATCAAACATGACAATGCGACCCTCGCCAAAGGCGGCGCAGGTTTGATGTTTTTGACTCCACACCAAGTGGTGCAAGACAAATCGATCCTCGGCAATTTCACCTACTTTCAATCCGACCGATACTCTGTCGGGGTAGGTCAATGGATAGGTAAAAGTACAAGACACCTTCCCGAGAATGGGCCCAATGCTAGAAGGTGCGAGGTTTTCCAATAAACCTAATTCGCGAAAAAAAGCGATGCGTGAAGTTTCAAAAAAGCGCAGGTAAACCGTGTTGTTAACGTGTTGAAAGGCATCCATATCGCCCCAAGCCAGCTCAATTTCGACCCGATGTGGATATTGACTTAAATCAATGCGTTCCATGCTATTGCTCCTTGGCAAGCGAACCGATAGGCTAAAAAAGTATCATGACATACCGGGAGCACAATCTGCTATGCGCACGCTGATCAGCGATTTAACCATGATGGAGCACCAAACGGGGCCCGGCCATCCGGAACGGCCGGAACGCTTAGGTCATTTGGATCAGCATCTGCGCCAATCTGGATTGTGGTCCGACTTACAACACCGTAAACCAGAGCCCATTGCACCCGCAGACTTGGCCCGGGTCCACCCTTCGGGTTATACCCAGCGTTTGAAGGAAAACATAGAGCTTCAAGTTCCCTACGTGGATGGGGGCGACACAACGGTTTCTGCAAAATCTTACGAAATCGCCCTGTTGGCGGCTGGAACCGCTCAAACGGCGCTATCTGAAGTTCAAAAGGGCAATCGGGTTTTTTGTGCGGTCCGACCCCCGGGCCACCATGCGGAGGCCAGTCGCGCAATGGGTTTTTGCCTGTTCAATAACATTGCGCTATGTGCCCGTATGGCCCAAGCCCAGGGTCTGCAGAAAGTATTAATTGTGGATTGGGACGTCCACCACGGCAATGGCACGCAAGCCATTTTCTATGAGGACCCTGACGTCTTTTTTTACAGTTTGCACCAGTACCCCTTTTATCCCGGCACCGGTTCTGCAGCAGAACGCGGCATGGGTGCCGGGCTCGGAACAACCCTAAACCAACCGCTACGGGCGGGTACCACTGGCGATGAAGCCAGCCATTTAATGGAACACGATTTGAATGAAATCAGCGACCAGTTTAAACCCGACATCATTCTTATTTCAGCAGGATTTGATGGCCACCGAGACGACCCACTAGGCGGGCTGGCCTATGACGAGTCCACCTTTCGACGTTGGACCGAATGGTTGACCGACCTGGCCCAACGCACCTGCCAAGGGCGGCTCATTTCTTATCTGGAAGGAGGTTACAACCTCAATGCATTGGCAAAGAGCGTTGAAGCGCACTTGGAAGCCCTGTAAATTGGAAACCTTGTGAAAATGAATGAAGATTCCTTGCGCAAAACCATGGTGGATCAACAGTTAATTGCTCGCGGAATTCACGACCTAGGTGTGCTTAAAGCGATGCGCCAGGTACCCCGACATCTTTTTGTGCCCGAAGGGCAACGCGAGTGGGCCTACGCCGATGGACCCTTGCCAATCGGCATGGGCCAAACCATTTCACAACCCTTCATGGTCGCCTATATGACCCAATGTTTGAGATTAAAGCCAAGCGATCGCGTACTCGAAATCGGCACCGGCTGTGGCTATCAAACGGCTGTATTGGCCCAATGTTGTTCGCAAGTTTTCAGCTTGGAAATTCGCCGGGGCCTGCTGAATTCAGCGCAAAAACGCCTGACGGAGTTGGGTTTTCTCAATATTGAATTCCATTGGGCCAATGGCCTGGATGGCCTACCGGAAAAAGCCCCATTTGATGGCATTCTGATTGCCGCAGCCGCACAAGATCCGCCTCTGCATTTATTGGAGCAACTGGCAGAGGACCGGGTGATGGTATGCCCGGAAGGTACCTTCCATCAGGAGTTGGTGTGTTACACAAAAAAGAACGGATCGGTGGAGCGTGAAACGCAGTTTCCCGTTCGTTTTGTGCCCCTGTTAGGCGACTTGCCTCATTGAGATTTGGATTTGAGCAGGACCCGGTTTTCTTTGATAACGACTTCAAAAGAGACCGATTGGGCATTTTTAGCCGCTTTTAACTTGTCTGTCTGCGCCTGGATTAAGGATTGGAATTTGGCGAAGGACACCTGTTGGCGCGAACCGGCCATCAGGTTCATTTTGACGTATTCCTCAAATAATTCGACCACCTTGCCGCGTTCGCGCGAAGGATCTTTAAGGGTGACCATGCGCGCCGGTGCTGCTTGCTCGGAAGGCGGCTCAGAATGTTGGGGGTCAACGGTTTTCACTTTGCGTCTGCTGGGGCGCCGACCTTCTTTTGCCTGTAATTGACGTTCCCACATCATGACGTAGGATTGCACTTTCCCAATGAGGTTATCGGCCAGGAAGTTCTCTTCGGTCTTCAGTTTCGTCATATTGCGCAGGATTTTCACTTTTTCCATCAGGGCATCGCGCGCTTCCATCGGTTCAATCGGTGTGACCCCGCCAAAAAACTGATTGTAATCGCGCTGAAGACGGTGCAAATCGCCCTGTATCTGGTGAATGAGATCGCTGGCTTGTGACACGCTAGATCCTCACGATCATCGCCCGAAGAGGCGGGCAAAAAAACCTTTCTTTTCAGCAGGTTTATCGGAGCTTTTGGGTTTTCCATAATACTGTTGGAAGAGTGCCTTGATTTCCGGATAGGCATCTGCCCGTTGAAAATCATTGGAACCTTGATGGGCGAGTTCATCCGACTCGAGCAATCGGCCTTCGCGCACCCAGCGCTCGACCACATCCAAGGACAAACGGGGATAAATTTGTTTCTCAATGCGCGCCTGAAAGACGGGGCCCGCACTAGGTTGCGGATCCGCAGCAGGCGATGCGGCGGGTTTGGGCGCAGGTGGCCCAAAATTGGTCTCAATATCTGCAAAACCGACCGGATCGGGTACGTCGTGCTTGATTTCATCAAAGGACGTATTGGCCATGATCGTATTGGATTCAAATTCAGGTTCAGGCTCCTGGTCGAGACCGAAACTCAAATCGCCCAGTTCGTTTTGGGGCGGCGCAGGCGGTTCGGCCTTTTTGGATACGCCGAAATCAAACTGATCCAACTCTGAAAAGAGCGGGGACTCTTCGGAATTTTTGGCTTCTGCAGGCGGTTTTGGCGGTTCAAACTTGGCAACAGGCATGCTTTGGGTGGAGAAGTTGTTGGGTTGCTCAACAGTCTTCATGCGTACCGTACCGAACCCAACCGGCGCATCCCAGTCGGGTTTGGTAAATTCTTCCGAACTTTCACCCATTTCAGGGAAATCGGTGGCCGGCTTGCGCGGAGCTTCAAAATCGCCCAACTGAGCAAGTGGGTCACGTACTGGCGCTTTTTGTGGCGGTTTCTGTTCGACGACCACATTTTGCGGTACCGGGGGGGCAGGTGGTTTGGAACCTTTGGCGACCATGGCCTGAATCTGAGCGGAATCGATCATAACGGTTGCAGCCGCAGCAGGTTGCGTTTTTGGTTTTTCGGGCTCCGGCTTGGTAGGAGCCGCTTCACCCGCTTCCAGCAATTCACAATTGCCTTCGGAATCGGCCTTGAATATGGAATTGCATTTTTTACAGCGTACCTTTTTCCCCTGTACAGGAATAAGCGAAGCATCTACCTTGTAGCGGGCAGAACAACTTGGGCACTCCAGGATCATGAGAACTCCTCAACGTTTTGAACCGTTTATACCACAAAGCCAGAGCCAAAACGAACATCGGACAAGCAGGAATTGTTCAACCTGGGGGCCGAGATGGCCGAGGGCCTTTCCCGTAGGCGGACCGAACCTGATTTGCTATGGTTTGGCTCAGGAGGTTTCGGATGATCGCCATTGAACAAGCCCATGCCATGCTCAGCGAACTCGCCTCAAAGGTTCGCCAGGCGAAACCCCTGGAAATCGAACACCTGCCCCTTGACCAAATCGGCGGACGCGTTTTGGCTCAAGACATCACAGCGCGATTGGATCAGCCGAGCGATGATCTTTCCGCCATGGACGGAGTGGCATTCGGCCATACCACTTCGTTAAATCTCGATTTAATAGGAACAATTGCAGCAGGCGCATCACGACAAACACAACCGGTCCAGCCGGGCCAGGCCGTGCGCATCATGACCGGCGCACCGCTGCCGCCGGGAACGGATCGGGTGGAAATGGTTGAAAAAGTCCGGTTTGAAGCTGATCAAGTAAAGCTGAACCACTCTGTTCCCGCAGGGCAACACGTCCGAAAAAAGGGTTCGCATGTCCAAGCGGGATCATTGTTTTTAAGTGCAGGTCAAAAGTTGGGGCCCAGCCAAATAGGTGCATTAGCCTCACAGGGTATCGAGACGGTTCCGGTAATTCGAAAAATTCGCGTTTGTTTGAGTTCGACAGGCGATGAGCTCGTGCCCCTGGGTCAACCCTTAAAATCGGGCCAAATCCATGACAGCAATAACCCACAACTAAACGATTTGTTGGGTCGCGCCGGTTTGGATGTGCAATCTCAACCGCATCGGGCCGATGTACTGGAAGACTTGACCCAATTCCTGAAAGACCAAACGGCCGACCTGATTGTTCTGTCCGGCGGCGTTTCCATGGGCAATTTTGATTGGGTCCCCCAAGCAGCGGAGGCTGCCGGGTTCCAATGCGTTTTTCACAAGGTCAAAATGAAACCGGGTAAACCATTGTGGGTCGGCAAACATGAGGATCAGCGAATCCTACTCGGCTTACCCGGCAACCCTGTATCCGCCTATATCGGTGCCACGCTTTTTCTCCTACCATTGGTCCAAGCCCTCCAAACCGGACATTACCATCCCCAGCCGTTTGTGCCAGTAACCTTGACTGCTGGCATCCAAAACCATTCTGATTTGCCTTTGTACTTTCCCATTCGCTGGACGACAGATTTTGAAGGGGTGCCCACAGCCTTTCCCGTTTCAACGGCGGGATCTGGTGATATTATTCGCTTTGCCCAACTCAACGGGATCGGGCGACTGGACGCACATACAGCGCTCAGCCCACCAGATACCGCTCCCGTTTTCCTTTTCGCACCCTAACCCGCAAAATGAGAGTGAGCTCAAAAAAATGTCAGAAAACACTCAAACTATTTTGCGAGATGTCGATAGAGGATGGAGAGTAAACCACGTCCGGGAGGAATCACCTTGAAAATCTTAACCATAGACGACTCAACGACTATGAGACGTATCATTATCAATACGCTGAACCGCATCGGCTACAAAGATGTGGTCCAGGCCGAAAACGGGAAAGAGGGACTCCAACGTCTGGATGAAGGCGGCGTGGAACTGATCATTACCGATTGGAACATGCCCGAAATGGATGGCCTTGAGTTTGTAAAGAAGGTAAAAACCACTGCGCATGCCAGCATTCCCATCCTGATGGTGACCACGAATGCTGCCAAAGAAGATATCGTTGAGGCCCTCAAAGCAGGGGTCAACAATTACGTGGTAAAACCCTTTACACCCGAAACCTTAAAAGAGAAAATCGAGCTCCTGATAAACGGGTGACAGGCAACTTATGGAATTTATTGCGGTACTCATTGGCTGTTTAAACGCGATCCTACTCGCGAGTGTGATCTATATCCTAAAACAGCCAAATCCCTCAGAAGGCCGGGAAATTGCTGAAATAATGGACGTCAAGAAAAGCATTGAAGAAATGCACAAAAACTTGATCGCACTGGAGAAGCGGGTGGACCAAACCATTCGGGAAAGCAAAACGGAGAGCTTGGCTCGTATTGACACCGTCCGCTCAGAGGTCAGCAAACAACTCCGGGAAATCCATGATAATCTGTAAGCCGTCTTTAACATTTAATGGAACCCCAACATGAACCAAGAATTCCTTAAACAAACGGTCCTGTTCCAAGAGTTAACCGAAGAAGAACTTGTCGATGTCCTCGTTATTGGACACGTGGAAAATTTCAAGGCCAAGGATGTGGTGTTTAAGGAAGGCGATCCGGGCGATACGCTGTACCTGATCATTGAAGGCTCCATCCGCATCTCCAAGTTCATCGATAAAAATGAAGAAGCGCTGGCGGTTCTGGAACCGCAGTCCTATTTTGGTGAAATGACCATCCTTGACTCGGAACCGAGGTCCGCCTGGGCGATTGCGCATACCGATGCCACTTTATTTTCCATTGAATCCAAGAAACTCCTTGAACTTTTTGAGAAGAACAGCACCATCGGTTATAAGTTTTTATGGGCCTTTGCTATCACCTTAACCAAACGCTTGCGCATGACCAATGACAAGTTCAACATCATGATGAGCATTGCCAACCTGGGGTTCTAAACCACACGTCCATTTGGCTGCCCACATGCTGAAGCCTCGTGTAAGATGCTGGTATTAATCTTGCCAAGGACGGGCGTATGATCCTGTTATTTGTGTCTTTGCTCTTATGGCAACAAGAACCCGAGTCTCCGGAACCCCAACGGATCGAGCTCTTGTCGGGCCGCTTAAAACTCGGTGGATGGTTGGACGGCCAATATGCCAACTCTTCCCGCTCAGAAGAAAGCCCCCGTTTCGATGTACGCCAAGTCAATGTCCACTTCACCGCCATGTTAAACGAATCCTGGCGGGCCGTCGGTGAGCTCAGCTTCCGCCATTTGCCCCGGGTTCAGGGCGAAGAATCAGAAGGCGAAATCCTCTTGGACCGCGCCTATATCGAGTACCGCTGGCGTACCGGTATGCACCTCAAATTCGGCAAATTCAACACACCGGCAGGCCTGTGGAAACCTCAAAATTACTCGGTTCTCGTGGATACAACCGAAACGCCTGTGCTGGAGGCCAATGAATACATCCCGAATAAATCGGTGGGGATTGGTTTTTTTGGCCGCTCCTTTTGGGGCAAGACAGAACTCAACTATGCCGGTCACATCAATAACGGCTACCAGGACAACGGAACCGAAGTCGGCAACGATGACGATCCGGGCTGGGGGATTGATATCAATGCTTGGATTTTGGAACGAACGCGTTTTGGCATGTCCCTTTTTGAACACAAGGCCGGAGACATGGAAGGTTATTATCGCCAAAACCTGGTCCTGTACTTTGAACAAAAAATTTGGCGCGAGAACCTGAGCTTCCGCGCTGAATCGCTTTGGCGCGATGGCAAACCAGAAGGAAAGCTTGAAGGCTACTACCTGCAAATCAAGTATCAGTTTCATCCGCAATGGTATGCACACCTGCGCTATGAACGATCCGATGATCTTTTGGAAGGGAGCGGCGAGGAGCACAGCGTTTGGCTGGCGACTTTGGCGTTTTGGCCGCACAAACAAGTACGCACACGACTGGAGGCCGGAGAACACCGCTTTGAATTTGACCAAGAACGCAATTACACCGCAGCCAGCCTGTGGATGGGTTTCATTTTCTGAGGCGGGGCATGACGATTTGGCTCATTTCCATTCTCATCAGCGGACCCCAATTCGAAGGGGAATGGATCCTAGTCACGTCCAACCAAACCACATTGACCAAGCTTTCCCATTACCAAATTAAACAAATCTATCTCGGTAAACTGGACCGCATAGATGGCATTCCCGTTCGACCGGTTCAGTTGCGCAAAAAAGATCCTGTCCGCCAAGCATTTGAAGCCTGGCTGTTTCCCAACGGATTTGATTTGGACAATTACTGGCTGACACAAGGCATCGACAGCGGTGCGCCCCATCCAATCAATGCGGGCAGTTGGGCGTTAGCGGTCGTCATGGTTGAACGCAATCCCGGATTTATTGCCTACATCCCACAAGTCAGTGAAGAAGAACTCGAACGCAACCATTTACACATCCTCATTATCGAGTGAAACACTGAAGCGCAATTCAAAGCGCGTGCCCACCCCAAGTTCACTGTGGCAGACCAATTCGGCATTCATGGCTTTAGCGGCGGCATGGCAAAAGGCCAACCCCAGGCCAAATCCCGGCTGGGTACGCGCCGGATCCCCGCGATAAAAACGCTCAAAGACTTGCGAGACCTGTTCTGGGTCCATACCCATGCCAGTATCCTCAATAAAAAAGCCAACCTTGCCCGGTTCAACCAACGTGCCAAGCCGAATCTGGCCTGCTTGCGTGTATTTCAATGCATTGTCGAGCAGGTTTGAACAGAGCCGCTGCAAGAGGCGGCGATCCGTCTGCACACAAACCGAATCAGAGGCATCCTGCTTAACCAGCTCCAAATTCTTTTCTTCTGCAAGAATATGGAACAGGTCAATTGCATCCTCCAGTAGTTCGTTCAAATCGATCGTCTCTATTTCAAGGCGCAATAAGCCACTTTCAGCCTGGGCAATTTCGAGTAACTGATTGACCAAATGCAGAAGCCGGTCACAATCTTCCACCACTTGGCCGGCCCAATCTTCACGATCAAAATTGGGGTCGCGACTGGCACTTTCACCTAGTGCCCGCAATCGCGTAACGGGCGATCGCACATCATGGGCAATATGATTGACCACCTGGCGCTGGGTCGATACCAAGTGGTCCACATTGGCCACCATCTGATTGAGGGTCAAAGCCAATTCATCCGTCTCGTAACTCCCGGTGGGCAGTGCAATGCGATGCGATAAATCGTTTAATGTTCGTATCTTGCGCGATTCCAAACTAATCGTACGAATCCCGCGCAAGGTGCGTTTCAGAACGATGGTTCCCAGCACTAAACTGAGCAAAAAGGCAAGGCCCACCCCATAACCCAAGGCGCGCAAATTGGTTGTCAATTCGCGCTGCATTTCGGCCAGAGAGAATCCCACTTCGAAAATAAGGCCGTTGGGATGGGCGTAAAAAATCGATCGATAACCCGGATGTCCCTGAAGGACGTGGGTCTGTATAACGAAAGCCGTCAAAAAGCCAGTTTGCGCGGGTCGGGGTGGCTCAAAGACTGGCCAACTGCTGCGATCGGTCGCCACCACCTCGTTTCCTTGGGCATCAAAAACGACAACAAAACAATGGCTTCCACCATAAATCAGGCTCACGTGCTCCACTTCTTCACGAAGGGTTTCCGTATCCACTTCACCCTCAATCGAATCAATCAGGTGGGTTGCCAGAAATACCGCAGTTTTTAATTCTTCATCCAAACGCGCTAATGCCTGGCTGCGCAAGTGATTAGCCAAATACAAGTAGGTCACCAACAACGCACCAAGCCAGATGAGGCTGGAAACCAATAGGACCCGAACGGATAGGCGTTGCCAGAACCGGCTAATCCTCCCGGAGAACATAACCCACACCTTTAACCGTTTGAATCAATTTATGGGCAAACGGTTTGTCAATTTTGTCGCGCAGACGCGAGATACGCGCCTCGACAATGTTGGTTTGGGGATCGAAATAATAGTTCCAAACGTTTTCGATAATCATGGTTTTACTGACCACCATATTGGGATGGCGCATCAGGTAAACCAACAACTGAAACTCCTTGTTCTGCAGCTCTATAACACTGTCCCCACGGGTCACCTTGCGGGTGAGTAAATCAATGGTCAGATCGGCAAATTTCAGTTGGTTGGGTTCCGTCACCCCGCGTCCACGCCGGATCAGGGCTTGGACCCGAGCCAACAGTTCAGAGAACGCAAACGGCTTGGTGAGGTAATCGTCCGCACCGGTTTGCAGTCCTTGAACACGGTCCTCCACATCCTGTCGGGCACTCAAGATCAGAATCGGAATGGCGATTTTGCGCCGCCGAAGTAAACGGATCAAACTCATGCCATCTATCCCCGGAATCATCAAATCAACAATGGCCAGATCGAATTCACGACTTTGAGCCAGGTCCAAGGCGTCATCGCCATCTGCCACACAGGTCACATTGAAACCGGCTTCGCGCATGCCTTTCGCTATAAAATCGGAGATTTTTCGATCATCTTCCACAACCAGGATTTGCATGTTCGGGCTCCTGTTAAGGTTCATGGTGCCAACCGACGTATCGGAAATAGCTTCATCATAACCGGTAGAACCAAAAGTGAAAAAACCAATGCAAGCCCAACCCCCAAAACCAGGATGAGGCCGAAGGAGGCCAAACCCGGATTCGCGGTCAGGGCCAGCATGCCGAACGCACACAGGGTTGTGAGGCTGGTCAGAACAATGGATCGACCGGTTCCGCCCAAAGCGCTTGCGACCCGACCGCCTTCTTGTTGCGTCCGGTGCAGAAGATGTACGCCATCATCAACCGCAATGCCTAATATGAGGGGAACTGCCATTACATTCAGCGGGTTAAAACTCAAACCCAAAACCGCCATGAGCCCTTTCAAGGTCCACAGTGTCAATGCCGGAACCAGGCAGGCCAACAGAATGAGGCGCACCTTGCGAAAATCCAGAATGAGCACCAACAAAATGGCAAGACTGCCCCAAATGGCGGTTCGCCTCAGCGCTGTATGCGTTTTGTCCACCATGACTTTGCCCAGCAAAGGCATTCCCGTCGTCTGGGCGTCAATAGCCTGCATATCCTCCAGGAAAGGCGTCTGGTCAGCGGCATTCCATACGTTGGCCCGCGGAAACACAAACACGGGATAATCGCCTTGTGGACTGCGCATGGTGGCCAATAGGCTTTGGGCTAAACTGGCGATGAGTGGATCGCTTTGAAGTTCCACCCATTGTAAGGGGCATAAGACCCGGCCCACCGAGGCTTGGTTTCGCAATTTTTGTTTTAGAGTCAGCCAAGCTTGTAGATCGTTAACGCGAAAACCCATGAACTGCGTGTTCCAATCCGAATGCTCAACCAGCTGCTTTTCCCAGAACACCGCCGAACTTTGCTGGGGCTGAAGACTGAGGTAGTTGCTATCAAAGCCGGGATTGCGCCATGCGCCTAGCAGCAGACCACCGACCAATAAAGGCCAAGCGAAGTAGCCGGGCAGCGTCCATTCTGTTTGCGGGGAGACTTGCGGTAATGGCCGCGTTCGCAAGAGAAGCAAGGGCAAAACAGTTGTTGTAGCGATCAGGCAAATCAGCAAGCCACCACCAGCAATCCAACCCAATTCACTAAAGCCCTGAAACCCGGATCCAAGCAGCGATAAAAACACAGCAGCGGACGTTAAGGCTCCGGTCGCCAGGGCGGGTCCCGAAACGGCAATCGTTTGTTTTACCCGTTCGCGCCAATCTGCTTGCGGCATTTGTTCCAGGCGATGAATGAAATGAATACTGAAATCCACACCCAACCCGATCAGGATCGAGGCAAATGTGCCACTGACATGGGTCAAATATCCGGGCCAAATTGCAGTCCAGCCCACACTGACCAAAACCACCAAACACAAGACACCCACAGCCAAAAGCGGATGAAAAAAACGATGAAACCCCAGCATAAACAAAATCAGAACGCCAATGAGCGACCAAACCGAAACTTGACTGACCTCGGTTTGAATCGAGGTTTGATCGGCAACCGCATAAACGGGAATCCCAGTTAAGCCCAAATTCACGGCGGAGAACTGCCTCATTTGGGACTGGTTCCAGGCCTCCAGATCAGCAATTAAGGGTTTAAGTAAACTTGCCTGTACCTTTTGATCGCGCGGCTGGACCAGGACCAAACTTAATCCATCACCGTCCAAAAAATCCACTTGACCCCGATCATTGGGCCAGCGCTCCACCACACCTTTTACCAAGGTGTGTTGCCGGGCAAAATGGGCCAATTGGTCCACCAATTCGTGGCGCAATTTCGGATCCGACCCGCTGACCACCCACACAATCGGATTGATTCCGCCAAAATCCCGATTAAAGGCCAATAGCCGTGCCACCTCGGGATCCCCTGGATCCACCAAATCAAAGTTGGAGGTTTTGACCTCTAGGCGGCTCAACCCCCAGAACGCGGGAAGGACCATAACCACTAGCCAAAACCATACTCGGCCAGGATGGTCTACCACACCTGCCGCCCAGCGTTGCCAAAAGCGCATTTCGGCCTCCAAAACCAATGCTACCACCGCGTTAGGTGGAGTTCTTGGCCATGAATCCAACATGATCAATTGGTAATCAGCCCGTCAGTTTGCGGTCAGGTTCCCGCCTTACACTCAAGTAAAGAAAACCGGACGGGAGGTCCCATGCGTCGTTTCCTTTCATTAAGCCTATTATTGCTAACCTGCAGCTTTGCCCTTGGCCAATCCACTTTTGAATTGGACTTGAACCAATCCCACATCCAGGCAAAGGTCAGTGCCACCGCGCATTCCTTTGATGCAGTCGTCCAAAAATTCGATAGTGAAATCGATTGGCCTGAGACAACTTCCGTACCGGCAATGACCCGTTTCAGTTTCGATCTTAAGGATTTAAAAACCGATAACGACAAACGCGATCGCGAAATGCTGCACTGGCTGGAATATGAAAAGGCGCCACGGATGACCTTTACCTTAACCCAAATCGAGCAGACAGGCGGGGTATGGCATGTGCGCGGTCAAATAGAACTCCACCAAGTGACCCGCGAAGTCCAATTTAACCTTTTCCCAACCACCACGGGGACACACACCCAACTCAAAGGCCAATTCGCATTGGACACTCAAGACTATAACTTGCCCATCATCAAGAAATTTGGCTTCCTCAAAGTCAATCCGGTTCTTCAAATTCAACTGGACTTGGTCGGCGACACCAAAGCCAAATTTTAATGCGAGGAGCCCACAATGCCATCTGCACCCTTCTCCATTGTCGATGCTGCCACCTGGGAAACGTTTAGTCAGCATTATCGCGATTGGTTACCTAACCAGCCCCACCTGGAATGGCACCTTGCCGGCGTCCTGGCATGGGTAAATCAGGCCAAAGGGTCGATGGTCCGGGCCCAGCTCATTCTGGCAATCATGGAAAACGCACCCCAGGAACAGGCACTGCGTTGTGCAGTGGCAGTGGAATACTTTCACACAGCCTCCCTACTTCTTGACGACCTACCCTGTATGGACCAGGCCCAAGAGCGTCGCGGCCTGGTGTGTGCACACCTGCAATACGGCGAGTCCGCTGCCATCTTAGGCGCTTTGGCGCTGATCAACCGAGCCTATGGCCTTTTATGGCAAAGCATGGCCAACCTGAAACCAGCGCAAGCAACGCTGGCCGCCAAAGTCATTGAACGCAGCCTGGGCACGGCCGGACTCCTCCAAGGCCAAGCCATAGACCTCCATTTCGCCCAAACCAATCAGACAGCCCTCCAAGTCACCCGTGCCGCCATGGGTAAAACCGTGCCCCTCATCCGCATGGCTGTGGTTCTGCCCTTGATCCTGGTAAATGCCACCTCGACCCAGGTACAAGAAGCGGAAAAGCTTTCCACCTTATGGGGATTGGCCTATCAGGTCATGGATGACATTAAGGACGTAAGTGGTGATTTTGATGGGAAAACCGGTTTCCGAGACGAAATGCTCGGACGTCCCAATTTTGCGTTGGCCACCTCCATCCCCCAGGCATGGCATCGCTTCCTACGCCTGCTCTTCCACGCGAACCGCATACTGACAAATCCAGCCTTAAATGCTAATTTGAGCTGTCTTAAACAATTACAGGACTATCTCAACCTTAGGGCCCAAACCCTATACGCCACCAAGGCTGCATGACGCCCGAAAACCCTTCGCACTCCTCCTCTCTCCTATGGCTGTCGACTTACCGCCACGCGCTGGTCTGGTTGGTCGCAGCCAATTTTTTTGGAATCGTTCTGGCCATCCAACTGCTCTGGCCCGAAATTCAGTGGCCAACCTGGTTCAGCTATGGTCGGGTTATGCCGGTCCATATGAACGGACAATTGTATGGCTGGTTGGCCCTACCGCTCATTGCGCTGTTGCTCGATTGGACCCTGCCCAGCCCATCACACAAAGCGTTTCAACCCCTTTTGTTGCTGTGGTCCGCCGTTTTGGGCTGGGCCGCCATTGCCTGGCTTTCCGGCCGGGTGAGTGGCAAGCTTTTCCTCGATTGGACACCGCCTTGGGCCCTGACCTTTGCTTTTGTCATTTACGTGTTCTGGTGCCAAATGCTGCGTATTTGTTTCCAGCGTGGATCGTCCTGGTCCCAATCACAGCGACAACAAGCCTTTTGGGGCCTCTTACTCTCCGCTCCTGTGGGGGCCTTGCTGGTTTGGGCCAGCCGTCCCACGGTTTATCCGGCAATCAACCCACAGAGTGGCGGTGCAACGGGCACAGCCTTATTGGGCTCCAGTCTGTCGGTGGTTTTTATCCTGTTCGCGGTCTTGCGACTCCAGCAAATGCGCCAGCCTGATCTTCAGGTGAAGTGGCGATCTCTGCTCGCCTTTTTGGGGTGTCATCTCATTTATTTTGCTTTGCTGAAACACGGTCACAGCGGTAACGGCGACATTTTCCAGCAGACCGGATTGTTTTCACTGTTTACTTGGCCGCTACTCCTGCGCACCCCACTGGGCTCGATTTCCACCAGCCCCGTATTGCGCCGCTGGTACCGGGCAATGGGATTTTGGGCTTTATTATTGATACTCAACGGGGCCATGCTTTTTTTGCCTGGCTGGCTTGATCGGGCCAAATTCAGTAATCTTTTGGTCGCACACGCCCATTTGGCCATGGCGGGACTAGCTACCAGCATCGTAATTTATATGGCCTGCTTACTGGGCGGAAAGCCCCTGCAATCCATTTTTAAGAATCGAATCGTCTTTTGGGTCTGGCATAGCTCAACGTTGCTCATGTGCCTGGTTTTGAGTTGGGCGGGCTGGAAAGCATTCAGAGAACCCGGTGCCTTTTACGAAGGGGCAAGCTGGGTACAAGCCGTTTATGGTATGCGTTTATTTTGCGGGCTTTTGATGCTCGGCGCTGCCATCCATTACTGCTGGCAAAGTTTCGCGCAGGAGGATAACCATGAAGCGTCGTTGGGTTAATCCCTATTTGGTACTGGTGGGGCTTAGTGAATTCGCCACCGGGCTGAGTTTGATATTTTTCCCAGAAGTATGGTTCCGACTGAGCGGAATGACAGTAGAGGCCCAAGCCCTGTGGTTCATGCGCTGGATCGGAACCTGGGTAGGTGCGGTGGGTCTGCTTTACCTGCTCGCCTTAAAACGCAGAGAAGAACGTTCTGGCCTGTGGTTGGCCACCACCACCTTGCGCATACTCGTCGCAATCTTCCTTTTAGGCTCCGTCATTCTCGAAGGCTTTCCCAAAATCTTCCTCGGTATCGCTTTTTACGATTTGGCGCTTGGCCTGTTCCAAAGCTATTTCAAGGGCGGTCCGTTTAGATGAACCTGCGTCAACGCACTACCTTGTCTATTGCTGCGACTTTTCTGTACTTTTTACTGTTCAGTCAGTTTGGATTCATGCACTACCTGGAACAGCACCTCAATGACCAGGCAAAGCTGATACCCCTGGGCTGGATGTCGTTGGGCGGGATTTGGGGCAGTTTCCTGGCCCGGAATGACACCAGCCGTCACCTAAAACAAGGCTTTTTGATGTGCGGATGGAGTGCTTTGGCCGTCCCTGTCTTTCCCCATTATATTTTTTGGTCCTTTTGCGGATTTTTCTCCGGCTGGGGCTTGGGTTTGGTAACCACGCACATTGCCGGCAATTTACCGCGTTGGATCCAAGCCCAAGATTCTGGCATTGTGGCTGGATCAGGTGTGGCTGCCGCCTACTTCCTGGCCAATTTTCCACCCCTCTTTAATCAGTCCGCCCAATTCCACATGCTGTTCTGCGGCCTGATGATGTTGGGCATCAGTCTTTTCTTGCCAAAAACACCACAACCAGATGAAAACCGAGCGCAAGCGGGTGACGAGCGACCCATCGGTTGGCGCGCTGCCCCATTAGTTTTGGCCCTTATGACACTGGTCTGGTTCGATTCCGCAGCATTCACGTATTTTCAGAGCAAGGTTCAGCTGAAAGCCATTAGCTGGGGCAGTCCTGCTCAATTGTGGGGCAACGGCATCCTCCACGCGCTGGCCGCGCTCCTGGCCGGCCGGCTCATAGGCCAAAACTGGCGCGGTTTGTTACTCACCGCATGGGCGCTCCTGGCCGTGGGCGCATTAATTCTTCAGGACGCCGCAGCCAGCGCGACTTGGGGACACGTTCCTTATGTGGTCGGGGTGAGTTTCTACAGTGTCGGCTTAGTCTGCCTGCCCACGCTTTGGGCCGGCCAACAAAACCGGGCACGGTTTAATCTTGCCTTTTGGATTTATGCCTTGGCAGGCTGGATCGGATCCGTTCTGGGCATTGGCATGATTCAGGATTTGGGCAGAATCCCGGTTGGGTTCTTCTTTGTTTCCGCTTTGCTCATGATTCTCTCGTTAATTCCACGGCACGCCTTGGTACTTGCACTGCCGGGTCTATTGGGATGGTTTCTCTTACCCAACCTGCAGAACATTCCATCCGAAACAAACGCGATCAAACGGGGTCGCCAAGTTTATATCCGCGAAGGCTGCATCCACTGCCACAGTCAGTATATCCGCCCACTCCAACACGATATGCAACTTTGGGGTGACCCCGTAGATCCAGAGTCCGCCGTTTCCAGCCAACCGCCTCTGCTGGGCAATCGCCGCCAGGGCCCCGACTTGGCCACAATTGGTGCGCGAAGGGGACCCACTTGGTTGAAAATTCACCAAATCGAGCCTGCTACGCTTTCGCCCGGCACCAGAATGCCCGCCTACCCTGCCCTTTTTGACGCCAATCATACCGATGGCTGGGACCTTATCCAGTACCTCGATTCGCTCGGCTCAGATCAAACGGGTACTCTGTGGCAGAATTTCCAGGTATGGCAGCCACAGCAATCAGAGCTGGAAGCTAGCGGCCAGACGGAACAACGCTTTCGTCAATTTTGCGCACCGTGCCATGGTGAGGAGGCGCGGGGCAACGGGCCATTAGCGGGCAACTTCCAACCGCGGCCGCGCAACCTGATTCGGGACCCCTTCATTTTTCAAGGTCAAACGGAAGTGCAGCTCCATCTGGCCAGAACCATTAAATTTGGTTTGCCGGGTACCGAAATGCCGGGTCATGAGAGTTGGACCGACAGCCAAATCAACTCGTTAGCCGCATGGTTGGCCCAAAAACGAGACGCACTTTGAAACGATTTGGATTAAACCTGTTGGCGGTTGCAGGATTCTGGGCAGTTTTCTCCTTAATATTGTGGCCTCAATGGACGGTCTCGCCTCAGCCCTTGCCAATTGCGTGCGGGTTTGTGAATTTGCCTGCCAAGTTCCGGGCTCAGGCAATGGAAAGCACACGGGAGACCGAGTCACAATTGCCCTTCCAATTGACCTGGTTGGGACACGCCTCTTTTTTGCTGAGCTGGAACCAAACCCACATTTTGGTTGACCCCAATTTCTCTCAACAGTGTGGTTTATTGAAGCGACTTTCGCCAGCACCCGGTTTCCAGCCTTCAACCTCAATTGATGCCGTTGTGCTGACCCATGCGCATTTAGACCATTGGGATCCAGCCAGCCTTGCTCAGTTGTTCCCTGCTCGGATTTTCTTCGCCAAAGGTCTGCACCTGGATGCCGCGGGAGCGCACCCCGTTTTGCCGGGTGAATCTGTACAGGTAGGCGAATTAACCCTGCATTTTTTTGCAGCGCGACATGGCGGAAACCGGTTTCACCCCTTTCACGCCAAGGTTCCAGCGTTGTGTTTTGTGGTCGAAAGCCAGGGACAGGCGATATTTTTTGCAGGCGATGGTGGGTTTTCTCCAGTATTTGCCCAAGTCCGAGATCAGTTCCATCCTTCGCTAGGGGTGTTTGGCGTTGGTGGTTATGCACCCGAGTTTCTGCTCGGCACCCACCACCTCAATCCCGAATCCGTTATCCAAGTAGCTCGGGATATGAATCTCAAGTGGGTGGTACCTGGACACATAGGCACGTTTCCCATGGCCTATGAGGATCCACATGAAGGCTTACACCGCTTTGCGCAGGTAGCGGCTATTCAGGGCCAAAATTGGTTTATCCCATTCCCAGCGCAGTGAAATATTAGCTGAGAATCTCACGAATTTTCCGAGTTAGGTCCACCATATTAAACGGTTTCTGCAGAAATATTTTACGATCGGAAATCATTTGTTTCTCAAATGCTTCTGCGGTGTAACCCGACATAAATAAAACCTTGATGCCGGGTTGAATTCGGCGTACTTCGTCGTAAAGCTGCTTGCCATCCATGCCGGGCATGATGACATCTGTGAGCAATAGGTCGAATCCGTGGGGCGCGCGATGAACGCGTTCCACCGCTTTTTCAGGGTTGCTTTCGGAGGCGACGCGATAACCCAACTGGGTCAAATAGGCTTCGAGCAATTCCAAAATTTGCGGTTCGTCCTCCACCAGCAGAATAGATTCATTGCCTCTGCGTGGCTGGGTTTCGGCAAAAGGAACCGCTTCTTCAACAGGTCCGTGATAACGCGGAAAAAAGATATGAAAATCGGTGCCCTGACCGACTTGGCTTTGCACTTGAATAAATCCCTGATTCTGTTTAACGATGCCATAAATGGTGGCCAACCCGAGCCCAGTACCTTTGGAGGAATCCTTGGTCGTAAAAAACGGTTCGAAAATATGTTGCAGGGTTTCTTCGGACATTCCGTTACCGGTATCGCAAAAAGAGAGGCCAACGTAAGTTTCAGAGCCGAGGCGCGGATAGGTGAGATGCCATGAACTGCCCGGCAGGACATTAAACGTTTTGATGGTAATGGTTCCCACATTGAGAATGGCATCTCGGGCATTAACACCCAAATTGACCAGTACATTTTCGAATTGCTGGGGATCGATTTTCACTTTCCAGAGTGCCGGATCCAGGGCCAACTCAATCCGCACATTTTCGCCAATTAAGCGGCTTAACATGGGCTGATTGCTGCGCACGACGTCGTTGAGGTCAAGGGGTTTTGGCGAGATCGCCTGTTTGCGGGCGAAGGCGAGCAATTGGCGGGTTAAGGATTCCGACCGTTTTGCAGCCTTGGCAATTTCCTCAAGCGGACTCCAAATCGGCGAAGAGGGTTCAGTATGGGTTTTGGCCAAATCGGCATAGCCTAAAATTACGCTCAGCATATTGTTGAAATCATGGGCTACCCCGCCGGCCAATCGGCCAATCGCCTCCATTTTTTGGGCCTGGCGCAATTGTTCCAAGAGCCGCGCGCGTTCCAATTCCGCCGATTTGCGGTCCTGAATATCGCGCACTATCCCGGTGTAATGGGTGCCTAGCTCATTGGTCCAGTGGGTGACCCACACCTCGACGGGGAAGGTATGACCATCGCGATGGAGACCAGTAAACTGCAAGGTAAGTCCATGCGGCGGTGGATGCGACTGCTCCAAGGCCACTTTAAAGGCCTGCTGATAGACGGGCCGCAACTTTTCGGGGATTAAGAGTTGAAGCGGTTGGCCCAAAATATCCTTTTGCGCATAACCAAAAATTCGACTGGCACTTTGGTTCCACATAATGACGCGGCCGCCTGGATCAATCCCGAGAATGGCGTCATTGGCCAACTCGGTGACCATACGAAAGCGTTCCTCACTATGGCGCAAGGCCTGTTCCGTACGCTGCTGTTCTTCTCGAAGTTGGGCCTCGCGTTTCTCTCGGCGAATCGCTTCTGGCAAACGGCCCAATTGACCTTTCATTACATAATCGTTGGCACCCGCACGCATCATTTCAACGGCAATATCCTCGCCGATCGTTCCTGAAACCATGATGAACGGCAGCTCCGGTTGGCGTTCCTTGACTTGTTTTAAGGCTTCCACGCCGCTGAGGTGCGGCAAACGGTAATCCGAAAGGACAATGTCCCAACTTTTTTCAAGCGCTTGCGCCAGTTCGGAACTTTTGCGTACCAGTTGATGATTCGGTTCAAACCCGCCCTGACGAAGCGCTCTCAGCAACAGCGCCAAATCGTCATCGTTGTCTTCAATAATCAGGGCGTTAAGAGGTTCCACACTCGCTCACCTACACGGTGGTTCGCAATTCACTTCAAACCAATAAGTCCCCAATTGATGGACCGCTTCGGTAAATGCATCGTAATCCACCGGTTTTTGGACAAAGCTATTTGCACCATTAGCATAACATGCAGAAAGGTCGCGCTCCTCACGAGACGAGGTCATGATCACGACCGGCAGGAAGCGTGTCCGTTCCGAGGCACGGATCTGGCGCAAAACCTCCAGTCCATCCATTTTGGGCAATTTAAGGTCTAGAAGGACTAAAACGGGCAAGCAACCTTCTTCCATGGAGGCCAGAATACTCAAAGCTTCCACGCCGTTGTTGGCAACCAACACTTCCTTCACGCCGCGGCTTTTGCGCAGGGAACGAATCGTCAAGACCTGATCATCGGGGTCGTCTTCGACGAGCAATATGGATTTGTTCATGGTTAGACCTTAAAAGGAAGGCAAAGTGAAATAGAAACAAGCGCCATGGTCAACCTGTGCGTTTGCCCAGATACGCCCATTGTGCTTGTGGACTATCCGTTGAACGGTCGCCAACCCAATGCCAGTACCCGGAAACTCATTTTGATCATGCAGGCGCTGAAATACACCAAATAATTTATCAGCAAATGCAGGATCAAAACCAGCACCATTGTCGCGAAAATAAAAAATTTGTTCATGATTTTCTTCAAATTGGCCAAATTCAATCACGGCCTCTTCTCGTTGAGCCGTGAATTTCCATGCATTTTGGGCCAAATTCTCAAGCGCGACATGGATTAAATTGGCGTCCGCCTGGACCGATGTCACCGGATGAATTCGCCATTTAACTTTCCGATTGGGTTCGGAAGCCTGCAAATCTTCAAAAATTTGAGCAGTCATCTGGCCCAGATCGCATGTTTTCAAAACCAATTCGGTGCGCGAAAGCTTGGAGAAACGCAACAGATCATCAATCAATTGGCCCATCCGCTGGGCACCGCGTCGGATTCGAGCCAAATAATTTAATCCAGCAGAATCCAGAAGATGACCATAATCTTCTTCGAGCGCACGGGAAAAGCCATCAACGGCCCGTAATGGACTGCGTAAATCGTGAGAAACAGAATAGCTGAAGGACTCCAGTTCCCGATTAATTTCGGCTAACTCCTGTGTGCGTTGTTCGACCCGCATTTCCAGCTCAGCATTTAAGGCTAAGACGGCAGACTCCGCTTGTTTGCGATTGTGGATTTGTTGGTTGAGATCTTCGAGTAAATCCTCTAAACGGGCTGCCATTTCATTCAGGTATTTGGCCAGTTGTTGGGTTTCCCGTGGGCCGGCTTCTTCAATATGTAAATGTAATTGACCTTGCGCCAGGAGCGCGGCTTTGGACTGGACCTCGCGCAGCGGAAAAACGATTTGGCGCGAAACCGACAGAGCTGCCAAACTAATTAAGGCAAATAAACAAAAGCCCAAAAAAAGCAAGGTGATGCCAATATGTCGCTCCTGACGGGTATAACGTTCAAAGGGTTGAACCAGGATTAAGGTCCAAGGTGCCGTATTGAGATTCTGTAGGACTAAACGATCCGCGTGTGCGGCCCCGCTGAAATGACCCCAAGCCAAGGTCCGTTCCTGAGTGGCCTCAAATTCTGGGATGGGCAAGCCGATCCGTTTATAGTCAAAGCCATCTGCCATCAATTGGCCTTCAGCCACAACGGTCAAATAAGTACCAGGCCCCAGCGAGACGTTGGCCTCATACATTATTTTCTGGATAGCCGTGATTTCGTAGCGATTGCGGATAACACCCAACACGCGTTGATCTGCATTTCGGACAGGGGCACTGAACACCAATCCATTGAAGCGACCTAATTGATCGCGGTCCAAGACCAATTGAACAGTTTCATTGCTTAAAACACGGGTATACCAGGCAGAATTGGCTTCATCCTTCCGTATCCGGCTGGCATCGCTATCCACGATATTCAGTCCATATAAATTCAGGATGCCGGAACTGTTAAAAAAAACCGGATCCAGAGTGGTGGCATTTGCCAATGTTCGGATCAGGAGCGTCTCATGGGTCGAGCCGGGCTCAAACTGCGCCACGTGTTCGACAACGGGCGGGGATTGACCCATGGCCCGGGCCAATTCCAATCCGTCACCGATAAAGTTCTCAATTTGGGCGGTGACCTGAGCATGTAAGGCCAAGAGATTTTGATCATTCACCGATCGGATTTCCCGACAGGACAGGTACCAACCAATGTAAATCACCACGGTGCTGGGCAGAAAGGCAAATAAGGTCAAATACACCAGGAATTTCTGGCCAATGGTCACGGCAGGAACCGCCCATCAAGGATAAGGGCAGGGTCCACAGGTTTGCTCAAGGTCCCGCGGTCCAGAAAAAAGGAGGAGAACTTTTGGACGGAATGGGTCAGCGAACCGGGCCCCTCGCCTTCAAATCGCTCGCGATTGGCATTCAGGTCTTGAAGAATGCACGCATCGGAAAAATGGGGTCCCGCCCGCTCGCCTAAGATCGCATCAATTTTTTGCCAGCCCGCTTCCGGGTTGGATTGCCACCAATCCAAAGCCTTGAGCCAGGCTGCCGTAAACTTACGGATATCATCCGGTCGACTCTTCAAGACCCGGTCATTGACCGCAACCACGTCCAAGATCAGGCCCGGCGCTTGACGACTACTGAACCACTGGACACCACCCGCGTCCAACACCAAAGAAACGTAGGGCTGCCAGGTATGACCAGCATCAAAAAACTGAGCCTCCAACCCTGCGGGGATTTGGGAGGCCTCGGAATTGACTAATGTGATACGACCCATTTCTACCCCATAATGGCGTAGCATTTCCAACAAGAACAACTCGCCAAAGCCACTGAGATTGGTAGCAATCCGCAGGCCTTCAAAATCGCTGGGCTGTTCGGGAAGTGGTTTAAGCGAAACCACCGCATCCCCGGTGGATTCATCGCTCACCAAAATCACTTTGAAATGAGAGCCTTCTCGGGTCAGCGGAACCAAGTCTCCGAGTGCGACGGCAATAATGTCATTAATTCCGGCGTCAAATTCACCCAACATGCGATCGGTGTTTTCGGGAATTCGGATATCTACAGCAAGGTTGGCCTGCTCAAAATAACCCAAGTCCTTGGCTAAAAGGACAGGGTAATAACCGGGCCACAGATCTATCGCCACCACCAAGGGTGGGTGCTGGACCTTGCCTCCTTTTTGACAGGCAGCGAACCCGACCAGTAAAACGGCAAGGGATAAGGGACCAAACCTGTGCATGCTAAACCTTTAATGGGTATCTATTCCATTCATGGGTTTAAAAACGCCGCAGGTCAAGTCCAAAGTCATTAAAACCGATAAATTCCGCTGACACTTAGTTTTTGGTCTAACTCGCTCCATTCATAGGCACAATCCATCTGAAACACTTGTGAGAAACTGAGCCCCAACCCAAAGGCATAATGGTTAACATCCTTTTCAAAGCTGTGCAGAAAAAAGAAATCACGCACCCGTGGGTCGCGGCTGGTGCCATCCAAAATTTGGCTGTCTTCAATGTTGTTAACGGCGGCATGGTAAGGGTCCCGCCAATAGCCAATGCGCACAAAAACGGGATTTGCCCCGCCGAGGAATGCCTGTTCAGCTCCTACGTGAATTTCGGTTACATCCGGCATCTCTTGGAACACGCCGGGCACGCGTTGAAAATCAAGCAGGTTATCGGTGATTTGGGAGTAATACACACGATTAATATCGAGATTAACGCTAAAGGTGTCGGACGCCTTAACCGAACAACCGATACTTAAGGCATCGGGCACTTTAAACAGGCCTTCCGCCTGAAAATCCGGGCTATCAGGGTTGACGACGCTGGCCCGCTGGGCTGCTGTATAACCAAATTCACCTTGGCGTTTATACGTGGCGCCCACACTAAATTGATCGTTGACCAACCACAACAGGCCCAGGACGCCGCCCCAATCCTGATCCTGACCTTCAGCCGTTTGGTACACCGGGTGAATGCTGCCCACCGCGTCTTGAAGCAGGATGGTTGAATTGGCGTGATAATCCATATCACTCCACCACAGGCTGATCCCAGCGCTAACATGCTCGCCCCATTGACGGGCCACACTCAAACCCGCATTCCACAGGTCCAAGGCTAAATCGTCTTGCGAGGCATCGTAGGCAATCGTAAGAGAGGAGGTGGTTAACAGGTCAAAATTCACCCGGTCTGTGGTGTATTGGCGACGTAAATCCGCTTGTTGATGTACAAAAACAGCCCAGCGCCAATCGCCTGCCGGTATCAAGACCGCAGCATAAGGTACCTGAAACCGGTTTTCCGGGAAGGATCCTTGGTCAAAGTTAAAATCGAATTCAAATAGGTTCGTTTGGACCACCTCACCGCCCGTAAAAGGAATGGTGTTTTCAGAACGCACATAGGCCAGTTCCAAGGAGGCCGAGCGCTTGCGGGTTTGGACCATCCCCGCAGGATTCACAACCGGAGCGGTCGCATCGTCAGCCATGCCAATAAAAGCACCGCCAAAAGCCAGCGACCGCGCACCAGGATTGCCGAATTGGAATTGCAGATCGCGCGCGGCGCGGTTGTTGTGTTGTGCCCATAGCACTGGGCCACTCAGACATACGATGACGAGCCATAACGTTTTCTGCACGTGACCCTCCCTAAAATCGATATTGTGCAGAGAGACTGTAGCTACTTTGTTGCTCACTCCAGTCACCCGAAAAATCAATGACCCAATGGTCGGTCCAATTCAACCCAAACCCTGCAGTCAGATGGTTGCTGTCCTTTTCAAATCGCTGAAGGAAGACCGCATTGCGAATTTGCTGAAACCGCTCTTCATCGCGATACAAGATTTGCGTGTCCAAAAAGGTATTTTTGAGCGCGTGGTAGGGTTCGAACCAGTATCCCGCACGCAGAGCCAACGGATGTGCCCACTGCAAGAGGAAATATTCAAAGCCAACACGATATTCGGTCTGATCGGAAACCGTTTGAGTGTAGCCCCCAGTATCAAAAAAATGGTGATAGTCCTGCACCAACTCGGAATACTGAATGCGATTGACCTCGACAGACGTCAGAAACGCTTCCGTGGGGCGAAAACTCAATCCGGCAGAAAAGCTGTCCGGCAAGTGAAAAGGTGCTTGACCGGAATCATTTGGTGCTAATCCGCCCATGGCAAAATCAAAGGCATCCACGGCAAAGTCGTAATCATATTGGGGCTGGTATCGGTATGCCAACCCCAGACTGAACCGATCGTTGGGGTGGTAGAGCAGTCCAAAAGCGCCAGAAAGGGCCTGGTCTTTGCCATCGACTTCAATCCGCGCTGCTGGCGCATTTTCAAACGGGTCGAGCGGGTGTCCATCAGGGAAAATGGCCGGAAAAAGCAAGGTTGTCTCTGCATCGTATTGGAATTGGCTAAAGGCCAGGGTCAGCCCAACGGATACATTCCCGAATTGACGCGCCAGACTCATCCCGAGCTCTCTTTGGGTCAAGCGCAAACGGTTTTCGCTGGGAAAGAAATAAAACGTGGTGAAATCTGCGACATCGCGATCGTCATCCGGTTCGTGGGGTATCACGACCGACTCGGTCGAAAAGTCCCGCTTGAATTGGGCTTGTTCTGCATAAAACACGCCCCACTTCCATTCGCTTTGCGGGCGGATATAACAGACAAACGGAATGGTTTGAACGCTTTGCGGAAAATTGCGGCTTTGCAGATTGAATTCAAAGTCCTGCAACCCGGTTTGACGAATGGTACCGGCATAAAAGGGGATTTGGTTATCCCAATCGGTACTGGCCAACTCGAGACCAAAGGTCGTACTGCGCATGCGGGTCAATCCTGCTGGGTTGGCGAATACAGCCGTGGGATCATCGGCCAAACCCACAAAGGCGCCGCCCATGGCCTGGGCCCGGGCCCCAGGGTTAATGAAGCGAAACTGAAGGTTGATATTGGCAATCATGTCGTTTTGGGCCCACACGCTGAGACTCAAGCCGATCCAGAAAAACCATTTGAACATAACAGGCCTCGTGATTTTCAGATTGACAACCATCTTAATTCCAGCCGGCTGCCAAAACAATCCGAGCAGAGGTGGTCTCTGTCACAAGGCCCGGGATTAGGCTGTTATTTGTTCCAACGGGCCCGAAAGCCCCGCACGTCCACATGGACAAAGGGACCGTGGCTGGAATTGGCCGAGTAAAGGCCCAAGCCGCCAATGGTACAGGCCCTTTCGCGTTCCAATTGTTCTACCAGATCGGCCAAGATCTGTGCGTCCGCCTGATCGATTTTGCCATCGCCATTCAGGTCATCCATGTTGCCGTCTCGGGGGGCCACATCGATATACACGTCTGCGGCACCGCCCCATTGATGACGCGAGTAAGCCACATTGCCAATCGAGCGGTTATAGTGCGGAGTGCGAAAGCCGCTCATAACCGTTAGGGTAGTGCAGTGGTAGCCCTTCTGATTGGCGCGCTCTAAAAGCGATTCCAATTTGAGCAACAGGGCTTCGCGAACCATTACGGCCTTTGGATATCCACTGGATTGTTTACAGATGAATTGGCCCAAGGTGAAATGCGGGCTGATGGGAATATTTTCCTGTTCGGGGGTCAACATAAAAAAGCCTTTTGGCGGCTTGTAAATATCGAGGTTTTTGAGCGGTTTATCGGGATATTTGCCCAGGCGGTAACCGCCAACTTGTTCTTGTTTGCCATCAAACGGGGTCAATACAAAAACATTGAGTTGCATCTTACCGGGCCGGTCCAGTAAGGAGACCTCTCCGCGATAATGCCCCGGTTGAGCAGGACCTTGAACCATGACCTTGGCGGGCGAAAGACGTTTGATGCCGCAGCCTTCTACAGCAATTTGCAGGGTGTTCGGGGCCGCACAGGAGAACGTAACTTCCCCTTTGGGGTTCAGAAAAACACTGAAAAGATTGAGATCAACAGGGAGGTCCCGTACCGTTACCGACCAATCCAACCGCTGGGGCGTGTAAACGACGGAACTGTTATGGCGAATCAAGAACAGGAAAACTAATGTAACCATGCACTATCCTCTTAAATTAGGGAGCGCCAGAAGGTGCGTAAGCATCAAGTGCATCTATCAGCCGCTTGTCACGACCATAGATGTCTTTGCGCCACTGGAGTTCTCCCTCCGAATCGACCCAAACCGTCCAGTAGAGCAAATGCACGTTAATAGGAGAAGCGAGATTCACGGTCCGCTCCTTGCCCCCTGCAAAAACTTGCTCAAGACTCGCCCGGCTCCAGGCTGGATCGCCGTCTAGCAATTGAATTGCCAATTCGATCGGCTTACCGACCCGGATACAACCCGAACTGAATGCCCGTTCCGTCTTTTGAAACAGCTCGCGTGTGGGTGTGTCATGCAGATAAACGTTATAAGGATTTGGAAACATAAATTTTATTTGGCCAAGCGCATTTTGATCGCCCGGTAATTGCTCGAGCCGATAGGGGAAATTTCGACCGGAATAGGCCTTCCAATCGATTTCAACCAAGTCGACTTCAACCGAATCTGCACCCCAACCCTTATACGCTTTAAACCCTAATTTTTTGAGGGATTGCGGGTCTTTTTTGAGAATGGGTAGCTTATCCTCAACGGCAAGCTTGGGTGGGACATTCCAGCGCGGATTCAAGACGAGGTAAGTCATGACCCCGGAAAAGACCGGCGTTTGACGGTAGTCTCTTCCCACAATGACAGGTGAGGTCAGGCGTTGCTCCCCCTCAACAACTAATTCCAGATCAAAACCTGCAATGTTGACTAAAATATAACGTTTACCCAAGTCCTGAGGCAGCCAACGCCAACGTTCCATATTGGCCTTGAGTTGGCGGATCCGATCCTGACGGGAAATATTCAAAGCGTTGCGTGTTTCTTTGCCAATGACCCCATCGGGATCCAACCCGTGCCGTAGTTGGAATTGTTTAACCGCCGCCAGCAAGGTTTCATCATAGACCGAGCTGTCCATGTCCTGATCAAAGCCATCCAAGGCCAATCGTTTGCGCAGGATTAAAACGTTGGGGTTGGATTGACCGGGTTTAAGTGCAGCCGGATCCTGAAGTTCGACCCAAGGCCCAGGATCGGGTAAGGATTGCAAACGACTCAAAGCCGTTTTTAAGCGGTTGTAACCCTCGTAGGCCGGTAATAAATTTTGCAAAGATTCCGATAAATTGGCCGATACCAATGCTTGTTCCAGAATTTCGGCCAAATCTGCATCGCGACGATTGGCGTTCCATTCATTTTCGATGGTTTCCGGGTCGATTCGTCCGGCCAATAAATGCGCACCAGCCATCAAGAACCCATCGCTAGCCAAAAGATCCATATCCACGAGCAGGCCGGTTTTGTCGCCGGAAAAACGCCCCTGATTGGACCAAATCTGTAGCAACTCCTCCAAGGTGTCGCGATGGTAATCTTCAGGTCGGAGCCCTTCTTGGTACAAGGCATCCAGTGCTGATAGCAGGTCCTGCAGCAACGGCCGCGGGCCGTTGGCATCCACCCACGCGGGTTGATAGTGTCGATTCTGATAAAACCGCGGTAATACAACCACAGAAAAAATAGGATCCGCATAGGCTGAAAAAGCACGATTTTCAATGCGGTTACGAATGCGCTCTGCCAACACCAAAGGATCGGCAGACTGAAATCCAAAATGGACAAAACTTAACAAAAACAAGGGCACAAACGCCTCCTATCCTCCCTATTGTATATCGGCATGACAGATCAAATCTTCAGGTGAGCAATTGAAAATCAAGGTCAACGCGATCGCCTTGAAAAGCCATGTGTTAGAATGGCTTGCTTCCGCCACAGGTTCCCACCCCAACCTGGTTTTGGCCCCTGAAAACTTAGATCCTATTCACCTGAAATCAAGGGAGATATGCTGCACTATGCGCCGTTCGCGTTATTTGCTTAATACGGTTAAGGAAACGCCGAAAGAGGCGGTTGTAATCTCGCATCAGCTCATGTTGCGCGCGGGAATGATTAAACAGTTAGCATCGGGGATCTATTCGTTTTTACCCTTGGCCTTAAGGTCTTTGCGCAAAATTGAGCAAATTGTGCGTGAAGAAATGAATGCCGCCGGCGCAATTGAATTGCTGATGCCTTCGGTTCAGCCGTCTGAGCTGTGGGTTGAAAGCGGTCGCTGGCAGATTTACGGCAAAGAATTGCTGCGCATGAAGGACCGCAAAGACAACGATTTTTGTTACGGTCCCACCCATGAGGAAGTCGTCACGGACATCGTGCGCAAAGAAGTGCGTTCCTATAAGGATCTCCCGCTCAACCTGTATCAAATTCAAACCAAGTTTCGCGATGAGGTGCGTCCACGCTTTGGCTTAATGCGCGGCCGCGAGTTCATCATGAAAGATGCCTATTCCTTTGATGTGGACGATCCCAGTGCCGATCGCTCCTATCAGGCTATGTACGACGCCTATAAACGAATTTTCAGCCGATGTGGTTTGGCCTTTCGCCCTGTGGAAGCCGATTCCGGCCTAATTGGCGGAAGTTATACTCACGAATTTCACGTCCTGGCCCAGAGCGGCGAAGATGAAATTCTCAGTTGTGATCAGTGTGACTATGCGGCCAATGTGGAGCGATGCGAGCGCCAAATTGAAACGCGAAGCGCGGCAGCGCGTCCCTTTGAGAAAGTGGCAACGCCGGGTAAGAAATCCA
Organism: Acidobacteriota bacterium; assembly: GCA_020637335.1. Classification (GTDB taxonomy): domain Bacteria; phylum Acidobacteriota; class Holophagae; order Acanthopleuribacterales; family Acanthopleuribacteraceae; genus JACJWC01. The sequence continues at coordinate 26,683 of JACJWC010000014.1, read as the reverse complement.
TCGAGGATGTCAGTGCCTTTTTAAACGTGCCTGCCGAAAACTGCCTGAAGACCTTGCTCTACCAAAATGGTGAAACCATTCTGGCCTGTTGTTTGGCTGGGGATCGCGAACTCAACGAAACCGCGCTAAAAAACCTGTTTGACGGCGAAGAAGTGTTTCTGGTCGACCCACAAACGGCCCAGGAGAAGTACGGTCTGCCCATTGGTTTTGTCGGTCCAATCGACTTACCGCAATCCATTACGGCCCTGGTCGACCGCGAAATTGCAGAAGGTGGACCCTGGGTCTGCGGTGCCAACCAAGTAGACCACCACTTTGTTGGCGTCACGGCTGACCAGATCCGCGGCAAAATTGTCAATCTGGGTCAAACCCGCGCTGGAGACCGCTGCCCGCGCTGCCAAAATGGACATTTCACGTCACATCGGGGCATCGAAGTGGGCCATGTTTTTAAGTTGGGCACAAAATATTCCGAACGGATGGGCGCAACCTTCCTCGACGCACAAGGTTCAAGCCAACCCTGCATCATGGGTTGTTACGGAATTGGCGTCAGTCGCACCATGGCCGCGGCGATTGAACAAAATTTTGACGAGCAGGGCATCATTTGGCCGCTCCAGATCGCCCCGTTTCACGTCAACCTGCTCAACCTGGACCCTTCAGCTGAGTTGACCCAACAGACTTGCGACAGTCTGGTCACGGCTCTGGAGGCAAAGGGCATTGAGGTGCTTTACGACGATCGAGACGAACGGCCCGGATTCAAATTTAAAGATGCAGATTTGATCGGGTTACCGTTGCAAATTATCGTCGGTATGCGCGGCCTGCAAGGTGGTACCGTTGAAATCAAGGCCCGCCGCACTGGCCAGCGCCAACAGGTTGCCCTTGCCGGTGCCGTCGATGAGGTCATCGCCCAACTCCAGGAACTCGGCTGGGGAAAAGAAAGGGTTTAACGTGCCCAAAAAAAGGTTACATCGCGTTGCCGTTTATTTGATGGACCCAGACCGCAGACGCATCATGCTGGAACGCGTCGAGGTGTCGGGTCATCGCAGTCAATACACGGTTCCAACTCGCGGCCTTTCCGATCACGAAACCCCATATGAAACCGCGCGTAACCTGGTTCGCGAATTGGCGGGAACCGACATGAACCTACTCAGTTATCCCGATTCCATCCCCGCTGTGCTGGATTTTCAAACCCTGCGCTTGCAGGCCCCGCTCTTTATCGAGCTGATTTATGTCGATTCGGAAAAAGACTATGTGGACATGGTTTATTTAGGTGTTGCACGAAAAGCAACGGAATTTCCCGAACGCGGTCGTCTGGGTTGGTTTAATGCCGAAGATCTGGTCGGCAACACGGCACCCAAATACGTCAAGCGCGCCGTCCGACAGATTCTGCGACTGGTGCACGGACAAAATTAAGGACAGGAGTTCCCATGGACACTTTTCATGCGACAACCGTGATTGCGGTTCGCAAAAATGGTCAGGTCGCCTTGGCCGGCGATGGTCAGGTCAGTTTTGGCAATACCGTCATGAAACACAGCGCCAAGAAAGTGCGGCGCCTCTATCACGATTCCATTTTGGCGGGGTTTGCCGGTTCGGCAGCCGATGCATTCACCCTGTTCACCCGTTTTGAAGCCAAACTCGAAGCCTACAAGGGCCAACTCCTGCGTTCGGTCGTCGAACTGGCCAAGGATTGGCGGACCGATAAAATCCTGCGCAATCTGGAGGCGATGCTGGTGGTCGCCGACCGCGAACAACTCTTTCTCGTCAGTGGAAACGGCGATCTGATCGAACCGGATTCCGGCATTATCGCCATTGGCTCCGGTGGCCAATTCGCTTATGCAGCCGCACTGGCGCTGGCACAACACACCGATTTAAACGCCGAAGAATTGGCGCGCAAAGCGCTTGGTATCGCAGCAGACATTTGCATTTATACCAACCACCAAATATCCGTGGAGGTGCTCGGTTGACTGAACCCGTTCTCGACTTGACTAAATCGCTACCCAATCTGACACCGAGTGAAATTGTCGAACAGCTCGACCGCTTTATTGTGGGCCAAAAGGCCGCTAAACGCGCCGTCGCCGTGGCCCTGCGCAATCGGCGGCGTCGCCAATTGGTCCAAGGCGATCTGCGCGATGAGATATTGCCCAAGAACATTTTGATGATTGGTTCGACCGGCGTGGGGAAAACCGAGATTGCGCGCAGGTTGGCTAAACTGGCTCATTCGCCCTTTTATAAAGTCGAAGCCTCCAAATTCACAGAAGTCGGTTATGTCGGCCGTGATGTTGAATCTATGATTCGCGATTTGGTTGAAATTTCCGTCTCCATGGTCAAAGAAGAGCAGGCCCTGCTCGTGCGCGAAAAAGCGCATAAAATCGCTGTTGAACGCGTCTTGGATCTGTACCATCCCCCCATCACTGCAGCCGCAAACTTGGACGATGAAGAACGGCAAAAACTGGAAGAACGCCACCTAAAACACCGTGACCATTTGCGCGAAGACCTGCTGAACGGCGCCCTGGACGAGCATAAAATCGAGTTGGATATTGCAGAAAACCAAATGCCGGCGGTCAGTGTTTTTAGCGGGGCCGGAGTTGAGGATATTGGCTTTCAGATCCGCGACATGTTGCCCAATATTTTTGGCAATAAAAAGAAACGCAAAAAGCTGCCAGTCCGCGAAGCACTCGAACGTATCCAAGCAGAAGAAGAACAAAAACTGATCGATATGGATGCCGTCGTCAAAGTCGCCTTGGAACGGGTCGAGAACAGCGGCATTATTTTTCTGGACGAAATCGACAAAATCGCTGCAGGTGGTCGATCCTCAGGACCCGATGTGAGTCGCGAAGGTGTTCAACGCGATCTGCTGCCCATCATTGAAGGTTCTACGGTGAACACGAAGTACGGCATGGTCCGGACCGACCACATCCTATTCATCGCTGCAGGCGCCTTCCATGTCTCCAAACCCTCAGACCTGATCCCCGAGCTTCAGGGGCGGTTTCCCATCACCGTCGAGCTGGAAGCTCTGACCGAAAAGGATTTTTTGCAGATCCTGATTGAGCCCAAAAACTCCTTGGTCAAACAGTATCAAGCGCTTATGCAAGTGGAATCGGTAACCCTCGAATTTCAACCGAAAGGTTTGGAGGCAATTGCCCACTACGCCTTTATGGCCAACGAAAACATGGAAAATATTGGGGCCCGGCGCCTGCACACCGTGATGGAGCGGGTCATGGACGAATTGTCCTTTCACGCCGACCAGCGCAGTGGGGAAACCGTAGTAATCGACCAATCCTATGTGCAAAAAGCGCTTGGTGAACTTGAGGCCAAGGCGGATTTGCACCAATATATTCTGTAGGAGACCATCCATGGACCACCCGCGTATTCGATTCTCAAGTGTACTGGGCAATTCCCAAAAGCTGGATGGCGGCGCCATGTTCGGCAATGCACCAAAGGCACTTTGGCAAAGGTGGGTGGCTGTGGATGAACTCAATCGCATCGACTTGGTTTGTCGCGCCTTGCTGGTCGAAGTCGAAGACCACAAAATTCTGTTTGAAACGGGTATTGGTGCCTTTTTCGAACCTCAATTTCGCGAACGTTTTGGTGTTCAGGAGCCCAATCACGTTCTGGTTGAGAGTCTGGCGAACCTGGGGCTCAGCCCTTCAGATATCGATAAGGTTGTGCTTTCCCACCTGCACTTTGATCACGCGGGTGGATTGTTAACCCCTTATGAAGAAGGCCAGCCCGCACAGCTGATTTTTGATAAGGCGACCTTTATTGTCGGGCAGGATGCCTGGGCCCGCGCCCGTAATCCCCATCCGCGCGATCGGGCCAGTTTCATTGCCGAGTTGCCTGACCTATTAATGGCCTCCAAACGTTTAATCCTGGTCCAGGAAGACTCCATGCTGGAGTTTGGAGATCTGACCGTCCAATTTTTTATCAGCAATGGACACACGCCCGGCATGCTCTGTTCGGATTTGCGTTGGCCCGGTGGCCGACTCATTTTTGCTGCCGATTTGATTCCGGGAACGCCTTGGGTGCACCTCCCCATCACCATGGGCTACGACCGTTTCCCCGAACAGCTGATCAACGAAAAGGAAACCCTGCTGAGCGCATTGGCCCAAGACCACGGCTACCTCTTCTTCACCCACGACCCGCAAACATGCCTGGCCCAAGTCAGCTACGACAGTCAGAAAAAGCGTTACTCAGCCATTCATCCCAGTCATCAATTGGTGCGCGATTTCATCCATTAAGCTGGTCACAGCTTAAAACATCATGCGCAGACTGCCCTCATAGGTAGCCGCGTTAAGGCTAGGATCCCAAGGCAATTCGTTTAACTGCCACCAACTGGGAATACGCGGTTGGTTGGCCATTCGCAGCTCAATACTGACCCACAAATCTTTCTGTTGAAAGGGGTAAATTTTTTGTTTGAGGGCTAATTCAACTCGATCCAATTCGTATTGGTCAGATGCTGCCTTTTCCAGATTCACATCCCATTGGCTACCCCAACGTTTTTGTTCACCGCTGATTCCAGTTACCCAGCGTTGAACCTGTGCATCCTCGCGCAAAAAACCACCCCACATCATTTCCGATTCCAATAAGTGGCGATTCTCCAATTGCGTACTCAATGCCCATTTCCAAGTTGCATTGGGCACCCATTGTGCCACAAGCGAACTGCGTTCCACTTTTTGTCGCTGTGCACCCACAACTTGGTGGTCCATGACAGGATCGCGAGCAAAGTCACCCACCAGATCGTTTTGAAGGACCCAGGTCTGGTCGCGTTCCAAGTTGTAACCGCCTTGAAGGCGAAACGCTCCAATGTGCGAAGAGACCAGATGATTTTGGTCGATTCGGGCCTGATTAGCATAGTTGGCCAGGCCAATTTCGCTGTTGATCTCCAGGCGGTTACTCCAGCCCTGCCAATGAAAGCGCCCGTTAACGGAAAGGGTATCCCAAACGCCATTGCTGGTGGCCATCTGCGAATACTGGGCTTCCACACTGCGCGCGCGACCTTCATCGCGAATCCATTGTGAGGCTACGTCAAGAGCATGCCAAGTCTCGCCTTTCAGGATAATTTGATCAGCATCGATTTGGTGGCGCAGGTTGCCTTGGCCACCTTCATGTTCAAACGACTGTTGAAACGAATAAAAATCTTGGCTAGCCAGATCCGCGTCCGATCGCTCTAACCGGATTTGAGTGTGTGCAGCAACGTTGCCTGTGTACTGTCCTTCCATCCAGACAACCTGACGATCTCGGTTGGGATTCGTGTCGGCCAGGGAATCGGGCGCTGTCTGTGCACCGCGCACACCCAATACCCAATCACCATCGCTATAGTTCAGTCCAGCTTCCCAATGCAGATAAGCCAAGTCCAATCGATCCTGTTCAATTTCCATTCGTTCAATCTGAGTGGTGAAGGCGATCCGATCCCCTAAAAAAGTATCGATCTGAACATTGGAGGTCTTTTCATCGCCGCCGACCAGCCCCACCTGGGAGCGCGTGCTGACCGTTCCACTCAACCCGCGGAAATCGCGGCTCGGCAAAACAACAGGATCAAGGGTTAGACCCTCCGAGCGAAAAGGCTCATTGGAACTGCGCAAAATATGTTTGAGAATTTTGATGCTTTTGTTGTCACCCAACGAAACATCGGGCACCAATTGGTGGGAAAGTACCTCTTCTTCGTGGTCACCGCGCAAGGTAAACGTTGCGACCAGGGGCATGTACCCTTTTTTTAGGATTAATAACCGATAGGGGCCCGGCGAGAGATTGACGTGATACGTTCCATTGCGATCACTGTCGACCCGCTGGACCAAAAAAGTGCCCAAGCCGCTGTATACCAGTACCTTAGCCCCACTGACCGAACGCGTATCACCGCTAAAAATAAAGCCTTTGATACTGGTTGTGGCGTGGAGGGGTAACAAGGCAAATAAAAGAACAGAGAGCCTTTTCAAAGTATTTCCCCCAAGTCCTGAATCAAATATAAAGGATTCGAGCACCATTCGCCAACCTTGAAAGAATAAATACGCAGAAAATTGCTTGGAGTTTAAAATCACATGGGTTTCAGGGGTGCCTTACTCTCCATAAACATCTTGGTACCTTTGCCCAAAAATAAGACGCCAATCCGACGATCCGTTCCACTGGGCGCAATCTGCACAATTTTGCCATGACCAAATTTGGGATGGATAACCATTTGGCCGACGCGGAAACGCGGGCTTGCCGTCTTCCCGCCTTCGGACTTGGCCAAGCTGATATGGATATTCTGGGCTCGCATTTGGTCTTCAAGATCCTTGAGATGGTTGGCGAGGTCGCCTGCCCGAACGGTTTTCCCCCTCAAGGGTCTGTTTGACTTTTCGGGCAAGTCCAGGGGCAGCATAGCCTGCGGCTGAGGTTCCGTTTCCGGATTTGTTGCCTTGCGCAAGAACCGTGAAGGAATTCCGTAAGTGGTATTGCCAAAGGTCTGGCGTTGGCGCGCGTAAGAAAGAAAAAGGTGCTGGCGCGCGCGGGTCACCGCTACATAGAACAAGCGCCGCTCCTCTTCCAGTGCGGCTTCCCGTTCATCCAATGCGCGTTGGTTGGGGAAGACCCCCTCCTCCAGACCCATGACAAACACATGATCAAACTCCAACCCCTTGGCCGCATGAACCGTCATGAGGGAAACCTGCTTTTTCTTGTCTTCGATTTGGTCGGCATCCGAAATTAAGGCACTGTGATCCAAAAAGGCCGCCAATGTGCCGACCGTACCTTCCTCTTCCAATTCGCGTACGGATGCAATCAATTCATCAATATTGCCCACACGGTTCTCCGCGCTCAGTTCATCTTCGCGCGAGAGGTATTCCACATATTCGATTTCCTGAACCAATTGGGCCAACCAGACCGAGGGGGCTTCCGATTCTGCCAAACCCGACATTTTGCGGTAAAGCGCGAGGAAGCTTTCCAAGCCATTGTGAGCCTTGCTACTGAGCGCTTTGGCGCAGATCGTCGCAGCCATGGCCTGGTCCAGATTCACCGATTCGTGGAAAAACCGAGCGATCGTATCCAGCGATTTCTGCCCAATTCCACGCGATGGGATGCCGATCGCGCGCTCAAAATTGGACCAGTCCTTGGGATTGACCACAATTCGCATATAGGCCAGCAAGTCCTTGATCTCTTTGCGATCGTAGAACTTTGTACCACCGACCAATTGGTAAGGGATGCGATAGGTCCGCATGACCTCCTCCAAACTTCGCGACAGGAAGTTGGAGCGGAATAAGATGGCAAAATCAGAAAACTCAGCCTGCTTCTTCATTTTCAAGTCGAGGATCTGGCGTGCAATGAAGTCCGCCTCGTCTCGGGCCGAATTAAACGGTTGTTGACGAACGGGTGCACCGGCTTGCGCCTCTGTCCACAGGTTTTTGGGGTTGCGCTGCTGATTGGCTGCAATCGCTCGGTTGGCGAATTCGAGAATCATGGCCGTGCTGCGGTAGTTTCGCTCTAGTTTAAATACATGGGCGCCCGGAAAGTGCTGATTAAATTCCAAAATATTTTCAATTTGAGCGCCTCGCCACCCGTAAATGCTCTGATCTTCATCGCCTACCGCAAACAGATTGGGATCAGGTCCACACAATCGTTTGAGCAACTGAAGCTGGACCTTGTTCGTGTCCTGGTATTCATCTACCAAAATATGGCGAAACCGATTTTGGTAGCGGGTCCGGCATTCTTCCGATTCGTTGAGGATGCGCAAGGTCAGGACCAACAAATCGTCAAAATCCAGCGCATTGGAGCGTTCCAACTCCTCCTGATAGGCCTCGTACACCCGGCGCTCCGTTTCGTTTTCCGGTTTGGCACCCCACTCACCCGCATTTTTTTGCTGGCTGATAATGGCTTTGAGACGGCCGGGTGGGTAACGCACACTGTTCAAATCCATTTTTTTGATAATGCGCTTAATGACCTGTTGTTGGTCGCTCGCATCGTAAATGGCAAAGCTACTTTCACGCCCCAAAACATCTATTTCTCGACGCAGGAACCGGGCACAGAATGAATGAAAGGTGGTCACCGTGATATCGATCGACCCACTCATGACCTGCTGCTCCACCCGCTCCTTCATTTCAGAGGCCGCTTTATTGGTAAAGGTCATCGCCAGGATCCGGAACGGACTAACCGCTCGGGCATGAATCAAATGGCTGATGCGGGTGATGATGACCCGCGTTTTCCCTGAACCAGCACCGGCCAAGACCAGGGTCGGTCCATCAGGCGCCTCTACTGCTGCCCGCTGCTCCGCATTTAATACCTGCAGATAGGCTTCCATTTCACAGCACCAATCGGCAATAGTCTTCCAGATCCACATTGCCGCCCGACACGATTAGGACCACCGTTTGACCTTGAAAACGTTTGGGGTTATCCATAAGGCAAGCCAATGAAACAGCTCCTGTCGGTTCAAAAATTTGTTTCATGTGGCGTGCGACAAGCGCCATGGCAGCCCGAATGGTTTCCTCCTGACAGGTCAAACCTTCATCCACATACTGCGAAAAAACAGGCCACGTCAGGCTGCCTGGCTTAAGGTGACGAATGCCATCGGCAATGGTTTTGGGTGGATCAATAGCTACCGGCTTACCCGCTTGCAGGCTCAAGGCAATGTCGTTCGCAGATTGGGATTCACAGCTGAACACCGTCGTTTTTGGCCTTAGGGTCTTGCAGACCAAACTGGTGCCGGATAACAGGCCGCCACCCCCGCCTGGAACCAGCAAGGCATCAAAAACCGGCAAATCTTCTAAAACTTCCAACAGAACAGTGCCCTGACCCGCAATAATGCGCTCGTCCTCAAAGGGCGGAACAATCGTGGCCTGATTGGCTTCCGCATAGGCCAGACAGGCTTCCAAACGTTCATGCGGCCAATGACCTGCTCTTCGCACAATCCCACCGTACTGTTCGATGGCAGACACCTTCGCACGGCTGGCATCTTCCGGCACAAAGACCACGGCCTTCGCACCAATACGCGTACAGGCCCAAGACAACGCCTGACCGTGGTTGCCCGAACTGTAAGTGGTAAAACTTTTAGAACCCGAATGTTCGGTCAAAAGGAAGTTCAGGGCACCGCGCGCCTTAAAGCTTCCCGTCGTCTGCAAATGTTCGCTCTTGAAATAGACTTCGCAGCCCAATCGCTCATTGATCAGACGCGAGGTCAGCAAAGGCGTTTTGCGCACATTTTTTTTAATTCGCGAATAGGCCGCAAGCACATCTTCGAGTTTCAAGGATCCTCCTCAAAAAGAGACGGCCCCATTCTAACCGGGATGATTCAAAATGGAATCACATGGCCTCGGATTCGCGATCTTCCCCGCTCATTTCCCGCCGCTCAGGCAGTTGCTGCACCACTTCCAGCACTTGTTGGGACGATAAGGGTTTGCGCAATACCTTTATCACGCCGGGCCAATGATTGAAATCATACTGGTCCGGATCAGCCACCCGGGTGGTTAATACGATTGGAATCCCTTTGGTTTCGGGCCGACGAGCCAGATACTCACAGATCCGATAGCCGCGACCACCGCCAATTTCTGCTTCCAGGAAAATCAAGTCAGGCTGGACCGATTGGACCTGTTGCACAAAATCCCGGGGGTGTTTGGTGTAATGGACCACGTAGCCTTCCTTTCCCAAAATGCGGTCCAACACAAATTGGACGATCGAAGCTGAGTCTGCTATGAGGATGTTTCGCACGTGACCCTCCGGGAGATACCTAAATGTAGTATCAAATTAATTCAATAATACAAGATATTCTGTTTCTAAACACACAAAACAGCACTTTCGCACAATTATGCCAAAAAAAACAAGCGCGATAAACCTTAGATTGGGCAAAATGAACACACTTATGCCCAAAAAAGGCAAAACCCATAAAAAAAATGGGCCCCCGCAAGGGCCCATTTGGATACTAGACCTGGATGTGTTTCCAGGTTCCGCGACGGAACACTAACCAGGCGAACACCGTCATAAGCGATTCGCAACTTGCGATTGCCAGGAAAACGCCCAAAGGTCCCAGACCGAGCGGTAAAGCCAGGAGATAGGCCAAGGGGATTTCGATCGCCCAAAAACAGATCAGATTGAGATAGGTTGGCTTTAAGGTGTCACCTGCCCCGTTAAAGGCTTGTACCAAGACCATGCCCAAACCGTAAAAGGGATAGCCCAAACTGATCCAGCGCAGACAATCGGCTGCTACCTGCGCCACCGGTTCCTCCACCTGGAAAAGGGCAGCGATCGGTTCCGCGGCCAGAAAGAAGATCAAACCGACCGTGAGCATGAAGACGGTATTGATTTTCCCTGTCATCCAGACGGCTTTCTCGGCACGATCGGGTTGACCAGCACCCAGGTTCTGGCCAACCAAGGTCGCTGCCGCATTGCTGAAGCCCCAGGCCGGCAACAAGGTAAACATCAAAACGCGAATACCAATCGTATAACCGGCTAGGGCTTCCGAACCAAATTGCGCACTGATCCGAACCAGAAAAACCCAACTCGATGTCGCCACCAGAAACTGACCTATGCCGCCCGCACTGAGCTGGGCCAGGCGCGACATCACTTTGGGTTTCCAGGCCCAGTCCTTCCATTTGAGCGCCAAACGACCGCGACCGCGCATCAGAAGCGTGAGCTGGAACAGCACGCCAGCTGCACGACCAACATTGGTCGCAACTGCAGCGCCAGTAACACCCAATTCAGGAAACGGGCCCCAGCCGAAGATCAGACATGGATCCAAAATCAGGTTCAGGCCATTGGCGAACCACAGGGAACGCATGGCCAAGGAGGGATCGCCAGCGCCTCTGAAGATGGCATTGATGATAAACAGTTGGATGATGCACAGGTTCCCGCCCAGCAGCCACTGGGTATAACCCAATCCCACTTCAACCACCTCGGGTTCGGCACCCATTAGGCCCAAAACCCAGCGGGCGCCAAACAGTCCCAGCAGCATAATCGGCAAACTGGCCAGCACGCCCAACCAAATCGCCTGACTGGCCGCACGCTGAGCACCTTGCTTATCCTTCTCGCCGATTCGCCGGGAAACCATTGCGGTGGTGCCCATGCTCAAACCAATCCCCAATGCGTAGACCAACGTGTTAATGGACTCCGTAAGGCCCACAACGGCGACCTGAGCCGCGCCCAATCGCGAGACCCAAATCACATCGACCAATGCAAAAACCGACTCCAGCACCATTTCCAACACCATGGGAATGGCCAGAATCCAAATTCCTTTTTTTAAATCACCTTGCGTAAAATCCAGTTCTTGCCCAGACAACGCTAGACGAATAAGCGACCAGACTCGCCGTAAACGCGAGTCAGTTTTTTTCTGAAACACCTTGAAACTCCAAAATAGAGGCCGTGCACCAACATCAGTACACGGGCTGGGGAGCCCTTAAAATTCAGCTCCCGATAAGGTTGAATTGCACCGAAAGCAAAATTTATTTGCTAAAGGAGCCCGTTCGAACCCGGAACGTTACACGCTCAATCATCATTTTGGGTTCTAACATATTCACACCTCATCCATTCAAGGTCCATGCAGTTAAACAAAAACATACAGAACAAACAAGTAAAAATAGGGTAACAGATCCGTTTTTGCAGTGAAAACGGCAAAATCCAACACAAAGGCCTTAGCGGATCTGTTCCAATCGAGACGCGTTCCCGCCCCAGCTTAAAGGAACTCCAAATTATTCCTTAATCCCCAATTTACGCATGATGGTCATGGCCGGACACGCATTGGTAAAGGCCGATTGGATCAAGTTCAGGGCAACGAACCCGGTCAGGAAAAAAAAGGCGCGGTGAACGGTCAACCCCAGAACAAGACTGAGCAGAACCATAGTTCCGGCCAAGAGACGAAGCGCAGCATGCAATTTCATAAGACCTCCTTGCACAATACGGTTATATAACTTATTGGTTAAATAGTCAATCAGTTTAATTCGGCTTTGATGTCGCTTCTCGCTATAATTCTTTTCGGGTCGCCTGTCACACGGCTCAAGGCTTTTTCCACCCTTTGTTTGGATGGGGTATGCGTCGCTTGTTCCGCCATTACCAATCTGCCTTTCGCGGGTTACCGCCCGCGATCTGGTTATTGTCCTGCGTCATGTTCATCAATCGTTCTGGCAGTTTGGTCCTGGTGTTCCTCTCGCTTTACACAACCCAAAAACTCGGGTTCACCCCCATTCAAGCGGGCAGTTTGTTGACCTTGTACGGATGTGGCGCCATCTTGGGTACTTTATTCGGTGGTTGGCTGTGCGATCGCGTTTCCGCTTTGCGTGTGCAAATGATCAGCTTGATCCTCTCCGCCAGCCTGCTTTTATTCCTCGAATTTATTCACAGCTACCACAACCTGGCCCTATTCATCGGCCTGTTGGGCATCGTGACGGAGCTGTTCCGACCCGCCAATGTGGCCGCCCTGAGCAGCTTCTGCCCGGTCGATTTATATCCCCGCGCTTTTGGATTGAATCGATTAGCCATTAATTTTGGCACGTCAATTGGACCCGCCATCGGGGGTTACATGGTCCAATTTGGTTATGCCTGGGCATTCCGGATGGATGCACTGACGTGTTTGTTGGCGGCGTTGGCTATTCCGATATTTTTTCGAAATCTTCAGACGCCCAGCCACAGCGACAACAATCCATCCGAAACAGTGATCAAACGTGTGCCTTGGCGCGACAAGCCATACCTGTTTTTTCTAGCCTGTTATTTTGCCTTGGGATTGGTCATTTTTCAGTTTTTTGCCGCTTATCCGATTTATTTAAAGGAGCAGGTCCAGCTCTCAGCCCGCACTTTCGGTAATTTCATGGCGCTCAACGGTTTACTGATCGTCGCATTTGAAATGGCATTGATCAAAAAGTGGGAACATCTTTCGAGCCTGAAGATGATGGCTTTTGGTTTGGCATTGGTCGCCTTGGGTTTCGGCTTACTGCCATTAAACCGCAGCTTTGGGTGGGCTTTATCCCTGGTGTTTATCTGGACGTTAGGCGAGATATTTGCGGCGCCTGCAGCGGCAAGCTTTGCGGCCAGTCATGCCCCCAAAAAGGGGCGCGGCCTGTACATGGGCTGGTTCACCTCCACCTTCAGTATCAGTTTATTAGCTGGCCCAGCCTTGGGTTCCTATTTGTACCAGCGCTTCAGCCCAGACAGCGTTTGGTACGTTTTGGGTCCATTCGGGTTACTTTGTTCCGCAGGAATTTTCTGGATGGACCGCAAAAACACTCGGAAAAAGGCGGCGGCCGCTCAAAATGACAAAATGGTGATTTAGGCCAGAACACCCGTCCGCGTGTACTATACTTTGCGCGGGAGGTCCGTATGCGCGAACAGATCAACCAAAAGGTCCACAATCAGGAGCGAATTTCTGAACAGGAAGCCCTTTGGCTCTACCAAAAGGCTGAAATGCAAGATTTGCGGCAATGGGCCACCACGGTTCGCAATCGTTTCCATCCGCCAAATCAGGCAACTTATCTGGTAATGCGGATCATTAATTACACCAATATCTGTGTAGCTTTATGCGACTATTGCGCCTTTTATCGCTTGCCTAAATCGCCCGAGGGTTATGTGCTCAGCCAACAACAAATCTTCGACAAGATTGAAGAGTTAGTCGGCTTAGGTGGAGATTTTGTCGGGTTTAACGGCGGGTTTAATCCCAAGCTCAAAATCGAATGGTACGAGGAACTGTTTTCAAAGATTCGCGCTCGCTTTGGCGATTCAGTCGAGTTTTATGGCCTTACCGTTGCGGAATTGATGTACATCGCCAAATTAAGTCGCCTGGACTACGAAACCGCAGCAGGGCGTCTAAAAGCCGCGGGTGTGCGCTGGATAACAGGTGGCGGCGCAGAAATTTTGACCAATGCCTTCCGCGAACGCCACAGCCCTCAAAAATATACGGCCGACGATTATATGGATGCCCAGGCAGCCATTATCCGTGCCGGTCTCAACACCACGGCGACCATGGTAATTGGCTTCGACGAGACCCTGGAAGAGCGGGTTGAACATCTGAGCCGAGTACGCAAACTACAAGATGAGACGAATGGTTTGTTCAGCCTATTGAGTTGGACCTACAAACCCGATAACACCGAGTTGGGCGGCCAAGAACTGGGCCCGGAAGCCTATTGGCGTCATCTGGCTATTTCGCGTCTATTTCTCGATAACGTTCGCCATATTCGAACCTCGGTTCTGACCCAAAACGAAAATGCCCTGCATGGTTTGCATTACGGAGCGGATGACTTTGATGTGCCAATAGAGGACCAAGTCACTCAGTTGGCCGGGGCAACCATTAATCGCGACGTTCAGGCTGTATTGGCTGCCTGTCGCAAGGAAGGCTTTGAACCCCACTATCGCTTTATTGCAAAAAACCCAGCCAATCGATTTCATCCCAATGTCTTACAAGGTGCGCCATGAATGCGTTTTCTGAATTAATCCAGCATGTTGAGCAATTTCAGGCGCTTCCGCCGGAGGCTTTGGTTAAACAAGATATCTTGCGGCTCGGCTTGCGGTTTAGTGAAGCGGCCATGAGCCTGTCCGCCTTTAAACCCAAAGACTATTTCATTTTCAGTTTTGACCTGGTCGAAATTAAAAAAATGCAAGCCGAGGAGCACCGCCGGGTGCCTGAAGAAATCCGCATTTCGGGCGGGAATCTCAATTTAAGGCCGACCGTTATTTCGGTGCGGATCAATCCTCTTTCCCCTTATTTGGTCGACATTCAAGACAACCAATTGCGCCTTTCATGCGAGGGCCAAATCCTGGCCGATGTGGAATACCACCCCCTTCCTGATTTTTATTTTGAGAAATTGAAATCGGGCAAACCGATGGGTGAAATGACGCCCGTTTTGGAATGGGGTTACCTGATTTACCTGACGGCGTACCGCATGTGCCAGTACTTCAACAAGGATGAGCAGTGTCAGTTCTGTGATATCAACCGCAATTTTGTCCAGCAACGCAAGGCCGGAAAACCTTATACCGGCATCAAGGACCCAGAGGAAATTGTGGAGGCGTTGGGTCACATTGACCGATTGGACACCAAAGCGAAAGCCTACACCTTGACTGGCGGCAGTATCATTACCGATCTTCAGGGCACCCACGAGGTCGATTTCTATGTCCGCTACGTGGAGGCTATTGAAGCCCGATTCCCAAAACGCTGGATTTCCAAAGCCGTAGTTCAAGCGTTTGAAGTTCAGGATTGCCAGCGTTTAAAGGATGCAGGTGTCCAAATCTATCATCCCAATTACGAAGTTTGGGGTGAGGAGCTGTTCAGCAAAATTTGCCCGGGCAAAACACGCGTTATTGGTTTTGAGCGGTGGATTAACCGGGTGGTCGAATCGGCCCAGGTATTCGGCGCGCCCAATGTGATTCCCAACTTTGTTGGCGGAGTGGAGATGAACACGGTTTGCGGCTTTTCGGATGTGGATCGGGCCATCGACCACACAGCGGAAGGGCTGGATTGGTTCATGTCCAGGGGCATCGTGCCGCGTTTCACCACTTGGTGTCCGGAGCCCCTGGCAGCGCTGGGGCCTCAACCGGCACCGCCTTTGGCCTATTTCGCCAAATTACTGCTGCGCTGGCGTGAAATTTTTCATCACTATGGACATCAACCGCCTCCGGGTTACGGTCAACCGGGTCCCGGCAAAGCCGTTTTTTCGGTTTCTGCCTTCATGGACGTGCTCGAACCCACCAATGAACCCGCTTGAGGTGTGACCATGCTGGTACTTTTAAGTTTTTTTCTATTTCAGGAGCCCGAAAGACTTGCACTGGTTGACATCCGCCAATTAGGACCTGAATTATTGCAGTCGCTCAAAGCCGAACAGAAGATTAACTGGTGGATCGAATGCGAAGACCAGTTGTTTGTTGGCCTGGACCCGCAAATGACCTGGGCAGGGGATTGGTCCGTCAGCAACTTACCCATGGAATCCCGAATTGAAGATTTTTTTATCAGCGAGGGTAGCATCCAATCGGGAACCACCATCACCAGAATGGGTAGAATGACCCTGGTCTATGCTCCGTTCCCTCTGCGGAACGAAAAGCAGAACAAGGACCTTAGCTGTCATCAAGGCGACACGATTCGCCCGGCATCCGATTTCCGCAACAAGGTGGTTGCCGGTTTGGGTGTCAACCATTATCCCGCTACGTTTCGGTTCGCCTGTTGCAGTGTTCAGGACATGGTCGATCGAGTTGATGACCAACGCTGGTATCAGGACGTTGCAACGTTAGCGGGCTGGAATCGCTGGTCCTTTCACGCGCAAAACCTTGAAGCCCGCGATTGGTTGGTTTCCCAATTTCAGGCCATGCCCGGCCTGGCCGTTTCGACCCCGAGCTTTCAAATTGGGGGAACTACGGGTTACAACGTCGTCGCTGTCCTGAACGGCACGATTCGACCGGACGATTGGTATATCGTTGGCGCTCACTACGATTCTACGTCGCAATCGGCCAGTACCGCTGCGCCGGGAGCCGAGGACAATGCCAGCGGCACGGCCGCAGTATTGGAAATGGCGCGCATTTTTTCTGAAAATCGCCCGGAAGCAACTGTCATTTTTGTATGTTATTCAGGAGAAGAACAAGGCTTGTACGGCAGCCTGGCCCAAGCGAGCCAGATTGTGGCCGATGGCAATAAAAGCAAAGTTAAAGGGGTCATGATCATGGACATGATTGCCTATACCGGAGATGCCGATTTGGATTGCCTTCTGGAAACCAGTGTCAGCAACGAGTTCATGATTGCCGATTTCACACAGGCTGCGCAGGCCTATACCAGCCTGCGGATTGTAACGAGCCTGAATCCTTTTGGGTCGGATCACATGCCCTTCATCAATCGCAGCATGCCGGCTCTTTTAACCATTGAAAACGATTATGAAACCTACCCGTCCTACCACCGCACAACTGACACGATTGACAAAATCAGCATCGATATGGGCCGCGAGACGATCAAGATGAATGTGGCTACTCTCGCCATGTGGGCGGGAATTCCCAGCCTCACCCTGGTCGATTTGGTGGCCTATTGGGGCGAGACAGCAAGTCAACAAACACCACCGGACCTCAATGGCAATGGCGCGATTGACATTCTGGATTTGCTGAACTTCAGCTGCTCTGGACCTTAGGACAGCCCCAGAAAACATTTAATGGCCAGCGAATGGTTTTGCGATCACCATCTGGCCAAACGGAAGCCAATTCGGCATCTAACTCAAGACTTGGGTCCGTTCCAAATTGCTGTTGGAAGCGTTTTACCCCGGACCACGTGCGCACATAGCCTGTAAATTGTTCGCGCGTCCAGGATTCGATTAATTCAAAGCCAGACCATTGCGCCAACCAGTTGGGCAGGCCCAGGTTTTTGTAACCTTCTTCCACATGCGCTCGATCCGCAGGCCACGTATCTTTCAGGGTTTCACGGTAAAAATGCAGCCAAATCGAATCAATTTGCGCTGAAATTTCCATTAAGGCATAAGACCAGGCCACAAAAATGCCCTTAGGCATGAGGATCCGATCCAGTTCTGGCCAAAAAGTGGGCAGGTCAAACCAATGCAGGGCTTGGGCTACCGTAACGACCGACGCAGAACAGTCTGGGAGACCTGTCTTCTCCGCTGGTGCCACACCATAGCGAATTTTCGGATGGGCAATCGCCTGCTGGATTTGACCTGCACTTCCATCCAGAGCTACAACTTCCTCAAAATGAGCGGCAAGCCCGACCGCCGCCTGACCGTTGCCTGTGGCCAAATCGACCGCTCGGAACCGGTTAGGCGCCTGATCGGCAATGCGCTCAAAAAGCGCTGTGGGATAACCCGGACGATACTTTAAATACAAATCTGATTGTTGTGAAAAGTGATCTTTTTTCATGATTTTTTTCCTGTCCGCAACCGCCTGTTCCGTTCAAACCCTATAATAGCCATAACCTTGGGATTGGGATGAAATGGAAAAAGAATATTGGCAGAAATTAAAGGAAATTTTTCTTCAAGTCATCGAAGTACCCAAAGAGCAACAGCAATCCGTTTTGGAAGCCTTGTGCCAAGGCGATATTCAATTACAGGAGCAAGTCGAAAAGCTAATCAAAGAGGACGGCTCTGCTACCCTTGAATTCCAATTAAAAAACAACCCGGCGTCCTTTCAGCAGCCCGACAAATTGGGCGCTTACACCATTGAACGGGTGATTGGACGCGGGGGAATGGGCACTGTTTTTTTGGCCAACCGTTGCGATCAGACTTACCAGAAAAAAGTTGCCATTAAATGGTTGCACCACGCGCTAGCGCAACCAGAAGCCCATCAGCGATTTCGTTATGAGCGCCAAATCCTGGCCAACTTAGATCACCCCAATATTTGCCAGCTGTTAGACGGTGGCCTTGATCACGAGGACAACCCGTACTTCGTCATGGAATATATCGAAGGCCACAATCTGCTCGAATACGCAAACCAGAATCGCTTGACCATCCGGGCACGCGTGGAGCTCTTTCTGCAGGTTTGTCACGCCGTCCATTTTGCCCACAACCATTTGATTGTTCATCGCGACCTCAAACCGGGCAATATCATGGTGACGCAAGAAGGACAGGTAAAGCTTTTGGATTTTGGTATAGCCAAGGTTCTCGATCAAGCAGCACCCGATTTTGCCTTTTTAACCGCATTAGAAACCCGGACGGGGGCTATGCCCATGACGCCCCAATATGCCAGTCCAGAGCAATATTTGGGCAAACCAATCACGGTTGCCACGGATATTTACTGCTTGGGCCTGGTCTTGTTTGAGCTTCTCACCGGACGCCCAGCCTATAATTTTAAAAACAAGTCGCTCGCCCAAATTGACCAGATGATCGTACACGAAACCCCATCGGGCCCCAGTACCGCACTTTCCCAATTGAGCGCCGACGCAGATACCGTTCCAACCCATAACCAAACTTTGGAAAAGGTGGTTCAAACATTAAAAGGCGATCTCGATGCCATCGTGCTAATGGCCCTGCGCAAAGATCCTGAACGCCGTTACCCCTCTGCCCAAAGTCTTATATCCGACCTGGAAGCCCATCTAGCGGGTCGCCCCGTTTTAGCCCATCCTGAAAGTCGCCTTTATCGTTTTCGCAAATTTGTCCAGCGCAATGCGCTGCTCTCCGTTTTGATTGGCGTGAGTACGCTCTTATTGGTGGGATTAGCAGGGGTATCTGCTTATTCAGCCTGGATTACCCAACGCAAAAATACGGAGATCAGTCAACAACGGGATCGCGCTCAGGCGACAGCAGATTATCTGAGCGCCCTTATTCTCAATACCGATCCCTTGGTCCAGGATGCGAGTCCCTCTATCCAGGAAGTTTTGGACCGCGCTTATCTTGGGCTTCAAGATCAACTCCAAAACCAGCCACAGGTCAAAGCCGGGTTATCGGTTCTACTTGCCCGAGCATTCAGTTCCTATGGCGACCTCAAAAAATCAGAACAGTTATTGGACTTGGCTGAGAAAAATGGGCAATTTACAACGCTGGAAACCATTCAAGTTCAACTCATCCGCGCCCATTCCCTGGGTCTCAAGGGACAGTTTGAAGAATCCAACCACCTGCTTGACATGGCCATCGCATCCGCTGAACAGATTCAAGCAAACCAACTTTTAGGCCTGTGCCTCAATCAAAAGGCTCTGAATCTGATGGATAATTTCCAACATGAAGCTGGGGTCGCGCTTTTGGATCGCGCGTTAGCCATTGCCCTGGAATTAGGACAATCCGGCCAAAATTTGCAAATCATGACCTTGCGCAACCGAGGTCGGGCCAAAATGGAAAAGTGGAACGTGGCGGAAGGAAAAAAGGATTTGGATCAAGCCTTGGAAATGGCCCAAGAAACGTTGGGTCCGAGCGCGCCTGCATGTGCGGATCTCATCCTGAATCGCAGCCTTGTTCATGTTTACTCCGGCGATGCAAAAACCACAATTCAAGAAATCAACAAAACATTACCCGAATTAAAGCAAATTTTAGGTGAGCGTCACCGGCTCATCGGTGACGGTATGGACAATCTGGGATTTTCATACAGTGCCGACGGTGACCAGCAAAAAGCACTCGAAGCATTCAATCAGGCTTTAGACATCAAAAAAGAAATTTATGGTCCAGAACATTACAACATTGCCTTCACCGAAGGACAAATAGGTTTGTGTTATTCACGATTGGGTCAGAAGGAATTAGCCCTGGCCCATTACCAAAAGGCCGAAGACATGGCCCGACGCCTCTTGCCGCCCACCCATGGCGTCCTCCTATTGGCACAGGTCAACCTTGCCAGTGGTTTGGATAAGCTTGGCCGATACCAGGAGTCGCAGACGATTTTAGAAGAAGTCTGCCGTAACACAGCCTCACGTGAACCGGTTCAGTTTTACTACGGTGTCGCCTGCCTCTTACTCGGACGGTGTTTAAACCACCTGGAAAAATATGAAGAAGCCATTCCGCTCCTGGAAAAATCGATTGAAGTTGCCGATCGCTACCCTGAACAAGTTCAATACGTGGCGGCACTGCCCCGCTATCGACTAGGTCAAGCCATGATGGGGCTGCACCGCGATGATCAAGCTTTGGTCTATTGGCAGACGGCCTTGGATCAGTTCATTTCCCTCTTTGGCCCGGACCATCCTTTTAGCCAGATGGTTTTTGCTGACCTGGAAACCTACTACCAAGCCCATGAACATGTGGATTTCCTGGCGGAGCTGCGAAAAAAAATGGAAACTCAAACCCGCAATTGAGATGATAGGCCCCGTTCAATTGGAAGGGCTGGAGGTCCGCATGCTCAAAATGTTTGCCATCATCTTCTGGAGTGTATTTCTGGCAGAAATTGGGGACAAAACCCAATTGGCCACTCTGTTATTTTCAACCGACCAAAAAGTCAATAAATGGCTTGTTTTTGCAGCCTCCAGCACCGCCTTAACCTGCTCCAGTCTGATCGCCGTCCTGCTGGGCCAACAACTCACCCACTGGGTCAACCCCAAAACCTTGAAATTGATTGCCGGTCTGGGTTTTGTTGCCATCGGGATCTTTTTAAGCTGGGAATCGCTCAAAGGCTGAAAAACGGCGTCTTATTCCAAAAAAAGACTTGCCGCTGAACAAAACATACCATACAGTATTGTTTGTTTCAGGGAGGTTTTATGTCGGTTTGGGGTTGGCTTGCGGCCGTCGCTGCGCTGGTTACTTTTTGGGTCCATACGTTTCTCGGGCACCGCTACGTCTTCCTGCCGTTTCTCGATTCCAATACCGAACCCTTTGCCAAAGCCACGCTCACGGTTGGTTGGCACTTCATCACCTTTTGGCTGGCCTTTCAGGCCGTTTCGTTTTTCGCATTACCCAGCCTGGACCCTGCCGTTCAGCCCTATGTTTTCGGGACCTTTTTGCTGCCGGACTTGGCCTTTTTTGGCCTTTTTGCAAGCATTTCAAGACTGAAGTTTGGCTCCTTCACCAAAATGCCCCAAACCGGACTTTTCCTCACAATCTTATTGCCACTCGGTTTGACGCTTACTTCACCGCTGCCTCGCCCAACGGGTGAACTATTTTTAGGCACCGCTATCGGTATTTTTTTGGCAATCGCTTGGCTGCATTGGCTTTGGGCAAAAGGTTCAACCTGGCCAGCGCGTTCCAGGGAGAAGCTGACCCAATTGGTTGTCGGCACACAGGTGGGCAAAGGCTTCCCAAGCCGCTCTGCCACCCTGTTTGTTGCTATTACCCTGCTGGGTTTTGCCGTTTGGCTGATCTTGAGACTGCGCTATCCCTTACTAATAAAAGAACCCTGGGACCTTTTTGGTCTCGCATTGATTTTTGCGCTGCGGGGTTTCGGCGGATTTTTTGAGTTTTGGATTCGACCATCCACCCAAACCGTAGCCTATGGCCATTACAACCGCGTGCTTTATTCACCGCTGTGTATTGCTTTAGCTAGCCTGATCTGGGGAGGCGCACAATGGCTCGTTTAAACGCACAGGATTGGGTGGAAAAAGGCATAAAGTTGCTGACCCAAGAGGGCGTCCAAGCGCTTAAACTTGAGCGTTTATGCGAAGCTCTCCACAAAACCAAGGGCAGCTTTTATCATCACTTTCGCGATATGGATAGTTTCGTTGGGGTTCTGCTCGAAACCTGGGCCGAGCGCCAAACAACCCATCCCATCCTCTACGCCGAAACCCAAGATTCTCCGGGCCAGAAACTCAAGCGATTGGGCGAAAGGGTGAGCCAACTCGATCATCGGCTCGACCAAATGATTCGGGTTTGGTCCCATTCCGAACCCAGAGCGCGAGCGGTGCTTGAGCAGGTAGATAGCCGCCGCCTGGGTTATTTGAGCCAGTGTTTTCAAGAATTGGGTTGCGATCAAGCGCTCGCAGATAGCCTTGCAGAAATGCAGTACATCGCCTTATTAGGTGCCCAACAACGTTATGAGAAACTGGACTCGCCACAAGCGCTGCATACCGCTCAATGTTTTCAAAATGCAATCCGACTATTTTTGAGATCTGAGCTCAAACTAAGCCCTGACGGGCCATCATCCCGTAAATAAGGAAAGTGGCAGTTCCTAAACCGCAAAGAGCCGCCGAAATGCATACTTTGCCCAATAATCGGTGACGCTTGCGTGCCGCCTGTTCAGAGGCTGAAGGCTGGCTGGAGTTGAGAGAAAATTGACGCGCCAGGAATCGGACATACCCGCCGCTGAGCAGCATGATGGCGATGAACGTTTCGTGGATCCGCAACACGGTGATGTATACCGACGACCAATTCGCCAAATTCTCACGGCCCAAAAAAATCAGCTTTGCGACATAGGTCAGCACAAAAAAAAGGATAAGGCGGATGGCCAAATCCATCTGCTTTTGATGGGCATGATATTCGCCTTTACCGGCTTTTCGGATGCCTTTAATAGCAATGAGGATGGCAGAAAGGGTCAAAACCCAGACATAAAGCCAAAATCCCAGTTTTGCGTTCAATTCATACCTCCTCGCCCTCAAGCGCACCATTCTATGTCAAAACGGGAGTTCATGTCAGTTAATGGCGATTTCCCGGGTCAGGCTGGGCTATGATGTGCGGGGTGGAGGCCCGATTGAATCCGGATTACTGGTCCTATTGCGAACAAATGTTACCCATGGTCAGCCGCACCTTCGCCCTGAATATTCGCGCCTTGCGAGGCGATCTCCACCGTGCTGTTTTATTGGCCTACTTGTGGTGCCGGATCCTGGATACGGTGGAAGATGCCCCAAAATTCCCTGCGGATCAAAAGGTTTTGCTTTTGGAAGAATTCGCCGATCAATTTGGTTCAGAGCAATGTGATGAAACCTGGCTTGAACATTGGATCCAGCAGCTCTCACAGTTGGATGGGGATCCTGCCGAATTAAATCTGATTCAGAACGCGGGCAAAGTAGCGCATTGTTTTAACCAACTCAAAGCGAAGGATCGCTTAACGATCATTCCCAGTGTGCTGTGTATGGCTAAGGGCATGGCTGAATTCCAGAAACGCGAAGGTTTAGGCCAAACGCTTTTTCTTACAGATGAAGCGGATCTGGACCAGTACTGCTATTACGTAGCCGGCACCGTTGGCGAGATGTTAACCGGCCTTTTCCTGCCCCGGCTAAGCGGTCAAGCAGAGCGCGAAACGTTGCAACAACACGCGGTTTCCTTTGGCTTGGCGTTGCAAATCACCAATATCACAAAGGATGTTATGGTCGATGTTGGGCGTGGTTGGAGTTACGTTCCCCTTTCCATCCTGGACCGGGCGGGCCTCAGCCCTGAAGCGTTTATGAAAAACGAATGCCCCGAAAAAAATGTCACGGTCGTACGCCTGATGGCGGAAAAAGCCAACGGCCATCTGCAGGACGCCTTTCGCTACACCATGGCCATTCCGCGCCGCAACCGACGCATTCGCTTGTTCTGTTTATGGCCGCTGTGGATGGCCGCCCAAACCATGGGCATGTTGTGCCAACCGAACTTCCAGCACGAAATTGGCGTTTCACCCAAAATTACCCGGCGGGAAGTTAGATCCATCTTGCGCTTTACTTCTGCATGGTTTTGGTCGAATGGGACATTAAGGCGCGATTTTCAGCGCCGGATGTCCCTTGGTTAGGCATGATCCCTGCTAAGCTAAAAAAGGCAATGAGGACACTATGAATGGCTTTTGGTTTCGCAGATGGAAAAATCAGGTTAAGAAATGGTTAAGCGAATGGCGTGGATCCAATAGGAATACGTTCGCCTCGCAATACAAGACCTGTCCCTCGTGCGGCAAGTTTGTCGGGTCCAATGATGCCATTTGTGAGTATTGCCAAGCACCGGTAGCCCATCTCCAAGTTTCAAGCGGGCGCTTTGACGAAAGCGAAGAAGGCGGCTCGGTCCATCTGGAATCGACCTACGCATTGTTCGGATTATGCACTTTCTTTTTTGCCCTCACCGCAATTCTCACCTATCAAAACCAATTGGCGAGCCAAGAAGATTTTGGGCTTTTTGACCAGTTACGCGCCTATGTCCTGCCCTCTTCTGAGGCCTTTTGGAATTTAGGTGCCAGCACGACCGGCGCTGTATTGGGCGGCCAATACTGGCGCCTTTTCACCTACATGTTCCTTCACGGCAATATTTTACACATCATTTTCAACCTGTCGGCGCTGGCCTTCTTGGGCCCCTTACTCTTTGGCGTGTTTGGATTGCGCCGATTCTGGTTGTTGACGTTGGGCTGTGGGGCCGCAGGCGCGTTGGGCAGCATCATTGGCCATTTGTTTGTCTTCCATTCCGGCTCAAATGTGGTGGGTTTATCTGCAGCGCTGTTTGGCTACCTGGGCGCGCTTTACGCCTACTATCGAGGAACGGGCGATTTGGGTGCAGCGGAGAAATTCAAGAGCTACATGATCTGGGGCAACGTTTTTTGTGTGGTCGTGACCTTGCTCGGCATGCCCATCGACAATTTCGCGCATTTGGCCGGCATGTTCACCGGATGGGGTTGGGGCATATTAATGTTCCGCAATGCCTCAACCAAAGCCATGCTCTGGACCGAACGAACCCTGCTTATTTTATTTGCGGGTACTTGGTTATACGGAAGCTTCCTCGTTTTGCGCACGCTGATCCCCCAAATCCATGGCGGTTGAGATGGCTTTGGATGGCTTGAACCTCAAACTCGGTCGCGCGGTTCCCGATACAGAGCACGGTTTGGATGCGATTCCGCGCAGTCGTTACCGCGGAAACGTCCCGGTATTTAACTGTGGATGGGATGCCTGGAACGCATTTGAAGTGAGTCACCTTGACCTCCACGGCACACCTGTCCAAAAACGTTTACGCCTGATGGTGCCCGCTAATTCGCTAAACATTCTCGAATCCAAAAGTCTTAAACTTTATCTCAACGCCTGGAACAACACATGTTTTGACCCGGATGCATTTGCGCAAAGATTGCAGGTCGATTTCAATGCCGCAACCGGATCAGAAGTCAGCCTTTGCTTTGAAGCCCCTAGCGACCCTTGGTCACAGCCTTCCCCTGAGTATTGGGGCACAAGCTTAGATGCCTGGGCCACCGGCGTTGAAGCGCAACCCGATGTCGCTCTGCTGGCCAAAGGCGATTATTCGGGTCACCAGGTTTGGACTTCGCATCTGTTCCGCTCCCGCTGCCCGGTAACAGGTCAACCCGATTGGGCGACCATTCGGGTCGAAATGCAGGCTTCGGCCGTATCACCCCAACATCTTTTGCGTTATTTGGTTTCTTACCGCAACCATCAAGCCTTTCACGAAGCCTGCTGTGAGCAGATTTGTGCCGATCTGTGCACAGCCTATCAACCGGACGCCCTACAAGTGACCTGCTATTTCTCGCGGCGCGGTGGCATCGACATTCAACCCATCCGCTGGTACCCCGAACCAATGCAACCCTACCAACCCTTCTTCCGCTGAATCAAAAAGGAGTGCCATGAAACCCCAGGAAATTTCCGAAAAGTTGCGGCTCATACTGGAGTCGGGTTTTGCCAGCGAAGAATCCATCGACCCGCTTCCAGAAAACCGGATTTTTGTGAATCGCAACCTCAAACTGAGCCGCATCCGCGCGGTCGGGTTCGACATGGATTTCACCCTTGCCCAATACAAACAGGCAGCGTTGGATGAGGCGACCTATTACCTGACCTTAAAGACCCTGGTCGAAGAATACAAATATCCCGAGTCCATCCTCAAATTACCTTACGATCACGACTTCACCATTCGCGGCCTGGTCATGGACACGGCACTGGGCAATGTACTGAAAATGGACAAATTTAAATACACCAGTTTGGGCTACCACGGCTTGCGGTTACTCAAACCCGATCAACGCCGTCAACAGTACCGCCACGAACGGATTACCTTTGGCAATGATCGCTATCGCGTCGTCGACACCTTGTTTGAGCTGGTCGAAACCTACCTGTTTGCCGCCCTGATTGACCATTTGGAAAAGCCCGGCGAGCCACCTCTGGACTACAAAAAACTGTTTCAGGACATACGCGCTTCAGTAGACCTTAAACACCGAGATGGCACCCTAAAAGGCCTGATTATGGCCAACCCCGCCAAATTTATTCACGATGATCCGCTCCTTATTCCGACCTTGCACAAATTCAAAACGCATGGAAAACGTTTGTTTGTTGTGACCAACTCAGAGGCGCATTACACCCAGTTTATGCTGGATTATTTGTTCCGCCACGCAAGTCCTTTTTTCCGATCCTGGCAAAAGTGTTTTGAACTGGTGGTGACCGAATCCCAAAAACCGCGATTTTTTGGTGAAGGACGGCCCGTCCAAGTGGTCAGCACCCAGGATTGTCACTTTGTCACCGGCGGCAATTTGGCCTATGTGGAATCAC